>CAJTAL010000020.1 GCA_910574285.1 Lachnospiraceae bacterium | reverse complement strand
TTTTGTCAATAGTAAATCTGCTGATTTTTCGACGAAAAATTTGTGCAATATTTTAATTGAGATAGTGGTCTTGAATGAAGAAAGGCACAGGGAACCCCGTGCCAATTAAAAGTAAAAACACAATATGTTGTAGTTGCTTGAGTTAGGTTGTTAACATTGATTTGCAAACAGTATGCTTGCATACACAAAGATCTGAGACGCATAATCAATCGGGAAGAATTGTTTCAAGGAATCCAGTATGTCCTTCGCAACTGTCTCTATCAGGGCGTACTGGCCATACTCAAGAACAGTAATGTCATCTTGTGAATTCTCACCGAGAAACAAATGATAATTTTTATTAGGAATGAATCCCGTACCGGGAATGATTTTTCCGATACTTTTGCCGGTTTTCTTTCCCCACTTTCCACTAGGGAGTTGCACAGCGTTATACATATACACATAATAATGTCCACCGATCAACTTTATCTCGGTACATGGACCGGGACGGTATTTATTAACATCCTCAGGTATTCTGCTAGATTTCATATTTTCGCTCCTTACATATCGGTAATATATTTAAGAAAATATTACCATATATGGAGTAAACAATCAATATGAAAACCCTTGTTTTTAGTAGTTCGAGGTGCTTTAGCAATTATCGATATCCATAGCACATATCGGTAATTTTACGAATGATTGTGTCTAGATATTTGCTTTCAGTGCAAAAAAATTACCGTTATAGGTTTCCCCATAACGGCAACATTCTTCTTTTACATTTCACTTAATTTTACTCTAATTACTTACCAACAGCAGCTCTATAACCGCATCCAAGCTTCTGCCAGACTTCATAATAATTTGATAAATTTCATCCTTTTTTTAATCTGCTTCTCTATTTTGTTTGAAGCAAAACATTTTAAGACGTTAAATTTTGATTTGGATACACAACAATTACCATTATTATTGATCAAAATGAGCTTTAGTGGGCTGTTAAAGAAGAAGGTTTTGAGTCAATACAATGACCCAAAGCCTTCTAAAATTCTTTTTTCTACGTAAATCTTGTTCTACATTCCACTGCCTGCCCAAAACTCCACGTACCGATACGCATTACTATTAATTATAGTACCATAATCTCCTAAAGTATAGCCATATAACTTTGTAGCACATGTTCTTCTGGAATCTATTAAGCTGTAATTATATGTATTTGCGTGAAATGGAGGTTTCGAATTATTACCCGCTATATACTCTGTATGAACCGAATTGATATTGCTATACATCCAATATCCCGGGTTATTACTTACCGTCGCATTTAGATATACTGTTGCTCCTGGAACCGCTTTACCTCTTGTAACAGTAGCTGTTGCTCTAGTTGTACTTATAGGTTTACAAACTCCACTTCCACTTTCAATAATATCCTTCGCTTCTAATTCTGCAAATTTTTCATCAGCTTCAGCTTGAGCCCGGTTGTTTTCAATAATTTGTTCCCTCAAATTCTTTTCGAATTCCTCTGGTGTAATATCTATCTTTTGCTGTTTCTCCATTGAATATGCGCGAAATTCTTCTGAATTCATAAAATGAATATCCATCGAATACTCTTTATTCAATTTATCAATCACTGCCTGATACGGATCTTCTGATGCTGCACTTACAGAAATAGCTGTGAAAGTACTTAAAACCAATGCCATAAAAGTTACCATAAATTTAATTTTTATTTTCATATTCTACCTCCAAAACATATTTTTATTTCCATTAGGAAATATCCCCTAAGTATTTATTTGTTACATCCATAATGTGTATATGAATACACCCAACCACTACTAAATTTTAAAATAGTATTACAACATTTACACCATGTTGCATTTGCTGTATATACATCGCACCTCTCACCAGTATGTCTATGTTGCCATACGGTATCTGTTACATGATTACAGGGAATATGAGTACAAGTACCTCTATATTCACTATAAAATGAATTAAGTAAACCTCCCTTCTCACTATAAATTTTTCCATCGAATTTTTCTTCCATTTTTGAGGAAATGTTCTCGGAATATGCTGCCATTACATAAGAAAAATTTGTAAGTAGCATACAACACATAATTAATGCCATAAATAATGCTTTTGTTTTTCTTCTCATGACCAATCCTCTCTCTTTCTAAAGTATACATGGGATATTTCCAAACAGTAATTTACTTCTTTAGTGTAACAATACATTCTCCATTTACTAATTCAAATTTTATAACCTCCTCATATGAAATTTCTTTATTTTCATTGTAAACTACTATTTCAAATTCACATTCGCTCACACAATTTGGACTATTATTTGTTAACTTCTCATTTTCACCACTATAAATTTGTCCAAATGTATTTGACTCGGGAATCCAATATATTTTTTTCCCGTTTTGGTAAATTGTAAAAATACTATTTTCTTTTTCTAATGACTTGCAATTATACATATAATTCTCTGGTATATCTATCTGAAAAATATAACCATTTCCTACCGGCGTTTCCATCAATTTTAAAGTTTCTTTATGTTCTGGTATCAAAACGGAATTTTTCTCATTTCCATCTTGTGTCATCGCATAAACTGTAATTATTGATTTGTTTTTTTGCAAGATATTTGTAAACGCACACAAAAAAACTATGGCTGTTACAACTATCCCAATTGTAATTCTCCTTATGTGAATTTTCTGTTTCAAAATTTTTTTTCTTTCAATCCCATCAAAAATTCTCTGCTTGGATTCTTCTGTAAATTCAATTCCAGTCACAGCATTTTTAATTGAATTTTTATCCACACTCATTCACTCCCAACTTCTTTTTAATAAATTTCGTCCTCGTTCCAAACGCTTTTTCACAGTCGATTCCGTAATTCTCAAAATCTTACTTATTTCAAAGCATTTATATCCTTCTACATAATACAATAAAAGCACTTCTTTATATTTAGATGGTAATTCTAAAAAGATAGCAAATATCTGACTATCTATACTATCCTCAGGATATGTAGTCTTAATTGTTTCGATATTTATATATGGATGTTGTTTATAGAAACGCAATTTATCTTTACAAAGATTTATTGTAACTCTAATTAACCATGCCTTTTCATGTTCATAAGTTTCAAAGAGAGGCTTTTTTATCATATATTTTATTAATACATCTTGCACTGTATCTTCTGCATCATACGTCTTTTTAAGCATTACGATACATATTTTATATAGCATTTCTCCATATTTTTGAAATATCTCCTCAACTGAAGCTTGTTCAATCATACCTTTCACATCCCTCCCCCAACATCCTCCTCAATTCCTTTTATAATAAAACGTTTCAAAATTAAAAAAGGTGACAAATTTAATTAAATATTTTTTCCTTTACAATTTTAATTAAAGAGAGGGTCTAATTCCCCACAGCTTGCTGCGCAACAAACTAGGCGAAGCTGGGGCGAATACCTCGCAGCTTGCTGCGAGAAAGTTTATTCCCAAAGAGGGTTTAATTCCCCACACTTCGGTATAAAAACAATATGATAGATGCAATTCCATCTTGTGTGTGTTATACTTTGATTATCCATTTTGGATACCTCCTATGCTTTTGATATGGCCTGCGAAACCAATATCATTATAGCATAGGAGTTTTTTATACTCCACGCAACGCTACGGCTTTGCCTATTGGGGCTGTCGGGAAATAGATAGTCCAATGCAATGGATGATAAAAAGAGAAAAAGATGACTAGCGACAACCATCTTTCCTCCGTTACATGTTATGAGGTTTGCGGCAAGCGCCTGATGGGATATAAGCAATGTTTTGAGATCATGGGGAAAGACCGGAACAGTTATTCAAAAACGGATGTGGAAGCCACATTTAAGAGGATGAAAGAAGACCATATGAAGAATGGCCAGTTAAAACCAGCCTATAATGTACAGGTGTCCATAGAGAATTATTTTATTGTCCACGGATATGTCAGCAATGACAGGAACGATTATAATACATTGGTACCAGTTTTGGAAAAACATAGAAAATCGTTCGGCGATGTGCTTAAGGAAGTAACAGCCGACAGCGAGTATTGCAGTGAGAAAAATCTTCTATATCTGATAGAGAACGAAATTGACAGCTATATCAAACTGCAGGATCACGAAAAAAGGAAGACAAAAGCATACCGGGAAAATATCAGTAAGCATTACAACATGACCTGTGAAGAGTCCGAAGGGGAAAAGTATTATATCTGCCATGACGGACGGAAGCTTCAACATATCCGAACAGAAAAGAGACAACAGGAGGGATACAGCCAGACATTTGAGGTATACGGATGCGCAGATTGTGGAGGATGCAAACACAAAGAAAAATATCTTTATAAATATAATGCAGATAAGGATCAGGACAAAGTGATGAATGGTACTATGTGGCAATGTGGACGACGCAGTCACATATTTAAAAAGCCTGGATCCTAAATTTATCAAGAACCCGTTACGGCTGGAATATGCCGTGAACTATCTTGAGCACAAAAAACCATATGTCCCCTGCTATGCATTAAGGTCTGTTATGAACTATCGGAATTTCAGCAATCCAGTAGAAAAAGCCAATGATCTGATCGTAGCCGGACGTCAGAAACACAATGGAATGAGCTGGTCATATACTGGAAGCGGTTCTCACGCAGTTCTATCCGCACTGCTATATAACGGAGAACTAAATTCGTGGCTGGTTAATCATCAAATACTCTTTACTGTCCCTGACAGTCTTCCACTGCAAGAGGCGGCATAGTATCTTGCCGCCTTAAACACATTTCCAACCGTACAGGTGGAAAAAATTTAGTAATCCATTTGCTTTATCCGCTCCACAAGGGATAATTTACTCTGTCTGTTCAGGCTGACACTGGAAATCAACAGAGGAATCAAAATCATCATTGCCGCATACAGAAGATATGGAATCAGAGGAAATCTGTAATTCATATATTCTGCAATTTGCTTATATGCGGCAACGAATCCGTATCCGGCAGCGCCGCCGACAAAAAATGTAATCAGGATTGCCGGAAATACGTACATAATACTTTCCCAGAACAGCATATTTCTGATCTGTCTCACTTCCATACCGATGGATTCCAGCACCGATAACTCCCTTTTACGCGTAGCGATATTTCCAATCATCATATTAATCAAATTCAGAATTCCGAATAAAGTAACAAAGGCTGAGATTCCGTATATCTGCATTTTTATCTTATTTACATTGGCTGAATCATCCAGTATTTTCTCCCGCAGCGTCACCAGAGATAAATCGGAGTAATTTTCCGTCAGCTTACGGAGCTCTTTCTCTGTCTGTTCTCCGTATTTTTCATAATCATCCACAGAAATATAGAAAGCGCTGGCGGTATTCATATCGCCCCACAGCTTTTCCATAGTCTGATCTGTCATTGCAAAAGTATAGCCGCCTTTTACCGGCGAAGAATCCGGTGTGACTGCCGCAATCTTAAGCTTTGCAGAGTGTTCCGCACCGTCAGACCAGCGCAGCGTGATATCATCTCCAACCTGCAAAGATACACCATTTAGCCCGGAGACAAGTTCACTGTCTGTAATCATAATACCGTCTGATTCACACAGATATTCATAACTGTTATTTCCTTCTGCATTCATCTCAAAATATTCTTCAGACTCTCTTGTCAGCCGGTAAAATCCGTCGCTCCAGACAGCTCCCTGATACTCAATACTTCCGTATGCACTGTCTTCCGTCATGACGGAACGCACATGAGGAAGCCCGGACAGCTTATCTTTCAGTTCTTCGCTCAAATGTCCCCCAAGCTGCATATCGGTCGGCCCATATGCCGACGGATTGTGCGCATTATACCGGTAAGTGATGATATATTCCGCATCGGAAAAGACACCTTCCCTTGAAAAAGCCATTTCGTCCCAGGCGTACAGATACGAAGCCGCAATCATAAAAACAATTCCTCCAAAAGCAATGGACGCCGTCATCAGCCGCCGTTTCTTGCGGCTTCGTCCCTGTCCCAGCCGCGCCATTACAAATGCTGTCAGCTCTTTATGCTCTGTATTCCCTTCCTGGATATCTCTGCCATCCCCCCAATCCCTGGAGGCTTCAATCGGAGAAACCCTGGCCGCAAGCGCCGCCGGCTTGCTGACAGAGATCTGTACGATAAAGAAGCCGAATGTCCCTGTGATGGCCGCTGTTACCAGACAACTAAGTGTATCCCATCCTTCCGGCTGCAGAATATACGCCAAGAGACCGCCCAGAATTAAGGCTGCGGGAATTGCCGCGGCGCACAGATATCCACCCTCCCGGCGCACCATCTTCTTAATCTGCTTCGCGGTCATTCCTATGGTCTGAAGCTGTCCGATCTGCTGTATGCGTGACACGACGGACAGATAAAAGATACTGTAGATTACAATCCCGCTGGCAGCCATGATAAAGAATGATACAAAGGCAATCGCAAATCCGGCCGTATTGTCATCCCGCAGCGACTCCTCAAAAGTGCCGTTTATGTTCACATCCTGGCGTTTCACGCCGTAATCCTCTGCCATCTGGTAAACAACCGACTCAAATCCGGAAGATTCCATATCCGAAGCGCCCGCAATCCGTACAAGAGCTGTATATTCCGCCGCCTTCATGGACGGATTTTTCTCGGCAAATTCTTCGGACACATAGACCGTATACACCGACAGATCCTGTTTCCTGTCGGTATATCCGCAAATTACAAATTCTTCCGGTCCATTTTCAGTATGCAGAGATATCTTGTCCCCGAGTCTGCACTCCTTCCCGATATGATTCATAAATCTTTTGTCTACGGCAATTTCCTTGTACTTTTCCGGTGCTTTTCCTTCCGCCGGCACATAAGTCTGTATCTTATCTTTCTGGCTTTTCATATAAATAAACTCATAGTTTACGCCGCTGATTTCAAACTCTGCACCGTTGGCTTTATATGGAATCACAAGCTCGGTCCTCTCGTCTGCCGCAAGTTTTTTCATCTGCTCCTTTGACACGTTCATATATATCACATGCTGCATATTCTGAAGCATTCGTTTCTCCGCTGTCTGCGTCCCCTGGAGAAACAATGTAATCACCATTATAAATGTTACCGAAAGGACAATTGTCAGACCGGAAAAGAAGGTATATACCCTGCTTCCTGTCAGATTACTTTTTGCAATACGGTAAATAATTCTGCTGTTATTATTTGCGTCCAGTTTCATCATTACCACCTGCTTTCTGCAATCCGTCCGTCTTCAATTCGGATTGTCCGGTCTGCAATCTGAGCAATCTCATCATTATGAGTGATCATTACAATCGTCTGATGAAACTTCTTTCCGGTCGCCTGCAAAAGTCCCACAACCTCCCGGCTTGTGCGGCTGTCCAGATTGCCCGTAGGCTCATCAGCCAGAATAATCGCCGGCTTGGTAATCAGCGCCCGGGCAATGGCAGCCCTCTGCTGCTGGCCCCCGGAAAGTTTATTTGGTTTTCTGTCCAGTTTATCTTCCAGTCCAAGCACCGTTACAATATCGTCAAAATACTGCTTATCCGCACACCTTCCGTCCAGCTCCACCGGGAGAACAATATTATCATAAATTGTCAGATTCGTCATCAGATTATAGTTCTGAAAAATAAAGCCAATCTTTCTTCTGCGGAAAATCGTCAGCTCACTCCGGCTCATCCCGTCAAGGCTCTGTCCGTCTACCGTAACACTGCCCCCTGTGGGCGTATCCAGTCCTCCCAGCATATGAAGCAGCGTACTTTTTCCCGAACCAGACGTCCCTACGATGGCTGTAAAGCTTCCCTGTTCAATCTGAAGGGTAATCCCGTCCAGAGCCTTCACAAGCAGTGGCTCTTCTCCATAATACTTTGTAAGATTCTTTGTCTGCAGAATATCCATATGTCACTCTCTCCTTCCTGATCATAATTCCATTTTAAAAGGAGATTCTATCAATTCTGTTTCAAATTGCGGAAAAATATTATCAAAACCGAAACAATTCGTGTTCTGACACCGTCCGCGCAGGCAGAATCATCTTCACCTCCGCTGCGGGATGTATACTGAAAAGCAGGCTCCTCGCCCCGGCACAGAATGTACCATAATATATCCCCCCTGAAGAGTAATAATATTTCTGGCAATATACAGGCCGAGTCCCAGCCCCTCTTCCTTAGATACCGATTTTTCCCTGTAAAAACGTTTGAATATATCATTGTAATGTCCGGAAGCTATTCCCCTTCCCGTATCCTGGATTCTGATTTCTGTGTACATCTCTCCCTGACTGACGTCAATATAAATATTCCCTTTCTCCGGCGTATATTTTACTGCATTATCTAAAATATTACCGATTGCCTCTGCCGTCCACTTCACGTCACAGTCTGCTGTAATATCTGAATCGCACCGGATAGACAGCTCAATCTTTTTCCTGTCCGCCTTATGAAGGATATCATTCACAGCTATTTCCAGAACGTGAAAAATATTGTTATTTTCCATATTCAGCTTAATCATATCACTCTCCAAACGGGAAGATTTGATTAACGAATCGATCAGAAACTCCAGTTTCTCAAGCTGCTGCCTTATAATTTTCCTGAATTTTTCCGCCTCATCTTTTGTGGTATCCGAATCAGAAAGCATATCATGATACATACTGATATTCGACAGAGGTGTCTTTACCTGATGGGCAATCTCAGAGATCGTCTTTTGCAGCTTCTCCTTCTCTTGCTCGCTCTCTGACACACGGTTTCTAAGGATATCCTCCATTTTCTCAAGCTCCATTATCACCTTGGAGGTAAGGGTCTCTTTATTATTATGCTCCCGGTACGGGGCATGCTCTTTTTCCTTTCTCATAATGCGCCCGGCATTCCAGAGTATTTCCTCAGAAAACCTCACGAATCTCCTTCGGAAATACAGATAATGCCCGATATTCAGAAGGAAAAAAAGAAACAGTATCACCAGAAGAATCATCCTCCCCTGGTTTTCGGGTATCTGTGTCCAAAGAAATATGCACCCGGCGGCAGACAACAATCCTCCGGATATCATCGATGTGTATTGATATACTCTCATTCTTTCCCCTCCGCTCCGATCCACCGGTATCCCATTCCATAAATCGTCCTGATATAATCAAATTGATCATCGGCTATTTTATTCCTCAGACGGCTGATATTCAGAGACAGGGTGTGCTCGCTGACATAATTTCCCCTGCTGTCCCAAATATTTTCCAGAAGAATATTCTTCGTCAATATCTGAGTCCGGTTCCTGCAGAAAAACTGAAGAAGGTCAAATTCCGTCGGCGTAAGCGATAACAGCTCCCCGCTCTTTCGGATCATCCTTTTATCGAAATTAATTTCCAGATTGCCGCACGAGTAACAGGACTCTTCTTTTCTTCTCCCGCATCTTCTAAGAACCGCCTGTATTTTCTCCATGGCGATCTGGATCCGAAAGGGCTTGGTAATATAGTCCTCCGCACCTATGTGATATCCGCCGACAATCTCATCCTCCAGATTGTGGGCCGTCAGAAAGATAAACGGTATCTCATATAGAGCGATGGTATCCTGGGCAAATTGAAACCCGCTGCCGTCCGGCAGATTCACATCCAGCAGAATCAGATCATACGCCTCCTTTGACAGGAGTTCTTTCGCCTCTTCTACAGTATAAGCAGAAAAAGGGGTAATTCCCCTTCTCTGCAGGTTATAACACAGCCCTCCATTCAGTATCTCATCATCTTCAATAACCAATACTCTGCTCATATTACTCCTCTTCCTGTAAATACTGTTTTCTTAATTTTCTGCGGATATTATAGCATTAAAAAAAATCCTTTGCAATTTACCTTTTCCCCCATATAAATCTACAGTTTACTTTATGACAATAATTTGCTAAAATATATACTGTTATCAGTTATCAAAAGAAGGAGGAAGGAAGATGTTAGAAAAACTCTTCAAATTGAAAGAAAACAACACAGATGTCCGGACCGAGGTGCTTGCGGGTATCACAACCTTTATGACAATGGCGTATATTCTCGCCGTAAACCCGAGTATTCTGGCAGTCGCAGGAATGGATCAGGGCGCTGTATTCACGGCAACGGCTCTGGCGTCGTTTATCGGTACGCTCCTGATGGCATTCCTGGCAAACTATCCCTTTGCTCTTGCACCGGGTATGGGACTGAACGCATACTTTGCCTACACCGTAGTTCTCGGCATGGGATACAAGTGGGAAGTCGCGCTTACTGCGGTATTTGTGGAAGGAATTATATTCATCATTCTATCCCTTACGAATGTACGTGAGGCAATTTTCAATGCAATTCCGCTGAACCTTAAGGCGGCGGTCAGCGTGGGAATCGGCCTGTTTATCGCGTTCATCGGACTCCAGAACGCTAACATCGTAATCAGCGGCGCTACTTTAGTTGAATTGTTCTCTGTAGACGGATATAATCTTGCAAACGGAACGGCAGCCAGTTTCCAGGATGTAGGAATCACTGTCCTGCTTGCAATTATCGGCGTAATTATCACAAGTATCCTGGTGATAAAGAATATAAAGGGAAATATTCTATGGGGAATCCTGATTACATGGATCCTCGGGATTATCTGCCAGTTTGCAGGTCTCTATGTTCCTAATCCGGAACTGGGATTCTACGGGCTTCTTCCTGACTTCAGCAACGGATTGTCTATTCCGAGTATTATGCCTGTTTTCGGGAAATTAACATTTGACGGTATCTTTTCACTGAATTTTATTGTGGTAATCTTCGCTTTCTTATTCGTAGATATGTTTGATACGATCGGTACGCTTATCGGTGTCGCTTCCAAGGCCGATATGCTGGACGAGGACGGAAAGCTTCCAAAGATTAAGGGCGCTCTCCTGGCGGACGCGATCGCCACAACCGCAGGCGCCACGCTTGGAACGACGACGACCACAACCTTTGTAGAAAGCGCTTCCGGCGTAACAGAAGGCGGAAGAACCGGACTTACTTCTGTAACGACGGCGGTTCTTTTCGGTCTGGCTCTGTTCCTCTCACCGATCTTTCTTGCCATCCCGTCTTTTGCTACGGCGCCGGCATTGATCGTAGTAGGCTTCTATATGCTGACCAACGTTACGAATATTGACTTCCATGATGTGTCCGAAGCACTGCCGTGTTACGTCTGTATCATCGCAATGCCATTCTTCTACAGCATCTCCGAAGGTATCTCCATGGGCGTCATCACTTATGTAGCGCTGAATCTCATCACAGGGAAAGTCAGGGAGAAAAAGGTCAGTACACTGATGTATGTATTAGCGGTATTATTTATCCTGAAATATATCTTTTTATAATAATCCTGCTGCTTTTACGAACCGGATTTATCTATAGAGTTTGTCAATAAATACTTTTTTTTATAAGGTTTATGAATTTGACTTTTCTTCTCTCCGCCACTACACTTAAAACTAGGATATTTTATAGAACGGAGAGGATAAATTATATGGAAACTTTAGAATTACCCAAATCATTTGACGAATTTGTAGATACGAGAAAAGCCGGATTCTTAAAGGTGAAAGAATATGTAGAAAACGGAGGGCACCTGGTAGGGATGTTCTGTTCCTACACCCCGCTTGAGCTTTTCGACGCGGCAGGCGTCTCCGTCGTAGGACTCTGCGGAACAAGTAACGAACCTATCGCCGATGCAGAAAAGGTTCTTCCCAAGAACCTGTGCCCACTGATCAAATCAAGCTATGGATTTGCTTACACCGAGAAATGCCCTTATACATATTTTTGCGACTTTATCGTCGGTGAGACAACCTGTGATGGAAAAAAGAAGATGTTCGAGCTGCTCAACGACATCAAAGAAACTTATGTGCTTCATCTTCCGCAAAGCCAGAAAAGAGACTATGCGAAGGAAATCTGGTATCAGGAGATCAAACTTCTGAAAGAATACATGGAAGAAAGATACGGCATTGAGATCACAGATGAGAAATTAAGAGAAGCAGCCCGCAAGAGAAACGAGCTAAGAAAGACACAGATGGAATTATATGCATTACAGGGTGCTGTGCCTCCTGCAATGAAAGCAACGGAAGTCATGTCTACCCTCGCCCAGGGAATGTTTAATTTCGGTGTTGACGCACAGCACGCGAGCTACAAGGCCAAAGTGGACGCTGCAAAAGAAGCATTGGCCAACGGAGCAAAGCCTGTGGACGAGAAGGCTAAGAGAATACTCCTGACAGGCTGTCCTTCTACCGGCGTGATTCAGAAAGTCGGCATGACTATAGAGAATAACGGCGGCGTAATCGTCTGCCTTGACGACTGCGGCGGTGAACGGACACAGAAAATGCTTGTTGACGAGGACGCAGATGACATCTTAAGGGCTATTTCCGACCGCTACCTTGAGATCCACTGTTCAGTCATGACGACGAACGAAGGCCGCATCGCGAATACCAGAGAGATGTGCCGGAAGTACAAGGTTGACGGCGTCGTTGAGATGGTACTCCAGGCATGTCATACTTTCAATGTGGAATCTACTCTGATGCAGAACATGTGCGATGACGAAGGCATCCCATATATGAAGCTGGAAACGGACTATTCCACGACAGACAGCGGGCAGATCGAGACAAGGCTCGCCGCATTTATCGAAATGTTATAATATATGTACAGCAATAAGAGCAGGGGATAACCCCTCTGCTCTTTTTAACTTGATCTGAAAAAGGAGGAAGATAAAAATGTACCAGGTAGGAATAGATATAGGTTCCAGCGCCGCAAAAGCAGCCGTGATAAACGAAGGAGAAGTGATAAAAACCATCCTTCTGGACACTGGATTCAGCAGCCGGAAAGTGGCAGATAAGATCTATGACACACTGGAAGCCGAAGGAATTACAAAAGAAAATGCAAAATACGTTGCCACCGGATACGGACGTATTTCCGTACCCTACGCCGATGATGTCGTAACCGAGATTACCTGTCACGGGAAAGGGTCTTATTTTCTTTTCGGCGAGAACGGAACTATCATCGATATCGGCGGTCAGGATACAAAAGGGATTTCTCTGAAGAACGGACGTGTCATGAAATTTATCATGAACGATAAATGTTCTGCCGGAACAGGAAAATTTCTGGAAGTAATGACAAATCGGCTTGGGCTTACGCCTCAGGAACTCTCTGCCCTGGCCCGGAAAGGAAAAGAGATCACCATCAGTTCCATGTGTACGGTATTTGCAGAATCAGAAGTGATCAGCCTGATTGGAAAAGAAACTCCGCGGGAGGATATTGCATTCGGCGTAATCGAATCCGTAGTAAACAAAGTCGTGTCCCTTCTTGCACAAGTTCCAAACGACCAATATTTTCTGACAGGCGGACTTTGTGAGGACACATATATCGTAGAGCGCCTTGCAAAGGCCTTGAACGCACCGGTAAAAACCACACCCCTCGCGAGATATGCCGGGGCGATCGGCGCGGCGATACTGGCATAACTGAAGTCTGACCTGAACAATTCCCCCGCGCTCTCTCGAAAAAAATTGTAATCCCCCTCTGATTGTGGTAATATAACTCATAGCTTAAGGAAATTATATTATACAGATCGGAGGAAGGATTATGCAAAAAGCACTGGCATACTTTTTATGTGTTTTCTTCTTTGCCGCCGCCCTTACCGGATGCGGGGCAAAGGACAAGGATGAAAAAGCCTATTCTGAGGGGCTGCATCATGTCGAAATTAAAGTAAAGGATTATGGCACCATCAAACTGGAACTGGATGCAGACACCGCCCCTGTTACCGTCTCTAATTTTATTCAGCTTGCAGAAGACGGTTTCTACGACGGCCTGACCTTTCATAGAATTATCAGCGGCTTTATGATTCAGGGCGGCGATCCTCTGGGAGACGGGACCGGCGGCTCCGATGAAGAAATCAAAGGCGAATTTGCTCAAAACGGCGTAGAGAACGATATCTCACATGACAGAGGCGTGATTTCCATGGCGAGATCTAACGATCCGGACAGCGCTTCTTCCCAGTTTTTCATCGTTCACGAAGACAGCCAGTTTCTGGATGGAAGTTACGCAGCTTTCGGTCATGTGACAGACGGGATCGAGATTGTGGATGAGATCTGCGAAGATACTCCTGTGCAGGACGGCGACGGAACGGTAGACCCGGACGATCAGCCCGTCATTACATCTGTTAAAGTCATAGATTAGTGTATACATCTAAGACGGAAAGGCGTACGGAATGAAATTAGACCGAATGATCGGAATCTTGTCGATTCTGTTGCAAAAAGAAAAAGTAACGGCGCCTTATCTTGCAGAAAAGTTTGAGGTCTCCCGCCGCACCATCAACCGGGATATCGAAGCTCTGTGTATGGCGGGGATTCCGCTGGTTACAGAATCCGGACAGAACGGCGGTGTCTCGATCATGGAAGATTATAAGATTGACCGCACCCTGCTTACCACTTCAGATATGCAGGCTATCCTGGCAGGTTTACGCAGCCTGTACAGCATAAGCGGCACGAACCGTTATGCACAGTTGATGGAGAAATTTTCTGCAGGCGCGTCCAACCTCCTCGCAGGGGATACACATATCTTAATTGACCTCTCTTCCTGGTACAAGGACACCCTTGCACCGAAGATAGAATTGCTGCACACTGCAATCCTCTCCCGGAAGAAGGTTTCCTTCCTCTATTTTGCGCCAAAAGGAGAGTCCGCCCGGACCATCGAACCCTATGACCTGATATTCCAGTGGGCAAGCTGGTATGTGTGGGGATGGTGTGAATCCAGGGAGGATTATCGTCTGTTCAAATTGAACCGGATGACAGATCTAAAATTAAACGGTGTTTTCGAAAAACGTTCCAACCCGCTTCCTGACTTTTCTTTAGAGAAAGTATTTCCCTATGCTTATCAGATAAAAGCAAGAATCCAACCGGAATACAAATGGAGGCTTGTGGAAGAATTCGGACCGGAGAGCTTTATTGAACAATCCGACGGTACCCTGCTCTTTTCTTTTGGGTTTACGGACAAGACAAGCATTATCGGCTGGATCGCATCCTTTGGAGACGGAGCCGAACTTTTAGAACCGTCAGAACTCAGACAGGATATTTTGGCGTTTGCAGAAGGAATCCGTAAAAAATATTTAGAAACATGACATACTGTTGTCCTGTTTTATCTGCTAGAATATGTCCATCAAGTAAAAAATTGCTATGCAAAGATGAAAGGATGGACAAAACATGGAATATGAAATCGTAACATTAAAAGAAAAAATTGCCGTAGGTATATCTGCGCGCACGAATAACCTGTCGCCCGACATGGGCGCCGTAATCGGCGGTCTCTGGAACCGCTTCTATAATGAAGGCATCTATGCATCCATACCAGAGAAAGCCAATGCAAAAGCCCTTGGTATCTACACTGACTTTGCGGGGGATGAAAAAGAGGATTATACTATAATAGTCGGCTGTGAAACATCCGCCGAACCGCAGGAAGAAGAATCTGACAGATATACTGTCTGCCGGATACCGGCCGGCCGGTATGCAAAGTTCATAGTACACGGAGATATGGTTCAGGCGGTTGCTTCGGCATGGCAGGAGATATGGCAGATGGATCTGCCAAGAACTTTTCAATGTGATTATGAAGAATATCAAAATGACAGTATGGATCACGCCGAGATCCATATCTATGTAGGCCTGATATAATTAATTTTATTCAAAACCTGTTGCTCAGGGAAATACGATTGTAAGGAGAATCGCTATGGCATCAAAAATTGAATTTGTGGAGTATATTGCCGATCAGCTTAAGTCTGCCGGAGTCATCACTTATCGGAAGATGTTTGGAGAATATGGATTTTATTGCGACGGTAAATTCTTTGCCGTGGTCTGTGACGACCAGCTTTTTATCAAGATAACGGAAGCCGGACGGAAACTTTGCCCGGACCTGCCGGAAGCGCCTCCTTATAAAGGAGCAAAAAACCATTTGCTCATTGAAGACATAGAAGATCAGGAACTTCTGGCAGATCTGGTGATATCAACCTGCCGGGAGCTTCCTGAACCGAAGCCCAAAAAGAAAAAGGAGAAAAAATAGACATGGCATTTGATTACAAGAAAGAATACAAGGAATTCTATCTGCCAAAGAACAGACCGGAGATCATTACCATTCCGTCTATGAACTTTATCTCCGTCCGTGGGAAAGGGAACCCCAACGAAGAAGACGGAGCATATAAGCAATCCATCGGTCTGCTCTATGGCATTGCCTTTACAATTAAAATGAGTAAACGGGGGAATCACCAGATCGACGGATATTTTGATTATGTAGTACCGCCGCTGGAAGGACTCTGGTGGCAATCCGGCATAGAGGGCATCGATTATTTCAGAAAAGAGGACTTCGAATGGATTTCCATGATACGCCTTCCGGAGTTCGTAACAAAGAAGGATTATGAATGGGCAATATCCGAAGCCGCTACGAAGAAAAAAACGGATTATTCTAAAGTAGAATTTCTTACCTATGATGAAGGAGTATGTGTTCAATGTATGCATATCGGCCCTTATGACGACGAACCGGCAACCATAGCCGCGATGGACACATTTGCCAAATCACATGGATACGAATTGGATATGGCCGGATATCGCCGCCATCATGAAATCTATCTAAGCGATGCACGCAGATGTAAACCGGCGAACTTAAAAACCGTGATCCGACATCCGCTGAAAACTGCATGAATTACATGAATTCATGACTATTGCGCGTCTGCTAACCGACGTCTATGCGCTGCATATAGGTAAGGGGACGTGCAAATTCATACCGAACTCTTATTATCCCTCGCTTTCCAGTCTCTTCGTAAATAAAATATCGTGATTGATTTCCGTATAGAAACTCTTCTTCATCTCCTCATAATCTGTCACGCCTTTCCCCATCAGCCACATCATCTTTGTGATCACAGCCTCCAGGGTCATATCGTATGCCTCAAAAAGTTTGAACTCTTGCTTCACACGCTTACCAACCTCGTAAACTGTCATATTACTTCCCTCATTTGCCACCTGGGTCGTCATCACAACATATTTTCCCCTGCCCTCCCATCGCTTCATCTCCTGATAAAATTCCTGTACCAGCGTACTCGGAATTCCTCCTACTCCAAAGCTCTCGATTACAAGGCAGCCGTAATGCTCGAACAGATACGGCAGAATACTTGCGTGCATTCCCGGAATCAACTTTAATACATATACGCTGTCTTTCATATCATAACTGAAAACAACCGGCGCTTCATAAGCAGGTTCTCTGATATATCGTACGATCATACCCTCCTGGATTACTGCAAGATAAGGGAAATTAATGCTCGAAAACGCGTCGTAGCTCTTCGCACGTTCCTTTTTCGCGCGCGTACCGGCGATTACTTTCCCGTCAAACACAATATTTACTCCCTGTGATTCGCCGTCCGCCGCGTAGATAAAACTGTCAAGAAGATTCGTCCTGGCATCCGTCACATCCATCTGGATCGGTTTCTGTGCTCCTGTAACCACGATGGGCTTCGCTGAATTTTGGATCATATAAGAAAGCGCCGCCGCAGTATATGCCAGAGTGTCTGTACCGTGGCAGATTACGAAACCGTCGTATTTCCCATAATGTTCTTCAACAGTTCTCGCTAACAATTGCCAATGCATCGGCGTTACATTCGTACTGTCCAGATTACAGACTTGTATGGTATCCACCTCACATACCTGCCCTACTGCCGGAATATAGGACAGGATATCAGACGGAGTAAGCCCGGGAGCCAGTCCGTATTCTGTCGGTGTAGAGGCTATTGTACCGCCGGTCCCTATCATCAGTATCTTTCGCATCTTCTGTATTTCTCCCTTCCTGACTCCCTATGGCAGCGAGTCAACCGGTAATATGTCTATATGGCTTTCAAAGAATCGCCTCACTGCCTGGATCATGTAATAACTGTCTTTTACCCCGGCAGTTTCATATGAGGAATGCATCGCAAGCTGGGGCAAGCCGATATCAATGCTGTTCATAGATACCTGTGACATAGCGATATTGCCCAGCGTACTTCCGCCCGCCATATCAGAACGGTTGGAAAAAAACTGAAGCGGCACCCCTGCCTCTTCACAGATTCCACGGAATACGGCAATGCTTACGGCATCGCTGGTATACTTCTGTCCGGCATGTGATTTTACAACAATTCCTTCATTCATGTACACGCAGTTGCCTTCATCCGTCTTGTCTGTATGGTTGGGATGAACCGCATGCGCATTATCACAGCTAAGCATGAATCCCTTTGCTGCCGCACGGTAGAATTCCTCTTCTCCTTTTCCAAGACTCAGGTTCACACGATAAAGTACGTCATACAGGAATGTAGAAGCCGCGCCCTGTTTGGTTCCGGATCCCACCTCTTCATTGTCAAAGCACGCGAATACGTTTACCGCACGTTCGTCTTCCCCCTGAAGAAATCCTTGAAGAGAAGTATATGCACACTGCAGATCATCTAACTGCGGGCAGGATATATACTCCTGATTCATTCCCCACACGGAAGGAGCCATCCGATTATAAAGATACAAATCCATCCCATAGATATCCTCTTTGCCTACCCCCAACTCCTTCGCAATAAATCTCTTAAAATCCCCCTTCCCGCATTCGCTTCCCCCGAACAGCGGCAGCATGTCTGTCTGCTTATTATAGACATAGCCGTTATTAACTTCACGGTTCATATGAATCGCCATATTAGGAATTAACAGCAGATCTCTGTCAACGCATAATAATCTTGCGGCGTATCTCTCCCCTTCCTTTACCATAACCCGGCCGGCAACAGAAAGCGGACGGTCAAACCACGCGACGCACAGCATCCCTCCATAGCCTTCCGTATTCAGCTTCATATATCTGTCCTTCACCTGTATCTCGGCATTCTCTTTGATCTTAAATGTCGGAGAATCACTATGGGAGGCTGCGATCTTAAAACTGTAATCCTCAAGTTTTGAACCGATATGCAGCGCAATAATACTCGAGTCATTCCGGGTCACATAATATTTCCCGTCCTGCCGGATATCCCATGCCTCTCCTTCGTTCAGCCTCTGATACCCATTCTCCCGCAAAACAGCTCCCATATTCGCCACTGCATGAAATGCTGTCGGGCTCTTCCCGATAAAGGTCGTAAGTCCTGATATAATTTCTTCATACATCTCTCTTCACCTCATAACATATACTAATCTCAATAGTATCATCAAAACGGCAACTATTCAAGCCTGTATGACGAAACAACATCTGGACATAATCGATAAAATCCTTTAGAATAATAGTCGGTAAGAACTGTATGGAAAAACTTAAGCAGATAAGGGGTGTTTTACCAAGATGCGTATCAAAAAACCATTAGCATTGTTACTGATTCTGACCGTAGTCTCCTTCATGACCGGATGTCATAAGATGCCAGAACTAAAAGAATCCTCAGATTCTGCCGCGCCGGCCGCTAAGATAACGGCAAAAGAAACACCGGATATCAATCAGACATCAGACGGAGATCCAAACGCAGTATTCCTCATCCAATGCAAGAAAGACGGTAAAGTGGATGATACTTTTGCAGATATCATAAACCAACAGCTTTCTCTTCTTCCGGAAAATCTTCAAAGCGCATTCGTCCAAGACGGCTGGTCTGTCTATGTTACGGATAAAGATATCGCCCAGACTTACTATAAGGGAGAATTCGATCACGTCATGGCGACAACAAATTATGAAGAACTGCGTATCCTGATCGAATCAAGGCAAGACGCCGCTTATGAATCTCCTATCCATGAGGTCGGGCACTGGATGGATTATTATCTTGATTTTCCTTCCACTACAGATGAATTTGCCGCAATCTATGATTCGGATAAAAGTTCGTTTATCACCGCCTATCATTCACAGTGCATAGACAACGAGCTGGAATTTTTTGCCGAAGGTTTCTGGCAGTATATTGTCGATCCTGACCGGCTTTTGAAAGAAACTCCCGGGCTGTACCGGTTTATATATGAGCAGTATTGCCTTATGTGCGCACGGTTCTCCGCTTTCAAGATATTCTATACTTAAATCTACTCCCGGAATCTCTTTGTACCTGTATCGGCGAGATTCCGAGAGTGTCTCAGAGCGTCTTAAGGAACAGTTCCATGATAATCGGATTGACATAGCATTCCAACAGGATTCCTACGGCAAGAAATAATCCCATACTGACCGTCTTGGACAGATTCCATCTCGATTCCGGATATGTAAAAAGATACCATAAAAGTATCAGATACCCTGCTATGTAGAATACAAAATGCGGCGCAAGCGCGATCAGGCACAAGATGAGTCCTTTGATCCCCATCTTAAGTACTGCGGCAGTCATGATCATTCCGCCGCAGAAGCCTGTCCATACCAGGAATCCCGCGGCCACTCCTCTGCGAAGTTTTGTACAGCCAAGCGCCGCTGCCAGCACCGCAGGCATAACCCGTATCCTCACAACATACCACAGATACTCCTGTACGCTAATCTCTGCCTGACTGTACTGGTTTAAGAAGAATTCATTAAAAATCCCCATTGACATGATATACTCTTTGGACATCAGATTGGCATAGACAATTCCAATCAAAAAGCCCAGCATACAAAACAGAACCAGAAATCTCTTGTTCTCCTGTATCTTCACAATGATTCCTCCCTTTGTCAAGATACTTCATTATATGCCGGGCAGTTTATTTTATTCTCTGTTCCTGATCAAAATTATTTTGCCTGAACGTATCGGGATTCGTAAGCAAGGATTGCAGCGATCGTCTTAGAATCTTCAATCTTTCCCGAGAAGATCATCTCTTTCAGCTCCTTAAGAGAATATGGTTTCACATCTACAAACTCATCTTCATCCAGATGCTGATGAGAGGAAATCAGATCTCTTGCGATAAAGATCTCTATCCGCTCGTTACAGTAAGCAACCGTCGTACGCAGCGAAAGCAGCCACTCCAGATTATCCGACCGATATCCTGTCTCTTCCTCTAATTCTCTGCGGGCACAGTCTATTCCTGGTTCGTCCGGTTTGTCTAATTTGCCCGCCGGAATCTCCAGTGTCTCTCGCTCCAATGCATTACGGTACTGGCTGACCATCAGAATTCTGCCGTCATCCATAACCGGCACGACGGCAGCCGCTCCGTCATGATGGATAAAATCCCATTCCGCCGTATTTCCATTGGAAAATTCCATATGATCCTTGTATACCTCCAGAATAGTCCCCTGATAAACCAGTTCTCTCCCGACACGCCTTACTTCATCACTCATACTGTATCTCCACCTTTCATTTTTGTCTCTTCTGTTATACCATACTTTTCACCTGCCGGGAACCCTGAAATTCTGCTATCTCCCGCGGGCCGCCGCATAGATCTTCATAATGTCTTCTTTTCCAAGAGCCTTTACCACTCCGATCGTACGTCTCCCGAAGAAGGTACATTTCTCGGCAAGTTCTTCGATCTGTTCATCCGTAACTTCTATGCCGAGTTCCTTAACAGATGTCGGCATATCCACAGAACAATAGAACTTCTCCATCGCTTCAATCCCCGCAAGCGCCGTCTGCTCTCTATCATCCGTACGCGGAACCTGCATTACATTCACGGCGAATTTCACAAATCGGTCAATGCTGTCCTTGTATACATATCGCGCCCAACTCCCCCATACGGCCGCAAGACCTGCACCATGGGCAACGTCAAACATACCGCCTAATTCATGCTCAAGCTGATGGGACGCCCAGTCTCCGCCGTCCGTCCCGCACCCGGTCAGACCGTTATGAGACAGACTTCCTGCCCACATCACTTCCGCGCGTGCTTCATAATTCTCTGGATCCTCCTTCAGAATTCTGGCATTCTTAATCACCGTACGCATAAGCGCCTCACTGATGCCGTCTGTCATCTCCATATTCTCGCCATGGTTCAGATAACGTTCCATCGTATGCATCAGGATATCCACGCAGCCGCACTGAGTCTGATAATCCGGCAGCGTATAAGTAAGTTCCGGATTCATGACAGCGAATTTACAGCGGCATTTGTCATTGTTGTACCCCCGTTTCAGCCAACCCTCCTCATTCGTAATCACAGAAGAATTACTCATCTCACTTCCGGCGGCAGCGATGGTAAGAATGGTCCCGATGGGAAGACATGCCTGAGGGGTTCGCTTACCATTATAGAAATCCCATACATCCCCTTCATCGGCGGCGCCGTAACCGATCGCCTTGGACGAATCAATAACACTCCCGCCGCCGACTGCAAGAATAAAGTCAACCCCCTCCTTCTTGCAAATCTCGATTCCTTCTCTTACCAATGACAGATGCGGATTCGGTACGACGCCGCCAAGGGATACATAGTCAATTCCCTCTTCTTCCAGCGATCTGCAGACCCGGTCCAGTAATCCGGATTTCTTTGCGCTGTTTCCGCCGTAATGCAGCAGGACTTTCTTACAATTCTGCTCTTTCACCAGTCTTCCGGTTTCATTCTCCGCCCCCTTCCCAAATACAACTCTGGTAGGCGTATAGTACTCAAAATTATGCATAATATTTTCCACTCCTTCTCTCAATTATCATAGTCTCTTTTACAGAAAGCATATCTGCATTCCGGCGACAAAAGAATCTCCTAATCCGATGGTTGTCGCCGGTTTTTCCATATATCTTGACGGAACCAGCACCACCTTATATGGCAAATGATAACCTTCCAGCTCCTTTGCAAATGCAAGACCTGTCCCGCTTAATTCAAGCTTCAGTGTCTCCCTGCAATCCGACACGCTTCCGTATCTGCCTGTCCTTGCCCTCGTCCCCGATACCAGATTACCGAGGGTAAGCCCCTGCTCTATATCCGTTCCCGGCATATCCTTCCCGAAGTAAAGCGCGTAATCCTTACTGTGGACGACAAAGCCGTGTACCGGATATACCTTTATTAATTCTTCAAGCCCCTTAAGGATCGAATCCAGGCTGTCCTTGTCCACCGCGTATCCCCGGGTTCTGGTCAGATCTACAAGTTCTTCTTCATTCATTCCCATGATATCGATCACTTCTGCCAATGTCTGATAAGTATACTCGCGTATCTCATTATTAATAAAGTGCGCGCTCTCAAAATAAATCCGGCAGTCCGGGTTTTTTTCTTTGACAGACCTATAATGTACCGCCAGTCTTTCTAATCTCTCCTGCATAATCTTACGGTCTGTGACCGCGTTAAAACCCGAGATATCATAAGAACAGATGTCCTTTGCATTCTTCTCGCAATATGCAAGAAATTCTTCTTCCACCGGCAATACCTTATGAACCGTATCGTATCCCATAATCAGACGATTTGATAGCCTGACCTTGTATTCCTTCCCGAATACTCTGATCACATCATCCTTCGTAAACTGTACGATAAAGTGGCACAGCGCTTCTTCTCCTGAGACGCAAGTCTCCACCGGCACTGCCCTGCCATGCTTTACGGCCTCAATCCGTATGCCGGACATCTGCCGGATCACATCCTTAGAACAGTCCGTAATGTGCACCAATACAGGAATTCCCATACTGCCCAATGCGGCCGCTCCCTGGGCGCAGGTTCCCCCCAGCCCATACTCCACATCAAAATATTCCGTCAAAACATCGATTACTTTACGTGAAGTGATATCCACCTCGCCGCCCAATCCATGAATCACAAAATAACTCAATATACGCGCCAAATCTTCTTCACTTGCGATCTCATCTCCTTCTTGAAAAGAAGGTTCTTCCTTCAGATATTCCGCAAGAAACCTGTTGAAGCTCTCACAATTCCATCTGACAAGGACGTCAAGGTTACTGGCATACGCCAGTACCGCACGTCTGCCAGTCTCTTCACATCTCCGGATCTTATCCGGAACCAATTGAAGATATTCCTGATACCGGTCTGTATACATAGATTTTCTCCTCCTGGAATCTTCTTTAAACGTTCATACGCCGCTTCACGGCAAAATATATCCCGGCAAGACGCCGTTATCGAGACATCTGCCGGGAAACTGCCTTAAACTAATAATGTATAATATTTCGCCTTATCGTCATCCTGGAAGAGCCTGATCTTCTCCGCAACTACTTCATTCATCGCCTTCACACTGTCCGGATATAATTCAAAGGGTTCTCTGATCTTAGGATCCTTAAGTGTAATACGAAGCCTCTGATAGAGGGCGTCCTTAATATCTGACGAGATATTGATCTTATTAATACCTCTCTTCACGGCTTCCGCGATCTCGGAATCCGCATTCCCGGAACCTCCGTGCAGAACCAACGGAACCGACACCCTGCTCTTGATCTCAGAGAGCAGATCCTGACGGAGTTCTGGTTTCATCCCTGCCGGATAGATCCCGTGCGCCGTACCGATGGCAATCGCCAGCGCGTCGCATCCTGTCTCTTCTACGAAACGTACCGCGTCATCCGGATTCGTATAGATGATAGAATCTGTACCGCCTTCCGTATCACCGTCCGTAGTCCCGATCGTCCCAAGTTCACCTTCCACAGACACTCCCAACGGATGCGCCAGTTCACATACCTTCTTCGTAATCGCTACATTCTCTTCAAAAGGAAGTGAAGATGCGTCAATCATAACAGAAGTGAATCCTGCGCGAATTGCTTTCACGATGGGATCCCAGTCACTATGGTCAAGATGGATACAAACCGGGAGTTTGGATTTATTCGCCCTGTCGATACACATCTTGATAAAACTCTCGCCCTGGAATGCCAGCTCATTCGGATGGATCGCCAAAATCACAGGCGCATTCAGTTCTTCACAGGTATCCATGACACCGTTTAAGATCTGTCCCGTACCGATATTAAATGCCGGTACGGCAAAATTATGTTCATTCGCTGCTTTTAGAATCTCCTTCATGTTCAGTAACATATCTCAAGTCTCCTTTTTCTATTCGTTCTTAAATATATTCACTCTCACTATTTCCCCAGACGGATCACATTCCAGGATGCTTTCTTCAGCATGCTGATCATGCAGCCTCCGTCTAACTTCGAACGATCCGCCCCTTTCGGGCACACAACCTCTTTCCCTGCTGCATTGCAGATCTTCAGATCATCATTCTCAAGAACAATATGCTCAAGAACCTTATAGCCCTCGAATCCTCTGACATCCGATACTAATTCAATATCCTCTTTCAGATTACGGTTTACCGCGAAAATTGTCAGTTCATC
The DNA here is from genome assembly GCA_910574285.1 of Lachnospiraceae bacterium. Lineage (GTDB taxonomy): Bacteria > Bacillota > Clostridia > Lachnospirales > Lachnospiraceae > Sporofaciens. Next base: position 50,962 of record CAJTAL010000020.1, on the reverse strand, counting down.
CTTCTCCTCATGATATACCGCAACACTCTCTACATCCGTGACATGATCGTGCTGTGATGTATCATGTACAGGACTGTAAAGTACAGGCTGAAGAACGACTCCCCGCCCGTATCTGGACGCATGCATGAACGGATAGAAAATCGTCTGTTTCCATGCAGCGCCGCCGCCCTGTTCTGTCATAATCGGAGCGATTACGTTCACCAACTGGGCAAGACAGGCCATCTTCACTCTGTCCGCATGTTTCATAAGCGTAATCAGCATCAGGCCTACCAAAAGCGCGTCTTCAAAAGTATAGATATCTTCCAGAAGCGCCGGCGCTTTCTGCCATGGAGAATTTTCCGTAATATCCAGTTCCTGTGCTTTCGAATGGAACCATACATTCCACTCGTCAAAGCTTAAGTTAATATTCTTTCTGCCCCGCTTCTTCGCTTTCACATAATCACAGATCGCGATCACAGAACGGATAAATTCATCCATATCATCCGATTTCGCCAGAAAATCTTCCGTATCGTCCGCTTCGTTTCCATAATACTGGTGCAAAGAGACATAATCCACGTGGTCATATGTACACTCCAGCGTCTTAGATTCCCACTTGCCGAATGTCGGCATCTCAAGGTTAGAACTGCCGCAGGATACCAGCTCGATGGAAGGATCGATCAGTTTCATCGCTTTTGCGGTCTCTTCCGCAAGTCTTCCATATTCGTCCATCGTCTTATGTCCAAGCTGCCATGGACCGTCCATCTCATTGCCGAGACACCATACCTTGATATTATGCGGCTCCTTCACGCCATGGGCGATACGCATGTCGCTGTACTTTGTTCCCTGGGGATGATTACAGTACTCCAGAAGATTACATGCGTCGGCAATTCCTCTTGTCCCAAGATTCACCGCCATCATCATCTCGGAATCCGCTTTCTTGATCCATTTAGCGAATTCATTTACCCCAATCGCATTAGGTTCCAGCGTTCTCCATGCCAGATCTAATCTTCCCGGCCGGTCTTCCACCGGACCTACACTGTCCTCCCAGACAAAATCAGAGACAAAATTCCCGCCCGGATACCTGACAATCGGAACATCAATCTCTTTCACCGTATCTATGACATCTTTCCTGAAACCATCCTCGTCAGACATAGGATTTCCCGGCTGGTAGATTCCGTCATACACGGCACGGCCAAGATGTTCGATAAAAGAACCGTAGATTCTCTTATCCACTTCCCCGATCTTAAAATCTTTATCTACAATTAATTTTGCTTGTTTTGCCATTTTTAACATACCTCCTACTGACTTTTATCAGCTTGCAGCTTCAACGCATTCCGTCTTCGGATAATAACAACGGAATACCTTCACGAACAATTTCGACTCCAGATAAGCAAGCGGAGACGCTGCAAACAACATAATCACTATAAAACCTTTCAAGAATGCCTCGATCGATACGAACGCCACCAGAAGCGGCGCCGCATGGATCAGCGCAATCAGAATCGTGGAAGGCAGATGCCGGATTGCTATCATCACTGCATTCTTCATCGTCCTTACCACTGTATTATCGAATCTTGCAAGCAGCGGAAACACATACAGTCCGAGGATCCCCAGGAAGACCGCTACGACCACTACCCCGATTGCCACTACAGTTCCAAGCTGCATACTAAGACCTCCCGCTATCAGGAAATCCAGCGCTACAACCGCCCAGCCGGCAAAGACGATCAGCCATATTACCGTCGCCTGCTTAAGATTCGACTTAAAAGCCTTCCAATAATCACGCCAGACATAAGATTCGTTATTTTCCGCCATCTTAAGCGTCGTATAATACAGTGCGGTCGTCGAAGCCCCGATCGTAATGATGGGTATACAGCTTAGTACATATATGAAATTTAATATAAACATATCCCCTAACTTCGATAATCCATTCAGTATCTTTTCACTGCGCATTTCTAACCGCCTCCATATTTACATCAATTCACGTTGAAAAACTTACTCAGCATCCTATCCCTTAACACCGCCTGCCGTCATACCTTCGATAAAGTAAGACTGGAAACATACGAACAGAATCAGGATCGGAATAATCGCAAAGCATGCTCCTGCTATCAAGATATCGTAATTATTTCCATAAGGCGACATCAAACTCTGAAGACCTACCGGAAGAGTTACCTTTTCAGCAGAACGAACTACGATCATAGGCCACAGAAAATTATTCCAACTCTGCATACCCTGGTAAATACCCATCGCCGCGAAGGACGGTTTCATCAGAGGAACCATTATTCTCAGGAAAATACCATATTCCGTACATCCGTCAACTCTGGCCGCATCCAGAAAATCCTTCGGTATACCCGACAAATACTGCCGGAAGAAGAAGATCAGCATAGGAACAACCATATACGGCAGGATAATTCCCCAGATAGAATCGGACAATCCCATTCCGATAGTCAGCTTATACAATGGAAGCAGAATGATCTCTGCAGGAACCATCATAACAAGCAGTACGCACATAAACAGAAAATTCTTAAACCTGAATTCATACATTGCAAACGCATATCCGACACAAGCGCTTAAAAACAACGCCAAAACCAGTTGAACTACTGTAATAACCAAACTGTTCTTATACCATACAAAATAAGAATTCTGTCCGCTGAATAACAGTTTGTAGTTATTCAGATTCGCCGCAGCCCAATCCAAATTGAAATTCAGTCCATTACGCATCAATTCAGAACCCGGACGCAGGGACGACACCGCAAGCAACGCCAATGGAAGCAATGTTATGATTATAACAATCGCATAAAATACAAAAAGCAATACGGACTGAACCTTTGATTTTTTCTTCATATCCATAACTTACTCCCCTTTCTTGAACGTTCCGTTGATGGTCAATTGAATCAAATTGATAATCATAACGATAATCAACAGGATTACACCAATCGCACTTGCCAATCCATAGTTATTCTGCTCCAGACCCATACGGTAAAGATATACAACAACTGTTGTACCGACATTGTTCGGGTTCGTACTTCCGTTAAATATCGCCGGGTATCTGCTGAAGACCGGACAGATAGTACATCATATTAACCCCCGTCCATCTCCACATACACAGCAGTAAGAATACAATCCATACTGTAACCGGCTTACGCAGCCAGATAATCGGATCTTTTCCAAAGAAAGAACCTGGTTGGCAAAAGAACCTTCCAATTCACCGAACATCATACGGAAAACGACGCCGGCAACAACGACTGACGTCAGCGCCGGAACAAACATTGCGCTTCGGAAGAATCCCTTGCATACCATATTCTTATTGTTCAGCATCGCCGCCAGAACCATGGGTATCGGTATCATGATCGCACATGAAAGCACCATATACAACGCACTGTTCTTTAACGCTTTATAGAATATCGGATTCATTAATGTCTTATAATTCTTTAACCCCACAAACGCTGTATTCTCTGCCGCCAACTTCTGAAAGCTCATCACAAAAGTACTTCCTACCGGATAAGCAAAAAAGATGAGGAAGGTGAGAATAAACGGGAGTACAAATACATAAGGAGCAACTTTCTGAGAATATAAAAATCTTTTAAATACACTCTTTTTCTCCATCTCTTCTCCTCCATACCATTCCTATCAATGTTTTTTTAACACAAAGGGCGTATTTAAATAAATATTAAATACGCCCTCCCATTACCTGCAGTTTTATTACTTACTTCTTAATACTTATTCGTTATCGTATACAATTGAAGCCTGTTCCATCTCCAGAAGATCCTCTGCCGGAGTCTCTGTATCTAACTCAAATGCATTCGCATATGTTGTTGAGAACAATACCGCCGCCGTAGCTGCATAACCACCGGAAATATTCGGCGCTGTAAGATCTGTACCGTTCTTTTTCAGGATATCGAACGGATTCGTTGTAAAGTAGGAAAGGAACTTGTTCTCTTTATTTTCTGTAATCTCAGGATCTTCCCAAAGAGATGTTCTGATCGGGTCAAATCCAAGAATATTCCACTCATACTTATTTCCATCTTCTGAAAGTTTAGCAAATGCAAGGAACTCTTTTGCCAAATCTGCATTTTCAGAATACTTAAGAACAGATGTACCGGTTCCGCCCTGAAGCACTTCACGGGTATCGCCTTCATTCCATACAGGAACTTCGTAGATTGCCATCTTACCCTTTAAGTCCGGGCAGTAATCTGTGAAACGTCCCATGTACCATAACGGCATGGACAGAGAAGCAACTCCGCCGCTATTCAGATGTCCGTACCACTCTTCAGTGTGTACGCCGCCGCCAGGTGCGATCTCACAGATACCAAGTTCAAGCATCTCTCTGATATACTCAATAACTTCTGCGTGCTCTTTGGTATCAATATCCGGATTACCGTCTTCGTCAACATACTGTGCGTCTTTTTCCAGCATCATCAGCTGCGGAAGGAAATAATCGCTTGTCTCAACCGCGCACATTGGTTTGCCGGTCTTTTCAAGAACAGTCTTTCCTGCTTTTACATAATCATCTCATGTCACGATGCCTGCCGGATCAACTCCTGCTTCGTCCATAATATCCATGTTATAATATGTAACGGATGCTCCCAGATGGAAGTCAATTCCATACCAGTTATCGCCGTCGCCATACATCTCTACACGGCTCATAACGATATCGTCTTTATATGGCTCAACCACGTCGTTAAGCGGAAGCAGATAATCGCCTGCTACGAATGACGCATAGTTACCGATCTCAATATCACAGATATCCGGAGCGCCCTCGCCGTTAGACTGGCATGCCATAAGCATCTTACTCTGCATGGTACGAGATTCACCTGTTGTAACGGTAAGGTTGATCGCCTTATCAGGATTCGCTTCATTCCACTTATCTGCCAGCTCGGTATAGAAACCTACATGCAGTTCCTGGAATGTCCAAAGAGCCATCTCTGTTCCGCCGTCCACGAAAGTATTCTTACCAACAGTACTACCATCGTCCGAAGCTCCATCGTCCTCGCCGCTGTCGGCGTCATCTTCTGTCTTCGCATCTGAGCCGGAATCACTTCCGGAGTCCCCGGAGCCCCCACATCCAACTGCCATCGTCGCTACCATTGCAGTGCAAAGCAGAATGCTTACGATTTTCTTTTTCATGAATCAATCCTTCTATTACTTTTTATTACATGTTATTGCAACATCAAATAAGCACAGGCCTGTCTTATTTATTGCTAATTGAGTTTTGTGCAACTTGTACGTTTTTCTCGTTTGTTACACAGTTATATTGTACAATGATTCTTTATTAATGTCAACATTTTTTCATATATGTTATTCACATTCCCATATATGGGAATGTGAATTCTTTTTCTTCCCTCCTCGGTTGCTTTCTTTCTTCAATTCTGTTATATTAATAATATATTAAATTTATATAAATTAATCATATAACCGCGGCACACTGCCGCATTCATACAATGATACAATCACAAAGGATAACACCAAAAGAAAGGACTTATCATATCTTATGGAAAAGAACAGTACTTCCTCCGGATTCCCGCCTGCAACGGAACGGACTTTGCAGATTCTTGATCTCTATGCGGCGGATCCCGGGCCAAAAACTTTAAAGACGATCTCGGAACAGCTTCACATACCCATCTCTTCTCTTTACCGGATCATAAGCTGTATGCAGAAATATAACTATATTGTCGAGGAGCCTTTTTACCCTAATTATTTTAAACTGGGGTATAAATTATCCCAATTTTCCAGTATTGCTTTTTCGGAAAACGACCTGATCAAGCTGGCCCGTCCTTTTATGGAAGAACTGACCCAGAACTCTAACCAGGCCAGCCAGTTATGTATCTTATCCGAGAACTATATCTGTACGATCGACCAATGTCTTCCCCGCTCTGCGATTACATACATCTCAGAACTAGGGGAAAAGCTTCCGATCAATGTAAGCGCCTCCGGCAAACTCCTTACCGCGCTGCTTCCGTCTCAGAAACAAGAAGCATTCCTGAAGCGCGCAGAAAAGGTTTTCCGAAAGAATACGCCTTACACCATTATTGATCTGGAAAGGCTGAAAGGAGAATTTCATAAAATCCGGCGACAGAAATACAGTACAGATGTCGAAGAATATGCAATCGGCATAGGCTGTATCGCCGTCCCTATCTATCACAACAGCGATACTCCGATCGCAGCAATCGGAGTGACCGGTCCTATAAGCTTCTACCGGAACACGCGCAATTTTGACCTTATGCTTGAAAACTTAAGGCGTGTCAGCAAGAAACTCGAATGCCTTCTGCCCAATGTATTGTAAAGCAGGAGTCTCATGTGTAATCGAGTAAGGAAGACTTCTCCCTGCTCGCCGCGCGCCCCTTGCGCCGCCTTAGCGGCATACTTCTTCTGCACAGGGCTGCGCATAAAAAAAGGAAATCCCGAATTAATACAAATTCGGGATTTCCTTTAAAATATCTTACTTGGCATAGTCCGTAACCCGTGATTCACGAATTACATTGACTTTGATCTGTCCCGGATATTCCAACTCATACTCAATCTGCTTTGCAATATCCCGAGCCATTAATACCATATCTGCATCAGATACCTGCTCTGGAACTACCATAACCCGAATCTCTCTACCTGCTTGAATCGCAAAAGATTTGTCAACACCTTTAAACTGATTGGTGATGTCTTCTAATTGTTTTAACCTGTTTGTATATGTCTCTAATGTCTCTCTTCTCGCCCCTGGTCTTGCAGCCGATATCGTATCGGCTGCCTGTACAACACAGGCTATCAGACTTTCCGGTTCTACGTCGCCATGATGCGCTTCTACGGCATTAATGACTGTCGAAGATTCTTTGTATTTTCTGCAAAGATCTACTCCAATCTGAATATGTGAGCCTTCCACATCATGGTCTATAGATTTGCCGACATCGTGTAAAAGTCCGGCACGCTTGGCTATTCTGACATCCAGACCAATCTCGCCCGCCAGAAGCCCTGCCAGCTGTGCAACTTCAATAGAATGCTTCAATGCATTCTGTCCATAGCTGGTGCGGAACTTCATGCGTCCAAGAAGCCGGATCAGTTCCGGATGAATTCCGTGAACTCCCACTTCAAGCGCCGCTGCCTCTCCTTCTTCGCGAATCATGGCATCTACTTCTTTCTGCGCCTTTTCCACCATCTCTTCAATTCTTGCCGGATGTATCCGTCCGTCAACAATCAATTTCTCCAGTGCAATCCTCGCAACTTCACGTCTGATCGGATCAAATCCTGATAATACCACCGCTTCCGGCGTATCATCAATGATAAGTTCAACACCCGTCATGGTTTCTAACGTACGGATGTTACGCCCTTCGCGGCCGATAATCCTTCCTTTCATCTCGTCGCTCGGAAGCTGTACGACAGAAATTGTAGTCTCCGCAACGTGATCTGCCGCACATCTCTGGATCGCAGTAACGACATATTCCTTCGCTTTCTTATCTGCTTCTTCCTTTGCCTGCGCTTCGATTTCCTTGATCATCTTAGCGGTGTCATGCTTTACATCGTCTTCAACAGTTTTTAACAAATATTCTTTTGCTTGTTCGGAGGTAAGTCCTGAGATTCGTTCAAGTTCCTGTACTCTTTGCTTTCCCAGCTCTTCCACTTTCGCTTCCCGCTGTTTAAGCTGTTCTTCTTTTGCCGTAAATCCTGCTTCCCGCTTCTCAATGGCATCCGCTTTTTTGTCCAAAGCCTCTTCCTTGGAAAGAACGCGTTTTTCATAGCGTTGTAACTCATTCCTGCGTTCCTTAGTCTCTTTCTCAAGTTCATTCTTGTTCTTAATAGACTCTTCTTTAATTTCCAAGAGAGACTCCTTCTTCTTTGCCTCAGCCGTCTTTACTGCGTCGTCAATAATTTCCCTGGCTTTGCTTTCCGCATTCCCAATCTTGGAGTCAGCATTCTTCTTCAGATTGGAAACCGTCAGGAAATGACTGACAACTGCAGCCGCCGCGATCAGTACGATCCCTACGACAATCAATATCCACATCGGCACAGGAGCACCTCCTTATTAAGTTTTCATTGTACAAATACAACACTTAAATTTTATACTGTTTTCACAAAGATGTCAAGCATTCTGCCAATAACATTTAACACAATAACATTTAAAACTTAAATGCAACCTTAAAATCTCCATATTTTCCCGAAGCATAGTCAAAAGCCTTTTCCCATTCTTCGATCGCAAATATACTGGAGACGACACCCTCTGTCTTAAGGTTTCCCTTCATCATGTTCTCTATAACGAACGGATATGCATACGGGCTCAAGTGAGAGCCGAGAATATCTAATTCCTTCCGGTCGCCGATAATAGACCAGTCTACCGACGTCTCGGAACCGAATACGCTGAATTCTACAAAACGCCCAAGCTTACGTGTAATCGTCAATCCCTGGATAACACTGGAGGGATGCCCCGTTGCCTCGATATATACGTCACAGCCGTAATCCTCCGTTAATGCCTTAATCTCTTTGTCAATATCGCACTGTCCCGGATTGAATACCAGATCCGCGCCGAACTCTTTTGCCTTCTCCAACCGCTTATCCTGCATATCCAATACGATCAGAAGTTTCGGATTCTTCATCCGCGCATATGTAATCATACCCAGTCCAAGAGTACCTGCGCCTGAGATTACGACTACGTCTTCATTCGTAATGCTCCCCCGGTCCACTGCATGCTTTGAACATCCATAAGGTTCTACCAGAAGGGCCTGCTCAAGGCTCATTTCCTCCGGGACGCGGCTTAACACACAGTTCTTCGGATATCTGACATACTCTGCCATACCGCCGTTGTTATAAGACTGGAATCCCAGCATATCATGGGGCTGGCACATCCAATAGTGGCCGTCTTTGCAGAATCTGCATTTTCCGCAAGGGACGATCTGATCTGCTATGATCCGGTCCCCCAATTCATAACCTTCCACGTTCTCTCCCATCTCTACGATACGTCCGAAGAACTCATGCCCGGGGATAAACGGAGGCTTTACCCATGACGGCTGGACATCGTCTCCCCAGAACATTGCCGCACCGTGGCTGCACTTTAAATCACCCGCGCAGATTCCGCATGCCTCCGTCTTGATAATAATATCGTCCGGTCCGCATTCCGGCGCCGGATATTCCGGCTCAAAACGGTAATCATCTTTACTATACGCTACCAGCGCTTTCATCGTCTTTGGAGTGCTTCCTTTGTTTGCCATAATTCGTTTCCACCTTTCTTGTTCTTAGAATCTCTTATACTTCAAACTGTCCCCAGACAGTATCAAGCGCCTTGCTGACCGCTCTGTATTTTTCATATTTTTTCTGGTATACCGCCGTCCGTTCCGGATTCGGATATACACGTTCCGACACATGTACCATATGCGCTGCCGCTTCCTTATAATCTTGATAGACTCCGGCCGCTACCGCCGCCGCCATTCCGCAGCCAAGCGCTCCCAGCTCTTTGGCGTCAACCGTTTCGATGGGGAATCCCAGCGCATCCGCAAACATCTGCACCCATACCCTGGAATTCACCGCGCCGCCTGCCATGCGAATCGCCTCCGGCGGTTTCCTGGAAGACAGCAGCCTCTCGATGTGCGTACGATGAGAATATACTACCCCTTCATATATCGCCCGCAGCATATGCGCCTTGTCATGGTAGGTTGTAAGACCGATAAACGCGCCCTTGCCGAGGGGATGGGCATTCGAACCGTAGAGGAATGGAAGGAAGTACACGTCGCTTTCTTCCGGACTGACGCTGTCTACCTTCTCGTTAATCAGTTCATAGAGACTGCTCCCTTCCGGTATCTGCTCGTTCTCCATGCAGTTCTGCAGAAACCACTCCAGATTGCCTGAAGACGTCGCGCTGCATTCTTCCACCAGGTAATATCCCGGCATCGCAAATAATGAATTCATCGCGATACTTCCATCCATAACCGGCGTCTCGGATATATATTCATTGATACTCCAGGTTCCTGCGATCGTACACAATTCCTCCGTTGAAGTCACGTCTGCGGCGACCGCGCACGCGGCAATATGTCCTTTTCCTGACGCCAGGTCTCCTGTCACATCCTTCGTGGCGTTCGATATATTTCCAATATCCGGATATACCTGAAGATACGGGGAATTCACACGGTTCACACTGTACATCGCCTTTTCAACCGTATTCATAAAATCATTCTCCATCGTCTCCATCGCCAGCATGACGCCGTGAGAAGCCGCGAACATCGTTCCCTCTTCGAGATTCCGATAGAACCGTTCCCTGGTCGTCTCATCGCTGGTTTCTTCATAATAGCAGTCGTACCCCTGGGTCTGGATAATACGGATTCCGAGCTTTCTTGCAAAGATAATCCCTTTCCTTAGAAGTTCTTTCGCTTCTTTCTCCCAGATCTTGCTTCCTAAAGGATATTTTCTCTGCGCGCTGAAGCAGATCGTCTCAATCGAAATCCCTGCCCTCCTTTGGACTTCCAGAAGATCGTAGATCCGGCCGTCGTCCCAGTCAAGGCGGGACATCCGCATATCTGTCTCGTCTATGCTCATCTCTATATAATCATATCCTGCTTCTTTTGCAGACTCAAACCGTTCTTCCCATATAAGATCTGAAGGCATCGCCTTTTCATAGAGTCCGATTCGATAGGTATCTTTGAAATCCATTTAATCCCCCTTCTTCTCCTCAATGCAGACTTAACTGAACTATCTGCTCTTATTATACATTCATTATCTAAAAAATACAATTACATTTTTCCATCTTTTTTACTTTTGTAATCTTTATCAAATATTGAGCAGCATATTTCCTCTGCACGGGGCTGTGCAATCGGGCAGGGAAGACTTTTCCCTACTCGCCGCGCGCCCCGTGCGCCGCCTTAGCGGCATACTTCTTCTGCACGGGGCTGTGCATAAAAAAGACGGCAAAGAGTACACTCTCAGCCGCCTTCTATCTGACTCAGTCATAAAATTGTAAGATCTTACGGATCTCTTCGTACTTAAATCCTTTGCGCATCAGATAGCTCCCCATCTTCTGCTTCTGGATTCGATCTGCGCTCTCCGGAACAAACTTCTTCTTTTTTAGAATCGCTTCGATCGCCGCCTTAGAATCTTCACTGTCATAATATTCTTCCAGCGCTCTTTCCGCCTCTTCTTTCGCAACTCCCTTCTGCAGCAATGCCCCGTAAAGTTCCATACGGCTCTTCTTATGCTTCCTTCCCTCAATCAAACTTCTGGCATATTCCCAGTCGTTCAGATATCCGAAAGACTTTACATAAGCAATCGCTTCCTCCACAATCTCTTCCGTGTATCCGCCTTGTCCAAGCTTCGTCCGAAGCTGCGCTTCCGTCCGCCCCATGTCGTTCAGGAGATGAAGCGCTCTTGCTTTTGCTCTTTTACATACTACCGTATTCAGGATATCTTCGAAAACCTCGTCCTCAATCTCCTCATCTGCTTCTATATGATAGCGGGACAGCTCGCCCTTGTACAGTACAAAAACAGGCTTCTCATCCACATACACCTTAAATCTTGTCTTCGATACCGGCTCTATCTTCGTCACCGTCATACTCTATACTTCCTCCGGCGTGTCTTCCGCAGTTTCTGTAAAAGCTTCTTCTGCCGCCTCTTCCTTCTTCTCCTGCTTCTCCTGCTTTGACGCCTGGGACTTCTTCGCGCCGCCCTTCTTACCGTCTTTTTGCATAGGCTTCACATCCTTATCTCCCAGCTCCGTGTCTGCTCCAATATTATAATGCTCCCGGATCTTCGTCTCAAGCTCTTCCATAACCTCCGGATGTTCTCTCAGATACGTCTTGGCATTCTCGCGCCCCTGTCCGATCTTATCGCCATTGTACGCGAACCACGCTCCGCTCTTGCTTACCAGATTACAGCTTACCGCAAGATCCAGGATATCTCCCTCTTTCGAGATACCTTTGCCGAACATAATATCGAATTCCGCTTCTTTAAACGGCGGCGCAATCTTATTCTTCACAATCTTCACACGCGTCCTGTTCCCTACCATATCTCCGCTTTGCTTCAAAGTCTCGGTCCTTCTGACGTCCATTCGGATCGACGCATAGAACTTAAGGGCGCGTCCGCCGGTAGTCGTCTCCGGATTCCCGAACATGACGCCTACCTTCTCCCTCAGTTGGTTGATAAAGATCACAACACAGTTCGACTTACTTATGACCGGCGTCAGTTTACGGAGCGCCTGAGACATCAGCCTTGCCTGCAGCCCTACATGGCTGTCTCCCATATCTCCTTCTATCTCCTGCTTCGGCACCAGAGCCGCGACAGAGTCCACTACAATGATATCCATCGCTCCGGATCTTACCATAGTCTCCGTAATCTCAAGGGCCTGATCTCCGCTGTCCGGCTGAGAGATATACAATTCATCAATATCCACACCGATATTCTTTGCATAGACCGGATCCAACGCATGCTCCGCGTCTATAAATCCGGCAATCCCGCCTCTCTTCTGCACTTCCGCGATCATATGTAACGCAACCGTCGTCTTACCGCTGGATTCCGGTCCGTATACTTCTACGACACGTCCTCTCGGCACTCCGCCCAGCCCCAGCGCAAGATCCAGGCTCAAAGACCCTGTGGGGATCGTCTCCACAGCCACCTGAGCCTTCGGATCGCCTAACTTCATAACCGTTCCTTTTCCAAAGTCTTTTTCCAATTTTGCTATTGCCGCATCCAGCGCCTTCTTCTTATCTTCATTCGCCATATTATAATCTCCTTCTTTGCAACGAACAGATGTTCGTTCTATGATTAATATACTATTATACTTGTTACAAAATGTCAACACTTAATTCAGGAAAAAATAAGAAAATTCTTTGATTTATCAGATGTGTAATCATTTATAAATAAAAAATAGAATAGAAAAGAACAGATCCCCGGAACATTTCTGATCTGTTCTTAAAATAGCATACTTCCTTCCATCCGTCAACTGAAAAATTTAATCTATGACAGCAATATCAACCCCACAATCCACCGCAGCGCCCAGTCAAGTTCTTTCTTATCCACATCCTTCTCCGTTACCACGGCATAGGATGCAATCTCATTCCCTTCCAGGAGATACCGGATTCGTCCCACCTCTGTTCCTGCTTTCACAGGAGCGGCCAGAGAATCTTCTACTTCTGTCTGTACCTCAACGTCTTCTTCCTTTCCAAGCAGTACCGGAAGTTCTTCCTTTCCTTCCACACGGACCGGGACTTCCGTCTTGTTCCTATAGGGAGCTTCTGCTTCGATTCCCTGCTCAACTTCTATGTCAGGAAATTCTACGTCCTTCCATACATCTCTATATTCATAATTGGCAAGCCCATACTCCATGAGCTTACGGGTATCCGACCATTTATACCCTTTATTATTCGGCCAGCCGCAGGCCAGTAGAGCCACGATGAAGGTTCTGCCGTCACGTTCCAGCGCGCCTATATAACAGTATCCCGCGTCTGCGGTAAAACCGGTCTTTCCGCTTAACGCGCCATCCATCATATCCAGGAACGCATTATGGTTATTGCAGGAAAAGCTTCTGCTTCCGTCCACATTCGTAAACTGATAATTCTTTGTCCTTGTGATCTCAAGGAACTGATCTTTACAGGAGGACTGCATGATGCAATACCGCATAATCAATGCCAGTTCCCTGGCCGTTGTGGAATGCGTCCCCTTCTCGTCACTGCCGTCAAGTCCGTTAGGCGTCACAAAATATGTATGTTCGCACCCCAATTTCTCCGCTTTCTGATTCATCAAATCTACGAATCCCTCTACGGTCCCGCAGAGTCCTTCGGCGATCACCACCGCACTGTCATTGTAAGATTCCAGCATCAGCGCATACAGAAGATCCCGCAGGTAGAACTGCTCCTGATCTTTCACGCCGAGCCTTACTTTAGGCTGTCCTGCCGCGTAAGCGGACGCTGTAACGATCTGATCTTCCTGCATATTCTCCAGCGCCAGGATACATGTCATAATCTTCGTCGTGCTTGCCATAGGGCGAACCGCATCCTCCTCCTTACCAAACAAAACACGCCCGCTGTCAGCATCCATAAGCACTGCTGACCGGGCGTACAACTGGCCGGGCGCCTCCCCATTCTCTTCGGCATGAACCGTAAGCTTCCCAAACCATACACACATAATACAAACGATAAGACTTATTGAAAATATCTTCTTTTTCATCTGCCACACCATATAACCCAAGTTATTACAGTGTATGCCGGCTTCTTTGCCGCTATTCCTGCCAAAAGAGATCAGATATCCAGTTTAAGCTGAACCTCCTCTTCCGCCTCTTCCTTAAAGCTTTCCACCTGTTCCGGGTTAAGGCTCGGCAGATCATCTACCGACCGGATATCGAATCTGCGCAGGAATTCCTCCGTAGTCCCAAACAAGATCGGCTTTCCCGGCGCGTCAAGCCGCCCCTTCTCACATACCAGATTATACTCCACCAGCTTATTCACCGCATGATCCGATTTCACGCCGCGGATCTTCTCCACCTCCAACTTCGTTACAGGCTGTTTATACGCGATGATCGACAGCGTTTCCAGCAAAACGTCTGTCAATGTATACTTCTTCGGCTGCTTTGCCACACGGATCAGATACTCATACATCTCCTTCTTGGTACACATCTGGAACGCGTTCTCTAATTCGATGATCCGCACTCCTCTGTCTTCAGCCTCATACTTATCCATCATACTGTGCACAAGTTTTTGAGTCGTCTCTTCATCATGCCCGATAGCTGCCGCGATCTTTCCAAGCTCCACAGAATCCCCCATAGTAAACAGAACTGCTTCTATGACGCCTTCCAATCTCCTGATCTCCACTTCTCTCATTACTACCTTTCCACCCCTAAGCCGTTGCTCTGATATACCGTCTTATTACCAACAGGCAGTTCCCTGCCGTCTGCCCACGCCGCTTTATACCATACATCCGCACAATATCGTAATCTCATCAAAGGGCTGTTCTTGCTCTATCTGAATCGTGCCGTCCTTCATCAAATGTAAAACCGCGAGAAACGTGACGACAACCTGAATCCTGGAATGCTGCCGCTCTAATAATTCCCGAAAGCCAAACTTCCTGTGCTTTTTCGCATATTCCGCCACATACAGAAGCTTGTCCGGAAGCGTCACCTCTTCTTTCTCTATCTTGCCGAACTTGCTCCGGACCGGATCTATCTTATCCGTCTGTCTTCTCATAACTTCCCGGAACACGCTGTTCAGCCTGGCAAGTGTTAAGTCTCCCAGAAGCTCGTCCAGATTCACCGGTTCTTCATATGCCAGCACTTCCTCCGGGATCGCGGGACTCCTGTACATCGCCTGTTCTCCGTCCACCTGCCTGTCCCGCAGTTCATATGACATATATTTGTACATCTTATATTCCAGAAGCTGTTCCACCAGTTCCTGTCTGGGATCTTCTTCTTCGCCCTCCTCGTTGACTTCTTTGGGCAGCAGCATCCTGCATTTGATATCAAGAAGCGTGGCGGCCATTACCAGGAATTCACTCATGATGTTCAGATCCTCTTTTTCCATGGCGCGGATGTACTCCATATATTGATTCGTAATCTCCACGATCGGAATATCGTAGATGTCAATCTTATTCTTATCGATCAGATGTAAAAGCAGATCCAACGGTCCTTCAAAGACCTGCAGTTTTACCGGAATCCCCATCGTCTTCTCCTATACTCTCTTTCATCGCAATTTTATTATTATACAGGATATTTTCCGATTCTACAAGTTCAATCACAACTATTTCCGCCGGATTCAAAAGACGAACCGGTACGGAATGCGCGCCGAGCCCTCTGCTGACTACCGCCGCCGCATTGCCTACCGGATAGCATCCTCCCGAATATCTGGGGAACAGGGTAAAATCCGGTGCGATCACCCCGCCGACTCCCGGAATCCCGATCACCCCGCCGTGATAATGCCCGCACAGGATCAGATCCGCCCCCCATTCCTGATAGATCTTCGTATACGCCGGATGATGCGCCAGCAGGATCTCATACGCGGCTTTTGATTCTCCGATTCTTTCCTCTATCTCCCGTACCTTAAGCCGGTCCCTTCGGACATGCTCGTAAGCCTTCATCGGTATCTCAAGCCCCGTGACCCTGATTCGGGCTTCGTCCCACTCAAACTCATCCGATTCATTTTCCAGAAGATGAATTCCGGCCTTTACAAGCAGAGCCTTATATTCCTGATAGGACTGTTCGTATCTCCAGGGCTGTTCTTTGAGCTTCTGTTCATGATTGCCGTTGGCGCAGTATACCTTGCAGATATCCGTAAGACGGGACAGGAACCTGGCCGTACCTCGATAATCATTCCCGTCCGACCTAAGCAGCATATCGCCGCCGACCAGGATCAGGTCCGGCCGCTCTTTTTCAATCGCATGAAAGAGCGTATCATTATCTCTTCCATAACAATAATTATGCAGATCGCTCAGAAAAATAATTTTTCTCGTACTTCTAAGCCCTGCTAATTTCGCAGAACTTACCCTGTACCGGGTCGCTTTAAAAATGTGCAATTCGCGGACAATCTCAAGAACCGCCAGAATCCCGGTCATCCATAACATCAACATTAATATTCTCAATTGGCATCTCCCATCTGTTACCTGGGTTTTGTTCTCTTCCCATCTCTCTTAGCCAGTTACCTGGGCTTTGTTCCGTTCCCATCTCTCTTAGCCAGCTTCAGGCGGTTCAATGAGACCTCTTTCTCCCCTGCCTGAACTCTTGTCTCCGCGCCGTCTTCCAACAGATACACCTGTTCCACTTCATCATTCTTACGCAGCTTTATTCCGCGGACTCCAACTGCCCCCTTCTTCTTCCCCGGCGCTTCTTCTGCCGGAAATTTTAAGAAATATCCGTCTTTCGTCTGCAGAACGACATTTTGGTTCTCGCTTATGACCTGGACGCTGACCACAGCATCCCCTTCCTGAAGCTTCGTAGCGGCAATCGTCCTTTTTGCCACCTGGAATTCCGCGCCGTCCACCTTCTTGACCATTCCCTGTCTGGTAGCAAAGAGCAATTTCGCATAACGCATCTGCTCCGCGTCGCAGATATAGACGATCTCCTCCTGGGTACTGTCAAAATTACTGACATTATCCACCGGCTGGCCCTTGTCCCGGAATTTTCCGTAGGGCAGGTCCAGTATTTTGATCTGATGCATCTTCCCGGTATTCGTAAAGATACATATCTTCCCGGTATTCATGCAGGATATGACATATTTATTCTCAGAATCCGCCGCTTCTTTATTCCTTGCGTAAGTATTGGTATCAACCGTTCTGGCATAACCGAACCGATCCATCAGGAAGACGACTTCCTGCTCCTCTACCTTCTTCTCCTCATAGACGGCTTCCTGTGCGTTCTCAATCACAGTGCGGCGCTTCCTGGAAAATTCCGCTTTCAGCCTGTCCAGATCTTCCATGATGACGTCCGCCATAGATTCATAATGGTTCAGGATATCTTCATACCGCTCAATTTTCTTAAGCGTCTCATCGTGCTCTTTCATAAGAGCCTCTATCTCCAGACCGATCAGCTTATACAGACGCATCTCTAAGATCGCCGTCGCCTGACGCTCCGTAAACCGGAGCATAGACGCCATCTTCTTCGATATCTTAGTCTTGAATTTGATATTGTCCGTTACACCGCTCACCAGACACGCTTTCGCATCCTTCACGGACTGGCTCCCCCTCAGGATCTCAATGATCAGGTCGATCACGTCGCAGGCTTTGATCAGCCCCTCCTGGATCTCCTTCTTATCCTGCTCCTTATTCAGCAGATTCCTGTACTTTCTGGTCGCCATCTCAAACTGGAAATCCACATGATGTTCGATAATCTTCCTAAGTCCCATGGTTTCCGGCCTGCCGTTTGCCACCGCAAGCATATTGACCCCGAAAGTATCCTCCAGACGAGTCTTCTTATAGAGCATATTCTTCAGATTCTCTATATCCGCTCCCCGCTTGAGTTCGATCACGATCCGGATTCCTTCCTTGGAGGACTGGTTCGAGATATCCACGATATCACTGGTCTTCTTCGATTCCACCAGAGCACAGACGTCGTTCAGGAATTTTCCGATCCCCGCCCCAATCATGGTATAGGGTATCTCCGTGATGACCAGGCGCGTCTTGCCCCCCTTCATCTCCTCAACCTCTACCTTGCCCCGCAGTTTAATCTTGCCGACGCCCGTCTCATAGATCTCCGGGAGGTCGTCTTTATTCACTACGATTCCGCCCGTGGGGAAATCCGGACCTTTGATATACTTCATCAGTTGCTTCGTACTGATCTCGTCATTCTTCATGTATGCCTTGACCGCGTCGATCACTTCTCCCAGATTGTGAGTCGGAATACTGGTGGCCATACCCACCGCGATTCCTTCTGCCCCGTTGACCAGAAGATTGGGAAGCCTTACCGGAAGCACTTCCGGCTCCTTCTCCGTCTCGTCGAAATTCGGCACGAAATCCACGATATCCTTGTCCAGATCCGACAGATAAGCTTCCTGGGTCACCTTCGCAAGCCGCGCCTCCGTATAACGCATGGCCGCCGCCCCGTCTCCCTCGATGGAGCCGAAGTTCCCATGCCCGTCCACCAGGATCATTCCCTTTTTGAACTCCTGCGCCATGACCACAAGCGCCTCGTAGATAGAGCTGTCTCCGTGAGGATGGTATTTACCCATGGTATCTCCCACGATACGGGCACATTTACGATACGGCCTGTCATAGCGTATCCCCAGCTCATGCATATCATAAAGCGTCCGCCGCTGCACCGGCTTAAGGCCGTCCCGGACGTCCGGCAGAGCCCGCGCTATGATGACGCTCATGGCATAATCAATGTATGATTTCTTCATGACATCCGAATACTCGGTTCTGATAATCTGTGAATCCTGCATTTTCTTCTCCTCTTTCTAAAGTACCCTCAGAAGCTCTTTGTACATATTACTGAGAGTACCCTTATATTCCGTCAGATATCCAGCTCTGCTTCTGTGGCATTTTCATAGATGAATGTTCTTCTCGGCGGCACCTCCGTACCCATCAGCATCTCGGTCACGCTGGACGCCATTCTCGCGTCTTCGATTTCCACCAGCTTCAGAAGGCGCGTCTCGGGATTCAGAGTCGTCTCCCATAACTGCTGCGCGTCCATCTCTCCCAACCCCTTATATCTCTGCAGGGTAAATGAACCGTCGTGGGTCTTACGATACCGTTCCAGGGCTTTGTCATCATAGAGATACTCTTCCTCCCCCTTCTTCGGCATCGCCTTATAAAGCGGAGGCATGGCAATATAGACATGCCCCTCATAGATCAATTCCGGCATAAACCGGTAGAACAACGTAAGAAGAAGCGTAGAGATATGCGCCCCGTCCACGTCGGCATCCGCCATGATAATGATCTTGTCATACCGCAGTCTACTGATATCAAAATCATTGCCGTACCCTTCTGAGAAACCGCAGCCGAAAGCGTTGATCATCGTCTTGATCTCTGCATTCGCCAATACCTTGTCTATGCTCGCCTTCTCAACATTCAGAATCTTACCCCTGATAGGCAGGATCGCCTGATACATCCGGTCTCTCGCCGTCTTTGCCGACCCTCCGGCAGAATCTCCCTCCACGATAAATATCTCGCACTGGCTTGCGTCTCTGCTCTCACAATTAGCCAGCTTTCCGTTACTGTCAAAAGAATATTTCTGTTTGGTCAGAAGATTCGTCTTCGCCCGTTCTTCCGTCTTACGGATCTTCGCCGCCTTCTCCGCGCATCCGATTACCTTCTTAAGGCTCTCCAGATTACGGTCAAAAAAACGGATGATCTCGTCGTTCGTCACCTTACTGCACGCCTTGGCCGCGTCAGGGTTGTCCAGCTTCGTCTTGGTCTGCCCTTCAAATCTCGGGTCCGGATGTTTGATCGATACGATCGCCGTCATCCCATTCCTTACATCTGCCCCGGTAAAATTCGAATCCTTCTCCTTCAATATCCCCAATTCCCTGGAATATTGATTGATCACAGTCGTAAATGTCGTCTTGAATCCGGTCAGATGCGTCCCGCCTTCCGCGTTGTAGATATTATTGCAGAACCCAAGAACATTTTCATGAAATTCATTCACATACTGAAACGCGGCCTCTACCTCAATGCCTTCTGATTCCCCCTTAAAATAAACCGGATCGTGCACCGGCTCCTTCTTAGAATTCAGATCTTTGATGAATCCCAGAATCCCGTCCGGCTCATGGTAGACGATATGCTCTGTCTCACTGCCTCTTTTATCGTCAAATATAATCGTAAGCTCCGGATTCAGATAAGCCGTCTCGTGCATGCGACTCTTGACTTCCTCCGCCCGGAACTTCGTCTTTTCAAATATCGTATCATCCGGGAGAAAATTCACTTTCGTCCCGGTCTTTCTGGTCTTTCCGATCTTCGGAAGCAGCCCGTCCAAAAGCTCAGTCACAGGCTTGCCCCGCTCATACCGGTCCTGATGTATGTACCCTTCCCGGCTGATCTCCACATTCATATAAGCAGATAATGCGTTTACAACCGAAGAACCGACTCCATGGAGCCCTCCGCTGGTCTTGTAAGCCGAATCGTCAAACTTACCGCCCGCGTGAAGGGTCGTATAGACCACCCTGGCCGCCGATACTCCCGCAGCATGCATACCCACGGGCACGCCGCGCCCGTTATCCGCCACCGTAGCCGAACCATCTTTCTCAAGAATCACATGGATCTCCGTACAAAAACCGGCCAGATGCTCATCCACCGCGTTATCCACGATCTCATAGATCAGATGATTCAAGCCCTTCGTCGATACGCTTCCGATATACATCCCCGGTCTTTTTCTTACCGCTTCAAGTCCTTCCAATATGGCGATACTGTCCGCATCATACGTATTATTCTTAGCCATTTTCCATAATTCCTTTCCAAATGTGCTGACCACAAGATAACTCACCCTATCTTAGCACAAAATGTAGTCTGATTCAAATACATTTTTAAGGCGTTAAAACT
This sequence comes from Lachnospiraceae bacterium, assembly GCA_910574285.1. Classification (GTDB taxonomy): domain Bacteria; phylum Bacillota; class Clostridia; order Lachnospirales; family Lachnospiraceae; genus Sporofaciens. The sequence goes on along the minus strand of CAJTAL010000020.1, from coordinate 30,076 downwards.
GTATGTAGTGTATCCGCCAGTACTTCCATCGCATTGCGCATCTCTTCCACCGTATTTGTCTGGGCTCCGGCTTCGATCAGAAGAGTCTTCGGCTTCACATGCATATTATACCGGTAACCCCGCAGATAGATATGTCTGGTAAACCCCGGATACTTATTGACTGCTGCAATCTGCATCTGGAGAGAAAACGCCAGGTTATCTTCAATATACGGATTTGCCAGATAACTGATATTGCCGTTCGCCCGAGTTCTGCTGAGCCCGTTGAAGAACATGATCTGGGCAGTCGGTTTTCCGTTCACATCCGTCACCAGATGTGTTCCTTCCCCTACGCCGTCCCGATGAAGATCGATCACTACCTCAATACTCGGGTTCTTGCTCAAGATCTCCTGTATCTCCGGCTCCGCCAGCTCATAAGCCATGCTGCGGTCCAGCTTTCCGTCTACAAGATCATAGACGCCTTTATGATGAAGCGTCGGAATATCGTATGCGTCGTTCAAGAGTTTTGCAAGATAATCCCCCATTCCAAGGATCGTCGTACTGGTATCTCCGGCTGTCGAGTCGGCGAACGCCTCCTGGGAATGTGTATGATAGATCAGTACCTTCGGTCCCTCAACGGTCATATCAAGGCTCATATCCTTCCCCATAAGCTTCCCGGCATTCAGCAGTTCCGGGTCTGCCATCGTATTAGAGTCAACCGTATAGAAAGTTCCCAACAGATATTCATAATTCAAAAGCTTCTCCATAGAAGTGTCGATCTGTGTTCCGGAGGTCTGTATCACATCCTCTGCTTTCCCGTCTTCCGTTATAAGATTCCCGTTCTCATCTACCATATTTTCATCATTTGCCTGGCTTTCAAGAATCATCTGATAGGTCTCCCGGTCTTCCACATCCGTATAAGAAGCCGATTTTTCTTCCATATACGTTCCGACAGGGATCATTTCCATTACCCTTTGTACCAGCCAGGTTTCCAGGTTCCCTCCCTCTCCTTCTTCCAGATACGAAAATCCCGGAAGATACGTCCTCTGGGAGTACCTGAGCAGTATCCGGCTGATCCTGTCCTGATTATTCTCTCCTCTTTCTATATGTACAGGCACATGCATACAGGCATACACTGTCAGTATGCCTGTGATGACTCCGATCATAATCCGGCTGATCCGTTTTCCGTTTTCCACAACACCACTCCAACCACATAATTCTTTTACACTATATGACGCCCATTTCCCGATTATGTGCATGTCCCTTTGAAAACAACATATTCAGTGCTTCCGATATCGTATAGCTGATCCGCTTAACCGTTTCGTCAATATCCTTAGGCGTCACGAACAGACCATTCAGATGAGGGGAGATCAGTTCCTTTACCAGCTCGTATTTTTCGGCGGCATTGTACCCTTGCATGACTACGCCGACTCCCCGAAGCGTCTCCGAACTTTCTAACGCAAGGATCAGATTCTCCATCGTATCATTGACGATCGTAGCGGCATCCACGACGGTGGGAACCCCGATTGCAATCACCGGGACTCCCACAGTATCTCTGGTAATCGCATTCCTGTGATTTCCGACGCCTGATCCGGGATTGATCCCCGTATCCGTAATCTGGATGGTACGGTTCAGGCGCTTCGAACTCCTGGCCGCCAGGGCGTCCACCGCGATAATCATATCCGGCTTCGTCTCTTGTACGATCGCTTTGACGATCTCCACCGTCTCCATACCGGTCTGCGCCATAACTCCCGGGACGATGGCGCTCACCAGACGCACATCCTCCTCCCCCATGGCGTATTTCCCGTACTCCTTCACAATATGCCGGGTAATATTCAGATTATCCACCACGTACGGTCCCAGGGCATCCGGCGTAACCTTCCGGTTCCCAAGGCCTACCACCAGGATTGAATAATCCTCCTTATCCTTCTCGACAAACCGTTCCAGGAACTTCGAAAGCTCCTTAGAGATCTCGTCGTGGTAATCCTCATCCGGGACGGACATATTCGGAGCCTCCATGGTAATGTACGTGCCCACCGGCTTACGCATCACCTTCGCTCCGTTCTCGGTCTCAATCTTAACCGTCGTCACTTTGATCTCCCTCTCCTCATCGTAATCCTCTTTCAGGGAAACCCCCTGAACCTCCACATTGTCCGATTCAAACCGCTCTTTGTCCTCCAGAGCAAGGTCGGTTCTGATGCTATATTTCTCAATCATCCCAAACATCCTCACTTTAATCGTATTTAATTCTATTTTTTACAATATTTTGAGAAATATGTATTGACAGAACCCAATACTTGCCCTAAAATAAATTCGTATGTTTCGTTAGAACGTCCGTGTCCGGCTCTAACGAAGTCAGAATCGATACTAATGAATCGAAATATAAGATATTGGAGGTGGACAAATTGGCTAATATCAAATCTGCAAAGAAGAGAATCTTAGTGAACGAAACAAAAGCTGCAAGAAATAAAGCAATCAAGTCTAAGGTAAAAACTTGCGTGAAGAAAGTAGAAGCTGCCGTCGCTAACAAAGACGCAGAAGCAGCGGCTGCTGCTCTGAAAGTTGCGACTGTTGAGATCAACAAAGCAGGAAGCAAGGGCGTTTATCACAAGAATACATGTTCAAGAAAGATTTCCCGTCTGGCAAAGGCCGTAAACGGGATTGCTTAATGAAGCGGTTTATTGTGAACAATAGATGATGAAAAAACAGCCATACCGTCAGTGGCTGTTTTTTCATATTCTTATACGGCAACGTCTAACAACCATTTAAATCACTCAAACAAGCAAAAAAACATATACGGCGGGATTTTTATAATTTCCCCCTGAACCGCATAATTCTTCGGATGGATTATATAAGATTCTTTAATTCGTTTAGAATACATGGATCGAAATACACCCAATGACGTAGCTGAATAATTTTTAGACGACTTTACTTCAACCGGGTAAATCTTAAAATTCGTCTTGCTTTCATTTGAGAGCAGGAAATCAATCTCCACATCATTCCTGTGCTTCTCTTCACTGTATCGCGTATAAAAATATAGTTTCTTTCCTTTTGCAGTTATCATCTGTGCAATAATATTTTCATACAACATCCCCTCATTAAGAGAAAGTCTTCCGTTCATGATAGACCTGTAAAGCTGCTGGCTCGCGATTTCATTCTCGTTGAATGCAAGACTTACCAACAATCCGGTATCTCCCATGTAACATTTTACAGCAGAATCATTTTTATTCAATGCAAAACCTACATTCGGATCATTACACCTGTAACACACATTACAGATCATGGAATCGTCCAACCAGAAAAGAGGATCATCATACTGGCTGAATGTTGCGCCTGAATCAATCTTACTTAACACAACCTTCTTCTCATGAGTAGACAAATACGCCGGGATATGATCAAATAATGCCGATACTTTAGAATGATACTTTTTTGATACTTTCTTTATATCATCTCTATATAGCTCCAGAATATCCCTCTTTTCTACATCACTGGCATAGAAATCCATTCCGTTCTCCACATATGCAACCACACTCTGGGGCATTCCTCCGACCAGCAAGTATTCTCTGAATAAGCGCATCGCTTTTGCATGCATCTTTTGCTCCAGAGGAATCCTGCTCTGATAACGACTCTGTATATATTCCAGCAGGACATCCTCTCCCCGTGCGCAGGCAAATTCCTCAAAATCCACCGGATACATCTTTATCTTTCTCTCCTCCGACGGGATTGTAATATCCTGCACATTTTCACGTATTGAAATCAGTGATCCCGTTTCAATATAATCATACCGTCCGTCTGCAACCAAATATTTCACTGCCTCGCGGGCTCTGGGAAACTTCTGTATTTCATCAAATATAATCAAAGATTCTTTTGGATATAATCTTACATTATATTCTAATGAAAGATTTTGAAAAAAAATATCAAGCTGATTCAGATTTTCAAAATTATCCCTTATATTTTTCGGTGCATTATTAAAATCTATCATGATATAAGATTTGTATTCATTTTCTGCAAAGCGTTGGACAATAGTAGACTTTCCAACCCTCCTTGCACCTTCTATAAGTAATGCTTTTTTACCTTTGGAATCGGATTTCCACTTAAGAATCTTCTGATAAATCTTTCTCTTAATCTCCATATTGATATCATCCCTGATTTCTTTAAAATTTATGTCTGCGCAAAGTAAGTTATTCGACAGTGCGCAAAATATATTTTATCAAATTTACTTATAATACGCAATATTATAAGCATTGTTTTTTGATATAATGCGCAATCTATATTACTTTTCACGCTGACAGATTCACAGGAGACATGGTAAGTTCCAGCCTGCGGTGCCCAAGCCGCTCCACCTGGGAGATGTCGTGCGTAGCCACAAGGACGGTCATCCCCCTCTTATGGACCATCTCAAAAAGATCCATCACTTCTGCCGAGGAATCCGGGTCCAGATTCCCGGTGGGTTCGTCCGTAAACTGTACCCCTATTCCCTTATGCCTTGAAAACAGGGGCTTTAACAGTATATACATTTGTGTACTGTGTGTTATTTTCCATAAAAAAGGCTAGTAGTAAAGTCTCACCCCTTCACTACTAGCTTTCCTCTCTCTTTCTATTCTTCTGTCACTGTTTTCATGTAGAGTGCTTGCATGTTCTGTTCCCGAACACTCATTCCTGCATGTTTAAATTTATATCGCAGCAATGCTGCTTTTGCCTCCTCATGTGTAGACAATACAATTTGTCCTATTCCCTGCTGTGTCAACAGATCTGCAAGCGAAATTGCACTAATATCATCAATTGTTTGAAGTGGATCATCTATCAGTAAAATGTTTAACCCTTTCGTATCACCATACACATTTTTTATTGAAAGTAAAAGCGCAATTGAAAGACCATTCAATTGTCCTGTACTCAAAATATTATAAACATCACTTCCGCTCTTAGACGCTGCTTCAAATACTAACTGATTAGTTTTAATGATTGCTCTAATTCCCAAACCCAGCGGATAATTTTGTATAATCCTTCCGCTATACACCATTAGCGGAATTTTAATTGCATTGAGAAGTTGTGTTTGATATTCTTTATTCGCATCTTCATATTTACTAATCAATATTTTTACTGCATCTGTCATGTCTTCAGTTTTCTTTTTGTATTTTTCATAATCTCTTTTTAGTTCTTTTAATCTGGTCTCCTCCGTTGAAAGTTGCAAAGAAAGATTATCATTAAATAACTTCGCAACATATTGTTCCTTGCTTTGTAACTCTCCTACTGTGTGATAAGGTTTTTCATTATGATAATAGGTGTTATGAATAGATTTATACAATTCAACCTGCTTTTCTTGAAAAATAATTTTATTTGGAACTTCTTTCTCTTGAAGTTCTTTCAATAAGCTTTCATATTGTTGAGAAAATTCTTCAATATCAAATTTTTCTATTCCTTGAGATTTAAACTCTGATATTTTTACCTTGTCCAACAACTGCTGTAATTTATCCACCGATAGAGCCTTACACCCAGATAAAGTATCATCCATTTTTATTAGTATTGTATTTTCTTCAAGAAACACTTTCAACACAGGAATAATTTCTTTTTGAAATAAATTTGTTATTTGTGTTTCAATGTCTTCTATTATTTTTATCCCATCTGTATGAATATTTTTTATAAATTGTTCCGTCTCTGTAATAGCTGAATTTATATCTGTAAAAGCTGTTCCACATAATGGGCATTTGTTCTTTTCAAACTTTCCTGACTCCGTAGCATTATAAAATTCTTTAATAAGTCCCCTTCTTGCCTTTGTCATCTGTGCCAGAACTTTATCCGCATCATCCAGTTGATTTTGTTCTTTTTTCTGGTTCAATAATAATGTTTTTATTTGGATTATAATTTCTGGTTTTATTTTAATTTTATTGAACAATGTTTCATCTACTGACCAGACATTATTGCTATAATTCTTCAATAATTCTTTGCTCTTATTTAACTCTTTTATGAGACTTTCTTTTTTATTAACTATAAATGAGCAAATCCAAAATATTGCACAAAATAAGGACACCCTCTGATGAATAATGTATAATTGAAGTATCAACAAACAACATACTCACTCAAACAAGGGGGTGTCCATTGCAAACAGTATACATCATTCCAACCATATTTACAATTACTTTAAGACATTAAATCTCGGATTATTTTTATCTGATGTGTATCTGAACCATTTGATGGCCATTATCCTTTCCGTTTTTCTCCGGGGATACCGCGGGAAAACTGTGGATTTCCAAGAAGTAAGCCATTGTCACAGGACTACCACGGCTTATTTTCTGAATCATGGCAAATGGGATGACATTGCTTTACAGGATACCCTCAAAAGGAGCATCCTCCATATTATTTACAGGGAAGCTCAGCGTTCCGGACAGCCTGTTTACTGTATTGTGGATGATACCATTGCTTCACATACCCGGCCTTCGTCACAGGCTCTACATCCAATCGAAGCAGCGTATTTTCACCAATCACATTTAAAAGGCCGTCAGGATTACGGGCATCAGGTTGTTTCTGTCATGCTTTCCTGCAATGGGATTACCCTGAATTATGCAGTCATACTGTACGATAAATCAAAATCCAAGATTCAGATCGTAAAAGAGATTGCAGAAGAGCTTCCCATTGCACCGGTAGTTTCCTATTTTCTTTGTGACAGCTGGTATACTTCTTCAAAGGTAATGGACAGCTTTATACGGAAAGGTTTTTATACGATAGGTGCGTTAAAGACCAACCGTATTCTCTATCCATGGGGAATCCGTCAGAAAGCCAGTTTGTTTGCCCTTCATTTGCGGAAAACAGATCCGGGAGTCAGCCTCGTGACCGTTGGCGGCCGTCAATTCTATGTGTACCGCTATGAAGGGGAGCTAAATGGCATTCCCAATGCAGCTGTTATCATCAGCTATCCGAAGGATGCGTTTGGGAATCCCAAAGCACTGCGGTTGTTTCTCTCTACGGATGTCAGTCTGTCAACTCTGGAGATACTGGAGACTTATATCAAACGGTGGCCGATCGAATTATTTTTCCGTCAAAGCAAAAGTAAACTGGCACTGGATAAATATCAGCTCCGCTCCCGTCAGGGAATCCAAAGATATTGGTTGATTATGTCGCTGGTTCATTTTTTGTGTTGCATGCATTCTGGAAGCTATTGTGCTTTTGAAGAAGGTTATGCTTTTTTACAGAAACAGCTAAAGCAGGAACAGCTCACAAATCTGTACCGGTTTATCAAAAGTGGTGCTTCAATTGAAGCTGTTATGGAGTTAGCAGGATAACTTTGTGCAAAATTTGATATTTGCTCATTTATAGTTATTAAGTAATTCAATCTCTTGTCGATAAAACAATGCCATATATAACCGTTTCGGTGATTCTTTCAACTCCTTTATAATAGCATTATCTTTGTATCGAAGGTATTCATCATAATTTTCTATGAATCCCTCAATTTGTTTAAGCTGTTGAATAACGGTTTCATATGTAACGCCCTGATCTAATTTTATGACATCAAATTCATATTCAACTTCATTAAATAATCGTATGTTTTCCCCAGGCAGTTCCGCATTCATAACAATATGATCTGTCTGACGTTTTATCCCATTTACTTTTTGACTTATTTCATCTATTTGTTTTTCTTTATCTTCAAGTTCTTTTTTTACTCTTTCCAGAATATGCTCTTGAACCGATTTCAACATTTGAATTTTATCAGTTATCTCAGTGTCATCTAAAAGAGAAGATACAGAATCTTTTCTATTTTTATACTTATTTTGTAAAAAATCCAGAGATTCACTTTGAGAGATATATGTTCCTATATCAAACATATTGGAACTCAAATGAAATTTGTCATACAATTCTTCTTGACTAATTTCTTGATTATTAAGTGTGATAATACTCTGAAATTCATTTTTACATAAGAGTTTTCTTTCTACATGTATTTCATCTGAAACATCAGAGACTAAAATTGCTGAAATAACTATATCTTTATTTACATCATTTGCCAATGTTCCTAATGTTTCTGTCTTTCTATTTTGTAAACTAGGGTTAAAATGCTTTATTTTCCCAGTCACCAAAACTTCAATAGCATCAAATAATGTCGTCTTACCATACCCATTTTGACCATCTAAAATTACAATATTACTATTCATAAAATCAAATTTTAAAGGTTTATTATTTGTAATATACTTAAAATTTCTAATACTTAGGCTCTTAAATGTGTACCCCATCCAATTACTCCTCCAATATTTTTTGATATATCATATCGGACAATACGTCTACATTAAAAGATGTTTCTTCTATTAATTTTATAAACATATCATTTATCATTTCAACATTCTTTTTTTGTTTCCGTATTCCCTCTATCTTTTGTCTCACCATTTCACCGAAGTCATTCATAACTGCTTTTGGAAAGATTGGATTAAAAAATGGAACTTTGCTTAATAAACGCGTCAAAAACTGTACCTGCTCCGATTCATCATTTAAGAATTGTATAGCTTCTAATGCTGTATCAAGCATCGGGTTTCCATTAGTTTTTAATGATCCGCACCATTTTTCAAAACATTGCAGTTCTTTTTCTGTATAATAAAACACATATTTTTTATAAAAGAATTCATTTTCTTCAATTTTTATGATATCTGGGTACATTCGTTCCTCTATACACTTCACCTTCCAAAACAATATCATGTAAGAATCGCTTGGTGACGGTTTTTCTATGACTGTGTATGCATCGTTATTTAAAGCCACATCTTCAATCTCTGCTAAATTATCCTGATTTTCATCATCTATCTCAAGTTCCGAAAAATAGTAATACTTGCTTTCTTCTCCAGATGCGTCCATAAACAATTGCACTTTTTCATTATACAAATCAATCTTTGTATCTTCATCTTTTTGCATCGGTACAATATTTCCATCATTTAATAAACGTATTATATCCAATATAGTATTAATCATGATTACCTCCATTTTGTTCAAATTTTTCTTTCAATTCCTGAGCAGAAATCAATTCTATATCTCTATAATATTCACCTACTTTATTTGGAGAGCTGTTTTTCCATCCAGATGTAATTTGTGCTTGGGATAAAGTTCCTGAATAGCTTCCCGGAATAACCGTAATACTATTTCCTGCCAATATATCAATAATGTCTGTATTATTAATAATATTTTGGAAGATATTCTGTAACGCCCGTTCTTTCCTAGCACCACGTGTAAGATCTAAAAACGTAGGTATGACCTGTTTGCTTGGCGCTTGTGAATACTTTGATTGTAAATATATTCCCCAATTGTCTCCCATAACTTTTTCTGGAGTATCACTTCTATACAGTAATTCATAAATTTCACTTTGAATTTTATCAACCGAAAGATTTTCTACTAAGTTCAATTCGTTATCCCACTCATCTACTTTACTCGGATTGAGTAATTTACAAAATTGACCATAATCAGCAATTTCCGTCATTTTTTCATATCCACATTTAGCAGCACATATTCTATTACAATTTTCTAAAGAAGTATCACATTCATCTTGACATAAATTATTTAAAGCCTTTTCAATATTCTGCATAACATATTCATAAATTTTCTCTTTCAAAAAATATTCTTTTCGAACCTCTTCTTTATCGATAGCAGACTCCATAATTCCTATGATATCTGAAAATTTTATTATATATTTTCTTTTTTTAGAGTCCTGCTTGTGCATCCTTGCGATGCTATCATCTAAAAACAAACATAATTCCCCATATACAACTTCGTCTACCTTATCAGAATAGCCTTTACTTTTCAAATATGCTAAGATTTCCGTATTTATTTCATTCCTAACATCACATACACCAACTACTTTTGATGCCCTTTTATATAATTCAACACTTACACTGTATGTATTAGATGCATCATCCCAATCTTTTATCTCCTTTGCAACTGTAAGATAACATTTAGCTGTTGGATTATTTGATTCAGCCCTATGTTTCAACAATTTGTCCATCGCTTCGCTATAACTGTTCCATTTATCTTTAGACAAATATGCCTTAACCTGATGAAATGATTTATATTCTGAATCGCAAATAATGCAAAAATCTTCTGTTTTTTCTAATTCAACAGAATAGGCATCTATATCTTTGTTTTGATCTTTGACTATTTGATTTATTAACTCTAGGACATACAATAGCATCATTTTTCCTTGATAATTAAACCCACTCCATGTTGGTATTGCATCATTACCTCTACCCACGACCATTACTCCTTATAATTTTTATACTCTCATTATACGACAAAAAAATAATAAGTCGAGTTAATCATACAAAAAATGGCAAAATAGCTTTGGTATAGATGCTATATATTTCTTTACTGTGTATTTCTCAACAAAAATGGGGCCGTCGCTTTAAGCACTATCCAGAAATATTTATACACTTTTAGCGAATTTGTCGAGCACGCTTTGAGATTGCAAGCTCAAAGTGAGCGCAGACTGAGCGTAAAATGTATAAATATTTAGGATATAAACTTAATGCGACAGCCTCGTACTAATTTCTGTACTATTCATTTTTTTCTACATTTGGTAATAAAGAAGCAATCGGCCAACTATAAAATTCTTCTTTTTCTTTTGCAGATAATTGCTGCATATGTATATCAAATTCATCAAACTGTTTCAGCAATATACAAGCACAGCACCTCGCAAATATATTCTCAGAATATTTAATTTGTGCCAATGTTTTCCTTTCTTCAAGCTCTAACTCCCTTTTACGGGCAATGATTTGAAGTCTATTTATTGTAAGAATGGTTGGATCCATCGAATATTTCTCTAAGATATTTATTAATTTTTCAGCCAATAACAATAAGTTTTTATCGCTTTCCTTATCATAAGATTTTAGAAAATCCAATATTAGTCCCAAAAGTTGATCCGTTTCTTCTTCACTGATCTTGTTCATTGCTTCCAACAAATCATTTTCATCAAATAGCATCTTAGATATATCCTCATCTCGTAACGCAAACCATCTGCTGATTTTCTGTGTTTTTCCATCTGGTATATCGGCAAAGATAGCAATCCGTTTACCATCCTTCAAATAATTACGAATTATATATCCATCTTCTTGAATCTTTTCATATTCTAACAGCAATTTCCTAGATCCGATTATTTGTTTGTAAAGACCACAATTTTCATCTGCTTGGAATGGTAACGATAAAACTTGCATTTCCACTAATCCCTTTTTCAGAAAAAATATGGTAGGTTCTGCATCTAAAATTTCTTTCGTTTTAAATAAACTTCTTTTAATATTTAGTTCTGCAAGCGTTTCTCCTAATTGAACAATCCGTTTGTGATAGGCAAGAAATCCTTTTGTAAAAGCTGTTTGTATTTCCCCTAAGAAATTTTTTCCCAGACTTATATTTTCAATCATTACTTCCTCTGCATCAGAAACAGCTACTATAATTTTTGATGCTTGAAAAACTGTTTCAAAATTATAGTTAGTTGCCTCAATACAATGAATGGTTGTTTTTTGGCTTTTTTCTGTTAAGACAAATTCGATGAGCTCACTAATCCTTGTAGTCGTTTGATTTAATTCATAAATATGTCGGACAGGATATCTTTGTTCTATTTTATCATCGATTTTTATTAACCACTCACTTTCGGTCGCAGTAACTAAATCTGTCAATAAAACTGGTATCTCTATCCCATCCTTCTTGGTATACACATACTTAAAAGGACTTTTCGCAATTGCGATTGCAGGATTCATATACGGAGTTGGCAATGTTGATATAGTAAAATTAGATATATTATCATAATCGGGAATTGATTTTCCCACTCCTACCATTGCCTGTTTAGGTCTATTTTCTTTAAAAAGAACACACAGTTCTTCTAATTCTCGGACAGTTTTTACATGGTTTAAATGTACCGTAATGCTCCCCTGTTCTTCTTTTCCTTTCATCATATGGACAATATCTACCGGAAGTAAGATTTTTGCATACATTTTGTCATTATATTCCGTTTTTGAAATTGCATCAACGAAAAATATTACTCCGCCATTCTTTAAATAATTTTTCAAATCATTTATATCCACTGGATAACTTATGCTATCCGAATCCGGAAGAATATTATACTCTTTTCCCTTTACTTGAATGGGAATAAGAAATTCATTCCCTGTCGAAGCCGGCTTTTTAGTTTTGTAATATATGATATTTCCATCCCATGAAACTGTTTTGTCATTCATATGAATATCTGACTCATCCAAATATTCAGATCTAGCACACATTCTTTGTAGTGTTGTTATAGAAAATGTTTCTTGACTACTCATTTATCTGAATCTCCATGTAGTTGTTCATTTCTGAAATTTGATTGTTTTCTATTCCATTATACTATATAGTACACTACGTTTCTAGATATTTTATCCCCACAACCACCAGCAGGCACGTTCTTCACGCCCCTGCCAGTCGCTGATTGTTTTCTTCTTCATCAAAAATTCTTAATCAGATTCAAGTCTCTTTTATTCAATGCCTTCCGCATTGCTTCACTTTCTTTGCGTAATGTTTCATTCTCTCTTTTCAGTTTCGCTACCTGTTGCTCCAGCTGTAGGATACGGTTGTCCATCGCCATATCTAAAATCTTTCTTCTTTTATCTACCATACCTGCTTGTAGCTGCAAGGCACGATCTACTGCCTTTCGCACTTCCTGGTTCTTATAAAAGAAGCCTCTGGACAACCCGGTCTTTTGTATCAGCTTGGGAACTGTCACTTTTTCCTCTTCTTCAACCATCTCCTGGATTGCCAGTTTTGCCCTCTGGATTTTCTCCACACTCTGTTTATGATTTACCTCCAGCATTTTGTCATATTTGCTCATACTCTTTCCCCCATCCTGCCAGGTTCGCCCAGATCATCCGGCTCATCTCTGCTCTGATTTCTCTTGTTTCATCTGCAATGATCTGAAGACTCATCTTTCGATAAAATTTCACATTCTTTACCGACGTATGCCCCAGTAGTTTTGCAATGGTCCAATCATCCAGATGCATCTCAGTTAGCCGGATGCCATATACATGGCGGAACATATGCGTTCCAAAGCCGAATAATTCACCGTTATCATCCCGCAGGTCTTTTTTCTGAATAATATCCATCACCCTATTTTGAACGGTATTATACTGCAAAGGTTTCCGGGTATTTTTCTCATCTACAAAAATGTAAATCGTATCTCCATACCTTTTCTCAGTGTATTCAATTGCTTTTTCAATCAGTAGTTCCAATTCTGAACTGATCGGTTTCACAAATGTATTTGTTTTCATCTGCCTGATCTGAATCATGGGATGCCCATTCTGCCGATATAGGCAGTCTCTCTGCAGCGTTAAGGTATCGGAGATTCTTGTCCCCAACATCTGGTGAATAATCATCAATCGCTCAATCTGATCATCCAGTTCTGCAAGTGCTGCATTAAAACGAATCAGCTCACTGTCTGAATAAGATTTCAATTTAGGCTGCACCTGTTTTGGAAGGTCACTGGTCAGGAATAAACTTTCCAGATGAAAATATCCGTATAACTTCCCAATGGTTTCCAGTACTCCCCGGAGTCTTGTCAGATCCATTCGGTAATTGTTCACCCCCTCCGCTTCTGTTGCAAGGTACGTCAGATATTCTTCCAACAGTTCCCGATTCAGTTCTTCTGCAGAATGGATTTCAGGATGTTTTTCTTTCAGATACTTGGATAACCTCCGAATGGCTGTCAGTTCTTTAATAATTGTTGCAAGCGCTTCATAATGTAAATGTTCATAAACTGCTTTTTTCGTTTCTTCCCGTAAATCATCCTGAAGAATATCAGTAAAATTGAAAGTCTGCACATTTTTAATCGGATTCTTTTTATAAGGAATGCCCAGATTCTCTAATGTCCAGATATCTTTTTCAATTTCATCCTGTTCCTCTTCCTCTTCTGTAAATTGATATGCTTTCCGTACATAGGTGATGAGGCTCGATGGCAACGTCTTTTCTTTTCCATATACGCTGACTCCCTGTACTGTTAGTTTCTGTCCATGTTCCAGAAGCCAGCTTCGGATTTTTAACAGCCATTGTTCCCACTCCAGTTCCTGCAAACTCTCTACCCGGATGTGCTTATCTTTGAGCATTCTGCAAAATCTCTGGTAGATCACTCGTTCTTGTATCATTGTTGTCAAAGCACATTGTCGGCTCCGTTCCTCGGTAAAAACCCGGAATTCTTTCTGGAGTCCTTTTGTTGGAAGCAGACCAAAATCAAAACAATGGGATTCTTTTACCTTCTTTTTCTTTTTTTCATCGGCTCTGGCATAGCAGTTCAAATCCGTTAGATATAATTTCTCATCCATGGAACTCTCCTTTCATCAGTTCCGTTGCAAAGCTATGGGTTTCTTCCTGGAAGTATGCTTCACTGGCTTGTTCCAGTTTCTTCGGCATATAGTCCACATACTGCCTGGTCATTTCTTCATATTCATGCCCTAGATAATCCCGCACTGCCTGGATGGAAATTCCGCTATCATAATACAGCGTAGCCAGATTATGGCGGTAATCATGGGATTTGAAAATGTATTCCCCGTTTGCAATCTGATATTTCTCACAGTATTTCAACATCTGATACCGGAAGGTTCCATAGCGGAAGGCACCGCCTGTTTGATTCTGAAACAGATATTCTTCCGGTCCGATCTGATATTTCTTTTTGTACACCTGTACCAGCTTGTACAATGCTTCCGGAATGGGAATCCGCTTATACGTTTTCATTTTTACCTGATAGACCTTCAGCCAGTAATCCCCATCCTTTTCTTCATAACCATCACCTGTCAGGGTACACACTTCGCTTCCTCGAATTCCCGTACACCATAAGTGCAGGAACATCAAACGCAGATGTTCTGGAAACTCTGCCAGTTTCGATAAAATTTCCGTATAGATTCTTTCCGGCACACTGCGGTCATGGTGGATATGCACTTCTTTTTGAAGATAATACTCATGTCGAAAGGGAATCTTTTTTAAATATCCTTTTACTGTGAGGAAGTTATAAAACTGCAAAATCATAAAGATTCTTCCATTTGCTGTTTTTTCACGAGTATCCTGTTTCTGGATAGATTCCAGATATCTCTGGATCTTCTCCGCTTCCACTTCATAGATTGGACTTTTTTCTCCATTGAAATGTACCAGGAATGTCCGAAGTTCCAGCATCTTGATACGGATGGTGCTGATACATAAATCTGTGATTCCAAACAGATACCGCATATATTTTTGCAAAATCTTTTGATTCTCCAAATTTGTCACTTCTTTAAAAGATACCAGTTCTATAGGTTTGCTGGGGTTCATCCGTTCCTTAGAAAAATGGAAGCGTTCCAAAAACCATACATTCGCATTCCAATTGATTTCAGGGGCCTGCAAAAATAGAATTTTTCTGCTCATTCTTATGACAGCAACTCCCATGCTTTTCTTCTTCCTGCAAAAATGTTCCGATAGTTCCTGTTCAAACCGCTGTTCTTCCTCCATTGTCATGGTTTCAATATCAGACACTTGCTCCTCTACACAGAATTGATACAATCTTTGCAGTGCCAGCAGTTTTTCTTTTCGTGTCCAGCCTTTGTAGGTATGGATCACCTCTTTCAATACCGTAAAAATCTGCATTTTCAACTTTCTCGGACACTCCAGAGTAAAATTCCATACCAGTTCCATTCCACCTTTACTCATCAGAAAGGATTCTGCAACTTCTACCTCCGGATAATGGGTTAAGCACAACCACTGATCACGATACTCCGTCGTATATTTCCTCTGTCCTGCCAGCGTTTTTAGTTCTTCCTTCATCCGATGGATGAAGATTTTGTCGAATCCCCGAAGACAGGTAATCGGTACATAAACGGTTTCGTTTCTTTCCAGATATCCTTCATATCGGACTCTCAGGGCAGCATTCATCTCCGAAATATCAGTAACTCCCTCTTCTATCAGGAACTTCTTTACCCGGTTTCGTATGACTCCGTTTACCTCGGTACAGGCATCCACCTGCTCACAGATTTTTTGTTCCAGTGCCTCCCGCTTTTCCTGCTCTTCATATACATATAATTGATAAGCGGGCATGTTCTTCACCTCCTACAGGAGTTTCTCCACATCATAAAGTACGGAATGTTTGGCATAATATTGGTCGCTGGCCTCCATAAGCTGGTCATCTACAATGTTCAGATATTTAATGGTCGTGTCGATATGCTTATGTCCATACGCTTCACTGATCATTTCCAGCGGCCATCCGGCATCCCGTCTCATATTCCCGAAATATCTCCGCAGCATATGGGGTGTCGTATGGATACCTGTTTTTTTCTCCATCCGTTCCAACATTCGGTAGACCGCATCCACCTGCAATGCTTTCCCTTTCGTCTCCCCTTCGATGTTTACAAATAACATCTGCTGATGCTGCAGAAGTTCCCGGTATTTTGACAGATAAAACAGTAAAAACTGAAAGGTAGCATCACTGACCTTAGCTCTTCTGTAAGCGGCATTCTTTGCCCTCGCCCTGTTCTCATTGTCATCCCGGAAGAATACCCGGATAGTATGTCGCTCATAATCAATATCCCTGGTATAATCCACCCCCAGAATCTCACCGATCCGGTATCCTGTCTCTGCCAGCAGCATGATAAGAAGCTGATCCCTGCAATTGGTACACTGCTTCAAAAGTTCTAAAATCTCATGATGCTCTGCCGGACGGACATTTCGTTCTTCCTCTTTCAGATATCCATGGAATGACCGGAACCGCAGTTTCCTTTTCACGCCGATAGAATCCGGGGTGGTAAAGCTGTCATAATATAATACTTTCAGCCTTTCCATGTCTGCTTCCAGTTCTAAAAAACAGAAAAACCTGAACACGTCTTTTAAATACGCATTACAGGTTTTATTGCTTGGCAGGCTCTCTTTCTTGTCATTTAAATGATTTCCAGCTTTCAGCCAGTGGAGAAATCCCACATAATGTTCATATTGTTCCTGGAATTCCTGTTCTGCCACCTGGGACAGTTCCAACTTTGTTTCATTCAGGTATTCCAAGTAAAACCGGATGGATTTTGCCCTTCGGCCAACAGTATTCGGGGAACGGTTTGCTCTGATCAAATGCGTCAGATATTTTGACGGGAGCAGCACCATCTGCCAGCTTTGATGATCCCGGATCAAGAAATATTCCTTTTTCCCTTCCCAGATATGTTCCACTGCATATCGTGCCATTTTACTCACCGTCCTTTCCTCTAACGCTATACACATTATACCCACTTCATGTATCAATATCCATTCATCAATACCAACAATCCCTCGCAAAAGGGTTCTAAAACTGTACTAAACTTTTCCTGTAAAAATGTCCGAAAATAAAGCACAAGCAACAAAGCTGGAACGGGGATTTTCTCTGTTACAGATAATATTCCACGCCCTTGCGGCTGCGGATAAAAGCCTGCACCTCTCTCAATTCTTCTGCCATCTGACAAGTTGGAAGCGCATTCAGCACATCTTCATGATACTTTCCGCCTTGCACTGCTCTATTATCTAAGATAGACACTACGCAGGTGTCGGTTTCTGTCCGGATAGCCCTTCCAAACCCTTGTCTCAACCGCTTCTGCATATCCGGCACAATGATGGACTGAATATAGGCTTCCAAGGATTCATAGGTTTCTTTCTCCGCCTCGCTGATAGGATCCGGCACTGCAAAAGGCAGTTTCACGATAATCAGCGAAGATACCATATCTCCCGGAAAGTCCACCCCTTCCCAACAGGAGCCGGCTGCGAACAGTACCCCGTTTTCCATGGTCTTAAACCGCAGGATCTCTTCCTGGGAATGCCGCCATACTTCCACCATGGGAAATGGCAGGCTGTCTCTTAAAATCTGGTACACACTTCCCATCAACGTGTAAGAAGTAAACAGCACCAGCGTATGTCCGTAAGTGGAACAGATCAGGGAATGGATATGGTTTGCTATCATCACTGCCTCTTCCCGGCTTCCTCTCCTGCAATACTCTAGTGTCTTTGGCAAGTATAACAGACAGTTCTTCTCATAGGAAAAGGGGGACTCTGCAACATATTCCTGCACTCCTGTCCTTGCTTCCAGCCCGGTGGTCTGCCGGGTGCGCAAAAAGTCTGCTCCTGCCTTTAGCGTTCCGCTGGTTAAGATTGCGGATACTCCCTCTTCCCTGTCCCATAACATCTTTTGAAGCAGTTCTGGGATTTCCCGGCTGGCTGCGCATAACACTGGAAGCTCATCTGTATCCAAGTGCAGATAACGAACATATTTCTCATCGTTGCTGCAAAAACACTCCAGCACGTCTTTCGCTTCTTCCAGACGGTTCCGTATCCACTTTGGAACATTTCGCTCTAATTTTTCCAAAAGGAATTCCAGCATCTCTACGCCTTCCCACAACGAAACTACACTATTCGTTGTATTACGAAATGTTTCCCGGATTCCTTTTCCGATCCGTTGTTCTGCTCCAACAACATGCAATGCCTCCCTCATCACTGTCCGAAGGATTCTTGCCTCTTCTTTCTGATGCTCCCGTTCCAGATAATACGCCATTTCCCGGATATCATCCATACACAGATTTTTTCCAAACATCTGCTTTGCCGCTTCCGGCAGCTTATGGGCTTCATCTACAATCAATGTCCGATAATCCGACAATAACGGCTTATATCCTTCTGCTCTATGATACGCATCTGCCAGTAAATAGTTGTGATTGCAGATTAAAATAAACACATCCTGTTTCTTGGCTTCTTCCAGATACCTCTGATAGCGGCACATCTGTCTGCCCGGACATTCTCTTGGGCAGAATTTCGGCACACATACCAGCCTTCTGTCAAATCCACTCAAATCTTTTACCGTATCCATATCATAATGTTTCCGCAAAGACAGCAATGCCTCTTTTTGAACAGCGTTCTTCTGTTTGTGGCGGACTGCCTCGATCCGTTGTTCCAACCTATTGTCACAGACAAAATGTTCTTTCCCTTTCCGCACCACTGCCCGAAGAGGAGACTGGATCACACCTTGTTCCAGCAGCACCCTGGATAAAAATGGAATATATTCCGTTAATATGGCTTTCTGCAATGCAATGCTGGAAGTGGACACGACCACCGGACGCTGTTCTAATGGATCTCTTCTCCCTGTCAGCATGGAATACTTCCGTAATAATACACTGGCCACCAGATAGGCATATGTCTTTCCAATCCCCACTCCTGCATCACACAAAGCGATTTGTCCCCCCAACAAAGTGTCCAGCATTTCATGGCATAGACGGATCTGTTCTTCCCGGACTGCCAGTCCCTGTTCCGGAAACAACACCCGGAAGATCTTCTCCACTTCCTGATGCGCTCTTTTTTGATATTCAACTTTATAAAACATATTGTTTCTTCTTTCCGCATGACGTTAATATCACAAGGATACGGCTGTGGAATCTCCCACAGCCGCATATATCTGATATCAACGACACACTCTTTTTTGATTTCTTATCGTTTTTTCTTTTCATTAGCGCCGTATTTGTCCTCGACTCCCCGGCTGCCACACCATCTCCATGGCAGGGAACATTACAGGCGGATGCTTCGCTTCACATCGCTCGCAGATTTCCTGAAAGTCTTGCTGATTACAACTTGGAGTCCATCCTCTTCCTTATGGGAAGAAATTCGTATCATTATCCCCCTCCGATGATCCTGGCGAAAGACCTGCGAAAGTCCATTCACAGCTATAAAGACTCGCTCAGAATGAGAACAGGCACTGACCGTTTTCTCACGAAATGATCCGCCATAGTCTTTGGACAGACCTTCTCATAACAATCCTGCAGTGCTTGTCCCCATCCGTCCTGGCGCTTATGCTGTCACGCTTCTATCTTTGGGAACGTACCTGTAATGCTGGTATATGATTATCAAGGAACGAGGGGCTATTACCCCTTTCATATATAGAGCCGATGAAAAACGCCTTTTTTCTTCACTCTTTTAAAATTTTTTTAATTTTTTTCTTCAGCCGGTCCATTCGTGTGTAAATCGTCTTTTCCGGGATACCTGTCTGCTCCGCAATCTCCCGGATAGAAAATCCCCACAGCTTCAGCAGTAAAATCTGCAAGGTTTTCTTGTCCGATTCCATAAGAATCTGCAACAGTTGTTCATTTTCCACACTGTCAAATAACTGTTGAATCGTAAGTGCCACCGGAGATTGTTCTTCCAGTTCTTTGGTATATAGCTCTTCCTGATTTGAAGAAAAATGTTCCCAATATCTTCGTTCTGTATTGAAATCCTGCCAATCCAGTTCCCGAAGTCTTTGAATCACACCTTCACTTACACCGGATTCTCTTAAAATCCGTTCTTCTTGTTCTTTCCATTGTTTCCATTTACGTTCTTCACTTGCTTTATGAAATATCACCTTTCTTTACCTCCGATCTGAATTTTTTGAAATCAAATCGGAGTGGCGGTGATCTTGCATTTACACAAGAAAAAGACTGTGTTGCCCGAAATTTTTTCCACAAAAAGAAAGATGCCGCAATCCTTTTTTGAATTGCGACACCCTCAAATGCTCGATATGAAGTTAGGTTTTCCTCTTTTGTAGTTCTTTCCGGCACATATACTGCTCCTTTATGTCATGGAACAAGACCCATTCTTTACATAATGAAGTAGTATACAAAATCAAACCGTCAGCTGGCTCAGTTCACCCATCATTATCTGATTATAGGAACAATCTATGCTTAATCTGTTCTCTCTACGTATACGGGTATGACCTGTCTGCATATACCGCATTTTCCGGATTTATCATGGATTTTAGGTGGGTGAGCCC
The DNA here is from genome assembly GCA_910574285.1 of Lachnospiraceae bacterium. Taxonomy (GTDB): domain Bacteria; phylum Bacillota; class Clostridia; order Lachnospirales; family Lachnospiraceae; genus Sporofaciens. Next base: position 9,369 of record CAJTAL010000020.1, on the reverse strand, counting down.
GGTTAGGTTCATGCCCTTTTCCAAATAAGACGAAAACTTGTTGATGTTCACCATGCTGATAGGGAAGTATTCCTCGTCTTCCATTGGGAACCGACGGATGGATGCCGATAAATTCCTAAACTTCCCCTGAATATTGATTTGCCCCAAGCTGTTTTACACACTAATGAAGTTCCCAGACAATGTTTTCGGAGGTCCGTTCTTTTTCCGTCTCGTCCGAAAGCCCATGTTCAAAAGATTCTATCGTAATGCTCCGGAATTCTTAGGTAGAAGTTTTGCAAGCGACCAGAACTCCAGTATCAGGGAGGTGCATCCCCATCTGGGAAGCCGTATAAATGAAGGGCTGTCTTCATTGCCCATAACATCGACAACCATCGCCTTGCCACCTACCATGATTCTTCTACCATAGTCATTTTCTATCTGCTTTTTCCAGCAATCCAGCAAGCATAATTCCAAACAGCTAGAAAAATAAGCATCACGGTTAACGTCAGTAATATATATTTTATCGTTTACTTCACACCTTTTCCTACTTTACTCATGGAGCCAAATAAAGGAAGAGTTCTCCTTGTTTACCTCACTATAAATTAAATTCGCCAGTGCATCCTCTGTAAGTCCCGGGTTCTGCATTGCAAGAATACGTCCAACTTCGTTATTGTGCAGATCCATATTCTTGTGCTCTGTTTTAAGGAAGCCATCGCTTTCCGTACCAGAGACATCTTTGTCTTCATGGGCTGTTGCAAACAGTTCTGCCTTGGTTTCCCCAATCAGATACGTCATTTCTGCGTTCCAAATACCATGCCGGAACGCATCGCTTTTATTCCCTAATCCGTTTACGCCGAATTTAGTTTCCGTCTGAGTAGTCGCAATGTTCTTAGCCTGATTTACCTTAAGTGCATCAAACGGATAACGGATGACTAATTTCTTCTCGGAATCTGTAAGTGAATTCCAGATATCAATAATACCGCTTCGCATTGCGGATTTACCCGGCGCATTTACATCCATCGCATCCTCTACTTGCTGTTCCGTCCACTCTGGATGTTCTGACTTGATGTTCAGGATCTGCTCAACGACCCCTTCAAAATCTCTCTCAACAAAGGGAGCCAAATCATTACTTACCAAGGAACCATTTGAATCTGCCCAAGTCTGTATAGGCACTCCCAAAGTCAATACTGCCGAAATACTTATGATAAATACTGCTTTCTTTCTGTTCATAACCAAATCCTCCTTTTTTACCCAATTGTTTATAAGTTATTACTGTATTGACCACTCATATAATTTTCATAATATACACCTTTTTTTGCTATCAGTTCTGTATGATTTCCCTGCTCAATAATCTCTCCGTTTGCCAAAAGATATATATAATCCGCATCAATAATTGTATTATATCTATGAGTAACAATAATTTGTATTGTGCCTAGTTTTCTTATGTTCTGATATATATTCCTTTCACTGACAGGATCGAGATTACTTGTTCCCTCATCAAAAATAAGTATACTCGGGCTTTTTATTAGCGCTCTTGCTATTGCTATCCGCTGTTTCTGTCCACCGGATATATTTTGCCCATCCTCTCCGACATTTGTATTTATATTAAGAGGAAATTTCATTACTTCCTCATAAAGATTGCATACCTTCAGTATATCGAAAATCTTCTCATCATCAACAGTTGCTCCCCAACATATATTTTCTTTGATTGTTCCATCCACAATTAGCGGAACTTGTGTAACAATTGAACTTCTTGCTTGAAAGCTTTCTAGGCATATAGAAGATAATTCTTTTCCGTTAATTTTGATTTTTCCAGCATACTCGTCATATAACCCCATAATGAGTTTGGTTATTGTTGTTTTCCCACTCCCAGATGCTCCGACTATGGCAATTTTCTGTGAATTTTTCGCATTTAAACTAACATTATGTAATACTTCATTACCATTGGCTACATATCTAAAACAAACGTTATCCATCTCTATAGTGTTAACATTTTCTATAATGGCACTGCCCTTTTTCTTCTTTTCTTCTGATAACAGTATTTCTCTTAATCGGCTGATAATCTCAGCACACATTGTAAATTGCGGGAAATATACTGCTAATGAGATCATTGGTTTGATTATAAATGTCAAAACGGAGCCCATCGCTACTAATTTTCCTAGTGTCATTTGTTTTTCTAGTACAAAAGGACTCCCGAGTATATACAAAAGAATGGGAAAAAGTAAAGAACTTGTATTGAGTATCCCTTCTAACACCGAATTTGCACTTTCTCTTTTTTTCAATATATTGATATTTGTGTCAAAACTGCTTAAAATTTTTTTAGTAATATTTTTTTCCAATCCCGCACTACGAATAAGTTCTATATTAGATATTCCATCATACATAATACCTTGTAACGTACTTTGCTCAGCCATTAGCATTTTTGTTTGCTTTCTAATGCTTTTATTGATGCAAAGCAATAATAGTAATTCTACAATAGAAGCCCCTACAATAAACAAGGTTAGCTTTGCTGATAGCATCCCAGCTATTACGATACAGACAATTCCCGTTATTAAGTCTACTCCTATACCAAAAACAGAAGATGTTATAAGGTTATTTATTGTGTTTATGCTGTTTATTCTGTTTACAATGTCTCCACTTGAATGGTTGTGATAAAATGAGAGTTTTAAATTCATCAATTTACTGATGACTTTTTCGACCAGTTCTTTTGTAAAATCAGTCTGAAGCAAGACAATAAGACGTTTCCGTCCGATAGTAAACAAAAAATTCATAATGGCAATTAGCAAAATGGCTTCTAAAAATAATACGATATTTATGCCTTGGGACACAGTCATCTGATCCACTATATATTTTGTTAAAAAAGTGGCAAAGAAAACTAAACTTTCTAATAATGCGGTACATATGATACCACCAATAACAGCTTTCTTTTTAATCTTTATACCGGTGAACGCCTTCTGCTTAACAGTTTTATACTTGCTTAACTTGGGTTCAATAACTATTGCTATGTTTAGGCTCTTCTTTTTCAGAATGTCTATACTTACCTTTTCCCTCGAACCATTCGGATCTAAAACTGTAACTTTATTGTATTTATCATTAATGGTCTCTACTACTAAATAATGATTATTTTGAGTACAGATAATAAAGGGAGCATATTGGGATGCATCTTCAAGATTATTGTATTTGTATATTTTTACTGCAAAACTGTTTTCCTCAGCAATAGCCTTGATTTGAGCCGCACTCATCCCATCCCTTCCTATATCCAATGTTGTCAGAAATTGGGGATAATCAACTTTACACCCATAATAATCCATAAGCATAGCAAGAGATGCCGCACCACAATCCGTTTGTCCTAATTGTCTAATTAACTTTAACCTTTTATTCAAATCTAATCACCTTTGGTCCTTTTTTATATCAAGAAAAAGTACAAATTAAATGTAACCAATTTTCTCTGTTCTTAGCAAAGTTTAATTTGCTATTTTTACTGCATTCTCCTTGATGCTTCCAAGATATTGTTCCTCATATTCATTTGGAGACAAATATCCACAATGACTGTGAATACGTACTGTATTGTAAAATGTTTCGATGTATTCAAAAACCAATTTATATTCATGTGCATAATTGAAGATTTTAAATCGGTTGATCCATTCTCTCTTCAAGAGTGCATGGAAAGATTCGATGCAGGCATTATCCCATGGATATGCTTTCTTTGAATAACTACGTATCATTCCGTTGTTTTTGAAATGCTTTTGATACATACTGACAGCCTCTGTCACAGTGGAAGATCAGCGGTTTCTCAACGTTTCTGATACGTTTTGCTTTTTCAATACACTCCACTACGTGAGATGCCTCCAGTGTTTCACTCAACACCTAGGAAATGATTTTTCTCGAATACAGATCCATAATACTGGTAAGATACACAAATCCTTCAAAGTTCCAAATATAGGTGATATCAGAACACCAGACAGCATCCGGTTGAGCAGGATTGAATTCCTCGTTGAGGATATTTTTTAGTTTCTGGCTGAAATCAGAATCTATGGTTGTCTGGATATATAGTCTCACCCACTGGGCTTTGATTCCCATCTGTCGCATATAATTTCCGACTGTTTTTTCAGAAATAGATTCCCCGGATTTTCGCAATTCTGCTGTAATTTTAGGAGCACCATAGTTTTGATGGGAATCCTCGTAGAGCTTTTGGATTTCTTCTTTTAAAACTGCACGGCGAACAAACGTGTCCGAAGGAACCCGTTTCTTCCACGTATTCAGAAGTAACCGTGTAAAGAGTTTTTGTCAGTTTCCCAGAATACCGATTGCTTTTTTTAACACTTCGAGAGCATCCTTTGTATCTCGTAATTCACGTTGTAACCTGGCAATCTCTTTTGCTTCCTCACTTGCATAATTACCAGAACCACGAGTAGGAACTGAGCCTTTATGTTCCTTTGCTGCTTTCATCCAGTTTTTCAGTGCAGATTCACTGATTCCAAGATTCTCTGCTGTTTTGCGCAGTGTCAGTTCTGGATGATCCAATCGATACTGTACCGCTGTTACGGAACATTTTATTTGATGCCATAATCTGCATAATTCAGCAAATTAAAACTGAGCGTAGCAGAGCATCTCATGTTCTGCTTGATTGCCCTACATCATAGACAAAATCCGTGTCAATGGGGCATTTATGCCGGCGAAGCCCTTGCCATTGACATTGATTGAGTCTGTGATAGCTAAATTTATTTTGATGTACGAGCCGTCAGATAAAGTGCCGGTCAACACCGCATCCTCTTTAAACTGTTGGGAATATTTTATACCTTTTGCCATAACCATTCTCCTCCTTGATCTATGACTATCATATACTATTTATTGAAAATGGTCGTGTTTATTTTGTACTATTTATATTCTAACATCACTTTTTCATAATGAGACTGATAAAATTTCAGGTAAACTATTATCCATATGCCTTAATATCGCATATCCTATACCGGAAACGCCTATCATAAAGCTTGCATTTTCATAGGCTGTTGGTAACTCACATTTCCAATTTTTATCCAACACTTGTCCAATAATAAAGTTCCAGTAAGACTCACATTCTTTTACTCTGTCTGGACAATATTTTCTTACATAATACGCTAATATTTCAAAATTTCCGCAATTGCCGTGGCACAGACAATTGTTTTGCAAAATACCTGCATTGAAAATGGCCTCAGCCGCCTTGTTCATATCATTCAGAAGTTCAGTTTTAAGGCCTTCTGGTACAAAGTCATAAGCATACATCCTAGATAATAATATTCCTGCGGCACCATGGCACCACGCAATTGGATTTAATTTTTTTTCGCCGGAATCTCTGTTGAAGCCACGGTCATCTAACCAATTATTCAGTTGTTTACTGTATCTACTATTTTCATAGGCTAATGCTTGTTGGGCAAGAATCTTAAATTCGTCCAGTCCTGAATAATGCCATAACTTAAATAATGCCAAGCTTATCCCTGCATTTCCATGCGCGAATCCGGTTAGTGGATAATCTTCATGTGCAAATTTCCATCCCACTCCTACAGGACACTTCAATTTGCTCTTCTTTAATAGCCTACCAACCTTAATTGCAGTATCTAAATACTCTTTCTCTCCTGTTAGTTGATACATATTCAGCAGAACTAATATTGTTCCTGCATGCCCCATCAGCACCTCCTGATTCGGGTTAACCGAAAACATTTCTCTAACAATACTAAAATGTTTCTTTGCATAAGAAAGGTAGGTAATATCTAATGTTATCTTATAAAGTACTTGATACATATACATAATAGAAGCTTCTCCAAAAAAAGCACCATTTGCTAATGTTTGGGGCTTTATTTCTCCTGTGTACATCTTTTCCGAATAGCTTCTGAAATACTGGTCCAAGATATCAAATAGTCGTTTAGCTCTTTGGTTTTTAGAATTTTTTTTCAGCAACGCACACATAAATATTAAGATTCCTGCTAGACCATCATAAAGATAATCTCCAAGCGGCTCAAATGTCCATATGCCGTTTGTATTTCCTTCCATTGTAATGCCTAACCAGTTTACTTCTGACATTTCATCGTTATACACGGCCTTATCCAGTATATCTGAAGCAATTAACCCCGCTGCTTTCAAGAAATCTTCAGAATTATACTTAGGATCAGGTGATTTGCAAATCTCTTGTTTTGTTACTTCCGAATGGGCAGGAAGCGTAAATCTGCTCAGTAATAGCTGTATATACAGTAATTGCTTCTCTTTATCCTGCACATTCAGTGAACTAAGTTTGTCCGTAATAGACCTTATATTACTTTTTGTAAAAAACCCTTTAATTAGGGGCAATGCTTCAGATGATAACTCCTTATTCTTCGGATAATACCAAAAATATGGAATATCCCCTCTCAAAATTTCTTCTTGCTCCGCATCCACAAGTTGCTTTCTGATTTCATCATCCTTATCCATGTTTTTAAACAGGACACATAATAAAAGACATCTATCTACTCCATTTTGAAGAAAATCTGGATGATAGCTTAAGCTCAATATCATTTCATACTGCTGCGTATTGCGAACCAAATACCGTATTTCCATATTGTCATTATCTTCCAACACTTTAAGAAGCATACCTTTATTTTCAATAATAGCTTTATATGCGATGTCAAATCCTTTGGCAATAAAAGTGTGATATAAATTCACATCAATAGGTTTCCCGTCTATTGTGGGAAGATTATCTTTGTCCTTTGTTTTAGGATTTACATATTCTATATGCATGTTTGAAGTCCGCTCATCTACTATTCTGGGAATCTTCAGTGGAAATACTTGTCCTCCTTTTCCGCTCAGTGCACTCACGTCCACATCATATTTTGTACTATCTCCATATGTATGTCTAGGAAAAAGTCCTGAAAAAAGCACAGAATCTGATAACTGCTCCTTGATTTTTTCTAGCGCAGAATCCTGACGCAATATTTGATTAGAGTTACATAGTAAAGTCTCACAGTCCAAAAGGACTGGGTATTCATTCACTGCAATAATATTCTCAAAATGCAAATCCCCAGTATGTAGCACATATGTAAGAGCTACTAAAAGACCAAACCTCTGGTAAAATCTTTCTACCTCCAAATGGTTTTTACATTCTGAAGGCTCAATATATTCTTCCCACCCATATGATCCCCTATCCAATATTGTTCTATTTAAGCTTGTCAACTTACATTCTTCTTGTAATAAAGAATACATTCGTTCAAAGCATACTTCTGCCTTTAAGCTTCTTGGTTTATATACAATTCTATTACTATCGTCAAATGTTAAAATAAACACGGTTTGATTACCTCTATGCCTATCTGATTTTGCCGGACTCATATAAGTAATATTGTTAATCGACTTATCGCCTAACAATCCGCTTATGATAATATTTGTATCATCTTGAAGGCGTCTAAAAAGAGTTCTGTAATTTTTTGTTATTCTATACACGCTTTCTATAATCTCTTTACACATTACCGGATATATATTGAATAATTCTACTATATAACTTGGACTGGTCATAATGGAGTTTTCAAAGTAACGATATTCTTCCTCAGGATCTGCTCCGAATAATTTTCCTTTTTCCTTAAGTATATGCATCTCTTGAATAATCGCACGCATTGAAATTTCTGATAATAATGGTAATAATGTATTGCAGTAGCTATCTACTACGGCTTTATTCAAAGGGAAAAACTCTTTTTTCCAACATCTCTTTAGAAACTTAATTCCTGCACAAACACAACGATTGTAGAATGGTGAAAAAAAGTAATTTGATGGCACCATATTTTTTGAATTTTTGTTTTCAACAGTAATATCTTGATAGATAGAAAATAATTCCTCTATATTTTCAGGCTCTACATATGTGAATTCTTCTGTACTCAGAGTGTATTTGAACGGTGAATTTGCATTAAGCACATACCGTTCCATAACGTCAGACGATAAATATTCTTCCCAATATTTTTTTAGTTCTGGGTTAATTGTCTCTGTTTTTTCATAAACTCTTTCTCTCACATAGCTTGCTTTTTTCATAATTTCATGAAATTGTCCATAACTATTTTCCATAATGTGCCTCCAATTCAATTGATGACTTGTATCTGCCTTAACAAAAACAAAAACTGCCTTAACTTTCTCTACTTGTTAGTATGTAGCTGTTACCGTGTTACTTTTGCTTATTTACAGCAGATCAGTGTGAAGAACTGATCACACTCCACTGTAAATGTGCAGAATCCGCCGTTAGATCCTCTTACTTCACCTGCACCTGAGATGCTTCCAAGTTCCGCCTCATTTAATTCAGTCAATACGTTACCAGATACCTGTTTTGCCTTCTGCAACTCGTTGCTTCTAAGATTTTTCTTCATAATGTCATGTCCTTTCTTACTGCATAGATACTTGTTAAGGCAGATACAACTCATCAATTACTTATCTATAAGTCAAGTTTAGTCATATGGTTTTTCAAACATATAAGTAACGTAAAAACCGTGGACATGGCAATAATATTCAGCCATGCGGCCATCAAAACTTTCGGCTGGGAAATAGATTCGCCACCCCATAAAATAGTAAGTATGCTTGATACCGGATGCACTCCCGCCAATTTTTCACCTCCTGCCAAGCCTATGATTATATATATGAATTCTAAACTTGTTATTAAAACTGCGTTGGACTTGGTAATTTGTGTAATCAATATTATAGGAATCAATGACATAGGCGTCAGTACCGCTAAAGCACCGCTTTTCACCAAGATACCCATCAATATTTCAACACTGATTCCTGTCTTCAGCACAATCGCAAACAATAACATTACTGGTACTAATAGAACTAATATTATGAAGAGGACAAGTATATTTAGCATTACTTTAACGAACAGTAGCCGGTTCATACTAATGGGTATTTGAAGTATTTCTTTTATCGTATGGTACCTATATTCACAGCTTATTTGACTGATTAGCAGCATACCTGATAAAAATGGAAGGAGCATACTGATGACAGACATACATCTCTCAGTGAATTTGCCGAAGCTGTGAAACCCCGGCTCTGAGACAGAAGCAAAGTGGAAATAGACACCTATTAAACTGACGGCTGCTGCTAAAAAGCAAAACATTGCCAACACCATCTTTTTCCTTTTTATTTTAATAAATTCAGCTTCAAGCTGAGCCCGCATCATGATTCCTCCTTCCTATAAGAATTACCACTGATATCATAAATATTATGATGATGGAAGGTAAGCGATGAATAACCCACCGTCATCCATCGCTATAAAAAATTCGTCGCCAAAATAGAGGACTTATCAGACTGGTATCTGCCCCCGATTTTCAGGCGTCTCAGTTTCTGTACTCATTACCCCTGAACAACGCTCCTTTATGAATTCACTCCATGGCATCATTGCTTCCACGCCTGCGG
>CAJTAL010000019.1 GCA_910574285.1 Lachnospiraceae bacterium | reverse complement strand
CTGCCCGAACGCCGGGTTTCCGTGGTGTTCGGGTATAGGGACTAACCGTAATCTTTTTCTGCTCTACACCAAGTTCTTCTGCCAGTCTCTGCGCCTCTTCAAAAAGGAAAAGCTGCCCCTCAATCTGTTTCGTTGCTTCTGTAGAAGGGCCAAACAACTTTTTGCGGGCGTGAAGAAGTGCCTGGACCATGTTTTCAATCTGGCGATTTTGTTTTTCTATGATCTCATCTATTTCCGCAAGTTGTTCCTGCTGTTTTTTGATCAGCTGCTTGAGCGCAAACAATTCTTCCTGTTGGGTCATCGGTGGTTTTCCTTCCGTTTTAGGATCCTGTAATTATACCATTTTTTAATATTTTTTTCCACTATAAACGCATGATAGAAAACCTAAAAAATGCCGATTTTTCAAGGGATTGCGGGCTTTTTATCGTCACAATTCCCACGCTTAAAAACAGGATTTCTCCAGGGTTCTTTTTACGGGATGATGTGCTTTTTCCTGCTCAATCTTTAGCCCTTGCAGAAGCCATTCCACCTGTTGGAAAGATATCTGTTTTACTTCATCCGGAGTACGGGGCCATTGGAATTTCATACCATCTAACAGCTTCTTAGTAGCAAGAAGGAAACCGTTTTTATCGTATCGTAAAACCTTGATAGAATCTCTTTTCTTATTACAAAAGATAAAGACATATGTGTCCCGGAATGGATCCAGTTTGAACTGCATGCTGACGATCGCGACAAGCCCGGATATCTGTTTTCGGAAGTCCGTAGCGCCCGTTGCCAGATAGATGTGGCTGGCATCTTCTGCCAGGCGTCTCATCATAGCTGCTTCATCACCCGGAGTACTTTTAGCAAGGACTCTGTCTGAAAGTCTTCCGGGATGAACAGTTTCAATCCCTGGCAATAGACCATAAATCTTCCGTCAAAGGCCGGAGATGAATGCTGTGGACCGGATGATCTAACAGGGCGTGAGACCTCCGCAAAGGAAACCGTTGCTTCCTGATTTACTTTACCCACTAGGCTACCACTCCTTTCGTTATACTATGTACACAAGTATAACAGGTCGGAGCTATAATTACACTACGCCATCTTTTGAGGCACTTACCAAAATAAGCATGCCCCGGTATGTTTCCATTCGACTTTATCTTTGTCATAAATAGTTTCTTACTTCAAAAGATCAGTTCACGGATGTTCTTCAAAGTTTCGCCATAGGATTGTTCTTTTCCGAATAACAGCGTGGTTCCAAGCACGAATCCCGCTACGCCCTTCGGTGCATATTCCAGAATCTTATCCGCGCTGCATGCTCCGTCCCAGTAGATCTCAAAGTCCATATCCTCCTTCATAGACAGGAGTTTCGTGATCTTCTTTCCCACATAAGGCAAGTACATCTGCCCTGCATTGCCGGGATTCACGGACATGACCAGTACTTTTTTCACAATGCGAAGCATCTCCATTACTGTCTCCACGGATGTACCTGGGTTGATGGCGATACCTGGAATCATCCCGGCGTTGATGATGCTCTGCAGCGTAGTGGACGGATGGTATTCTGCTTCCGGATGGATGTAGACTGTATCACCTTTTCGCAGATTATCTAAAAATAAAGAAATCCGATTATTGGGATGCTCGATCATCAGGTGCACATCCAGCGGCTTCTTCGTCGCTTTCGCTATGTAGCGCATATCATATAAAGACATGGCAAAATTCGGGACGTAACGTCCGTCCATGATATCTATATGAAAAGAATCAATACCGCCCTCCTCCAGGTTCTTGACTTCTTTTTCTAAATTTCCGTAATCGGCACACATCATAGATGCCATAAGTTCAAACTGCATATCTGTAATCCCAACCTCCCGTAACCTTATTTTGATTCATTTTTCACAGTGAATCGACGGTATTCGAAATTCGTCCCTGTCTACATTCACCGCCACTGCCATATTAATTCCCGAAGGCTTCCTGTCGTTCACCACGATTCGTTCTCCCATCGGCATACAGAATAGAATCTCATCATATCTTACTGAATTATGCCTTAAAAATTCCAGTGTCTGCTCCCTGTATTCCTCCGTACGCGAAGTTAATATGACAACCTTATCTTCCGCAGGCAGCATATCCAGATATTCTTTCGCCCCCGCAAGGAGCGTATCCTCACCATCTATTTTATAACCGTTATGTTTCAAAAGCGTCCCATCCAGATCGAAGATCCATGTTTTGGGAAGTGTAGACATAATCAATTCTCTTTCCATTCAAATTCTTCTCCTACAACTATATTTTCCCATCCTTCAATACGATACATATCGATCGCTTTCCATCTCGTGTCACAATAATTATAATCCGGATAGAGCGCTGTCTTTCTACACGATGCTTCCCGCAGGACATCACAAAGACCGCTTCTTATCCCGATAAAAGTTCCCGCCCGCTCCACCAGGGACTGTATCTCGGAAATAGCCGGACTGATCGGCTGCGTTCCTGACAATGGCTTTTCATCTCCGGCCACATTGGTATAACAGTCATATCCTTTTGCTTCATAATAATCTACAATCTGATCCCAAACCTCCTGCCGCAGGGATGTCACAGACTTTGCATGCGGTGAAAGAATCACCGACTTTCCCGGCCGGACCCGCCAAAGCTCACCATACTCCCGCAGCCGCACCGGACAATATGGCTTCGTGGAAACCGGCAGACCGAATACCCCGCAGCAATACAACTGTTCCAGCGAAATCTTTTTTATATACAGCGCTTTCGAAAGGTTCACTACATAGGGCCTGTCCTGATGTGCTATAAACGTATCAGAATCTCCTACATACAAAGCCGCCTGAATGACCTCATCCATATCCTCCTGCCGCATCACCTTCACAGGATAATCTCCGAATAAACCTACGACTTCCGCACATGCCCTGCCTATTACCCCAATCACACAGTCTGTTTTCCCTCTTTTTTGCAGAAAATGCGGCAGATAAGACATCACATAATAAATATCGCCAAGAGCGGAAAACGGGCATAATATTTTAAAATATCCCGGATACTCCCGTTCCATATCGTGTAATAAAGAACTTCCCCTTTCCACTCTTTGCAGTTTACGGTTGATCGTGTCTGCAGAAAGGGAATACTCTGCATAAGAATTATAATCAACGAGTTTCCGAATCTGTCCGCTGTACCCCAGCCGTCTCAATTGATCCGCCATAGCCGCATAAGCCCGCGCGGCGATACATACCAATACCTGAGACGGCTGTTCTTCCAAAATCCTGTGCGGCGGCCAGACTTCGATTCCCTGATATATCTTCCCCTGCTTTCCCTTATTATTGTCCAGGATTGCCGCAACCTCAAATCCCCTGTCACGCAACAGATCAATTAATTCTTCCGTCGCATTGCAGTGGCCGAACAGAAATATCTTTTTTCCCAAAATAACGTCTTCCTGGATTAATCGATCTACATTTTCAACCATTTCTTTATAATGCACTCCGTCCATACTAGATCCATCTCCAACTCAGATAAGCCAAAATCATTTTTATCAAGACATAATAAAAAACTATTTCTATAGACTTAATACAATCATAAGACTCAATACAATCATAAGACTTAATACAATCATAAGACTCAATACAATCATGAAATTCAGTGCAGCAATGCCGACACGGATTCCCTGAGACTGAGTAATCCCACATCAACCAATTGAAACAAACTTCCATAGAACCTCGTCTCGCCAGATACGATTTGGAATCTGTCCGAAAATTCATACATAGAATACAAGCTGCATAACTGCTTTGATTCACCTTCCGTAATCTGCCGATACATAACCGATGTATCCCTCCCGATCCGCCTCTTTGGAGAAGCAAGCACCAGTACCCTCTGCCGTTTTTCCTTCATGACTTCTAAATCACATAGCAATTCCCAAAAATCGTCTAATAATTTTTCTTCCCCAAGAACCAGAAAAATCTTATCAAACTTTTTCAGATCAGACTCCAGTTGACGCAGAATCTTCCACCTGTCTTTATAAACTGCCTGTTGCCCAATATCCGCCATCTTATCAAACATGTTCCAATTTTTCCCTTTCCCCGGTCTGCACTGCAAGGCCTTTGTCATGCACGGATCGGCTGATCATGATTGCCATCTTCTGATAGTAACCCTGGTTATAATAAAACGGTTCACACCCAAAAGGAAATTCCCCATGCGTAAAAACCAAATGCTGGAAGCCCGACGTATCCGTTACAACGGCATCCGGCAGATACTCCGACAGTTTTTCGTAACACCATTCCAATTCCCGGTTTATCTTCCGGATTCTATCGGTATGTCCATATGTCTCATACGTATCATAGTAGACTGCGTACCGCTCACAAAGGAAATTTTTCACTATGATCATAGACGAAAAATGAAGGTTTCTTACCTTTTTGGCAAAATCCTTAAGATACCTGATAAATAGCACCCTTCTCTCTTCACACAGAAAAGGGATACGCCTATACTGTTTTAAATGATCCCACCGGAGTTCCTGCAAAAAAGCGGAATCCGTGATATAACAGCCGTCGTCAAGCTGCACCAGATCATTGATTTCCTCCAGTAAATCGATGACGATATAATCTATTTCCCCGGCATCTTTTTTCTTATAGAATGTCTTGTTCATATCCTGGACGACGCATCTCTCACGATAAACATTTCTTAAGCCTGTCGGTGAAGCAATTGCTTCTTTCCCAACCGGGTACGACATCATACTGATCATACTGCTTGATCCATAATCCTCTTTGACTCTGTCCTCATTTAATAACATAGCGTGCAAAATGACCCTCAGGTTATAGCTGCCTGCCAGAAGATACGTTTTGTCCTGAAGTCCTATATCTAGCCAGGATGAAAACCATTTATTCAAACAGTTTTTATAAGCATTAAAAAATACAGGATACTGTGCCTTCACCCTCACCGGTATCTTCAGATCTTCTCTCTTGCTTAAGCGGAACAAAATATCCTTAAAAATATTGAATGATACTTCGTACATCTGCATACGGTACGATTCAAGATATCCGTCTTGTTCCAGGTTTTCCAAAAGCTCTTCCACACTCTCCTCTACTTCATAATAGCGGCTATATTCTGTAGACAGATTTCCCTCCCTCTGATAGCGGTAATTATAAAATGGTTCATCCAAATAGCAGATTCTCGCCGCCCGAACATACATCTGTGTATTGAACATCAGATCCTCACACATACAGTTCTGCATCCGGACGCCCGAGCTTTTCACCAGCTTCGCGGAAAACATCTTGTTACATAACAGCGGGACCAGCCTCCCAAGCGGCTCTCCGCCATCCTTCATGCTGGCGGCTTCTCTGGTCTTATACTCAAGCGGCCATTCCTTTTCCATACTGCCCACATAACGATTGGGGAAAACACAGATATCGGCATTCTGCTCCGCCATCCTGCGCCGCGCCTGCTCCACCAGGCCGGAATCCAGATAATCATCCGAATCCACAAACATGATATATTCCCCTTCCGCCATCTGGATGCCAAGGTTTCTCGCCGCCCCCTGTCCTTCGTTCTTTTTCTTTATATAACGTATCCTGGCATCTTCCTTTTCCCATTTCCTGCATATGGCGTCTGAGCCGTCCGTGGCTCCGTCATTAATGATGATAATCTGAAGATCGCGGTAACTCTGATTGGCTACGGAACAAAAGCACTCATCCAGATATGGCTCCGTGTTATATACCGGGATGATAACAGACACCACGATCAGTTCCTCCCCTCTGAAAATACCACTGACCTGATGATCTCTCTTTTCATAACTTCCTTCTCATCCTTCCCGTAAACAAACTCAACGGCGTCTGTGCACAACCCCATCTTGTTCAGGCTGAAATATTCATACCTGGCGGCATTAAACCCGCTTTCATAGATAATGACCTTTTTACACTGCGCCTGACTGATGATATCACATAACCCACTTCTAAGCGCAAGAAAGGCTCCTGCATACTCCAACACCTGCACTGCTTCTTGATAGGGAAACCAGATTGGCGTTGTCCCCGGCACAGGTTTCTCTTTGTCGCCGTTACAGTTGCTGGCCACGCTCCATCCATGTTTCTGAAAAGCCGCAGCCAATTCCTCCCAGACCTCCATCCCCATCTCCGATACAAAAGAGCCGGCATAAGGCGCCATGATCACCGTCCTGTGGGGCTTAAGCTCCAGCTCTTCAAACAATTCCTGCGCATACCGGCTCTCCCTGTCCACCGTAATCCGCTTTCTTCTTACCTCTGGTGTGAGGTCAAACACGTCGTATAAAAACATTTCATTAAAGGTGATCTGCGGATGCTCGTCTGCATACAGACAGCGTTTGGTACGCCACCCCCAGTAAAGCAGGGGTTTGATCCGCATCTTTCCAATACCCAAAAACTCCCATGCCTTTAGCATCCCGGTCAGTTCATCCTGGGACACCTTGCGGATATCATTAATTCCGAAGAGCATCGCTGTCTTCCGGCAGCTCTCCGCCGTTACCACCACCGCATAATTCCGGATCCCTTCCCGCTCCAGATAGGCGTCCAGATACATGCAGGCCATATAAATATCCCCTGTCCCAGGATAAGGACACAGGAAAATCCAAAAATCTGCGGGATCGTCCGCTATGAGATCCAGGTAAAACCGATACCCTTCCTCCACCTGCCTGAATTTCGCCTGCAGGTTTTCTAGGGAATCTTCCTCCCCTCTCCTGCTCTCCTTCACCGGAATGTCCATCCGGTTTTCACTGCATAAGCCAAGCTCCTCCAACTGGGCCGCCATCTCCCTGTTGTATCTGGAACACAGGATCACAAGCACGTCTCCCGAATGTCTTTCAAAATACCGCTCCGGCAGATACACCGGTACTCCCAGGCAGGTGCCTCCTGCTTTCTGTGGGTTATTGTCCAACATCGCAGCCAGAGGAATGCCTTGCTCCTGCAACGCCTCCCTGATATCCCTCGCATAGGGCGTACAGCCAAAGATTAAAACCTGCTTTCCTTCAAACCGGCCTTTTCCGGCTTCCCTGGCCACTGCATTCCATATAACCTTTCTGTCTTCTTCCTGTGCTATCATCCGTCTCCCACCTTACACATACAATGCATCCTTTACATAATCATGAAGCGTAATGCCTTCTTTCCCGATGATATTCGCATTCCCATAGGGTTCTTCCACGGAAATCACCGCAATCTCGTGAAAGAACTGCACCGCCCTGTAATAAGCAAGCAGATCCTCTATCTCTTTTTGCTGTGCCGCCGCAAAAATAACTGCGTCTGAATTTCTTTCTCTTTCTATCCCGGCCGCCGTCTTTTGCTCTATGACCACAATGGCCCTTTTTAAATATTTCCGCTTCATGTATACAGGAAGCAGTCTAAGGGCCGTATCAATCATCTCCTGATCTTCTGACTGCATGATTACCAGGCCGGTCTCTTCATCCGGAATGTATCTCTCTTTCATATGTATCCAGTATTCCCGTCCCCTGACAGCCATTTCCATCTCTGCCGTTTTCAATTCATTTTCCCCCTCAAGCCAGCACCTTTCCGATATGGCCGCCTGGATGGTTGCGCTTAAAATCATCTAAAGTAAGACCCATCGTGTCCGCAATCTTCATGGCTAGCCCCTGCAGCACAATCAGGTTTAATGTCGTGGAATTGTTCGGCATAATATTCCACATATCCCCCTCATGCTGAAGATCCAGTACAAAACAGTTTGGTATTGCTTCCGCCAACGTGCTTTTCTTTTCAAAAGTCAGAAGCCACATATTCACTTTCCTTTTCTTCAACATATCCACAAGATATACGGATTCAGCCGTTTCTCCACTCTTCGTGAGAATAATAACCATATCGCCTTCCTTGACTGCCCCCATGTCGCCATGGACGGCGGAATTGGTATTCAGGTAATACGCATCCAGCCCAAGAGACTGCATGGAACCCACAAACTTTTCACAGACCGGCACATTTTTCCCCAGGCCGGAAACGATGATCCTGTGCCCTTCTTTTAAGGTCTGCACTCCTTCGGCAATCCACCGTTCAAAAAGCTCCATATCCATCGAATGAATCGCATGTTCAAACTCCTTCAATTGTCTTTCAAAGTATGTTGTCATAACACATCCTCCAAATAAAACAGCCCATTATAAAATGCGCCGCAGATAGAATCGTAATCCTGCCAGGCATACGTCGTAAGCGACAGCCAGATTACCGCATGCAGGAGCCGTATTTCATAAGGATCCGCCCCTGTCAGCGCAAAGAAATCGTCTTCCATGTCCTCCCACTGGTTTGAGCGTATCTGCAGGGAAACTTCCCTCTCCCGGATTTCCAGACGGAAGTCTTTTAAGTTGAATCGATCGTAGTTCCCCACAATCGAATAATAAATCTTCGCCCAATCATAACGCACGTCCCCATATAATTGTGTATGTCCAAAATACCCTCTGGGATCAATCAGGACCGGGGAGCCGTCCTCGCGAAGCATCAGGTTGGAAAAGGTGCAGTCTCCATGAATAAAGCAGAAAGCATCGCAGGGAAGCCCTTCTAACCGTTTCTCCAATTCTCTTTTATGAAAGTAGACGTTCCGGCATTTCTTCCCATTGACTATGATCTCAGGCTCGTCCGCAAAGGGTACTAAGTCACGGATCCTAGACAGCCTGTCCATGGTCTTGTCGTAATAGGCTTCTTTCAGGCTGAAGGAATCGGCGGGTATCTGTTCCGCCCGGTGAAGTTGATGGAGGGAATCAACAATTTTTGTCAGGATTTCCTTCTTTTCGTCATGCGGAGGGTTATATTCATAAATGTTCTTTCCTTTGATCCGCTCCATGACAAGCGGACTCTTTTCATATATTACAGGAAGAGCCGGGATCTGGTACTGCCCCGCTTTTTCATACCATGCGGCCTCCCGCAGAGCCAGCTTCCTTCCCTGGTCATCCAGAGGCTTTTTAATCAGCCGCTCCTCCTGCACGGATATCTGGTTAAAGGGCCTGCATTTCTCCTGCCCCAGTTTTTCATACTCTTCTAAAAGTCCGAACTCCCTTGTTCCTGCAAGGCCCAGCTCCTGAAAAACCATTCCTTTCTTCTGCATCCACCGAACCAGCTCGCCGCTGTCCGGTACATCCTTAATCTTCCCTTTATCTGTAAAGAGGAAGAAGCCCGCTACCCCATGTTCGGATGAGGGTTCTTCCAGGAACCTCCCGTCACGGTAACTCCATCGGCATGGAAAGGTTTCCGATATCCCAACGTAATCCTCCGTGGGTTCCCCCTCCTCTCCGTAGTCTTCTGGAAAAACAAGTCCCTCCGGAAGAATCAGGTCAGACCAGACCAGCATAAAGGGCGCTTTCTCAGGAATCAGGCGAACCGCCTGCCCCACTCCGGCGCAGGTGCCCGTCCCTTCTGCGTCCACCACCTGGTAGATAACGTCTGCAAATGCGTCAAGGTATTCCCGTAATACTTCTTTTTTGTAGTCCGCTATAATGATATATTTTTTGTCCGGATACTTCCGGAACAGATGAAACAGCATCGGCAGATTATCCACCGGCACCAACGCCTTGGGTTTATTCGCCGTCAAATGCTTTAACCGGGTGCCTTTGCCCCCTGCCTGTACAATTATGTAGTCCATTCATTGATTCCTCTTTCCTGGAATGACCAAATCTTAAGCAAATCTAATCATTCCTTTTCTTTCTCCAAATCATCCAATACAATTCATTCAATACAATCATTTAACAATCATTCAATACAATTCATTCCACGTATATTCTGCCGGAACGAATCGTCAAAATCTACGAACATCTAATTTCCTTATATATCATCATGGTACAATCTGCAGTTTTTTGTGGTTCATTCTGATTCAGTACTTTTTTCACTGAGTTTTCGGAAAATTTTGTACATAAATGATCCTTATTTTCAAAAATATTACAAATATAGTATGCCATTAATGCCGGTTCGTCGTATGGATATAAAAAACCATCCTTACCTTGTTCAATCCGATTACAAACCCCGCCTACAAATGACGCAACCGATGGAACGCCTATTATTTTCGCTTCGCTTAACGAATTTGATTCATTCTCTATCAAAGATGCAGAAACAAATACATTAGCTTTTCTATATTGCTGGATCATCTGTTCCTCATTCATATTCCCCAAAAAAGAAACATGATCTGTCAATCTGAATTGTTTCATAAGTTTTTCTAAATAACATGCATAAGGATTTTCCTCTGCTATATCAATCATATTCGCTCCGGCAATATATACTTGTGTATTTGGGAATTTTTGAATTACAATTGGCAAAGCCTCTAATAGATAGTGAACTCCTTTCACTGGATAGGAAGCCTGACTAACAAAAATACTCTCCTTTTGACAATTCTCAAACTTCCATGTCCCTGCTTCTTTATAGAATATATCCCTTAGAATCTCGTTACAAAAGTAATAATGAATGGTCGGATTGATTGCCTCAACGCATGCTCTGTCCCAATCAGTTCGCCCAATCACATGCTTAACTGACTTTATACTTTCAATTTCACATTTTTCATGTCTTTTAAATAAATTTTGTTCTTCTTCTATGCTTACCTTATTTCCAATCTTAAGCTTTTGATATTCTTCCGGTATCCCTGACAAATAGTGCTTTTCATAGACCGACACTAATCCTTGTATATTTATTACCGCTCTGCTTAGTAATCCTTTTCTTGCACATGCTTGTAACATTGCGGCCGTATGCGAATATTCTGTACCCCATATATGGACAATATCCGGTCTGCTGTCTTCCAAAATTTTCTCAAATGCTTCTACCATTTCAGGACGATAAGTATCTGCATCCATATCGCATAAAAATGTATAATACTCGTGTCCATTGCATTTACCGTCCTTCAATCTTTTTTCGTCTATAATCGGAAAACACAGACAGATATCCACATCATTTCTTTTTTCTAATTGGTGCAGCATACCTGTCATCCAACCGCCAAAGGGATTCTTCTTTATTCCAAACTCCTGGCTAAAATCAGGAAGCACAATATTGCATAACCATAATACCTTTATCATTTTCCCCAAACCGTCCTGTTTACTATACTTGTATAACTCTGAATAATCATTACCACTTTTTCCGAAACACTGGAATCTCTATATTCTTCTGGTATAACCATCTTCTTTCTCCTTGAAAATGTATGGACAGTCAATTCTAATGCCTGGCAGATTGTCCTTTCTGTTATTCCTCCAATAACGATAGAACCCTTATCCAATACTTCCGGTCTTTCTGTGGAAGTACGTATTAACACCGCCGGAAAATCCATAATTGCACTTTCTTCCGAAAGAGTTCCACTATCCGACAAAACACAATATGCCTCTTTCTGGAGTTTGTTATAATCAAAAAAGCCAAATGGTTTCAAGTTCTGAACAAAGGGATGAAATTTAAAATTTCTACTTTCAATCATCTTCTGGCTTCTCGGATGCATCGAATAAATGACCGGAAGGTGGTAATTCTCTGCAATTATGTTGATCGCATTCATAAGAGAATTAAAATTGTCTTCATTATCTATGTTTTCTTCCCTATGAGCAGACAACAGAATATAGTTTCCACTTTTTAATTCAAGCTGATTTAAAACTGTACTTCTTTCAATTTCCTCCCGGTGACCTTCTAATACTTCGCGCATAGGCGATCCTGTAACAAAAATGGTCTTCCCATCTATTCCTTCTGATAAGAGATATCTTCTCGAATGCTCCGTATATGGCAAATTAATATCTGAAATATGATCCACTATTTTTCGATTAATCATTTCCGGGACATTCCAATCCCAACACCTGTTTCCTGCTTCCATGTGGAAGATCGGTATTTTCAACCGTTTCGCCGAGATTGCTGATAAAGCCGAATTCGTATCTCCCAAAATCAACACTGCATCAGGTTTCACTTCTGTCATAATGTCATATGATTTTGATAGGATATTTCCCATGGTTTCTCCAAGATTTTTTCCTACTGTATTCAGATAGTAATCCGGTTCTCTCAGATGCAATTCCTCAAAAAAGATCTGGTTCAACGTATAATCATAATTCTGTCCGGTATGTACAAGTATATGTTGAAAATATTGATCGCAAGCCCTGATTACCGCAGATAATCTGATAATCTCTGGCCTTGTCCCAATAATTGTCATTACTTTTAGTTGTTCCATTCCTCTCCCTCATCATCTTCCACTTTTAAAAAATAAGTATCCGGTTTCTCTTGATGAAAATTTTCATTTGCCCACATAACCGTTACAAGATCTGTCTCCCCTTCGTTCATAATGTTATGAGTATATCCAGGCGGAATTTCAATTACCTCCATCTTCTCTCCTGTAACATGAAAGTCCACGATATCGCGGCTATGTATCTGGCGAAGCCTGACCAAGCCCTTTCCACTCACAACAACAAATTTTTCATTTTTCGTATGATGCCAATGTTCTCCTTTTGTAATACCTGGCTTTGTAACATTTACAGAGATCTGTCCTCTCTCCTTTGTCTTGAATAATTCTGTAAAGCTTCCTCGTTCATCCTGTTTCATCTCGACTGCATACCTAAGATGTTCTTTCGGAAGATACGTCAGATAGGTACTATAAAGTCTTTGAGAAAAACTCCCTTCCTGCATATTAGATATCTTGTTTTCTTCTTTATTTTTCTTAAATCCATATAACAGATCAGCAATTTCTTTCACTGCCACTTGATACGTATGACTGATATATATTGGATTATTTACCTTTTCTCCCCAGTCTCTTTTTAACAATCCAATGCATTCTTCGATTACATCATCTATATAAAGCAACCGGAGACGCTTTTTTGCATCATCAATTCTGATAGGCAGTCCTCTTGCAATACGATAACAAAATGTAGCAACCACAGAATTATAATCGGGGCGGCACCACTTTCCGAATATATTCGTCAGCCGATAAATATACACCGTTTTTCCTGTTTCACATCCATATCTTTCAAGGATTTCTTCCCCTGCCCTCTTACTTTCTCCATATGCATTATCTAAAGTTGCCTGAATGGAAGAAATATACATGACCGGACAAACATTTTCCTGACGGTGTAACTCTTTCAATATATAGTCCAGATATTCTGCATTGCCTTCCATAAACTCTTCTGGATCTTTCGGACGGTTCACACCCGCAAGATAAAACACAAAATCGCAATCTCGACAATACTCTTTTAGTTTTTCCGTTCCCATATTTCTGCTATATTTATACAATGAGATATTTTTGGAAATATTATGCGTTCTATCTTTTCCGGATATTATATTTTCCAATGAAGCGATCAGATTCTTTGCTATAAATCCCGAAGCGCCAACTATTAAAACCCTCATTTTAATGTCCCCAATCTATCATTTCTTCACGTATGTAAGGCAATTCCAACAATCTGGACTTTACTTCTTCCACATCTAATCTTCTTGTATTGTCCGATGTAAATGCAGAAAGCATTGTTCCCTGTCTATTTCCATCATTAAAATATTTGTCATAATTTAAATCTCTTTTATCACAAGGTACTCGAAAAAAATGCCCCATATCAATTGCGTGTGCACATTCTTCCTTCGTCAACAATGTCTCATACATCTTTTCTCCATGCCTGATTCCAATCGTCTTTGTTCCGTAATCAGGACAAAACAATTCCGATACTGCCTTAGCTAATACGCCAATGGTGCATGCGGGAGCTTTTTGTACCATAATGTCTCCCGATTGCGCATGCTCAAATGCAAACAATACTAATTCTACTGCTTCATCTAAACTCATAATAAACCTGGTCATAGACGGTTCTGTTATCGTCATAGGCATTCCTTGTTTAATCTGACTGATAAAAAGCGGTATCACCGACCCCCGAGAACACATTACATTTCCATACCGTGTACAACAAATACTTGTCTGATCCGGAGATACAGTCCTGGTTTTTGCGACAATTACTTTCTCCATCATAGCTTTTGATGTTCCCATTGCATTTACCGGATATGCTGCTTTATCTGTAGAAAGACAGATGATTTTTCTAACTTTTGCCTCTATAGCAGCCGACAATACATTCTCCGTTCCAAGCACATTAGTTTTTACAGCCTCCACCGGAAAAAATTCACAAGATGGAACCTGTTTTAATGCTGCGGCATGAAAAATATAATCTACTCCATATATGGCATTCTTTATGCTTTGTATGTCTCTCACATCTCCGATATAAAATTTTATTTTTGAAAAATACTCTGGAGATTCTGCCTGATATTCATGTCTCATATCATCCTGCTTCTTTTCATCTCTGGAAAAGATACGTATTTCTCCAATATCCGTCTCTAAGAAACGTTTAAGCACAGCATTACCAAAGGAACCTGTTCCTCCGGTTATAAGTAATGTCTTATTTTTAAATATATCTTTATTCATATTATTATTTTTCATACTCTAACAACTCTTCATCAGGTTATCATAAAATACTTTACCGATATGAGCCGGATTAAGAGGGTTCGATATAGCTGCCTCTATTTTCTTAAAATCCTCCTCCTCTTTCTCATATCGAAGTAATGACTCCAATAATTCATATACAAAGTACATCTTATTATCCTTTTCAATAGGATTACTTAAAAGTATTGTTCGAATCCCAGATAAGATCCTGCTCTCCAATTCTTCTTCACGGTTTCCCCACTTTGCACATTTTCTTACTACTTCGTCCGGAATCATATTTAATATGTATTCCAATTTTTCTTCTATGGACATCCCGCAATTTTTACAAGACAAGGAAGTAATCTCACCTGTTACTAATTTCATACGTCTGTTTACCAGAATATCTTTATAACTGTCAACAAGAAGATTCCACACTGAAAACAATTTTACATACTCTAAATGTATCTCATTAAACATCTCATGTTCATATGGATAAAACCTTCCGACAGATGCATTCATGCCTTCTTTACGGTAAACAAAAAAATCATATACCGGTTCCTTCATAATAATGGCTGACTCTACTTCTGATGCAATACTAATATTAAATAATGTATCTGCACCGTACACATCATTCCTGAATTTATGTTTGTTCAACAGTTCTCTTCGATACAAATTAGCCTGGTTTTGTGCCAGGGAACTGGCAAGTAAAAATGGCCATATTTTACGCACAGAATCTTTATCCGGACAATATATCTCTTCTTTTACCCATTCATCCAATTTGAACAAATTATAAGATATCACGTTCTGTTCTTCATCACATTCATGCATGAGAACTTTTGTCCAAATAACATCCGGTCTGTATCTGTGGACTTTTTCAGCCATCAATGCCAGACTTCCGTGCCGTAGTCGATCATCCGAATTTACAATATAAATATAGTCTCCTTCTGCCTCTTCAATTCCTCTGTTAAAACTGGCATAAATCCACTGATTACTTTGATGTATGACTCTGATCCGATCATCCTTCGCTGCGAGTTCATCAGCAATTATAGATGTTCTGTCTGTCGATCCATCATCAATAATAATTAACTCGAAATCCGTATAACTCTGTTCTAAAATACTTTTTACCGCTAATGGAAAATATTTTTCGTTATTGTATACAGGCATAATGATGCTAATTAACATATCAATCATTCCCCTTTTCGTTCTTTCAGGTCAATTCTGACATCACGTTCTGCCAATCACAGTTCTTCTTCAAATATAAGCGTTTCTAATGAGATCACTCTACAATCATTTTTTTCCTTTAGTTTTTTATAAATCTCATCATAATCATAAACCGCCGTTACCACCATAAGTTCTACCTCCGGAAATACTTCTTCCGGCAAATATACTGGTACGTTTGTATGGATCCCCTCCTTTTGACGGTCAATGATATATTCTACCGTGACTTTACTTTGAATACATTCATTCCTAAAATGCCTGCCTAAAATCCCATATCCATACACGGCTATCTTTCTATATCCAGCTTCATATAACTTCTCTGTTAATGAACATCCCTTTTCACGCAATTCCATCCATCGATCAAGCAACTGTAAATAGCAATCACTTTTATTTATTACTTTATTTAGTTCCTCTATCTGCCGTAATTTTCCTTCTGTTCTCTCCTCATTCTTTTCTGTATACTTATCAATCAAATGACTATAATGTGTCTTTGCATATAAAACTGCATTCAAGTACTCTTCCCCCTGTCTTTCATCCGGCTCCAGATACATTCCTTCTCCCCATTCATTCCATGCATTGACAAATACTATGTCATTTTGACGCGCTGCACTTTTTGCCATTAACTCTGCCAGATAGTATGAAAATGTTTCTGGTGTAGTATTGAACACAATACTACCTTTTTCGCCACGTCTCGGAGTATCGTCATAACCCACAAATCCCTCAAAATATACTTTACCTACCGGCTCTTCGTTTAAAATTTTTTCCCAAATTTCCTTATAATCCCAGACATTAATATCATGCCTGCCTTTAAACGTATGCATTGCCGATATTTGCTTTATACTTTTAGACGGTTGATGATGTAATTTTGCATCTATTCCATATCTTTTATCTGTATTTTCTCCGGCTCCTATAATATAAATACCCTTGAGTCCGTTCATCTCGGCTAATTTCTTCCAACACTCCAGCATTTCAGGCAAACAGGAGATTTCTGACTCTTTATATATTAAAAACAAAGGCTTGTCTTCAACTTTTATGTACCGTTCATCCTTAAAAAAGGGAAGTAAGTACTCGAAATGCTGTCTCCACTGGGCTTCGTTTCCGTAATCCTGCTCAAGTAATATCCCATTTTTATCTTCATTTTTATCCTGCTCACGGACTGCTGACCAGACATTTTTATTCTGAATCCTACTCCAAGAACGAGCCCATGTCTCATTCGCCCAACAAAAACAAAAGGGCATATCAATTTCTTTCCACTGTAGCAGATTTTGGGCTGGTTTCTCTAAAATTTGTCTTCCATGTTTAAACCAGTAATGATACATACATACCCCGTCAATCTTATACTTTTTCATTAATGAGGATTGCCATACCATAGTGTCTTTGTCCATCAAATCATAATAGTTTTGATCTTGCGGAATTCTAGGCTGATAATGCCCATCAAAAAACGGTTCCGCATCTTTTACAGATACCCATTCCGTAAATCCTTCTCCCCACCATTCATCATTTTCTTTTACTCTATGAAACTGCGGTAAATACATTGCCAATACTTTCATGAATCACCTCAAAACCCTTATCTATTTTAAATTAATTATTATTCTATGTAGGAATCATAAATTAGTTCTTCTAAAATTACTATTTTCCCATCATATTTTTTTCCTAAATTCTCTTTTATTTTAGTTGCATCTTTCATTACTGTAACTACTATCCAATCAACATTTTCAAAAGAATCTTCTGGATGCTTGACTAATAATGTTTCAAATTCTTGTTTTTTCACATCAATTCCATACTTAATTTTTACAGGAAGTTCTTTTATCTCATTATAAAAAAGTGTCCCCAATTTCCCTAAGCCATAGATCGCTATCGTCTTTATTTCACTCCTTTCATTAAAATATTTAGAAAACAAAGTTCCTTCTTGGCTATTTAAATTCTTTATATGCCATTCATATAAAAGATTTTCCATATCATAGCTTATTTTATATTGATATCTTTCTTTCTTCAAACATCTTAATAATACAAAAAAATATTCAAGATTTTTAGTACATATTTCTACTATTGTATTTTCAGCCACTTCTTCCCTTTCACATTTTTCATATAAAAATCCAAGTAATTGTTGGATTACTGTCTGGCTATCTAAATACCTATACATATATTTTTTATATAAAAAACATGCCGCCTCTATCAATGCCGAGTGGTTTCTTCCTATACTATTATCTTGAATTTCATTAAAACTAAGACATTCTTCACTTCCTATCCCTTCTAATTGAAAATCAAAAAGCATGCGAAGCACAAATTCCCAATCCTGTAAACGTGGCAGGTTCTTTTCAAATCCACCGATCTTCCAAAACAAATCTCTTTGTATCATAATAGTATTTGTATCAATCACATTTGTATAAAGCTCTGTTTTTCTCAACTCATTTGTTGTTAATTTTTCTTCCGGTACTATTTTTATAACATTTCTATCTATAATCTTTGTCTTTCCATATAAAAAAGCTTTATCAAGAGTACAGACCTTCATCTTTTTTATCTGTAATTCTAGCCTATTTTGGGGCCAATAATTATCACTGTCCAAAAATGTCAAAAAATCTCCCTTTGCAATTTTTGCCCCTATATTACGTGACTCATTCGCACCTATATTTTCAACATTTAAATGATAACGAATTTGACTACATAAATATTTTTGAATGATCTGTGTAGTATTATCTTCTGATGCATCATCTACAATAATAAGTTCCCAATTATTATATGTTTGATCTAACACGCTTTTTATAGCTCGCTCAATAATATACGCACGATTATAAGTAGGCATAATAATTGATATCATTTTATTTACTCCTTTTATTTCATATGCTCCACGTTAAATGCTCATACTATTACCGTCCTGAAATGCAACAAATTCGCCTTTCACAACGCCCAAAATTCCTGGTTACATTGACACCTCTATGGTCTTATTTTAAAACTTCCATACCTCCGATGTTTAAATAACTCTATCATCTTCAATGTACCATCTATGACTCCGTCGTCAACTACGATTATTTCGATATTTTTATAAGTCTGATTCAGTACACTGATAAATAAACTTCATAAATATCTCCGCTATTTTAGTTCCTCAATTTTTTCTGCACAACAACACCGAATCATCTTTCAAAAATCCAAATTTCTTTATTTTATCTTCACTTTTTATTTCACTACAATGCATCAAATTTACATCGAAACCATATTCTTCAATCCTATCGACAATATCATTACCATATAATCTAACATGGTCTTCTTGGCCATAATATTTTATCCTGTCTCTTGCAGTTATTGCGTTATTATTTTCATACGTCTTCTGCGACCAGCATATAGGTGATGAAAATATAAAAACCCCCTCTGGTTTCAAACATCTTCTTATTTCTTCAAATGCTTTCTTTTCTTCATATACGTGTTCCATAACATGGTTATATATGATATATTCAAACTGTTCATTATCAAATTGCAACTTTGTGATATCCGCCACCACATCAGCCCGTCCCTCCATAATGTCCGCCGAAATATACTGCTCTCCATATTTCTTCTTTAACTTATTAGAAATGGTACTCTCCGGTGCGAAATGCAAAATACCATCAGCATTCCCACTGAATATTTCTGTAAAATTTTTCATAATATCATATACAAATCTGGCTCGATCATAGCTGCCGCATACCGTACAGCCGCCCCTTCTTTTTCCTGCGCCAGCTATGCTTTTATTTTGAAATATCTCATAATCCTCCCCTATATATTCCCACGCAAAAATTTTACTCTCACAAATGTTACAGTAAAATTTCTTCCTGTTTTTCTGGAATTCTTCTAAAGATTTTATCTTCCTTTGATCAACACCCTTGTCCAAAAGAGTACTTGTAATCTCTTGATAAAAATTCTCAGGAGTCACGATTATGTAGTCATACTCATACTTTTGTATACATCCGGGACTTATATATGGTATATCTGCATATTTTTTTGACTCGCTTTTTTGCATGTAGGTATCGGTTACTGCAACTATTTCTATTTCCGGCAATATCTCCATAATATCTCTGATGAATCTATATCCTCTATTTCCCAATCCGTATACTACTATTTTCATTCCCATTCTCCTTAATGTATTTTTTCATAAACCTATACATTGATGAATCATTTTGCCATCTAATCTACCCTAACTGTATATAGCGATACAACCTGACCAGATGGATCTTATTGGCTAACAATGTGTCTATATTCACTTCTTCATCTTTTCCGAACAGCAGATAATTCGGCACTACCCCTAATATTCTGGCACCTGTCAGAAATGCTAGTAGAACGACTTCTAGTTATCATACTTCCAGTGTATAAGTGCACCGTATCCTACTTTTTCAGTCTATCCCATTTTCTTTCTATAACTCCAGTATCCTCTGTAATACCAAATCATCTGTCAATTCTCTGTTTGTGATCATGATGCTCTCCAGCCAAGAATACTCATACGAGAACTATCGGCTCGTCAAAGATCTTACTGTATTCGACATTCCTGTGTCCAAACTGCCATCTTTTAATCCTAATTTTAAACGGTACGTCCAGATTTTAGATTAGTCCGAGATACATACAACTTCTTAGATGACAACAGCATATTTTTCCTGTGAACTAGGCCCGGTACGGAGCTGGAGAAAATTCTTCGACCTCATCAAAGACTTCCTAAACAACCAGAAAAAGAACAGAGCAATCTACAATGAAACTCACAAAGGAAACAGCAGTCATGAACCGTAATAACAATACCAAACGGATATCCGAACTGTACCTCGTCGGCTGTATCATTGAACATACCAAACGACATGCCCTAAAAGATAACCTTATAACTAAGACCGTCACCTACGCTCTTCACGAAGCGATTTTATTCAATTTTTAATATCGTGTACTACCGCAATTTTCTATATAATATTGTGATAACCTGTCTTTATCAAATTCAATAAAATCAACTCTTGATACCTCTTGTCTACGGCAATAACGATACTACATTCTTCTGATTTACATGGCAATTCTGATAAAAAATAAACCGGCAGTCCCTCATATTCTTGATTTTCTCTTTTCTGATTATCAGAAATTACAAATCCATCAATATTAAGGCCGTTCAACTTTCCCCATTGATGATATAAATTTGCATAATATCCCGCTCCGTAAAGAAAAACTTTTTTACTATTCTGCCATTGTATTTTGAGATATCCGCTATCTTTTCCATAATGCTCTGTAATTTGCTTCTGCAAATAAGTGTTCCTCTGCAAATTCTCTATTTTATCAAATAATTGTAAATATTTTTCACCATAATTCTTTAGTATAGATTCTCTGTATCTCAGCTTATCATTGTTATCTAAGAAATACCCCCAATTTGTGGTCATAGTAGAAAATAAATCCCTAACTTCTTTCCTTGTCTTATCATTCACTTTGAATGCAGCTATATTAGGAAAATTCGAAATATTAACCCCCTTTTCCCACATTAAATATTTCTCTTCTGCAGTTACCGTATCAAATAGCAACTTAGTAGCTATTTCTGCATTTCTACAAGTTAAATGATTTTCAATTGTATCGTGCATAACAACAACACATCCTTCTCTCAAATATGGAAGACAGACAATAAAATCTAATAGCTCTCCTGGTAAGACATGCGTCGTATCCAAAATAAGAAAATCAATATTATTTCCAATTTGATCCAAAAAGAATGGTATCGAATGTCCTAATAAAAATTGATGGAGATTTTTTTCTACTTTAGAATTTTCAAATAGCTTATTTACAACAAATCCCGTCTTATAATTTTCATTTCTATACCATTTCTCAGCCAAATCAACAGAATATATTTCAGCTTTCATATTTAAAATTTTCAGGCAAAAAAGTATAGTGCTAGTAGTACCACCCGCAGAAACCCCAATTTCTACAATTTTTCTAGGTTGCTCTTCTTTAATTAACCCACACAAAAATGCAGTTTGAAATGAAGTCATCTCTGAATAATATTGATCCATTACTTTTCTCAATTCTTCTTCAGGTTTACTATAAAGTTCAACTGTTTTATACATCACATAAGGTCTCCTATTTAATCAATATTATTTAAAGTTAATTACAGACATACATAATTATATATTTTTATTCCCTTAGTTTCCTTCCTACTTTCATATTTTATATCCTTTTTAAGTAATTTTTTATACAAAGAACATTCAGCATTTATATTTTCTCTAAAAATCCATTCAGGAAATATTTTTTTCAAACTATCTTCTTCTAAAGAAATACGTCGTTTCTTTATTTCAAAGGTTTTCGAATCTATTTCTAACACTATCTCGTTCTTTAACGAATATAAACCTATATATCTATTTTTATATATATATTGCAATACATATTTACAATTCATTTCCCTCCGTCTTCCATTTTCTATTTCTTCCTCTTCCTTTATCTCAAACACATTTATTTTATAAGTATCTGTATTTACATACAAAATATGATTTGTTTGAAATGGTATAAACCACATATAATCTCCAACATGTATACTTTCTAAAAAAGTCGGCGTATGATATTTTACAACATCACAATTTAAAAATTTACTTGCTTTTCTATCAAAATTATAAATCCCAAAATTTGACGGAAAATGGTTTGAAATTTCTACTATATTCTTATCCTTTTCCCATATATATATATTCTTATCATATCCGCTCAACCAAAATTTCCCTTTGCATACAGATATTGTATGTAGACCACCTTCTATTGTTGGAAGATCATTTATCATTATATTTTTTGTTTCTATATTAAACTCATATATTCTTCCTTTTAATGCAGATGCAACATAAATACAATTCCCTGATTTAATACTTCTTGCAATAATTTCCTCATTACTATTTGTAATGTTATAATATCTCACCACAAACTTCTTACTTAAATTAATTTCTATAATTTGTTTTAATCCTGAGGATACAGCCCATAATATATCTCCACATTTCCAAAAATCTACCACGCCTATTCTTAAATGATTAGGATTTTCTATCTCTATCTTTTGAAATTTATTGTTAAACAAATCATAATACCAAATGCAGCTACCTATATCTGGCATGCAAAAAATCACATTATCAGATTTTATACAATTTGAGTTTAATCGAAATCCACCTTGAAACTTTCCTGGAAGTGGTTCCACAATCCTGTATTGATTTGTAACCATATTTACACAAAATAATATATTATTGCTTCCTGATACAAACCACGCTATATTATTTTCCACACTCCACTTATCACCCCAAAGAAATTCATTACTATAATCAAACATCCTAATATCAACGCCTCTCCGTTCCACAAATATAATATCCCTTCATCCATACTAAACAAAAAAATATCATTTATTAATTATCTTTTCTTACATTTTATAAATTATATCTGCAAGAGATAAAATTGGGCATTGAAATTTCATTTTTAATTCATCTTTTAAATCTTCAAAATAATAAATTGCTGTAACAATAACTATATCTGCCGAATCCTTGCATTCATCGATTTGATTAATTTCTCTATTATCAATATTCATCCCTTTATTTTTATCTATTAAATATTTTATTTTAATATCCTCTTTAAGAAGCTCTTTATAAAGACGCCTACCTATATAACTCATTCCGTAAAGAATAACGTTTTCCACTTTATTTTTTTTTAAATAATCCCCTATTTTTTTGCCATTTTGTTCATTCTGTATCCACTTATCAAACAACAAAAACATCTCTAAGTGTTTATCTGAAAGAATTTTTTCTTTTTCATATTTTCTTTTTTGATTCAAACTGTAATATCCTAACAAAAGTATAATACCAGTAAATATCATATATATAATGTACATATTCTTCACCTATTTATAATATATAATTAACCATCCTTCTTAATAAATACCTTGCGTCCACATTGCACTAACAACTAAATAAAACAATATTTCTTTAATGTCATAAAATCTCTTATTGGTACAAATTTGTCAGCAAATTCGTATTTTCTAATAGATTAATTAAAATATTGGAAAATATTTTCCCATTCTCTCATCAAATTTTCTCCAGAAAAAATAGTACTAATCAATTCTCTATTTTTCTGTTTGTCTTTTTCTGAAAACTCTGTAAATTGTTCAAAAGTCATTCTGTCAATTTCATCTATCCTCTTTATTACACATTTCAAATCTCCCACAAAATGATTCCATAACAATCCATTTTGATTAAAATATATTTTACATCCGTTTTGCATTAACAAATAAATATTTCCCAATCCTTGTTGACGTGTCATATTAAAAATCCCAATATCCATTTTTTGAATATGTAAACAATATTTCTCTAATGTCATAAATTCTCTTAATACTATTAATTTATCATCAAATATTTTTTTACCATATTCTATAACTTTCTCTGCATATTCCATATTTCCGTATGATAATGGTAAGTATATTTTTACTTTTTTATCCTTATATTTTTTTAAAACATTAAGTACATCTATATGGTTATTTGTTTCTGTTGCCGAATTTCCTATCTGTATATTAATTACTCTATCTTCTTCATAAGATCTATCTGGTTTCATATTAAAAACTTTTAAAACCTTACCATCAAAGTATTTTGCACGAAAATATCTTCCTTTAGGATGATATTCTCTCTTAATATCTTCATAATCTTGCGGGATTATAGTTATAATTGCCGCTGCATTTTTTACTACATATTTTTTCCTCATCTTATTCTTCCAATTACCATGTAAATTCTTATCCCCTCCCCAAAAATATAATGCTAGTTTTTTCATCAAAACTCTATGTAAGAAAAAATAATCAATAATACATTGTTCAAAAACACCATGGTAAATAATTAAATCAAACTTCTCCATTTGCTTTTCCGTACTACTTTTATTCAGTTCTATATCTATCCTTGGATAATATTTTACATTTATTTTTTGTAAGTATGTAGATTTACATTTATCATATAAATAATCGTCACCATATACCCAAAATATATTATTATAAGTTTCCCTACTTTTCATAAACTCTATGAATCCTTCTGTGAATTTTTCAATTCTAAATAAATGTAATATATTTTTCACACTCTTATAACCTCTATCTTTTCTACACTTATTTTTCGTCTATCTTAGTGATTAGAATATCTTTACACGCAATCACGTTATATTTCACTTTAAACCAATCTTCATTACACTTATCATTATTAAGCCATGCAATAATTGCTCGAGGCAAGTCAACTCCTGCGACATGAGTAAATGGATATCCCCCTCCAAATCTTGCATTCATATCTAGAACGAATATTCTTTTCCCATCATAAATAACATCAACATCTAGATTAGCAATATGTTTTAAATGATTTGATATTATTTTTCCACACTTTTCTATTTCTTTCATATGAACCGTTTTTGCACAGTCCGTTTCTCCCGACCTCATTGCATATTTTTGTTTAACTACACATATTTGAAAAACACCTTTTAAATCATTAATAACATCCATGCCATATTCTTGTCCGTTTACCATTTCCTGAATCAGTACATCCTGACCCATTGAACTTTCCGATTCATACTTTAGATATGTTTCTTTTATTTGGCATTCCACTTTTCCATAAAAAGTTTTCAATTCAATCTCATTTTTTGCAATATATACTGCTATAGACCCCATTCCCCATCGTGGTTTTAATACAATAGGATATTGCAACATTCCTTTCTCTATCCTATATAATACTTCTTCTATATTTAAGTATGTTCTTGGTGTATAGAATCCCTCTCTTTCCAAAAACATATATGTTTTCCACTTATCATTACATAATTCAACTATTTTCTCACTAGAGACAACTACATGCACTCCTATTTCTGCAAATTCTTGTTTATGCCTTGCCAACATTAAAAGGTCAATATCAAAAAGCGAAATAATCGCATCTATCTTATTGTTTTTACAATATGTTTTCAAAAAATCTATATAATTCCTATCGTATATAAGTGGTGTGATAACCGTATAATCTGCATAAGCAAATGCCGAACATAATTTTGTACTGTTTGCAGCATATACCTTTCCATTATCTCCTAAAGCATCTTTAAAATATTTTACAAGATACCCTCTTCTTCCAACGGATGTCAATAAAATATTCAATTTTCCTCTCACTTTCATTTATATTTTTAAATTTCAAACATTAGCTTCTTGTTTTTATCTCTAATTAGTGTGACTTTCATATCTTCTTTCAAAAATATATACGGAGGTGTATTAATAAAGTAATTATTAAATCCCATAGTATATGCTCCTACATGATTTATTTGAATATAATCTCCCACTCTTAATTCTTTTTCATTTTCCAAATAAATAATTCGGTCTTTTTCCAGACATGTTGCCCCACATATAGTCTGCTTTGGAACTCTATTTTCACCTGATGCATATATTTTATAATCCACTTGTCGGTGAATTAAAAAAGGATTGATATGTAATAAACTCCCATCGACAGTTAGATATAACATATCTTTTACTCTTCTTGCATTTTTAATACTGCTATAATATGTTACTGCAGTCGCAAGCAATGCCGCTCCTGGTTCTAAAATAAGTTTCACATTATCAGGATTAAAACATTTCTTTAATGTGTCTGAAATTTTTCTACTATACTCACCCATTGTCGGTTTTCCTTCTAAAATTCTCCCTCCCCAAAACCCTCCTCCGATGTCAATGTATCTAATATTAGGAATCAAATCATATTGTTCGCTTACCTCGCAAGCCTTTTCTGCTAATTTTTCAAAAACATTTAGACTCCTCGTCTTTGTACTGTAATGCAAATGTAATCCACTAATTTTTATATGTAAATCTAATAAATCATTTACAGCTTGTTCAAACTCTCCATTTTCAATGCTTAATCCAAATCTGCTTCCAATTTCACCAGCAGTTGTTTCCTTTTCGCATAATGCTTCCAAATCAAAATTAAGCCTCAATCCTATTTTAGGATTAAACTTAACAATTTCATTATATCGCTTCTTAATTATGTTAATTTCTTCCAAATTATCAATATTAACAATGCTTTTATTTTTTAACGCATCTATCAAATATTGCTCACTTTTTTGTGGTCCATTAAAAATAATATTTTTTTTATTATACCCGTGCTTTAATGCATAATAATATTCATCATCTGATACTACTTCAGCAGCCATTCCTTCATTTTGAGCCAATTGTATTAACATAGATAAATGATTTGTTTTTATAGAATATCCTAACAAAACATTTTTACTCCACTCTTTTTGAAAATTTTCTTTAATGGTATGCAAATTCGATAAAAACTGTTTCTTATCAATCAGATAACACGGAGTATATAATTTATAATATTCTTTATTCTGCTTCGTCATAAAATCCTTACTTCTTTCATTGTACATTATTTTTTTCTACAATAAAACTTGTCTATTCTTTATGATGTCTCGACCACCATTTGACTTCATTATAATCTTCTTTTAACATCTTATATATTGACGCAAATACTAAAAACGTAATCACGGCGAAAGGTACTCCCATAATATAACACAATGATCTAACTGCTTTAGCTCCACCTACCTGCAACAATACAAATGCAATTATAGAAGCCATCACTGCCCATACAATTCTAATCCATCTAGGTGCAAACGATTCCTCATTATTTTCTTTAACAGTCATTTCAGCTGCTGCAAACGCACTTGAATCCATTGTAGTTGCCAAGAATACAAATGAAATAACCAATAACACACTCATAAAAATCATAGGAAATGGCAATTGATATAACACAGCTAATATTGCGCCTGCCTCGTCCCCTTTTGCCAAATATGCTGATATATCAACAGAGTCAGACATTTGAAGTTTAACAGCGAAATTTCCAAAGGTAGCCATAGCGCCCCAACATCCAAGAGAACACATCACCAACTGACCCATCGCAATTTCTTTAAATTTTCTTCCTCTAGATATCCGTGCATTGAACACCCCCATAAGTGGCATGTATACGAAATAACACGCCCAATAACTAAACGTCCATCCTTTAACAAATGAGCCGCTTCCATAAGGGTCTGTATAAGTACTTAACTTTATATAGTTACTTAGAACATTTCCGACAGAATTAATTTCAGAAGACAATACTTGTCTTAAACCAACTATCATCCCAAAAATCACCATCAAACAAAAGGCGACAATAATATTAATATTGCTTAATCTTTTAATTCCTTTCTGCAAGCCTAAGTATACGCTTGTACCAAATATTGCAATCCATATCAAAAGAATAATGATTTGAATATTTGTTTTATAAGCGTCAGAAATATTAAAAACATTCTGAACCAAAGCAACAAGTAAAGGCATACCCGTGCCGATTGAAATTACGGGCGCAATCACAGCCCCACAAATCGCCATCACATCTGCAATATAACCTATTAGTTTACCCAGTTTATGACAATTGGTGACCGATTCAATTCCTGCACTCATTGTTGCACCTGTTGCTTTACGATTATAAAGTGCATAACCAATTGCCACTGTTATCGGGACATAAATACACCAAGCATTTGGTCCCCAATGAAAATGCGCGTACATCTGACCATATTCATATGTTTTTGATGTAATCCCTTCAGTCAATATAGTATCTTGCGAAGCACAGTAAATAGGTTCAAGAAATCCATAGACAATTAACCATGCTCCACAACTCGTTGTAAACATCATACCTATCCAGGAAACAGTATTAAATATTGGTTTGCAGTCCTCTCCTCCTAGTCGTACATTTTTATACTTTCCAAACATTAGCCATAAAGAAAAAAGCAAACAACAGATATTTGTCAGTACAAACAGCCATCCAAAACTGCTGATGCAACCATTGTAAATAGCTTCAATTGTCTGTTGTAACATATCAAGATTTGTTATTACCAATAAAAGAACTGTAATGAGTATAACAAATGATGGTATAAATAACTTTTTTTCAACTTTCACTATCTTCTCTCCATTCCCCTTCTATAATTCTCTTTTAAATATTCAAAATTAGTATATCTAATAATGACATCCTCACCCTCCTCATTTAAAACACTAATAGTATTATTAACTTGAGCTATTTTTTCACATAGCTCATCACAATTATCGGCATATACACCAACAACCCCTAATTGAATATGTTTAGTAAATTCTTCTCCTACTCGATAAATTGGATAATAACTTACCCCTAATATTTTTGTTATTTCATTTATTCCATTTATACTTGTTATTTTCCCCGCCTTATTTGACCAAAGAGTATAACCACATCCACAACTCTTGTACGCATGCTCTTGTTCATCGGGCAACATATCAATAGTATTATTTATTCCCCTTGCGTAATCTGTAAGCCATTTTATCGAATCGAACCCAAATATATCCGGATACACTATAAAAGGCATATCCCCCGGCAATCGATATCCCATTTCAATAATATAGAACTTATCATCAGCATCAAGCATTACTTGAACCCAGGCAATTCCTTCCCTACATCCAACTGCCTTTAAAATCTTTTTGATAGCAGGATTTATTTCTCTGTTAAATTTTTCTATATTGTCCGTAACAGTAGTCGTAAATGAATATAAATTTTTTAACTCGCCTGGCTGTTTTTCCATGGCATTTAATGCAATCTGCCTTATCTCTCCCTGTGCAATAGCATAATAACTATACCATTCACGACCATGCAACATCCTTTCCACTATAATTTTAGGATTTTTAGATAGCCTTTTTACATATTCGTATGCTTCAATTAACTGTTCCTTATTATAACAAAATGAAACACCACGGTTTCCACTCAAATCAACAGGTTTTACTACTACAGGAAAGACAATTAAATTGAGTTCATCCTCGGCAAAACCATCCGAAATGTAGTAGTCTGTTGCCACAGATGCTCCCGCCTTTTTACAAATTTTTTTGAAATCAGATTTATCTTTCGAATAATGCCAGGCTTCTGGGGTACAATATGATCTAAGTCCCAATCTCTTACATAATTCCATAGTCATTTCAAGATTAAACTCACTACATCCACACATAACTGAAGTAATATTCTCTTCCCGGCACTTTTTTTCAAGAACATCCAATTCCCCCGTACTAATCATCCAATACTCATCAGATATTAACTTAGCAGTGGACTTTTCTGGTTCAAGATAATCTGTTACAATTGTATAAACTCCTTGAGACTTTGCATACTTAACTATTTCTTCACTAGCTAAACTAGTGCCAAGCATTAATAACTTTTCCATCTTGATCCTCTCCATGCCAAACTATTTTTTATATCGTCTTCACTCATGTCATCTATCTATCCAGCTTCTACAAAATTATCCTTCATATATTTTCAAAGACAGTTCTTTATTATCTCCGAAATATTTTTTATCATTTCCAATTGTAACTCTTCATAAAGCGGTAATGTTAACATCCTTTTTGAAAGTTCTCTTGCATTTTCCAACTTGATATTTTTATATTTGTTATTAAAACACTCCTGATCAGATGTAAGCGGATAAAAATATTTTCTACTGAAATATTTATGGCTTTTCAATAAATCATATAATTCATCACGATTTAATGGATAATTTTTTTCTATTATAATCGGAAAATATCCGTAATTTTTTTTCACATAAGGTTTATCATGAAAAAAACGTATTCCCAAAATATCATTAAGCCATTTTCTATATTCATTATTTCGTATCCGCCTCTCTTGAATTACATGATCTATATACTGTAAATTACATAATCCCATAATAGCGGAAAACTCATTCATTTTCGCATTAGTTCCCACTTCAACTGCCGATTCTGCATCACAAATCCCAAAATTTTTCAAAAAATATAATTTGTCGTATAAGTTCTTATCCTTAAATGTAACAGCCCCACCTTCAATTGTATTAAAGACCTTTGTAGCATGAAAACTAAATATAGAAGCATCTCCATAATTACCAATCCCTTTTTCCCGGTATTCCTCGCCAAATGCATGCGCCGCATCATAGATTATCTTTAACCCATATTTATCTGCAATTTGTTGGATTTTTTCAATATTACAAATATTTCCATACACATGAACTGGAATTATCGCCACCGTATTTCTAGTGATCAAATCCTCAATTTTTGTTTCGTCTATAGTCCCGTCACTTAATTTGACATCACAAAAAACAGGCTTCAAATTATTACGTATAATAGCATGTGTTGTAGATATAAATGTAAAGGGTGTTGTGATCACTTCTGCATTCTCTGGAAAATCCATGGCTTTAATTGCCAATTCCAAAGCCATATGTCCATTTACCATTAAAGATAATTCGGGTACTTTCAAATATTCCTTCAGTTTCTTTTCTAATTCCTGATGATAATCCCCCATATTAGTTAGCCAATGACTATCCCATAAAGGTCTTATTGCCTCTATATAGTCTTCATATGGAGGCATCGAAGAACGTGTCACAAAAATTTCATTAATTTCCATCCTGTTATTTCCTGTCTTTATATTAAAAACACAATTATAATTCAGCTTTTACAAATAATTTACGAATATAATGTAATCAAACTCATATAACAAAGCAGATATATTCTAAAATATACCTGCTCTGTTGTGTCGCCTAAAATAAAAATTTCATTAACAATTTGTTACATGTAATTAATCTTTACTTTACTTAATAATTGCTAAGCAAGACTATTAAAAATCAAACTAAAAAATCAATGCTGCAATGTTTCAATTAATTTTTATTGAATAGATACAACAGCCTCAATTGTACTATCATCGCTTAACTTAACCGTTACTTTTGATGAAGTAGATGCTTTAAAATCAGAAATCCATACATCTCCAAATTGAGCCTGTAAACTACCACCATTCTCAGCACTCCATGCATTCTCTGTCCATGTAACTGCTGAATCTGTATCTAATCCATATGTCTGACCATCAATTGTAGCAGATGATGAAACATAATTCTGCTCAGCTGTAAGTCCTGTTATAGAAAGCAGACCTGTTGCACTTACACTAACCTGTGGACCTGCCAGATACAATCCATATTGTTTATTTGCTGCATCGAATTTTTCGTCTGTAAGACCATAAATACTGTATGTAATATTCATCTCGTCAACATCTGCATCCGACCATGATGTTTTTCCTGATCCCAATTTTCCGATATATCTAAATGATGTTTTCTCACCTGCAGCTCCTGCTTCTCCATATACATACTTTTTGCCGTCTGTTATCGGAGCTGTAGAAGATGTTAATGCATTGTCTGTACCTGCCGTAAAATACTTATTGGATGTAGCCCATTTATCTGCCGTATCAAGGGTTGTTGTTCCTGCTGGGAGTAATTTTAACGTTGACTTATCAGTGTCAGCAGTTCCTACATATACATCCGATGTCTCAAGTTTCGTTAACAATGCATTCTCATCAGCAAAGTTCTCAGCTGTCAATTCATATACCTGTGCATACGTAAGGTCTTTCTTATACTCTGCAGCAGTTGTTCCGCTTGTAGCTACAGGAGCGATCAATGTATATCCTGCTGTAGCGCTTGCAGCTTTGTCTAAATAAAAGGTTTGACTTGCAGAACTTTCAGAAGCCTCTGTCTTAAATGTTGCAACGTTTTTATCAGCCTCTGTCAGATCTCCTGCTGTTTTATTTGCAGTCTCAATATATTTACCCTCGCTAGTCTCTGCTGCTACTGCCAGCCATGCTTCAGCTTTTGTACTGTCATTTGAATCTACTGCTTTCTTCTTGGTATCTACCAATGTAACTCCGCTTCCAAGAGTAACTACAGATTTCACATCAATCCCTACAGGAACCTCACTCTTATTCTCAAGTCCAAATTTCGTTGAATGAATCTGTGAACCCGGAGTATTCATTTCCAACGGATCAACCGCTGCTAAAATTGATGTGGGAGCTACCACTCTGATTACCGGTGTCTTGGTTGTAAATTCGACATTAACAGACCCCTGGTCAGCCGCCATAACTGGCATTGCCATTGTTGTTGCAACAAGAGTACTTGCCACAACTGTTGATAATAACTTTTTGTTTCTCATAAACTTACCTCCTACTTTTGAATATAATGGTTTTGCGTTATATATAACCCACTGTACTTTTCATAAATACAGTTGATTACCAAGATTAATTTTCTACTGTTATCGTCACGTTAAATCCGGCATTACTATAATCTGTATAGCTTCCATCGCTTTCTTCATCCAACAAATAAACCATACATACCGCGTCATATGTACCTGCATTCAGATCTACATCCAATTTAAACGGCGGAAGTTCCGCACCTACTGGAAGCACCCCTGTAGAATAGATTACTTCTCCTGTATCTGCCAAAAGGATTTCACAACGTATCGGCTTTTTATTGTTTGGCGAATTTCCTAATATAGCATTTGTACTCTCTGAATTTCCATCCGGAAATGTCCATTCCGTGTTCATATAAGTTTCAAAATAACCCTCTTGAACTTGCTCGTCCATTTCTTCGCTTATTTGTTTATAATTTTCCTCATTCATTACTTTTGGCCTCTTAAGCCATAGAAAAATTACTATTGCGACAATTATAAGAAGCAGAATAACGATAACAATCAATATTTTCTTCTTTTTTTCTTTTTTTAACTCTTCCTCACTTTTTTGTTCACCTTGTTTTTCATTCTTTTCTGTTTCTGGCATTTTCCACAAACTCCTTTTAAATTTTTTTGGAGCAGTTCAGTTCTCTTTCAATGTATTACTCCTCCACTTTCCGTTCCATATTCCAAGAACGCATAGCTGTCACCACAATTTCTGCCTTTTCTCCTGCTCTAAGTGTATTTCCATTCATTTCACCAACAAAACAGACAGATACTCTCTCTCCTGGCTTCAGTTTCACCTCATATAACAAATTTTCTTGGGGCAAAACAATATCCTCCCCTTTTTCAAGGACTAGTTCCAAATAGATAGATCTCATGTCATTGTTCTGTATTTCTTTTTTATCCGTGCTGATCTTTATCTCACTCTGCTCCTGCGATTTACACACAAGCCCTGACAAACTCCATATTCCTTCTGAATCCCCTATATTCTGCAATATATACTCTGGTGAGATAATCTTTCCCTCTTCATCCACTCTCCAAGAATCTATAACAACATCATCATTTTGCGATTCCTGCAATTCAATATATTTTATTTCATCTCCCTCTTTATTTGTATTTTCCAAATAGCTTTCATTAGTTGGCAATCCTTTACCATCCTCCAGATTCTCTTCTGATATCTCTTGCTCATCTACCTCTTCAGAAGAAACATCATCCACATTGCTGTTCTTTTCCTTTTCTGAACCCTCTCCTTGCTGATTTTCTTCTAATTCTTCTGCTTTTTTATCCTTTTTTTCTTCTCTTTCCCATGAATATACTACCGATACAGCAATGTCATTATTTCCCCATTTTCTCGAAGCATTCTCGTTCACTTCTCCGCCAAAGCAGACCGTTAATTCCTCTCCCGGTTCCAACTCTATCTGATATTGAGAATTATCCTTTGAAAAGACAATCCGCTCCTCACTCCCCAAAAACATTTCCAAATATATGAGCTTATCCTCGCTGTCATGAAGCCCTTCTTTATCTGCCCTGACAATCACTCCACTCTGTTCCTGTGGTCTGCAAGCAAGATTAGACAGCGTCAACATTCCCGGCGTTTCACCATCGTTTCGAATAACATACTCTTCCGAATAGATCTGACCCTTTCCATCCATTTCCCATGGGTCTATGACAACTTCCAGTTTCTGAGGAATCTGTAACCGCCTCAAACCAGTATCTACCGGCTCTGTATTTGCTTTATTTGCTGTATTTTTCTCTCCACTATTTACTTCTGTCAGACGCTTGGCTTCAAGATTATCTTCTTCCTCACTGCTGCCCTGATATTCTAATAAGGGAATATCATTTGAATCAATTTGCGGCACTTCAGCGATCCCAATTCCAAAAAACTCCTGAAACATCTGATTCTGATTGTCAAAACCTTCAAAATCAGATCCTTGCAACAGATTCATTTTAGCATCCGTTTTTTCATCTGGTTCTTCTGCTTTCACTATCATTCCAGGAAAACAACAATTAACACTTAATAATAAGGCTAAAGCTTTTACCACATTATTTTTCATATATCGCCGTCACCTCCATACTGCAATCCATCTATCTGCCTACCTATTCAAAAGCTTTAATATGCTCGTTTATCTAATTGCTCGTTTATCCAATTTTCAAGCACATTAAGATTATTAAAATATAATACATATACTTCTAATACTTACTTTTCAAATCTTTCTTCTCTTCAATACTTCATTGCTTATATACATATATTTATTAATAAGGCATATAAACTTTAAAATACATTCACATTGCAGTACTTCTTCTTATTCATATCTTTCCATATCTTTATCTAACCCATAATCTATAATCTATAATCCATAACCCACATACATTCGGATTAAATAAGATATATTGGTCACCCGTCCTTCGACAGATGATGCAAGTCTCCCTGCTTCGCTCCCTGCTACGTCATAATCATCGAATCATGTTCACAAGGTCCTGGCCTACCCAATGCGCAGCTTCCGGGATATCATCCCTTCAACCGCCTTCTAATGCCGTACCGGTGTACTGACACATTGACACTCTGATCATGGATACCAATGTGTCAATACACCCCTTTTTATATAGCAGGCATACTGCCCGCCTTATCATGAACCCGCCTCTTAGTCCTCAGGATCATTCACAGACGCCGCATGATCGCTCTACTCTATCTACATTATCTGCATTCTCTGCTAAATCCCCTTCCGGTAAAACCCCGGTTCATCACCGGCGCTTATCTAAATGGCTGTTCTTATGACCAAGCTTTCCTAATATAACACTCCATCCCCCTGCCCCCGCTTCTTCACATTCCGGGCAGTATTCACCTTTTCTTCTGCCTGGTATCCGCAAACCGGACAACAGAACATTCCTTCCGTCTTCTTCCCGAACGCCCCACACTCACTGCACTCATTGCTGATATCTTTCCCCAGCACTTCCACGATCTCCACCGACTGTTCCTTACACTTCTGTGTCAATCGTTTCCGGATATACCCTCTCTGCCACTGGCCGACCGTATAATTAATCTTCTTATTAGGCCCGCCCGCCTGCGGCTTCGGAA
This sequence comes from Lachnospiraceae bacterium, assembly GCA_910574285.1. Classification (GTDB taxonomy): domain Bacteria; phylum Bacillota; class Clostridia; order Lachnospirales; family Lachnospiraceae; genus Sporofaciens. The sequence continues at coordinate 43,179 of CAJTAL010000019.1, read as the reverse complement.
GCTTTACGATATAGATGGTCTTTGGTTTCTCTTCTGCGAGAAAATGATTCAGCTCCTGGTTAATATAACTATGAAGCTGTTCCTCCAGACGCCGTTTCTTCGCCTGATATTTCTTACGCCCCGGATTATCCCCTTTATTCTTCCGGTAGCTTCTGGTCTGTTCCCGTATCCAGTCCGAATATTCTAACTGATATCTCCCCAGCTCCTCTCCGTAACAATGCCCCCCGTCTGTCGTAAACATCGTATAGAGCCCTGCCGCCACACCCACCTGATTCAGATAATCTCCATGGCTGCGGACGGAGACATTTACCGGAACCTTAATCTCGATACGGTTCTCAGCCGGATACAGCTTAATCCTCAACTGGCACTTGTATTGATTGCCGTCCGTCAGTGGCACAAAGACACGCTTCCGCTTCTCTTTGATGGAAATGTAGATTCCATGATCCGCGTAACGGTATGCCCGCTCCGCTATGGAAAATACATCCGCCGTATCCGTATGCAGATTCATATGGTACTTCCGTACCTGCCTGCACAGATAGCGGTGTAATCTGTCCGCCTCCACCTGCTCCGCCAGCTCAAGGTACTGTTTCTTAAGTTTCGCCGCAAGTTCCACTGGCTTCTGGTTTAATACTTGTTCAAACGCATTATTAACTTTCAATAAGAAACAAAGATAATGCTTCTCTTCTTCCGTAAAGCTTTCATTCTTGCGGACCAGCTTTACGATTTTCGATTTTGTCCTTGTCCACCGGCTCTTGATATCTCCCAGTGCGTCAAAAACTGCCAGGTAGAAATATACCGCCGGCAATCCCAATGTTTCCCGGTATCCGCTTGCAGTCATCTCATTCTGCACGGTATATCCCGGATAGATCTTCGAGAGACTGCCTATCCCGCCGTATCGGACATATACATAGTTTTTTACCTTCCGGAAATCCTCCGCAATATCCAGAAGCCTCTGCATATCCTCAGAAGAGACAGGTTCCTTATTATATTGATGGACTGTCTTACATACCTTGTCTGACGGCATCGCTGCTCCCTCGCATGAATGATGTGAAACGCCCTGAAATACGCGCTTTTCCGGCAAAATCGGCCATTCTGAAAAAGTATAGGTTTTCGGAATAATTTCCATGGAAAAATTTTTAGGCAAAGATTACAAAAAAAGAGGGTTAAGTTTATTGACTTATTGTCGATAGTATATTAGAATGACTTAGAAATTACATGAGATACAGCGTTACGAAAACCTATACATTTTCGTAATGCTTTTTTATTGTTTTTATACGAAAAAGTCCGAAATTCTCAAAAGTAATTGATTCACATAAATTCACCTTAGGGTAAAAAAACAGAGCCGGGAACCCATTTTTTAGGACTCCCGGCTCATTCTTGCCTCTTATATTGTCTGACCAGCCTTATTCCACTTCATCAACGGAAAAACCAACAAACTTAGCAATCTTTCACATACATCACCATACAGATAACCGCCAAAACAGTCTCTACAACCGGCTGCGCGGCAATAACTCCGTCTAATTGCCACAAACTATTCAGAATTACGACTGCCGGTATAAATAATATCACATTCCTCATGATCGTAATGAGCAAAGATTTTACCGCCGAGCCCAATGCCTGGAAATAGCTCGTTATCATATTGATAATGCCTAGCATCGGAGCCGACAGACCCAGGATACTGATAAAATATCCTGCCTGATGTACAAGCGCTTCATCGTGGAGAAATACGCTTGCCAGTTTCGCTCCAAATAGCCAAAATACAACTAAAAAGACCGCTCCCAAAAGAACTCCGTACATTGTCGACGTTTTCACTGCCTGCGACATACGGTTCCTTTTCCCCGCACCGTAATAATATCCTACCAACGGAGCAACTCCCTGCGAAAGACCAACCGACAGCATGATCGGAACCATATCAACTTTGTAGGCAATTCCATATGACGCGACCGCATTGGAACCATATATTCCGATGAAGTTGTTGAGAACAATATTGGAAACACTGAGCAATACGGTAATAAGCGCGCCGGGTATTCCGATACTCACTACGCTGCGAACCATTTTCTTATTCGGCGCAAAATTTTTAATCGAAAGTGATACCAGTGGATTTCCTTTTCTCTTTGCCTGAATCATACAAGCCAGATAATAGACCGTAGAGCAGAAGAATCCAAAGGATGTGGCGAGCGCGGCGCCAGCCGTCCCCCAGCCCAATAATACGATAAAAACAAAGTCAAAGATGATATTGACAGAATTTCCCAAAGCCAGTCCAATCGTACTTTCCTTTATAAAACCAAGCGAGCGGAAAAGATGAACTAATCCATTGGAAAGGATAATAAAGGGCGCCCCGGTAAAAATATATTTCAAATAATCATAAGTATAAGCCATGTTCTCCGCGTCGGCGCCCGATATTTTTGCTATCGGCTTCATAAAGAGAAATCCTGCGAGCAGAATAACGATCCCGGCAATCACCATTGCATACAGACAAAAATTCAACGTACTTCTTACTTCTTTCTTTTTCTCCTCCCCTAAGAGTCTGGCAATCACACTGTTTCCGCCCATACCAAAGACAGAAGCAATAGACATAATAATCAAAAGAATCGGCGTACACAGAGTAACCGCGGCGATCATTGCAGGCTCTTTTGTCAAAGAGACAAAAAAAGTATCTGCAATGTTATAGATCAGCGTCGTGAGCTGACCAAGCATGGCAGGTAGCCCCATACGCATGATCGCTTTCGAAATGTTTTGTTCTTCAAATACCGTTGCCATCAAACTAAAACCTCCATGATTTTCTTCTTGTAATTTTTAATAATATACATTATAATCAGTTCAAAAACTCGGACATATGTCCTGTTCGGAGAAAAAACGGATGAAAAGATTATATGAAAAAACAATCATTGAGACCTGTTTAAAGCAAACAAAGTTTGAATCTGTAATGAGAGACTTTCAGACACATTTATTTGTAACACAATATGAAAAAGGCGAATTTGTCACCACGCCGTTACAGAAAGAACACTTATTTCAAATTATAATTCAAGGTTCTCTAAGTATTTACTTTATCAGAGACGACGGATCAGTATACTCTCTTGCAAACAGTTAAAAGAATGATTTACTTGGTGAAATGGAAATCTTTTCACACCAAACAAGCAACGTCTATGCCGAAGCAAATGATGATTTGACCTGCCTTGCCCTATCTATTGAAACAAGCAAAGACGCCCTGCTGGAAAACTGCCGGTTCTTACAGTTGATATGTGAATCCTTAGCCCAAAAAATGGAATCTGTCACAACCATCGACGCCGCTCCTGCAAGCTTAAAACAGCGCGTCCTGACTTACATGATGTATAAGTGCAATGAGGGAGAACTGAAGGGTTTGCAGCAGGCCGCATTTCACTTAAATTGCAGCGCCCGCCAACTGCAGAGAATCTTGAATCAGCATGAAGCCGACGGAGCAGTAATCAAAACCGGAAAGGGAACCTACAGGCTTGAAAGATATCGTTAGCGGTAAATGCAAAAAAGTATGATCTGCAGACTCTTCATGGTTCCTTCCCTGTTTTATGGCATAAAAAGGAACTGCTGCTCCGGCAGATTACTTTTCTACCAGAACAGCAGTCCCTATCCAGAAGTCTCTGCATATCCTCAGAAGAGACAGGTTCCTTATTATATTGATTGACCGTCTTACATACCTTGTCTGACAGCGTCGCTGCTCCCTCGTATGAATAAATTCACCAGGAACCTTGATATGATCATTTCTCGACTCTTTTCCGTATTGGCTGCATCTTATTCAACTGCCTGTCCGCATCCCGGCCGCCATACATGACACGGATGACCGTAACCAGTTTGGTCTCGCTGTCTGGTATGTAAAACACCATATAATTATCTACAGGCATAATACGGAGGTTACGACTGTGCCACGGTTCTTTTTCGTACATTCGGAACCGTTCCGGCATCTGGTCTAAGGACGCACCGGGATCGTGCGCCCTGCCTTCATATCCGCCTATCCTTTCTCCAGCTCTGCATTCAACTGCTCACTGGTCATCAGGCTGATATCCAAAGGCTGTTCCGGCAGCCTTACATCAAAAGGAATCCCTTTTTTCAAAATAATCTGTTTGTAGAACATCGTAATCGCATTTGAGGCTGGAATACCAAGTGCATTCAAGATCGCCTCCGCCTGCTCTTTCACATCCGGCTCAATCCGTGCATAAAGGTTCGCTGACTTTGCCATAGAAAAACTCCTTTCTGCCTTGTAGTATCCTCTTTATCTTTTATCATATACTGTTGTGCGGACAAAGGCAATACAATTCTTTTTCTTATCCATCATTCTTATCCATCAAATGTCACACAAAAAGAGCATGGTCTGTGGACTCTTCATGGTTCCTTCCCTGTTTTATTACATAAAAAGGAACTGCTGCCCCGGCAGATTACTTTTATTGGGTGTTTTCCATGCCCCTTTCCCTTATGATGGCATAAAACATAAGGAGGTTTCAGATCAACGGAACAGGAATATAGACACGCCATCGCATTGATGCATTATCCAAGCCAGCCCTTTACAGTTTCCACAGCATAACCCACTGCCTGAGCAATTTTTTCCGTATCGAGTCCCATCTCATATAATTTTTTAGCACTCTCCTGAGCTTGCATAAGTCTGCCCTGCCGTTCTCCATCACGTTCGGATTCCTTTCTTATTTCCTGAATCGCCTGACACACATTAACCACCTCGTCTTCTTCATCATATTTTATGCCTGAATTTGTAATTGCTTCAATCACATCCGCTGCCCTGCGCTCCACCTTCTGGAAACGCTCTTCATTGGTCACCAGCACCCTGCTTAAATTCTCTTTGTCCTTTGAATACTTAATGAACAGCATGACCTCCCGCAGGCTGGACTGGAACTTCATAATTTCCTCATCAGCCATCTGTGCCGGGGCGATTAACCGCACATGATAATTGTCCATACAGGCAAGTACATCTGGATCTGACACATCCATCATATCAAACAAGCTTAACGGCCCATTCCACTCTTCCGAGCCGAAAAATATAGTCACTGTAATGGATGGTATCAGTCTGTCCTCCGCCCAAAACCCGCTTAAAAATTCACCTTTACTTGGTGTTTTCCTGCTTTCTTCAGCGGGAGTTTTCCCCTGCTCTTTTTTCCGCTTCATTTCCTTCCGATGCGACTTTGCCGCCTCTTCCACCTGTCCTGCATATTCCAGTGCATCATAGAGATTGTTCTTCACAGCCATAGCATAATGGATCTCCGCCTGATTTTCCGCGCCATAAAGAACATATTCCATCTCTCCATCCGTCATTGCAGCATACAACTTCTGCACATCACGAAATTTCTGGACAGGAATCACCGCGCCATCCGCACCATATGGCAGCGCAATTTTAGTAGAATCGCGCTCCGTAAGCTGCTCCGGCAGGATTACCTGCTGCCCACCATAAATATAATAATTGAAAATGTCGGCAAACACGCCTGCATCTTTTACATAATCCTTTGTAACCGTATCTGCTTTCAACGGCATCCGCCGCCTTTCTGCATAAATGTATGGCAAATATATTATCAAATCCTCTCCCCTGCCACGGTTTTATTATACTCAAATAACTACTTTTTTTCAAGCGCATCCTATCTGACTCTCCCAACACAGAAAAGGAACTGCTGTCCCGGCAGATTACTCTTCTACCAGAACAGCAGTCCCTTCATTTTATATCATCATGCAGTAGATATTTGAAGATATGCGTATCAGGGGAAAATACTGGCAGGTAATCATAGACGGGACACAGCTTTGCAGTAGCTGTGGGAGCGACAAAATCAAGATGGCTGGCAAATAAGCAGTAATGTGAGATACAGCAGATGTAAAAACGATAATAGAAGTATCGGAGCAAGAAGCCGCTGATTGTCACGACAAACCGGAAACTGGAAGAAATCAAGAACCCGCCAGACCTTGTCCACGCAAGGATTTATGACCGCATACTGGAACGGTGTGCGCCGGTTCTCTTTTCCGGAAAGAATTTCCGGGAGGAAGGAGCTAGGGCGACCAAAGCGGCGGCGAAGGAGATTGTGAGGAAAGATAACAAAGTTTGATTGCATGAAAAGGAGAATTTATGAGCAGCGAGAAAATTAAAGAGGACACTACCACCACAGTACCGGCTAAAGACGCTCCCGCACTGGTGAAGAAGATTGGCCGGACTACCTACATTGTGAGGGTTCATTTCAGCAAGACCAGCAAGGAAACCATGAGCGACAAAATCAAGCGTATGCTGAAAAATGAGATACAGCAGATGTGAAAAAGCGATAACGGAAACAGGCTGGAAATCAGAAATGCGCTGGCTCCCGGCTTGTAAAATCAGGAGGTTTATGGTAGTATGGAGATACGAAAACAGAAGGGAAAGCAGGTGGGAAGATTGACGGTGACGGATAAGCAACATCAAGAAGATTTGCAACGTTTGAGTTTGTTAAGGCCAATCGATGATGACTTTATGCATTGTCTTTTCAAGGATAACATTCCATTGGCTGAATTTGTGTTACGCATTATCACTGATAAACCGGATTTAATTATTACTGATTGTGAAACACAGAAGGATATGAAAAGGCTGGCTGGAGCACGTTCTATCTGCTTGGACGCATATGGAACGGATTCAGTCGGAAAAAAATATGATTTGGAAGTCCAGAGGCAAGACAAAGGAGCAGACCCACATAGGGCAAGGTATCATTCAAGCGTAATGGATATAGAGAATCTCCATTCTGGTCAGGAATTTAAAGAATTGCCAGACACATATACAATTTTTATCATTGAAAAAGATTTTTATGGTCAGGGCGAAGCTGTTTATCCGATTGAGAGAATTAACCTTGCAACGGGTAAATCTTTTGAAGATGGGGAGCATATTCTTTATGTGAATGGTGAATATCGTGGGGATTCCGCTATAGGAAAACTCATGCACGATTTTAATTGCACCAAGGCAGATGATATGAATTTTGAACTGATGGCTAACCGAACCCGGTACCTAAAAGAGAACCCGAAAGGAGTGAGCGAGATGTGTAAAATTATGGAAGATATGAGAATTGAATCTTTAAAAGAGGTTGCACTTCGTATGTTGGCAGCTGGAAAATATGCACTGGAAGAAATTGCGAGTATTTCTGGACTTTCTCTTGATGAAGTAAAGAAATTGAAATCCGAAAGAACAGTGTAAATAGAACTGTAGGCCAGGAATCTAAAAAACAGGTTCCTGGCTCTATTTTTTTGCCCTGAAATGAATGTAAATATTTTGTGAATATGATTAAAAAGTCCTTTACAAAACGTCACTGGGAATACTAAAAAGCTAATTCTTAAAAATGAATATTGATTTTTTCAGAAAGAAATGATATATTAAGAATTAGGAAAGCACCCACTTCAAAGTGGATGCCCCCGAAAATAAGCTAAATGTCCTTACGGACAATGCCTATCCTGTTGGCCGACAGGATAGGCATTTTTATTTCTTCTTGTTCCTCTTGTCGAGAAAGGCAAGAAACGCTTATGTATAGCTTTCCATAACAATGCAATCACTAAGCTGCCAAAAGATCTGTCATGGGCACTTTCCCACATGGTGATACCATGCAAGTACAGATTAACATTTTTTTCCGCTCAATTCAACAGTAAATCTAAATCTAATCACAAGATCAATCTGTAATTTCCCACATATTCATGCAGTCATTGATAATAATTCTCCTAAGTTTATCCTGCACATTTTCAGTGCTATTCTTGTTGAAATGTAATGATACAACAAAGTTGTATGGATTTTTCAATGTTTGTTCTATCTATTTGATGTTCTAAAACAATTCTGCTCCAACCGTTATTCATCAAATGCCAGAGCACGAAAAGAGCATGGTCTGTGGGTTCTTCATGATTCCTTCCCTGTTTTATGACATAAAAATGAACTGCTGCCCCGGCAGATTACTTTTCTACCAGAACAGCAGTCCCTTCATTTTATATCATCATGCAGTAAATTATGTAATTCCCTAACGATTCAGCAGTTCACGCTCAATGATCTCCTTTGCTTTCGGCGCTTCTACATTCATACGTTCCGGATATCCAAAGATAGATACACAGGAAATAGCGTCTCCGCCCACCTTGAACTGTCTGTTGGCGAAATCCATCTCTCGCAGTGTCTCAAAGATTCCTTCGAAATCCACATCCCCTTCTCCCATAGGGTTGTGCTGATGGATAGAAACATCTTCTCTTCCCATACTGTTCAGCCACGGCGGATTCAAGATGTATCTGCAGTCCTTCGTCTGGTTAAAGGTATCCGCGAATAATACGTGGCTCAAATCATCGCCTGCGTATCTTAACATCGAACGCACGTCGCCTACACCTTTGTCATAGAAGAACCCATGCGGGGAAGAGTATACATATTTCAGGTTATCGGAACGATAGCTCTTCACCATATCGCAGGTCTCGTTATTCAATTCGCAGAAGTCCCAGGGATGCGACTGAATCTCCACACGGATTCCCTCTTTCTCGAACAACGGAAGCAATTCATCCATAGAACGGAACCACATACCGTTACAGATCTCCTGTTGGTTCGGATCGCCGGAAAGCTCTGTATTGATCACCTGTACGCCCATATCTACCGCGATCTCAACGATTCTCTTCCAGTTCGCCACCGCCATCTTTCTCTGTTCCTCCGTAGGCCCGGACCAGCGGTACACTACGATGAAGGACGAGATCTCCACACCGGTTTCCTGAAGAGCCTTACGATATTCCGCCTCGCATTCCCTTGAGAAAAGCGGGTGCTTATAGAACGGATTAATACGAGGATGCGGGGACTGTTCGATATATTTATATCCCCAATCCGCTACCTGATGCACCATGTCATTGATGCTCATCTGCTTTGCCAATACGTCTACGTCAAATGCTATCTTCAATTCCTGCACTCCCTTCTTTTTCCGGACACTAGTCTCCATCCGGCCAGGCACCAGACTCATAAATTGTACGTTCCGTTCCCTTGCGCCGCTAAAGATGGAACTCTTATCCTTATACTTATACTTATACTTGCACTTATCCTGATCTTAATCCCTAATATTATCCTACAATCCCGCGTGTTTTGCAATACATTTCCTTACTATAAACCGAGACTAAACCAAGACTCTATCCCCAAATACTCTAACCGAAATATTTCTCCACAAATGCCTTCGTAACCTCTGCTGCCTTCTTCACATTCTCCTCGTGGGACATCGCGTAATACTCCGGACGGAATTCTTCGATGGTGCACACGCCGTCGAATCCGATCTCCTTTAACGCCCCTGCGATCGCCGGATGATCCACTACGCCCTCTTCCGGCCACAGTCTCTTGTCGTCGCCGCAGGAACCAAGAGGCAGGTCCTCACAGTCATTCAGATGATACGCGAAGATCTTCTTACCGTCTGCATTCTTAAGATCCTCGATCTTAGAGCACATCTCATGGAAATGGAACGTATCGACGGTGATTCCCACATTGTCCCTGTCCACTGCTTTCACTACGTCATACGCCGTACCAAACTGATTGATGGAGCAGTTCGGAGCGCCGCAGAATTCCAGTGAAATCCTGATATCTGAGCCTACTTTATCAGACAGATAACGAAGTCTCTCTACCGCTTCTTCCTTAATCTCTGTCACACTCTTATCCTTAACATCAAACTGCGGAACGGTGATCAGCATCTTCATGCCGATAGCCTTGCATACTTCAATGATAAAATCCGTCTCCTCATCGATCTCTTTCTTACCGGCTTCGTCCCTCTGGTTAAAATAGATCAGAGTATTGTATGCCCATGGTTTTAAATGATGATTCTTAAACCAGTCTGCAAGCTCTTCCAGTGTATGCTCCTTAAGATAATCCTTGATACAGTCGAATCTGATCTCGATATAGTCAAAACCATACTTCTCACATGCTTCCAAATCAGCCGCCAAGGACTGTCCTTTACATTCTAATGCTGTCGCTTCGTTAAAACCTAATTTCATAATCGCGGTCTCCTTTTTCTATTTCTATTTCTATCTCTATCTATTCTTTTTCTATGTCTTTTTTATTTCCGTTTATTCCCGTGAGCAGCGAGCCGGGCGGACATGTTTACATGCACATTTGGCGGCTGCCGCGAGGGGGCTATGCACCAGTGGCGTATGGCCAGCGCCGGCTGCTTTACTTGATGCTCAATCATTTTCTTCTATTTATAAAATTCTGGCTTCTCAACCGTTACCACTTTCTCAATATTGCCTGTCTCCTGTGCCTTTACCAGCGCATCAGCCGTAACTGCCGCCAGATATCCGTCCCATGTAGTAGGTCCTTCGATCACATCTTTCCCGGCGCAGTCTACCCAGTTCTGAATCTCCGCATCGTAAGCATCCTTGAACAGTACGAAGCAGTCTGTCGTAATCTCCGTGGAAGCGGCTGCATTCTTGCGGATGGACGGAGCCATCGGAGCTCCCATCTTAAGGGCACCGTCTTCACACACAACCTCACAGTTGATATCATATCCGAATTTACAGTTTACGAAGCACTCCACATCGATGCAGATACCGCTCTTCGTACGCATCAGCATAATCTGCGGATCTTTCAATTCGGAATGTGAATACTTGGTAACCTTCGGCATAATGACCTGTACGCTCTCATAGTCGTCGTCTACCAGCCAATGGCACAGATCAATCTCATGGATTACAGTATCATGTACAGCCATCGGTGTGTTGTAATTCGTTCCCACCTCCGGATTCCTGTGGGTACAGTGCATCATCAGAGGCTCTCCGTACTCACCCGTTGCGATCGCGTCTTTGATCTGATTATAACCCTTGTGATACCGGCGCATGAATCCCAGTTGGATCAGATGTCTGCCGGACGCCGCTTCTGCATCCATAACCCTCTTGCAGTCCTCTGCCGTTGTACAGAGCGGTTTCTCACAGAATACTCTCTTGCCCGCCTTGATTGCCTCAAGAAGATCGTCCACATGTGCGAACCCCGGTGAAACGACCAGAACCGCATCCACGTCCGGATCGTTGATCAGATCCTTACCGTTCGTATAAACCTTGGCTCCTCCTGCAATCTCTGCCGCTTTCTTCGCACCCTCTTCGAATACGTCCGACACCGCTACAACCTCTGCTCCCTGAGTTCTCTCTGTAATTCTTTTGATATGGTCTCTTCCCATTCCGCCGCATCCAATGACTCCTACTCTTAACATCTCTTTTTCCGCCTTTCTTCATTTCATAATTTTTATTATGATTACTTTATCTGTTTCTTTATGCTGACATTATAGCACTGCGTTCACGTGAACGCAATATACATAATGCACAAATATAGCATGACAAATTTATCTATTATCACTATACCAGATTATACTTCGTCTTAATCATAATCTCCGTATAAGCAAATTCCCTCTCCGGCTCTTTCCCGTCAAATGTCTTTTCGAACAGCATCATAACCGGCTCATATCCCTGCCGATAACCGTCCTGCCCGATCAGAAACCGAATCTTCCCTTCCTTAAGATACTGCACATTCTGAGTCGTCAGGTCGTTAGAGATCACTTTCACCTTCTCCCCCATCCCTGATTCCTCCAATGCCTTACACACCCCCTGCACACCAGACGCCGCCAGGTAGATACCTGCCAGATCCTTACATTCTTTTAACACATCATACGTGATCCTCTCCGCTTTACGATTATCATCAAAAGCATATTGGACATCCAACACCTGTATATCTTCCCTCAGTTCTGTAAATTCTTTCAGAAATCCGTTGGTTCGGTTCTTATGACCATAGGCTGTCGGATAACCTGATATCACAAGAACCTTCCCGCCCACCGGAAGAATATCTGCCATCAGCCCGGCCGCCACCTTGCCGCTCTGATAAGTATCCTGGCCGACGAAGCACATTCTCTTAGATTCTTCCATATCAGAATTGAATGTAATAACCGGTATACCATCATCCGCCAGCTCATCGATGGTCTCTTTTAACTTCTCGTCATCCATCGGAACGACGGCGATTCCATTGCAGCCTTCTCTCTTCAGTTCGCGCATGATCTCAACTGCTTTTCCTGCGTCAAAATCTTCTATCTTACGAATCAGGACGTCTGCGCCCAGACGCTCCACCTCTGCTTTCGCATCTTCCGCCCCCTCGATAACCTTCTCCATAAACGGTGTGTCCGAGGCCTGGATAACCACTCCTATGGTAATCGACCGTTTCGACATCGCGAGCGCCCTGCCCGCCCGGTTCGGCTGATATCCCATCTCCTCCGCTATCCTGCGGATCCGGTCCGCCACCTCCGGGTTAATCCTTCCTCTGTTGTTCATAGCTCTGTCCACTGTCCCTCTGGAGACTCCGGCCGCTTCTGCTATCTGTTGTAAGGTTACAGCCATCTCATTTCCTCCCTGTTACAAAAATATACAAACAGACTATATCCGTATCCTCTATATAGCATATTCCCCATAAGGAAATTTTGCAAGCTCTTTTATATCCTTCCGGTTCAATCCTTCCGGTTCAATTTCAGATTCAACAAAGAAGCTGCCGGAAATACTGTCTGCATTTTCCGGCAGCTTCTTCATCTGTACTTTTCAATAATCCCGATTCCTGCAAGGAATTTCCAACTGTACGGTTGGAAGTATTCTTAATAATATCAGGATTAAAAAGTATATCTACGAAAGGTATGTCTATAAAAGGTATATCTATGCCTCAATCTCGGAAATCTTAACCGGACGATGCTCCTCTAACGACTTCTTTGCCGCCAGACCCATCAATACAGGCTGCAGACCGTCCATTACTCCAAGAGGAGTCTCCGTATCATTCTCGATTGCCTCGATAAAACTCTTAATCTCCTTCGCATACGCATCCATGTAACGCTCCAGGAAGAAATGCAGCGGCTTCTCTCCTGTCACACCGTCTGCGTTACTGATCACTGCCGCGCTTGCCGTATCATTTCCGGTTGCAGCCATTCCTTTTGAACCGAACACTTCCGCTCTCTGGTCATATCCATATACAGCCTGTCTGGAATTGTCGATCACCGCGATCGCACCGTTCTCCATCTTAAGAGTGATCACTGCTGTGTCCACATCTCCTGCCTCACCGATCGCCGGGTCTACAAGAACTGCAGCCTCTACATACACCTCTTCGGCGTCGCTTCCTGCAAGGAAACGTACCATATCAAAATCATGAATCGTCATATCCAGAAACATTCCGCCGGATACCTTCACATAATCCGCACTCGGCGGCTCCGGATCTCTGGATGTGATTTTGATAATGTGAGTATCCCCGATCTTTCCTGCAGCTACAGCGTCCCTTACCGCCTCAAAATTGTGGTCGAATCTGCGGTTAAAGCCTACCTGATATTTCACCGGATTCTTCTCAAGCGCATCCATGACCTCTCTGATCTTCTCCACATCATGATCGATGGGCTTCTCACAGAATACATGCTTCCCTGCCTGGATCGCCTCCACAGAGATCGGTGAATGTGTATTTGTGGAAGAACAGATCAGCACTGCGTTGATCTCTGGATCTGCAATGACCTCTTTGTAATCTTTCGTCGTATTCTCCACGCCCATCTTCTTCGCCCATGCAGCCGTCTCATCATTCATAAACGGGTCTGCAAGCGTCTTGATCTTTGCGTTTCCCACCTTCGTGCAGATACTCTCCACATGAACTCTTCCGATTCTTCCTGCTCCGATAATACCTACTGTAACCATAACTTCTGCTCTCCTTTCTGATCATGCAGCCATACTGCCGCATCCGTCCTTTGTTCTTCATAACCTGTATTTTATATTATTTCATTACTGTTTCATTAACAGCCGAATTCATTACTGCTTATTTGCCAGCCATCTGCTTTTCCTGCTGCCAGATCATCTTCTTAATGACGGCCGAGATCCACGGCTATACTATAATCCCGTCTTCTCCGCGATAAATTTCCTTGCCTTGACCGCGTACTCCAGCGGATTGGCCTTCGCCGGATCCTGCTCTGCCTCTACCAGCATATATCCTTCATAACCATGATCTTCAAGAACCTTGAAAATAGGGTCGAAATCAATGCAGCCATCCCCCGGCACTGTAAAGGTTCCCATTCTCACTCCCTCAAGGAAGCTTAAATTCTCGGCCTTTACCTTATCCACAACCTCCGGACGGATGTCTTTCAGATGTACATGCTTAATCCTGTCCACATATTTTGTCACCATCTCAAGAGGATCTGCACCGCAATATGTAAAATGCCCTGTATCAAATAACAGGCTTACGTACTCCGGATCTGTATTTGCCATCATACGCTCTACCTCATCCGGATCCTGTACTACGGTTCCCATATGGTGATGGAAAGTAAGCGCGATTCCATATTCTTCCTTCGCGATCTTGCCCAACCGATTCATACCGTCGCAGAATGTCTTCCACTCTTCATCATTCATCACATACTTATGACCGAAGATCGGAGTATCCTGCTGCCCTTGTACACTGTGGCTCTGCTCGGAAGCGCCAATGACCTTCGCTCCCATGGCTTTCAGGAATGCAAGCTGTGTCCGGAACTCTTTCTCCACCTCTTCAAAAGGCTTCGTGATCAGGAATGAAGAAAACCACTGATTGCAGATCTCGATTCCTCGAAGTTCCAATGCTTTCTTTAATACTTCCGGATCCTTCGGATACTTATTCCCTACCTCCGACCCGGTAAATCCTGCCAACGCCATCTCACTGACACACTGTTCAAAGGTGTTCTCCACTCCCAGATCCGGAAGGTCGTCGTTTGTCCATGCGATAGGGGCAATTCCAAGCTTAACTTTTGTCTTGTCAAACATCTTTATCTCTCCTTTCTCATATTAGACATGAATTTTACACTAAGAAGAATATACCATATTCGCCTGTTAAATAAAACAAAAACATAATATTTTGTCTCCTTCACCTGACAACAATTTTATGATAAGATATCCGGCCTGCCAGAAAAAGTCAGATCTTGAGAAATTATATACAGATATTGACAACAATTATTGTCCCGGGAATGGTTTCACTGTATAATAGAAACGATGAAGCGCTTATTTCAAGCAGCAGAGAAAGGAAAAGAAGACTTATGATTATCGCATTAATTTTATCCGGAGGCACAGGCCAAAGACTTGGTTCGGATATTCCCAAGCAGTATATAGATGTAGAAGGCAGACCTGTCATATCTTACAGTATAGAGAGTCTGTTCAGACATGAGAGAATCGATTCCATCCACATCGTCGCAGAACCTGTATGGCAGGAACGGATACGGGAGTGGCTCAGTGCAGACGGATTCGACCAAAAGTTCAGAGGATTTTCCGTTCCGGGCGAGAATCGTCAGCTCTCAATCCTGCATGGGCTGGAGGACATCCGGATGTATGCGGAAGATACAGATTATGTATTCATCCATGACGCCGCGCGCCCATTGCTTCAGGAACGTCTGATCACAGATTGCATAGACCATGTATCCGGCCATGACGGGGTTCTTCCGGTATTGCCTATGAAGGACACGGTTTATTCCAGTACGGACGGAAAGACCATCTCCGCATTATTAAAGCGAAGCGAGATCTACGCGGGTCAGGCGCCGGAATTATTCTGCCTTGGAGTCTATCATGAAGCGAACCTCCGGCTGCTTCCGGAGCGGATTCTGCAAGTAAACGGTTCAACAGAACCCGCGGTTATGGCAGGATTAGATATCGTGATGATTCCCGGCGATGAAGAGAATTTTAAGATTACCACAAAAGAAGATCTGGAAAGATTCCGCAAGATAAAGGAGATGAAACGATGAAAGCATGGGTATTGCATAATATTGGAGATATTCGATTAGATTATGTAGAAGAACCGATCCTTAAGGATCAGGAGGTATTGATACAGGTGAAAGCTGCAGGAATCTGCGGTTCGGATATTCCGCGTATCTACCAGAGCGGGGCTTACAGGCATCCTCTGATCCCCGGGCATGAATTCTCAGGCGTGGTCGTAAATACGGGAGCGTCTGCCGATACTTCCTTAACAGGGCGGCGGGTCGGAGTATTTCCGCTGATTCCATGCAGAAAGTGCCCGCCCTGCCGGCAGAAACAGTATGAGATGTGCAGAAATTACAGTTATCTGGGTTCTCGCAGGGACGGCGGATTTGCAGAGTATGCGGCGGTCCCGAAAGAGAATCTGATATTTCTTCCCAACCAGGTATCCTTCGAAGCGGCTGCAATGCTGGAACCGATGGCGGTAGCCGTCCACGCCATGAGGCGGATCAAAGTTCAAGCAGAGGATAAGGTTGCAATCTGCGGAGCGGGTACTATTGGACTCCTGTTATTCTTATTTTTACGGGAAGCCGGGATACGGGATGTCTTTGTATTTGGAAATAAGGATTTCCAGAAGCAAACTCTCTTAAAACTGGGGCTGCCGGAAGATTTTTATTGTGATATCCGAACAAATAATACAGACCAGTGGCTCATGGAGAGGACCGACGACATAGGAGCTGATGTCTTTTTTGAATGTGTCGGCAGAAACGAAACTTTCGTACAGGCGCTTAATCAGACTGCTTTTGCCGGCAGGATTATGCTGGTCGGGAACCCGTTCGGAGATATGAATCTTGAAAAGCCCATATACTGGAAGATCCTCCGAAATCAACTGACAGTAGCGGGAACCTGGAATTCATCGTTTACCAATGAAGCGGCGGATGACTGGCATTATGTCATGGAACGGCTGTCACAGAACAAGCTCGTTCCAGAGGAATTGATTACACATCGTTTTTCATTAGATCGGTTGGATGAGGGATTCCATATTATGCGGGATAAGACAGAAGATTATGTAAAAATTATGGGCTGCAGTATGGAGTAAAGTATAAGTAAAAACAGAAAGGGCTTTTGTTACAGACTGCAGAAATGTACAAAAGCCCTCATAATTTATGATTAGATATACACGTTTTACCGAAAGTGCTTAATCAATAAACTTTACGGCGGTTCCATAAGCAAGAACCTCTGCCGCACCCTGTACAATGGAACTAGAGGCATATCGGATATTGACAACTGCGTCCGCACCCATTGCCTGTGCGTCTTCAGCCATCCGCTTCGTTGCGATAGCCCTTGCTTCATTCATCATCTCAGTATATGAGGTAAGTTCCCCGCCAACCAGGGTGCGGAAACTGCTCATAATGTCTTTTCCCAGGTGTACGGACTGAATCATAGTTCCTCTCACCATGCCGATCATTTCTAATTTTTTTCCTGTGATATAATCTGTATTCACTAGTATCATTTTCATTCCTCCCTTGATTTAAAATCGTTTATCCGTCTTACAGTTTCAAAACATCCTTGGTTTAAACCGTTCAGCCGTCTTACAGCTTCAAAACATCCTTGATGGTATAGAAACCAGCTTCTTTACCGGCAAGAAAAGCAGCACAATCACATGCACCTCTTGCGAAACATTCCCAGTTATAGGAATGATGGGTTATTTCCAGCCGTTCCCCCATACCGCCAAAAAATACTGTATGACTGCTTGGAATATTCCCTGCCCGCAGAGAATGGTATCCGATGGTTCCCGGCTTGCGTACAGAAGCGCCTTCACGTCCGTAGACCGCGATCTCGTCAAGTTCCTTTCCAAGGGCATGCGCCATGATCTCACCCATCTCTTTGGAAGTCCCGCTTGGCGCATCCTTCTTCCACTGATCATGCATTTCCAGAATCTCGATATCAATCTCGTCTTTCAAAGTTGAAGCTACCAGCTCCAGCAGCTTATTCATAATATTGACCAATTTGGAAGTGTTGGCGGCATAGAGCATGGGAATCTCTCTGGCAGCGTCCTGAAACTTAAGCATTTCTTCCGGAGTAAAACCTGTAGTACCGCAGACCAGAGCCTTTTTGTGGGCAACGGCAAGATCAAGGACCGTCATCGCCGTCTCTTTCGTCGAGAAGTCAATGATGACGTCACAGCGATCAATTACACTCTCCAGATCATCGGTTACCGGAATCCCTAGTTCAGAACCAGTCATAGCGACAGCCCCCAGATCCTGCCCTATGTAACTTCGGCCTTTGGGCGCGATACCGGCTATCAATTCCATATCGTCACGAGAAGCGGCGGCGGCTGTAATCAGTCTGCCCATCTTGCCCTTCGGCCCGATTACAATTACTTTCATAAAACAAACTCCTTTCGCATATAATAACTAAGCAATATCTTCTTTTCTATATTTTAACATAGAATTTAAAATAATGCTTGCATTATTCGACATAATTCGTTAGAATAGTTCTATCGGGGTATGGCTCAGTTTGGTTAGAGCGCACGGCTGGGGGCCGTGAGGTCGCAGGTTCAAATCCTGTTACCCCGATTTTTCCTTTATTTTACGGGATTTCCGGTGATCCGGATATCAAAAAGTTGGTTGGTTTTGATTGGGATTATTCAACTCTTGAATAATCCCTGAATTTGATATTTCGGTTTTTGATAATTTCTTTCTTCTTTTCAAGATTCGGCGTATCATATGTATAGTATCTCTCATTAACCTCCGGCGTATGCCCCAACATGCTTGCGATAATGTTTTTCGGAGTTCCGTTAGTTTGCAGACAAGTTGTATAATCCTCAATCAGCTTTTTATCAGTTTCACCGAGGTTTAAAGCCATATACCGCTCTTCTACTACTCTTAGCTCACGCTCTCCCTACTTGCATCTCTCACCAGCAAGCATCAATTCGTCCCTGCTTTAGTCCATTATGTTCCCTAAATACATTTCCAGTAGTCCATTCACAAATTTGTCCATATCACTCTCTTTTCAAACCGTGTATACGTTCCAAAATCATTCCAGCCTTCCCTTCCTGACCCCTGTATCCTTCGGCTACTACCATCCCCGGTGAAACCGGGGACATAAAGAAAGCATTGATTATTTCTAACCGATGCCATATAACAATCTCAATATGGAATTTTTTGTACACAGAAATTCTTCTGTTTTTCTATTGACACCCCCCATCCTTCCGATACAATCATTTGTAAAAGAGATGGGTTTTCACCGTACAGTTTTTACTCAAGCGGGCTGCTCGTTTCTTTTTTTATTGCCAGCAGGTCGTAAAGATATTTCTTACCATCCGCATCATGGCGTACCAGCATCCGGGCAAAGAAGATATTGTACCGGCAGACTTCGCCGCTCTTATCATCATATACCGGCAGGGCAAACCGCACATCATACCGATACTGGAAACGCTGATCACAAATGATTTTGACCTTGCCAAAGAACTGTTCCGCCAGTGTTACTTCCTTAGATGGAATAAAAATCCCATTTTAACCTTGTCTTTGCCGTTAGAAAATTCGTTAATGCATTTCCCCGAAGCAACTATTTTGTACTGCCGCTTCTGTAATGATATTCTCTGTTATAGTTTACAGGAAACGACCATGGATTGACGACGATCTCAATATAATCCAATCCAGCTTTAGTAAGCAGATTCACATCCGCCATAATTCCTAATTTATTTTGCATTAATATATGAAAAAATTATGACTACCCTTGCTGCTAACTATTTCTTTCATATTTACGTGATAATATAATCGATGTATATTTTTCCACTAGCCTTTGCGTTATTTCTTCACTTTTCTTAATCAATTCTACCTGTCTCATCAAGGAATGGTACGATTGAAAGTTCAAAAAGAAGCTGCCATATGGACAGCTTCCTATATTTATTTTGCCTGTGCCATTGAGAATAATGTGTCTTGTAAAAGTTTAGAAAAATTGATATTATTCTTTTCAGCATAAGTATTCAGCCATGCAGGAATAGTAAGGTTTTTTCTTACCGCTTTTTCACCATATTTTTCTTCATAGGCATCAATATCTAATAATAACATATTTATCATGCACCCATTTTCGGCAGTTATTTCAAAATAGTCGGAAGCCCGTGGGATTTGCTCCCCATCTTCAAGCTCTCCCAATATCCAACCGCTAGCTGCGTCAATCCCCATTTCAATAGCCTGTTCCAGATTCTTTCCCTCTGTTACACAACCGGGTAAATCTGGAAATTCTACCACATATCCACCGCTTTGATCTGTAAAAGGCTTAAATATAGCCGGATAAATTAATTTCAATATATTCACCTCCATTTATATTGATCGAATAAACAGGGCTTAAAGCCCCGCCTGTTTCATAATTGATTTTACTGTATCAGAATTCAAATCCCCTCCATGTTCAGGGATTGTAACTTTTCCAGGCTTAGTTGAATGTTTGTATTGGTGGTGTGAACCTTTTTGTTTTACTTGGTACCAGCCGTCTTTTAATACCATACTCTCAACTTCTTTAAATTTCATCCAATACCTCCTTATTCATTCATGGCATCTCTCCTTCCCGTTGATTTAATAATATTATAATGCGTATTATGCGCATTGTCAACAATCTTATTCTCATGTATTTATTTTTTATAATGGATTGTTTTTCTGTGTAATCTGCTCCAATTCATCTACGGATATCCCCCAATCATTTGCCATGCCCATTGTTACGGGCATCCGCACTATCTCGTCTTTGCCATGGCATAAATCAATACTGTGAAACTCCCGGACCATAGCCAGGGGCATATCCTTAATCTTCCGGTACATAGTAAAGAATCCGGCTATTCAGGATATTCGCGATCACACATTCCGGCGTACATTTTCCAGACAGGTATTCCCGGTAATCAAGGGTTAATGTGTAACGTATGATCGGGTTGGAACATGGACGGTTAATCTGTATTTGTGTACGCCCGTTCTTTTCATATTTGATATTTACCTTCGCCTTTTCCAGCTCGTGAGGAAGTCCGGCTTTCACGCCTTTACGTACGCATTCTGAAAATTCTTCTAAATCCATTAATTTTTTCATCTTGATATTCCTTTCTGTGATATAGGTTTTATTTTCAGTTTTCCACCCAACCGAAGGTTTTTAGGCCGCAGGTTCGAATCCTGTTACCCCGACTGAGTAAGAGGCGTGTCCCTAAATTTGAAGGAAACGCCTCTTTTTCAATGCAGCAAAATATCTGACGGCCAAAATGGTTCGTACGTCTAAATACGAAAAAAACATTGAATGACGATGGACGGCGACGTCTGCACCCTCTATATGCAGCGGTTTAGAATGGATGCCGGTTAAGAAGATGATCGAGCAGCAGGAAAAGCAGATAGCTGGCAAATAAGCAGTAATGAATGAGAGGGTGAGAGAGTTTTGCAGGTGAATTGGTTCAGGATTTCAGTAAGGAAATCTTCTGTATTATTACGAAGTAGACACGCTTAAAAATTGCATAAATCATTAGGTAAAAAATGTATGTAAAAAGTTATATTAATATTGTATAATAAAGTCAGTATATTTTAAGGGAGATGGAGAGTTTACGGATAGGTAGTATTATAGTAGAGATTTTTATGAAAGGAAGGGATTTCTTGGGAAAATATGGTAATAGACGTAAAGTAAGAGAATTGGAAATGGCAAAAAAAAAGAAATCATAAAGTAATGATCACAGACGAAGCCATTAGAAAAGTACCAAGAGTACAATATAAGAATATTCCGGAAAGTGAGTATAGTATCATTCAAGAGTTAGCAAAGAATGTATTACGGATTTCAAAAAGAGAAAATAATTCTAATGAAGTAGCACTTACCTATAGTATGGATAGTACAGAATGTATCCAAAACGAAGAGGAGTATATAGGAGTGGCATTAGGTGGGGAACATGAGGTTGACCCATTAAGTAGTACAGTTGCATATCATTTGATGTCGTCTGCCAGAGATTGCATTGTTATTGTGTTGCATAACCACCCGTCATTATCTGATTTTTCGCTGTCAGATATAAAGTTTCTATTACAATATGCAAGTATGAAAATGTTGGTGGTTATTACTAATTTAGGAAGTGTATCATATCTTGTAAAAGGTAAAATGTACTCTTATGAAATGGCGGTAGAATTATTCAATGAATCGGTTAATATGAGTAATAAAGCAAAAAATCTAAAAGGTTTACAAAAAGCAACAGATAATTTTTTGAAAAATTGTTATAGAGTAGGTATAGATTACGACAACCGATAGAAAGGAGATTATTTATGGAGGAACACGCTATCTTAAGTGAGCGGTTAGAGGAACAGTTGAAAGCTATAGAGTGGGCAAAAGCAGAACAGGAAAGGTTGTTGAAAGAGAAGGGAGAACGTTTATCGAAGGAACTTATGGAGAAAATGACACCGTTTATTTTGAATCAGCAAAATCAGAGTCCAAGTAAATGACAGGCTGGCAGTCCAAGGGTTAGACTGTCCTGATTAAGAAAAACATTTGACAAAACGGAGATTGTAATGTCTTTTTGCTTCAAATCTCTATCTTGTCTCAATTCTCTCATTCTCTCAGGATATTCCATGTTCTCACCTCTGGAACAAATTTTATGGAAATCTTTTTATCAAAGTTTTGGAAAGGGGGTTTTCAAATGGGTGGTAACTATGGGAAAAGCGTCTATAATCAGCTCATGGATGTTATGGCTCGCTTGGACGCCATGGAAGCGGAGCATAAAAGTGACCGCAAAGAAATTGCAACTCTGAATGCAGAAGTGAAAAGTCTCCAAAAAGAAAACTCTCACCTAAAAACAGAATTAGACACGGTTAAAGCTGATAACACAGCGCTTCGCGAAGAAAATGATTCCCTGCGTAAAGAGAACCAGCTTCTCAGGGACGATAATGAACGTATGAAGAGAACCCTGAGAGGGAGGAGCAGTTCTTCGCCAGTTTTTTCTGGATGATCCGAATCTCCTCTTTCTCCCAGTCTATGTCAGAAAATTTCAGGCCAGCCACATCACTGGATCTCATCCCTGTAAAATAAAGAACAGCGCCAATGGCACGGTTGCACAGGCAAAGTCCGCCATCATTGCCGGAAAGCACGCTGCGGATAGCCTGCGTTTCCTCTTCTGTAAGATACTGGATATTTTTTCGCAGGCGGTGCAGATTGGGAAGGTATGTGAGGATACGTCTGGCGGAATCGGAATAACTTCCAGTCTGTGCTCCAAATACAGGTGCGATATTAACCTTTGTACTGCTGCTGAACTTTTTGTGGGAGAAATAATCCAGGACAGCCTTCTCTGTCACATCCTCCAGCGACTGGAACCCGGAGGACTGCAAGGATAATAAAAGACCGCTGCATGCAGAGATGCTGTAATGGCTCTGCTACATTGCTGTTTTGGAATATTTATGTTAGATAAGTTGACAATATCCTCAATGATTTCACTGTTGATTATTCAAAATTAATATTGATAAATTTTAAGACATTATTATTAAAAGGATGTATGTGATTATACAAAAAGCCAATCTCACGAGGCGGAATTGGTCTTGTAAGTTTTAATTCTATGAGAGAAGATGAGTTTAACTCATGTTCAACAAATTGTTTTACAACACATGATATGCCAATACCCATTTTTGCAAATTCTATAAGCATATCCATATCATTAATCTCTAAAATGTGTGATGGAATTATATTATTTTTAGCATAGTAATTATTTATATGTGTACGGGAACCGTTATCCTTATTGAGTAACATTATATTTCCATACTGAAAAATTTCATCATTTGCACAATCGAATTTATTTCTATATGCAGGAGTACAAACGAATATATATTCAATTATCCCTAATGAATGATATTGTGACTTCCCTAAATTGTTTGGCTTTGCTACCAGAGCTAAATCTATACTACATTTTTCAATCATGGAGCAGGCGTTCGATGAAGAGGTACAGGTGATAGATACATCGGTATTGGGATATTGATGTGTAAACGCTTTAAGGTAAGGCATAAGAAAGTATTTACACAATACATTACTGGCAGCTATCCGTAAGTGTCCTGTACTTTTTGATGATTTAAGAATCTGTTCTGTATCAGAAAGCAAATTAAATGCTTGTTTTACGCTGTCATATAATGTTTTTCCATTTTCCGTAAGGGTAACACCCTTCGGTTTTCGTATGAAAAGTGTAGTGTTTAAACTTTTTTCGAGTTTTTTAATTGTAATGCTTACAGCAGGTTGAGAAATATATAATTGCGTTGCCGCTTTTGATATGCTTTTGCATTCAGCCACCGAAAGAAATATTTTATATTTTGCAAGGTTGTCCATTACGTCCATAGTGCACTATCTCCATAAATTTCATTTATGTATTTTATAAAATCCATATATTTGGATTATAATATTCCAGATGATATAATTCAATATAGAAAATAAAAAAGGCGGTGTTATTGCATGAATACATTTGAATTTGATGGAAAAAAGTACAAAATGGCTTCCATACATCAAAAGGAATGGGGGAATACACTAATTGCCGAACTTAAACTCAAAGGGGATGAAAGGATATTGGATTTAGGTTGTGGAGATGGTGTTTTGACAGAACAATTATCTTTATCCGTACCGAATGGAAAAGTTTTAGGTATTGATGCGTCAATGGGGATGATAGAAACAGCGAAAGGCATTATAAAAAATAATGTTGAATTTCAACAGGTAGATATTAACGAAATAAATTATAAGAATGAATTTAATATTATTTTTTCAAATGCAGCATTACACTGGATTAAAGACCATAAACGGTTGTTGGACAATGCGTATCAGGCATTAAAATTTCAAGGAATAATATTGTGGGATTTCGGCGGCGCTGGTAATTGTGCCAATTTCATTGATGTTATTCAAGAAAAAATAACGACTATCAAATTCACAGAATACTTTAGAACTTTTGAATGGCCGTGGTTCATGCCATCAAAATCCCAATATGAAAAATTAATATCTTCGATTGGTTTTTGTGATTTTACAATTACGGAAGTAAACCGGGATAGACATTTTTCTAATGCAGAGGAAATGATAAGATGGATAGACCAACCCTGTATTGTTCCATTTCTTAAATGTATACCCGATAAGGAAAAAACAATTTTTCGTGATGAAGTTATTTCAGAAATGATAAAAAAGACACAACAACCAAATGGAACCTATTTTGAAACTTTTCGCAGATTAAAAATATATGCACAAAAATAAAATATTCAAAAGGTGGTTTCCGTCTGGGAGCCATACATATATTGCTGGCCAGCAGTATGAAAGTCTGATAGCGATTAAAATGGGGACAAATGGGATTCATTTACGGAAAGCCGGGGAACTTACTGCGCCCATATTGTTGTGATGATTTTGAAGTTTTTGTGTAGCGGAGTTTTTGATTTTTATAGATGGCATATCGTTTCGTTCGGAAACAAATAGTACTCCTTGCTGTGTGATTGTTGTTCGCAATTCAATTATACCACCAAGTGCAGGTTTGTGCCTTTTTTATGGACTAAAGTATTGATTTTTCAAGATTCAGCACACCAACCGGTGTGGGAAGTTTGAGTTAACTTTCAATCTCTTCATTAATCATCATTAGAACCAACACCCTGACTGCTGCAGGGTCTACTGCAGGAAATCCCTCTTGTCTTTACTGAAGGCTTAACACATGTTCCCATGCCTCATCATCAAATTCCCTGTCTTTATAATAGAATTTCCTGTCTGCCTCCGTGATCTCTCTTATCACTTTACACGGATTGCCCGCCGCGATAACCCTCTCCGGTATGTCCTTCGTCACGACGCTCCCTGCCCCGATTACGGTATTGCTTCCGATATGTACTCCCGGACATATAACTGTATTGCCGCCAATCCATACATTATCTCCTATCGTCACCTCAATACCATATTCATAAGCAGTGTTGCGGGTATCTGGATGCACAGGATGTCCTGCCGTATAGATCGCCACATTCGGCGCCATCTGGCAGTTATCACCGATCACAACCTTGGCAACATCCAGAATCATGCAATTATAATTGGCGAAAAAATTCTTTCCGACTTCGATATGTGAACCATAATCACAGTAAAAAGGCGGGTTGATAAACGCACCGTCCGATTTGCCGAGCAGCTCCTTCACGATCTTACCTATAGTTTCAAAATCCGACCGGTCAGCAGTATTAAGGGCCTGTGTAAGTCTTCTCGCCCTCTTCTGTTCTTCAAAAACCTCTTCGTCTGAAATATACGGCAGTCCCATATCTCTTCGTTCTACATTCGTCATAATCCTTTTCTCCTCTTAAATAAATATACTTTATATTTCCCTATCACTTCATTCTGTCTTCCAGGATGCTCTCTCCTTCATGATTATTCTATCATGCTTCCTGTCTTATCACAAGAAAATATCCGCTTCCTCTGCACCTTATAATTTATCAAGCTGATTCTGCCGCATCTTCCGACTTTCCGTACATCTGAAATGATTCCTTATCGAAAAAGCCGCAGTTTACTGTCAAAACTGCGGCTTTCTTATACACTCTAAGAATATATATTAATTTTTCTGCCTCTTTCACATGATCTCTGCACTGTCTTTCATCTAAGTCGTCTATTCAAGATCATACTTCACGACATCAATCTTCGCCGTACCGTCTGCAAAAAACGAGATCCCGTCCGCCGCCTGGTCGGTATACATGGTAGCCGACAGAACCTGCTCCCCGTCATTCACAAAGACTTCCACACTGAAACGGTCCAGGATGATCCTAAGCCTTAGTTCTCCGTTCACAGGATTGACCTGACTGCGTCTCTGATGGATAATGGCTCTTCTGGAACCGGAGAACTTCCGGTCCACCTTCAGGATAGACTCTCTCGGACGGAAACTCAGAGAAGTCCAGTATCTGTCATCCTGGGCAAATCGGACAGCGAATTTCTGATACAGATCTTCTCCTTCGGCCGGGCGGATATTAAGCTCCATATCCACTCTTCTGCCCTTCATCCCTTCCAGCGCTGTCAGTCCTGAAACTGACACATCCGTATATTCCACCCTGTTGCGCCGCATTGCGTCCAGCTCTCTGACAGGCTTCTGGTACAGCCTGCCGTTATGCAGAGATAATTCCCTCGGAAGGCTCATCTGTCCAAACCAGGGCTCTTCCGGAGAACGGATACCGCAGGCGTCCCAGTTCTGCATCCAGCCGATCATAATCCGGCGGCCGTCCGGCGCCAGCACCGTCTGAGTAGCGTAGAAATCAATTCCATAGTCGATGGACTGATTATGCATTTCCTTAAATGTACCGGCCTCTTCATCATAATCACCGATCAGACAAAGCGTCCCATTCCCGTTATGATATTCAAACCCTTCCGGGAGCATATCCTGCGGGCTTGTAAGCAGCACCCACTTCCCGTCCAGTTCGAAGAAATCCGGGCATTCCCACATCTTTCCGAACCGGTCATGGTTCGAAACCAGTATACTTTTAAACTTCCATCGGAATCCGTCGGCGCTGATATACAAGAGAATCTGCCCGCTGCCGTCGGCAGGACGGTTTCCCACGACACAGGCGTACGTACCGTCAGACTGTTTCCATATCTTAGGATCACGAAAATCATATCTGCTGCTGCCCTCCGGGATATCCCGCTCATCCAGCACAGGGTTATGTTCATATTTCTCATAATCAATCCCGTCGCCCACGGCGATGCACTGTGTCTGTACTTCTCTGTAGATGTCGCGCTCCTGGTGTTCTTTTAACACACCGGTATACATCAGCAGATGCCTTCCGTCCGGCAATACCATCGCACTTCCGGAAAAACACCCGTCCCTGTCATATGCCTCGTCCGGCGCAAGGGCGCAAGGAAGATATTCCCAGTGAAGCAAGTCGCTGCTCACTGCGTGCCCCCAATGCATAGGCCCCCACTTGGATTCATAGGGGTAATACTGGTAAAACAAATGGTACTGACCTTTATAATAACAAAAGCCGTTGGGGTCATTCATCCAGCCCGCACGTGGAGTCAGGTGGAAATCAGGACGCTCCTCTTTACTGATCAATTTTTCGGAAGCCTCTTCATATTTTCTCGCTTCACGCAGTGTCTGACTTGTCATAACTATTTCTTCCTTTCCTAATTTATAATACCGATATATTCACTCATCTCAATTATTCTGAATCCACTGTCTGCGCATTATAAGAATCCAGATATGTCTGGAACAACTCCAGATATTCACTCAGCCCGTATGCTTCTAAGTCTTTCAGGTATTTATCCCAATCCGCATCAGAGAATCCGTTCATGATCCAGTCTGCTTTCTTCGCGTTGATCGTCTTCTTAATGTCCGCTTGCAGATTAGAAAGCCGCTCCGTGTCCTCACGGCTCATGAAAATATTCGGATACACATATTCGGTATGCATATCGGGTGTATAGATTTCTTCTATCCAGTCAAGGCGATACTGGGCGTCATCCGGGCATGTCACATACACGTCATAATATTCATCAAGAACTGCAAGCGGTCCGCCTACCGCCTCTGCCTCCCTGACCTCTACCGGCGAAGCATCGCCAAGCGGCGCGTGCTTTAACATATCTTCACCCTTGTCGTTCTTGCCCATCTCAAAGATATCAAAATCATCATCTTCTCCATAGGTACCCCAGTTATTCTGAGGAGACTGCATCGGCGCGTACATCTGGTCAAGCCACGCGCATACTAGCGCAGGATTCTCTGCTACCGAAGTAACTACACAGCGTCCGCGGTCAAATCCGCTGGTAAAAGAGCCGTTTGTAGGCGTCAGGTTCCTTGTGTCCGCTGTCAGAACCGGAAGCGGAACCCAATCCTTCAGATTATCAACATTTCCTACATCCCAGCTAAAACATACTCCGTAACGTCCGGACTTACCTTTGGATACATAAGTAGACCATTCCTGGGTAAATGCTTCCGGATCAATCAGATCCTCTTCATACAATTTGTTCAGCCACTCTATTCCGGCCTTATAACCTTCCTGCGTCGCACTGCAGATCACCTTCTGATCATCAGTAACCGCGATATGCCTGTCTTTATCCGCATCGCCATAACCTTCGCCGAAGCCATTGATCAAAATCGCCGGATCCTGACCTCCGTCATTTACGATACAGGACATCGGGATAATACTTCCGTCAATTCCGAATTCCTTCTGAAGATCGGAAGCATGATCACGGAACTGGATCAAAACTTCTTCAAATTCGTCCACTGTCTCCGGTATATCCAGATCCAGAAAATCCAGCCACTTCTTATTAATAAAGCTCATATTATCAACAGTCTGAATTGCTGTCTTGCCCGAACCCAGCTGTTCAATCCAGGGTAATGACCAGATATGCCCGTTTACATCCGTACACATAATCCGGTATTCTGGATATTTGTCAAATACAGACTTCAGATTCGGCATATAAGCGTCAATATATTCCTCTAATGGAATAATTGCTCCATACTCTCCATATCTTAACAGATTACTGTCCGTAAATCCAGCAGTAAAAATAAAATCTGTCAGTTTATTCGGATCTGACATATTCAATGAGATCTTATCCGGCCATTGATCGGACTGTATCGCCATCCAATCAATCTCCACATTGGTCTGCTCCTGCAGACGTTTAAAGATCGTCCGGTTGTTCGGCTCTGATTCCGTACTGGGCGGATAACTGATCATACCTGTTAATGTTGCTTTTTCCTTCAAAGGAAACTGAAGTGTCGCCTCATCCACCGGGCGGAAAGTTCCGTCATTAATCTTTCTCTTTCCACCGCAGCCTGCAAGGGAAACTACCATACATACTACCAAAGCCGCCGCCGCGATCCGCTTTCCATACCTGTATCCGAACCTAAGTCCGGATCTGTTTTCATATCTATTGCTAAATCTGTTACTCATCATCTGCCTCCTTCTTATTTCTACTGTCTGCAACCACAGTATATGATTCCGTTTATTCCTGATTATCCCTTTACTGCGCCTGCCATGATTCCGCTGTCAAAATATTTCTGGAAGAACGGATACATGATCAGAAGCGGTAAACTGGAAATAATAATGGTTGCATATTTCAGAAGCTCTGCTAACTGCGCACGCGCGGCCGTACTCTGCATATCCGCGATCATCCCGGATTCCGGTTGGTTCTGGATCAGGATGGAGCGTAACACAAGCTGCAGCGGCTGTTTTGCCGAATCATTCAGGTAGATCATAGCGTCAAAATAACTGTTCCACATGGCAACGAACTGCCATAGTACAAGCACGGCAATAACAGGCGTACATACCGGAAGCAGAATCTTGAAGAAGAATGTCAGCTCGCTTGCTCCGTCCACATCCGCCGCCTCGCGAAGTTCCTGTGGAATCCCTTTGTAATAGGTTCTTGCAATCGTCATATTCCATACACTGAAAGCTCCCGGAAGGATCACTGCCCACATACTGTCTACAAGTCCCAGATTGCTGACTACCAAGTATGTAGGGATCAAACCGCCTCCAAAGAACATCGTAATCATGAAAATAATATTGAAAAATCCTCTTCCTCTAAAATCTGCCCTTGATAGAGGATAAGCCGCCAGAAGGGTAACTACCACAGATACCACCGTAAATAATACAGAATAAATGATCGCATTCTTGAATCCGATCCAGATCTGGCTGTTGGTCATAACACGTTCATACGCAGTTGTCGTCCATTTGCTGAAATCAAAGGTAATTCCCTTATTCTGCAGTGTAATCGGATCCATGAAGGATGCAACAACGATATAGATCATTGGCACGATGATCGCGATCACGAATAATCCCAACAATACATATCCGATTGCCAGCAGCACCTTGTCCTGCCCTGTATATTTCGTAAATCCTTTTTTCTTATTCATCTTGCGCGCACCTCCTTAGATTCCCTGCCCGTCATTCATCTTCGCCACAATCTTGTTCACGACAATCAGAAGGATGACGTTGATTACGGTGTTAAACAGGCCTACTGCGGTTGAAAAGCTGTAGTCACCGTCGATCAGACCTTTTCTGTATACATAAGTTGCAATGATCTCTGATGCTGGAAGGTTCAAATCCGTCTGCAGGGCATAGGCTTTCTCGAAACCGATGCTCATGATATTTCCTGCCTGGAGAATAAACTGGATAACGACCATATCTTTAATCGCCGGCCACTCTACCGCACGGATCTGCTGCAGGATATTGGCTCCGTCCATAACCGCAGCCTCGCGAAGCTCCTGGCTTGCATTGGAAAGGGACGCCGTATACATGATAGACGCCCAGCCTGCGCCCTGCCAGATACCGCTGATAATATAAATAGAACGGAATGCCTCCGGCATAGTCATGAAATTAATGTCTGTTCCAAGCAACAGGTTCACAGGCCCCGTCACAGAGAGGAAGATCCGTACAATACCACAGAGTACGATAACTGATACGAAGTTCGGAAGATAAAGCACCAGTTGTATCTTCTTCTTGATCCCTGCGCTCTGAATCCGGTTCAGTAAAAGAGCCAGTATGATTGGAACCGGGAACCCCCACAACAAACTGTATACGCTCAACTTCAATGTATTAACCAGATATCCTATGAAATCCGGAGATGACAAGAACCTTGTAAAATGCTTAAGCCCTACCCACTCGCTTCCGGATACCCCCTTAAAGGGATTGTAATCCTGGAACGCGATCAGGATACCACTCATAGGCGCATACTTGAAAATCAGCGTCAGCAGCAATGCCGGCATCATGAAGATCAGATATAGTTGCCAGTGCTGTCTGATGTATACCAGCGCATTGTGAAGTCCCGTATCTTTGCTTCCTTGTCTTCCATTTGAAACAGTTTTTGAATTAGTTGTCATAACTTCCTCCTTTCTGTCAAATCCCTCCATCTTCTGCACATGTTTTCTCTCATGTCTTTCCATAATCTCCTTTCCTCTTTAGTTTGTGCATTTGTAAAATTTATATTTTACATCAGCTTGAGATTTGTATGTTATATTTATATCATTTATTTTACGTTTAGTCAATATTTTTTTGCCATTTGCATATTTTTATTTTTACATTTTTATTTCAGTATACACTCTGAACAAATTCTTCACAACATTTTACACAGAAATATTTTTTCAAAATTTTATTTTTTTACATTTGACACATTTAAATTTGTGCATTATAATATTGACATAATACAATTGAAACAAGTCATATTCATATAACCCTTTGAAATCATGCAGAAAAGTTATGTTACAAAAAGGAGGAATATATGGGCACCAGAATTACAATTCAGGATATTGCCGACGAGCTCGGCATTTCCCGCAACACCGTCTCAAAGGCGATTAACAACACCGGCATCCTCGCCGACGCCACCAGAGATAAAGTATTAAAAAAAGCAATGGAGATGGGTTACAAACAGTTTTCCTATGTAACAACCGCCAGATCAGTAAGCTCCGTGCTTTCTGTCCCTGTACCAAAGGAAAAAACGGAAATCGCAGTATTTCTTACTAATTTCGTAGGGGGAAACCACTTTGCAACCGTAATGCTGGATAAGTTCCAGAAAGAACTTGCCGGATTGGGCTACAGCCTTACCATGCACAGGATACTCACCGAAGAACTGGAAAACATGAAACTACCCGCTTCTTTTTTTCATGAACGGACCGCCGGCATTATCTGTATCGAGATGTTCGATTATAAATATGATCAAATGCTGTGCGGCCTTGGCCTTCCAATCTTATTTGTAGACGCGCCGGTGACCTGCTTGAAGAAACCATTAGAAGCCGATCTGCTGTGTATGGATAACCAATCAGGTATCTATCAGTTTGTGAAGGAGATGGCGGACAGAGGGAAGACGAAGATCGGATTCATCGGGGAGCATATGCACTGCCAGTCTTTCTTCGAACGATATACTGCTTACCGGGATGCCATGCATATATTGAGTCTGCCCTGCCCGGATGAGTATTCTATTACAGGGAATAAGAAGGGAGCACTCTATCCTAAAAAAGATGACTATCTGGAATTCCTGTCCGAACGCCTCACGGCTCTTACGCATCTGCCGGAGGTATTCATATGCGCCAATGATTTTGTCGCTTTGGATGCTCTGCAGGTGTTCAGGAAATTAGGCTACTCTGTTCCGGATGATATATATCTGTGCGGATTTGACGATTCACCGGAATCAAGAATCGTTACACCACCACTGACTACCATCCATATACACAGCCAGATTATGGGATTTTCCGCGGTTAATCTGCTAATGTCCCGCATCAATGAACCATCTTTGAATTACCGCACCATGCACACGGAGACAGATCTGATCTATCGAGAATCTACAGGCAATTTGTTTTACAGGTGATTAGTTTTATAATAGAAGCAGGAGGAATATTATGAACAATTTATTTAATCTGGACGGCCCGGTTCTGCAGTTTGTCAACAAGATCGTATACAGCGTCTATCTGAACATCCTGTGGTTCATCTGCTGTATCCCAGTCATAACGGCCGGCGCTTCCACCACAGCGCTTTTCTATGTCACGCTTAAGATAGCAAAAAACGAAGAAGGCAATATCACGAAAGCATTTTTCCACTCTTTCAGAGAAAATCTCAGGCAAAGCACCCTGATTTGGCTGATCCTGCTTGTATTAGGGATCATCCTCGGCGCCGACGGATACATCCTGTACCACATGCGGTTTGAAAATGTATTTTGGACGCTGTGTACCGCAGTCTTCTGCGTTGCCGCGGCTGCCTACGCCATCGTCCTGATGTATATCTTTCCGCTCCTTGCAAGATTCGACAACACGGTGGGCGCTATGTTTAAAAACGCACTGTTTATCGGCGTCCGTTTCCTGTTCTGTACCGTATTGATGGCTGTCATTTACTTCGCGATGCTGCTGGTTGTGGTCCGCATCTTTACTCCGGCCGTCATCTTCGGGGAAGGACTCTGCGCGCTGCTCTGTTCTTATCTGCTGTCCAACGTTCTGCTTCTCTGCCAGGAGAAGACCGAAGATCATGCAGACACTGCCCACTTAGCTCATTGCTCACGGGAATAAAGGAAATGATATGAACTCCAAGAAAAATGTTTTTCAAGAAATAGAACGCCTGAAACATCTTCAGGGGAAGCAAAAGATACAATACATCTGGGATTATTATAAACTGCCGGTCGTGATCTGCCTGATCCTTTTATACATCATCGGCTATACGGTATACGGCCATTTTTCCAGGAAAGAGCCCTTGCTTTATACCGGAATTGTGAATGTATCCGCAGGCGAACAGCTTACCGGCGAATTAAGCGGCGGTTTCCTGGATTATATGGACGTCAGCATATCCAAAGCAGAGCTTAAGCTCTATACCGGACTATATCTCACGGATGAACCCGATGATCCCAACCACGAGTACACCTACGCTTCCCGCATTAAAATAATCGCTTCTATCGACGACGAGAAACTGGACGTCGTAATTATGAATAAAGAGGCATTCGATGCATTCTCTCAAAACGGTTATCTTTCTGACATGGAAGAATTGCTCCGGGTTCTGGATTCCGACAGCCTTGCAGAACTGAAGCCATACCTCGTAACCAACACTGTCATACTGGAAGACAATGCTGACGATATGCTGCTTAATAAATCACTGTCTTACAAGGCCGTGACAGAAGAATATCCTATGGGGCTTCTCATATCTCAAAAAGGACTTTTTAAAGAAGCCGGTTTTGAAGACGACGTGTATCTCGGTGTAATCAAAAATTCCCCCCGTATGGATATGGCAATAGAATATATAAAGTATCTATATACATAATACATAAAAAAGAATGTGCCTCGGCACATTCTCGCGCCGGGCGCGGACGCCCTGCGGCATACTTCTACTTCGCGCAGGCGCCTCCGCAGCCATGCTTATCTTCACCGCAGTGGTGTCTGCAGCCATGATCATGTCCGTGATGATTACAATGAACATCCGGATCAAACGCCAGATTCCCCGCAAGCAGCGCATCTACAGCTTCATCCGTATTGCCGGATACTCCTCCATAGAGACGGATGCCGGCTTCTGCCAGCGCAATCTGCGCCCCTGCTCCGATCCCTCCGCAGATCAACGTATCTACCTCTAATCCGGATAACATCCCGGCGAGGGCTCCATGGCCGCTTCCCTTCGTTTCCACCACCTGCGTTCCGGTAACTTTACCGCCTTCAACGTCATAAACCTTAAACTGCTCTGTATGCCCGAAATGCGGGAATACATTTCCATTCTCATAAGTAACTGCAATCTTCATAATCCTGTCTTCCTCTCTTTCTCCGGCATATTTACCCCTGCACTCTGCCCTGTCGCACTTCTTAGGAACCACCGAAAAATAACTTCTGCAGATTGCGCAGGATATTTCTGCCGGAAATACATAATTTTCTCATAACATAATACTCCCGAAGACTCCGAAATTCAAGGCTTTACAGCATCAAATTTGTCCATATATAGGGCAATAATGTATAGAGTACATTTTCCACGTTGTTATTATTGCTTCATTATACAACTGCTTCAATCAGCAATTTATCCCCTATCGTGATTTTTTTAATTCCTGTTTTCTTTTTCTTGTTAAAGTTAAAACTTAATAAATACCCCTTTTGCATATGATATGCTTCCAAATAATTTACCAGTTGTTCTTCCCCTCTTTTATTATACTCCTCACCATGCCAGATTTTTAATTCAATAATATATTGCTTTCCCAAATAATCTACAATAATGTCCGTCCGCCCATTATCTCTGGTCTGTGACTCAATATAATAATTCCCCACACCATTAATAACAGGCTTCAAGTAAAGCAAAAAAAACTTTCTCCCATTATCTTCTATAAATTTCTCATCAGAAGAACTATACAAGTCTTCCCAGTGTACCACAAACCTTTCCAACAACAACTCCATATTTAACACACCATTTTGGACAAATTGATTCTTATCCAACACACCTTTGGAAGAAATACCGCTCGAAATCTCTTCTTCCGCCAAAAACAAATTATAAAGCCGCATTTCAAATATACGGTTTGAAACCTGCATAAGCCCATTCACATTTTTTACAAATCCAAACATAAACGCAGTATCAATAACATCGTTGTCTGGATTGTATATAACTTTGTTTCCCTGGAACAGCATAGAATAGAGAAGATTCCGAAGTTTTGGATAATCAGTCAGCTTATTAACCAGGGATTCGAATAATGGATTCTTTTCCATAAGCAAAAGCTTTTCTGCTTCCAAAAAACCTTCTTTTGTCCACACCTCAGCTCTGTCTGAAAAATCTTGTGTCCCATAAATTTTTTCATCCATAAGCTGGCATAATCTTGATACCAGGAAAGGATATCCCGCCGTATAATCATAAAGCAATCCGGCAATTTCATTTATATCCATTCCAACATGATGGTCATTCTCATATTCAGCAAGCATTCCTTCTATTCCCTTAACGCTCAAACTCATATCCACATCAAAGTCAACCGCTATATTCCAAGGACTATTTTTTTTATGGACGTTTCCCGGACGAATTTTTTCTTTTAATCTTCTGATATCATACACTCCCGTCAGGATTACAGACTGAAACGAAGGATATTTATCTCTATGGATGTAATAGCCTCTCAGCAATGACAGAAAATCCCGAAAAACTTGATTATCTGCCGCGCTGTCTGCCTCATCTATCATCAACACCGCCGGTCTTTTGACAGAATCACAAAATTCGCTCAGTCCTTCAAATAATATATCCATACTTCCTGCATGGTTACCCGCGCATTTTTTTATAGTCCACAAGCCTTCTTCTTTGATATCCGACATATTTCTTACAGATGTCATAAATTTTTTTGCAAAGGCACATGAAAAGGCTGCCTCATCATGAAAAGCTTCCTGTGTAAAAAACTGGAAATCCATATTTACCACTGTATAATCATCTTTCAGATATTTCTCCAGAGCAAATAATGTTGTTGTTTTTCCATACTGTCTGCCTCTGTTTATTGAAAAATATTTTTTTCTATCAATAAGCTTTTTTATTTCCCGAAGACGCTCATCCATATTTACCATATAATGCTCGTCAGGATAACAGACCCCCTGTGTATTGAAATATTTTTCCATTTCCAATTCCTTTCTTATTTTCCCAGAACTCTGGTCTTCTATTCCCCATCTTTATAAACCGTACAGTTACAGTATGTCTCGCCGTCCGCGCGGCACTGCAGCCAACAGGCAAACTGTCAGGGTACGCCTGCCAGTTACAGAATCGTAACGCCGCTGTGTATCACTCGAAGCTTCTCTCCCATGATCTCTTTCATCATACCGCAAGCTTCCTCTCCCGTACAATGTCCCGTATAAAATACCGTGTCCATCCCGGCCAACTCATGAGCAATATCCCGAATATTCAAGACATCCTCCGGCGAATATTCCCCTTCCTTCATCAGATGAAAACCGCTGATCACCATATCCGGATCAGAATGAAATATCTCCTTATACCGATCCAGTATATTCAATATTCCATTGTGGGCGCATCCCGATAACAGTATCCTCTTACCATCCTGCGTAATCACAAGACACTGTTCATGGTCAAAGGCATCCTGGACAAATCCCTCCGCCGCCCTCTTCTTCAACTTCTTATTTCCCGCCGCCGGGTATCTCGCCCCTGATACATCCGTATACAGAAACAACTCGTCGTCAATCTCCAGATCTCCCTGTACAAATACACACTGTTCCAGTTTTAATATCTCTTTGTCAATACCGATGTACTTCTCCTCCCCCTTCTTCAGGTGGTAGTAATCTTCACCCGCGGAAGCCTTCAGATATATTCTTGCATCGCGGTTCACCTCGGAAAATGCAAGAATCCCTCCCCCATGGTCATAGTGTCCATGACTCAGAAACATGATATCTACTGCCGTCAGATCTATACCAAGCGTCTCTGCATTATGCAGAAATATATCCGTCGCGCCGCTGTCTGCAAGAATCTTGTGCTTCTTCGTCTCTATATAGAAGCTTAAACCGTGTTCATACCCACAACCGGGAACCCCCGGCGTATTCTCAACCAAATTTACAATCCTCATTTTTCTACCACTCCGCCGTTTTTTTAATCGTCAACCCTCGCCGCAATCGTTACATCGGTTTTAGATTTTTATTAAGCCTGTCTACCATCCAGGCAATCCTCCAGTGCTCCATCCAGTCAGTTCGAAGTACCTGTGGTTCGTCCGGATGGAGCACCAGGTACCTTTTTACATATTCTACTACATTAAAAGCGGCACTTCAACATGAACCTAAACACGGCGGCCAAAGCCCCTCCGGACTTTGTTCCGCCGTGTTTCATCTTTTTATGATTGACTGTTCCTGTTTATTTCGTAATCAGTTCTACTTCTACAGGAAGCGATTTTTCTACTTCTTCCCCCGCGATCAGCTTGATTGCCGTCAGAACCGCCGTCTCACCCATCAGCTCCGGCTTCTGAGCAACCGTTGCCGTCATCCGTCCCGCATTCACTTCATTTACCGCGTCTTCCGTCGCGTCGAAGCCGACAACTTTAATATCCTTTTGAGCCGCCGCGATCGCCTGAAGCGCCCCGAGCGCCATCTCGTCGTTATGAGCAAACACACCTTTGATGGAAGAATCTGACTGAAGCACATTCTCCATGACGGTCATTCCCTCTGCCCGGTCAAAATTCGCGCTCTGGCTTGCCACCACGTCCAGATCCTTGTCTGCGGCTTCGTGAAAGCCCTCGCCGCGGTCAATCGTCGCGGACGCTCCGGGAACACCTTGAAGCTCCGCAACCTTCGCGCCTTTTCCGATCTGTTCGATCAGGTATTCCGTAGCCATCTTCGCACCCGCCACATTGTCGGACGCGATCTGGCAGTGTACGTCGACTCCGTTTACCACACGGTCTACGGAAATAACCTTAATACCTTGAGAAACCGCGTTCTGTACTGCAGGCGCCACAGCGTCGGAATCCACCGGATTGACGATCAGTACGCTGACGTTTCTGGAAATCAGGTCCTCGATGTCATTCTGCTGCTTTGCACTGTCGTCGCCGGCATCTGCAACCGCCAGCTTTACTCCTTCTTTTTCCGCGGCGGCTTCCGCCCCCTCCGCAAGAGATACGAAAAACGGGTTGTTCAGTGTGGAGATAGAAAGTCCGATGGAACCGTTTCCGGCGCTTTCCATCGCATCCCCCTCGCCGTCGATGGTGATCGCGTTACATCCTGCAAGACTCAGCGCCATACATAACGCCGTCATGATACCCAATATTTTCTTCATCATTTATTCTTTCCTCCTAATTTTAAATTCATCTCCATGTTATCTCTTACGATCTGACAATACAGCCACAAGGATTACAAAACCTTTGATCACATCCTGATAGTAAGAAGATACGCCAAGGATATTCAAACCATTATTCAATACCGAAATGATAAGCACGCCGATCAGTGTTCCGTATATCTTGCCCCGGCCGCCGCTCATACTCGTACCTCCGAGAGCTACGGCTGCGATCGCGTCAAGCTCAAATCCATCTCCGAGCTGCGGCTGTGCAGATCCAAGCCTTGACAGCAGGATCAGGCCCGCCAGCGCAGACATAAATCCAGAGATCGCATATACAATAATTTTCGTCTTATGGATGTCAATTCCCGCAAGTTTCGCACATTTCCAGTTGCTTCCTGTCGCATAGACCGCGCGCCCAAAGGTTGTTTTATTCAACAGGAAATAAAATCCGACAAAAACCAGGAACAACAGAATAGCCGGAATCGGTACACGGTAAAAATTTCCTCTTCCCAGCAGTTTCAGGACAAAACTGTCTCCCAGGTTGGAGATCGGCTTTCCGCCCGTATAGATCATCGTAGCGCCGCGGTATACCGTCATGGTGATCAAAGTCGCTATGAATGCCTGCAGCCTTCCCTTTGTCACCAGAAGTCCGCTGACTGCTCCCAGCGCCGTTCCGATCACCAACGCCAAGAGCATGGCGGCTCCCGCCGGAACTCCGCTCGATATCATACCCGCGCATAGCACCGTACTCAGGGCCAGAACCGATCCGACAGACAGATCGATTGCGTCCGTCAGGATCACACAGGTCATTCCGAATGCGATCAGTCCGTTGATCGAAGACTGACGAAGCAGTGATAAAAAGTTGCTTCCCGTCCTGAATTCAGGGCTTATGATACTGATTCCGACAACCAGCAGTATCAGAGCGATCAGGGCTCCCTGATCCTGCAGATAGTCTGTTATTTTCTTCTTATTCGCTTCCATTAAATTGTACCTCCTGTCGCTAATGTCATAATATTTTCCTGATTTGCTTCTTCTTTCCGAACAATTCCTCTTACTTCACCTTCCCGGACTACCATGATACGGTCGCTCATGCCGAGCACCTCCGGCAGCTCGGATGATACCATGATAATAGCCACCCCTTTTGCCGCCAGGTCATTGATGATGCTGTAGATCTCCTTCTTCGCACCGATATCTACGCCGCGGGTAGGTTCATCCAGGATCAGAATCTTCGGGTCCGTGTAGACCCATTTTG
The DNA here is from genome assembly GCA_910574285.1 of Lachnospiraceae bacterium. Classification (GTDB taxonomy): domain Bacteria; phylum Bacillota; class Clostridia; order Lachnospirales; family Lachnospiraceae; genus Sporofaciens. Next base: position 3,126 of record CAJTAL010000019.1, on the reverse strand, counting down.
CGAATACCACCTTCTGCTGATTGCCGCCGCTTAAGTTATTGCACTCATGAGACGGTCCGAAGCAGCGGATGCGCAGTTCTTCGATCCCCTTTGTCACCAGTTCACGCTCTTTCTTCCGATCCAGCACGTGATTCTTTGAAATAATGGGCAGATTGGCCAATGCGATATTTTTCTCAATACTTTCCTCCAGCATCAGACCTTCTACCTTTCGGTCTTCCGTGATGAAGCCGATTCCGTTCTTCATGGCCTGAATCGGGGATTTAATCTGTACTTCCCTGCCGTTGATCTCGATTTTTCCGGAGTCGTAAGGAAGGTTGCCGAAGATAGCCTGCATGATCTCAGTCCTTCCCGCGCCCATCAGGCCGGACACTCCAAGGACCTCTCCGGCTTTTACTTCAAACTCCACGTCCTGAAACATACCTTTTTTAGTCAGACCGCTGACTTTCAGAACTGTCTCTCCGATCTTGCAGACGCGTTCCGGATAACGTTCTCCGATCTCGCGTCCGATCATCAGCTTGACAATGTCGTTCATATTGGTCTCCGGAATATTCCTGGTTCCTACATATGTACCGTCGCGAAGCACGCTGATCCTGTCGCACAGCTCAAAGATCTCTTCCATCCTATGAGATATATATACGATAGAAACACCGGCCTTGCGAAGCGACTGTATCACCTCAAATAGCACCACCGTCTCGCTCTGGGTCAGGGCAGCCGTCGGTTCATCCATGATGATAACCTTTGCGTCCACCATAAGAGCCTTGCAGATCTCGATCATCTGCTGCTGCCCTACAGACAGGTTGGACATGACCTCTCCCGGATCAATCCTGACTCCCAGGCGTTCCAGCGCTTCCGAAGCTTTCTGCCTCATGGCTTTCTGGTCGCAGAACCCGAATCTTTTTTTGATCTCTTTTCCCATAAACAAATTCTCTTCCACCGTCAGGTCAAATAATACATTCAGCTCCTGATGGATGAACACTATCCCTGCTTTTTCCGCCTCCTGCGGATTCTTGTAATTCACTTCCGCGCCGTCTACAATAACCGTACCCCTGTCCCTTGTGTAGACGCCCGTTAAAATCTTCATCAGGGTAGACTTTCCGGCTCCGTTCTCACCCATGAGCGCATGGACTTCGCCGTGCCCCAGGACAAACCCGGCGTCCTTCAGCACCTGATTCGTTCCGAAGGATTTGTCAATTCCCTTCATTTCAATCTGCATTTCTCTTCCTCCTTCTACCTGCCGTAACCGATCTGCAAAACTGATCTTAAATACATGCAATTCCTGCTGTGTTTTTTCCCCATGATACTTTGCATTTCTTTAAAACAGACACGCAGACTGCAGGATAATATTCGCGTAGGGTGTCGTCTCCCCTGTTCTGATCACTGCCTTACATGTCTTTGTCCGCGCCTTCAACTCCGTATGGGGCACATACTCGATCTCGCACGCCGCACCCATCTCATCCACAAGCGCCAGGACCTCCTTTAGAACCTCCGGGTTCTTTTCACGGATTTCCTCCGCCAGTACCACCTTTTCAATCTTCATATCCTTTGCAACTTCCTTCAGTGTTTCCATGAAGGAGGGAACACCCTGCTTCAGCGCCAGGTCGATGCGCTCCGTCTCGTCCGGGATCGGAAGGCCGCAGTCCCCGACTGCCAATGTGTCTGTATGCCCCATATAGGACAGCACCCTTGAAATATCCGCATTTATGATTCCGTTTTTTTTCATTCCGTTACCTCTCCGCCGCAGTCTGTCTTGCTGCTTTTTGCTTTGCTGCTTCTTACTTTGATGCTTCTTACTTTGATACTTCTTACTTTAATTCTTCTTATTTTAATCTTTAATGCTTCTTACTTTGATGCTTCTTACTTTAATTCTTCTTTTCTGCTTCTTTGCCGCTATCCGCCGCATTACTTGTCATTCTGCCGCTTCTTCATTGCATCCATTACTTCTTCGTAGGTCGGCATTCCGCCCTGTGCCCCGAACTTTTCCGTAGACAGGCCGGCCGCCGTATTGGCGAATGCAAGAGCGTCCGAGATATCCCTCCCCTCTGTAACCGCCACGGTGAACGCACCGTTTAAAGTGTCTCCGGCTCCGGTAGTATCTACTACATTCGCTTTCCTTGCAGGCACAAGGATTACTTCCCCGCTCTTCAGACAGGTACTTACCCCCCGGGACCCCTGTGTGATCACCAGTTTTTCCGGATATCTCTTCATCATTTCCTCAAATGATAAGTCACGGCCAAATAAAATCACAGCTTCGTGTTCGTTGGGCGTAAGATATGTTACCTTTTCCAAAAGCTCCTGCTTCACTGGCCTTGCGGGACCTGGATTCAGGACAACCTTTACACCGTTATCCGCGCAAAGGGCAATAACATATTCCACCGTCTCCTGAGGGATCTCATGCTGAAGCAGGACGATCTCACACTCCAGAAGAGAATCCTTCACCTCATTTATATAGCCGATGTCTACACGATCATTTGTGCCTGCGACAACTATGATCGTATTGTCATTGTCTCCGACCGTGATCATGGCCAATCCGGTAGGCTCTCCTTCCACCACCTTGACACATTTTGTCTCAACGCCTACATCCTGCAGATTCTTCAAAAGGCTTGCCCCGGCCGCATCATCACCTACACATCCGAACATCTCAACCTCAGCTCCAAGCTTCGCCATAGCAACAGCCTGATTCGCGCCTTTTCCGCCCGGTACATACTTCAGATCCCAGCCCTTGAGAGTCTCACCCTTAAGGGGAATCCGCTCTGCTTTCACCGTCATATCCATATTGATACTTCCGACTACTCCGATCTTTTTCATATTTTGGTTCCTCCTTGTTGTTTTATGGTTTCATTATAAACTTTTATATAAAATTTTCAATATATTTTTGTAATATTTTTGTTAAAAACACAAAATTCGTTTATATTCCATAAATTACGATGTTTAATTTTGTACATTTTCACTAATTTCTTTTCTATATCATATACCGATTGTAAAGTTATAATTTTTCAAAAAATTAAATTAGCAAAAAAATATTATATAAAATTTTATATCCGTTTCTTAAAAATACAGCTTTCGAAAATACAGAAGAGCAAGGCTAGACCGCCGCAAATGATATATGCGGCGGTCTAGCCTTGCTCT
>CAJTAL010000018.1 GCA_910574285.1 Lachnospiraceae bacterium | reverse complement strand
GGCAGAATACGGGGAATATCAAGAACGACTCAGTAAAAAGGGGAAGAAAAAAGGAAGAGCAGAAATCATTCAAAAAGAATTCTGGTTTCTGACGGATCTGCCTGTCACCCGAAAAAATGTAGCTGATCTGACGGAGAGGGGAAGGATGCGCTGGAGGATTGAAAATGAGGGGTTCAATGCACAGAAGAAGCATGGATACTATCTGGAGCATCTGTACAGCAGGAATTACCAAGCGTTGAAAAACCATTATTACCTGATTCAGATTGGACATATGATCGGACAGTTTCTGGAGGCATGGGAGCGAATATGGAAGAAAGTAAAGCAAAGTTTGGAGCAAAAGCATAAGCGGATGATGGAATCCATGAAGGAACTGCTGCTAGAGAAATATAAGGAAGAGATAAATCAGAAGATACAAATACGGTTTATATAGGAAGCATTAGGGAGAGGTGGTGATGGAAGGATAGACGATAAAGAAAAAACGTACGGAAACAGGGCGTAGGGATTTTATGGCTCAAATCGGATGTTACGATAAAAGGATGTGAGAAAATGGAATCCAATGTGCTCTAAGAAAGTAAACATAAATTTAAGCGTCAAAGCTGGCTCGTATTATAGCCTGTTTTATTATGCTTCTTTTTGCTGTGTGCTCAATTGTAAATGTATTTTTCTGCGCTGATTATAACTTTTATGAATTCATAGATAAGACTGCGGTAATTGGGACGCAGCCAATTTCGGAAATTGTTGCAGCCAATGAAGGTGATGATAATACTGCTTGTTTTGAATCGTCATTTTTGAATAATAATAATTCCCTATATCAAAACTATAACGAAAAATACATACCTGCTGTCCATGATTGCAGATGTTTCAAAAGAATTTACTCTGCTTCTTTGTTCCTTTTTTATCTTCTTTTTCATTTTCTTTATTTTATTGCCTGATAGATGGACATTAATTAATCAAAAGATCCGTCTGGATAATTGAATCATTTCCTCTCAAATTATTGCAAATAGGTTAGTTATTATAAGCCATTTTTAGAATCATACAATGGCTTCCTTTTTGTACGCAAATGAACATAAACTGCAGAGACCGAATTGGAGGAATATGAATGAAAAAAAAGATATATAAATTAATTCTCGCTTTAATGGTGAGTCTGTCTTTGGGATCAGGCCCTATAGCCCAGAATGAGATACGAAAGATGCTAGAAGCTCTTTCAGGAACAGGTGTCGTGCAGATTCAAGAAGCTGAAGAAGAAAAAGAACCCTGATGTTATACTTTTTCAACGGAATAGTGTATAATAAAGCCAGAGACACATGGGAAGTTGGAGGGATAAAATGGACAGACCTATTACAAAATTATTTATGCTGATGTCTGTTGACGGAAAGATCAGTACCGGCGCATCAGATAATTTAGACGTAGATAAAGATTTTCCTAAGATAGCAGGAGTTAAAGAAGGATTACATCAATATTATGAAATAGAGCAGACAACAGATTTATGGTCGCTTAATTCCGGAAGAGTGCAGGCAAAAATCGGCATTAACACAGCGGACATGCCAAATAAAACGCCTGTCTCCTTTGTTGTAATCGATAATAAACATTTAAAGGAAAATGGTATACGTTATTTCTGTACTTTATCAAAACAATTTGTGCTGGTTACATCCAACGAAAAACATCCGGCATTCGGTATGGAAGAAGATAATCTCCATATTATATATCAAAATGAATTATCGCTGAAAGATGTTCTTACAAAACTCAAATCAGAATATAGTTGTGAGAGAATAACGATACAAACCGGCGGTACACTAAACGAACTGTTTCTTCGTGAAAAGCTGATAGATTATATTGATATTGTCGTAGCGCCTGTATTAATTGGCGGGAAAGATACATCTACTTTAATTGATGGAAAATCTTTGGTATCAGAAAGCGAATTATTAAAAATAGGCGTATTGAAATTGCAAGACTGTGCAGTTTTAGAGAACTCGTATCTTAGATTACGCTATGAAGTAATTCACTGACAGAAGCTGGCAGGCTGCTCGAAAACAGTTTTAATCGAAAATAAGATTGATAAAGATGCAAAAAGGTGTTATGATGAGTGCAAATATAATCCAGAAAGGTTTAAAGAGTGTTTTTTGAAGAATAATATGTTAAATGTGCGGTAGCGATGGCTATTGCAAATAATGAATAGGCGCAAATGCGATAGCCATTGCATCCTAAGTTATTTTAGGAGGACGCATATGAGCTATATGAATGCAGAAGACGTACTGCCGAAAGTTTTGATTAAAGAGATTCAGGAATATATTGACGGTCAGTTGATATATATCCCCAGAAAAAATGAAAATATATTGTCCTGGGGAGAGAAAAACGGAACGAAAAAAAAGCTGGCAGAACGCAATCAGACAATAGTCAGCCGATTCTATTCGGGTGAGACTATTACAGAATTAGGCGAAGTGTATTATCTTTCTGAAAAGAGAATTCAGGGAATTATACATGAACATGAGTCCTCAAAAGAGAAAGACGGAGGACTTAAAAAGTGAATAGAGAAAACAAAAGGAAACAGTATACAAAGGGATATTACAAAACACATCCATGTAACGAATCATTTGTATGTAAGAACTGCGGAAGATTGGTAACACCGGAAGGCGCGGGGAGCGGACACAGAAATCATTGCCCAAACTGTCTGTATAGTTTACATGTCGATATTGAGCCGGGAGACCGTGAATGTGATTGCGGCGGTCATATGGAGCCGGTAGCGGTCTGGGTCAGAAAAAGCGGAGAATGGGCGATTATTCATAGATGTAAGATATGCGGTGCATTTAGTTCGAATCGGGTAGCCGCGGATGACAATCCTATGAAGCTTATGTCTATTGCAATGAAACCGATCAGTCAGCCGCCGTTCCCCATTGAGAGAATAGAAGAAATGACTCGGATGATGGGAGGAGAAGGAAGCCTGCAATAGTACTGTAAATAATTTTATATTTATGAAGAGCATCTGCCAAAATTGGCGGATGTTTTCTTTTTGGGGACGTCAGTATGACAGTTCCGGCTACATTGAAGGAGTTAGAAAAAATAGGGTCTCGGGGCTGACTGGCACGGGATTGTATGAGATGATGCGGAATCTGTTGGATAAAGATGGATGTTTACAGGGTAAAAAAGATTGCCATAAGAAAGGCAGAATGATAATATAATAGAGAGATAACCGTTCTGCATTATAGAGTAAATTGAATGAGATTGCAATGTAAAATTTGGAGAGTCTGATAAATTGGAGCAGAGAAAAACAGTGGAAATGAAGAATAATATAGGAGAAGACCAAATTTATGGCAGGCAGAAATATTTCATATATGCCGTTGACGGCAACCCCATTCAGACACAACGATCAATATAGAGAAATAAGCTCCGACAATCTGGAATTGGCAAAATATATCCGATGCTTTTGGGGAAGTGAAAATCCTTATGGGGAAATCAGGAAAATTGCGGAAGCAAGCGTGATCATCCCTGACACCTGTGTGGATATCATCTATCAGATTAATCACACAGAATCTACGGTTACCGGAGGTTTCTGCGGAATTAACGACGCAAGTTTTCTTTATCATGAATGTATCAAGCCCGGGCATCTGGTTTCTGTATTTGCGATTCGGTTTTACGCATGGGGTGCCTATTCTTTCGCGGAAGATTCCCTGACAGATACATTGAATCAATATTGTGATATTTCATCCAGGTTTCGCCGATTGGACGAAATACTGCGGCCACAGTTGCTGGAAAAGCAGACGTTAAAGGAGCGGATTGCCATAACGGAGGACATTTTCCTGCGGCAGTTATCTAAGCTCCGGCAGAATGATAACGTCGATAATGCCGTGAGATTGATTCTTCAGCAAAAGGGAGCCTTAAGTGTGAATATGCTGGCGCGGGAATGCTTTATCAGCATCAGACAGCAGGAACGGCTTTTCCGCGAATATATCGGCATAACGCCTAAAAAACTCTGTAATCTCATACGGTATCAGTGCTTGTGGAATGAAATCTTAAGTAATCCCGTTTTTTGTATTCAGGATGCAGCCTGCAGGTACGGGTATTCTGATCAGTCACATCTGATGCGGGAATTTAAGCGTTATCATACGATGAACATAGAGAAAGCCAAAGCATGTGCTTACAAAGATGTCGGAAATATACAAGACAATCATCGTAAATCGTAATAGGATGTCTATATTACTGACGAAAGAAGGAATGAACAATGAGAGAAAACGTGAACCTGAGTGTGTGCGGAACTGATTGCAGCGCCTGCCATTGTTACGGAAAGATGTGTTCGGGCTGCAATGACTTAAGCGGGAAGGTTTTTCATGTGCCGGAAGGTAAAGCATGTGCCATCTATGATTGTACAGTCAATCAAAAGAATTTGAAAAACTGCGGCGAATGCGGCAAAGTTCCCTGCGATATCTGGAAGAAGACCAGAGACCCCAAATATTCGGATGAAGAATTTGACGAAAATATCCGGATGCGCGTACAGGCGCTGAAGGGGAATTAATATTCTGTTCTGTCAAACAGGAGCATTGGAAGGGTTGTTAAACAGATTTGCGCAAATTCCAAAGTAATTTGCTTGGCATTTCAGGCATATACGGCTACAATGAGATGTAGATGTCTTGGGAAAGGAGTCAGATATGCTTGGAGAGAAATTAGTGACAATCCGCAAAAAATACGGGTACAGCCAACAGGAACTCGCAGACCGACTGTCAGTTACACGGCAGACGATTTCCAACTGGGAATGCGGACAAGGAGCGCCCGCATTAGATAAAGCTATTGAGCTTGCCAGAATCTATCAGGTCAGTCTGGATGATCTGGTGGGCGATCAGGTGGGAGTTGTAGTTAAGGAAAAGAAAAGGCTGAGTCAGAGAATATTAAAGTGTCTGATTGGAAAATATGTAAAAATCAGCTATTCAGATATGGAGCTGTTGCTGGAATCAGATTTTGGGACAGGTTCAGACAGCAAGGTGAAAGTGCTGGATGTAACAGATGAGTGGATTCGGATTGAATATGTCCGGAGGAAAGAGAACAGCCTTCTCAAGAAAGAAACGGTGGTTAAGTTGATCGATATTAATGCGGTAGACGGTTTTGAGATTGAGGAGGAAGACGAATGAATGAGGTATTTGGAGTTGTCACGATAGCGCTTTTAATCTATATTATCTACAGTATGAAAAGAGAGGAAGAAGATGCCGGGAAGCTACAGCGTTCATTTAAGAGTGTTCTTCCCGATTTTCTCGGGAAGATGTGCGAGATTACTTTAGAAGAGCCGTTGGTGATAGATATGTTATTTTCTGTCAAAGGAATCCTTGTGGATGTGGATGATGAGTGGGTTATGCTTAGAGTCCAGGAAAAAAAGAAAAAGGTTACGAAGATATTTCGAATTGAAAATATCAGTGGGATCAATGAGATCCTATAAGTGTATTTCCCCGTTGCTTACAGCGGGGATTTTTTTGTTTAGAAATTGTCCCAAAATAATTTACATTTCCAAATTATTGAAAAAAATATCAATAGAAACACCTAAAACCTGGGCTAAACCATACAATTCTATATCGGTCACCGTACGGCTTCCGTCTTCGATCCTGGAGATAGACCCGCGGCAAATGTATATGGCCAGAGTTTCCAATCGATCAGATAACTGCTGCTGGCTGAGATTTTTCTCTTTTCGAAGCATCTTCACTTTTTCACCTATTAAGTTTTTGCGTGTGCCTTCAATGATTCTTGCCATCTAAAATATGTCCGTATAGAGCTTAAATGTGAGATTTGTGAAGTTTGTTGAAAAATATTATCTGTATCTTAAGTAAATGACAGGATATGTCTATGTGTTCTTTTATAATTAAGAGGAAGAACACAGGGAGGCAGGTAATATGGAGAACCATTCTGAAGGTAAAGCAAAGCGTATTTTGGAAATTTATACCAGAATTAGACAGGGAAAGATCGTATATAAAGCAGAAACGAGTGAAATGTATGGGGTTTCACCCAGAACGATCCAGAGAGATATTGCAGATATTCAGTGTTTTCTGCAGGATTTGTGTATGGAAACAGGAAGTATTCAGGAGATTATATTCGATAAGCACAAAGGAGGATATCTGCTCCAGAGCAAACAGAATCATTATCTGAGCGAAAAGGATATATGGGATGCATGTAGGGTACATGTAAAGCAGAATTACTGTCTGAGTGAGAAGGATATTCTGGCCGTATGCAGGATTCTATTGGGAAGCGAGGCATTAGTAAAGGCAGAGTTGTTTCCGATTGTAAGTAGTTTGATTGCATTGTGCGGAGAGCCGCAGGCGGTGGTTGTGGAGAAATTGCTGCAGGATGGAGTAGAGAATTATGTTGAGCCGCAGCATAGTCGGAAACTGATCGAACAGTTATGGAATTTGGAGAATGCCGTAAAAGAGAAGAAGTTTATAGAGATTCTGTACGATGAGTCGGAAGAAGGGAAAGAAGATATTCAGGTAGTACAGAAATTAAGACCGGTTAAGGTTATGTATATAGATAGCTGTTTTTATCTGATTGCTTCTATCCTGGATGAAGAGTTGGCTGAGATAGAGAAAAGAAAGGAAGAAAGAAGGCGTTTTAAGAGAGGAAAGGCACATGTTTTTTATCAGATAGAATGTATTTTAGAATATACGGTTATGGAAGGATGATTCTGAGAGATGTAGTAAGAGAAGTATTCGATAAAAACGAAGGAAATAGCATAGGGTTACGATGGAGCAAGACAATTAGAATATGACTTTTTTGTAGTCTGTGGAAACAAAAGAGAAAAACTTTGGTGTAATAGGAGGATGTTAATGGAGAAAAGTATAAGAAGAGAAATTGATAACATTTTGAAAGAAACGACTCAATTTGATTTTCCTTTTTTTGCAAATGAGGAAAAGAAACGAATTATTCTTTTAAAAAAGAAATCGTATATAGAAGAAAAATTTAGAGTAGTAGCGCCTGAATCTCTTCCCAGTGAAGAAAAAATGAGAAAAATATGGGAACAATCTGTCGAATTTGCAGATGAGCAGTTCAAATCTTTGCCAATTAACAAACGATTTAATGGTTTCTATTTACAGGAACTTATGCACTGTTATGCAGAAAAATTAAAAGATAGTATTATAGATAAGGAGGACTAAGTATATGGGAAAACATCATGAAGAGAAAAGCAGAATTATGCAAAAATATCTTGAGAGTATAGCAGTAAATTGCAGGTGCTATATAGAAGAGGAGATTCCGAAGAAGAAGATTGATAATGCTATTAAGAAATTTGCACCTGATGTGGATAGAGCATCTATAATCGGATTTTTAGATACAACAGTTATGGAGAATGGAAAGAATGGATGTATTTTTACTGATGATAAGATGTATTATTTGGATCTTTTAGAGAAGCCAAAAAAGTTTTGGTATGATGATATTATGGAAATTAGTATAACTAATACACATAAAAAAGACCGTGAGAGGTCTATAGAGATAACGAAATATGACGGTGAAAAGATTACTTTCAATAGTCCTTTTATCAAAAAAACACCATTAAAGAAATTTTTAGAGATAATGAAAGATTACGACTCATCTGTACAACAAGCAGAGCAATCTGTTGAAAATGTAAAAGGAGACAATATTGGCGCAAGAGCTGGTGGATTGGGAGTTGGAACATTTCAGACTGTAAATAATCAATATGGAGAGGAAAAGTTTCATGCTCGGCAAGGGCATGGATTTGCAGCGGAAAGAGCGAATACACTTTTTGATAATCTTACAGGCCATGATGCAAAAATTGTAGGAGACGATAACGCAAAAAATGGTGCGGATAGGATTGTTGATGGTGTTTATATCCAGTCTAAGTACTGTGTGACAGGTTCACGGTGTATTAATGAATGTTTTGAAGAAAATGGAAAAGGGACATTCAGATATATGATAGATGGAAAACCTATGCAAATTGAGGTTCCATCGGATAAATATGATGAAGCCTTGAAACTTATGGAAGAAAAAATCCGTAATGGACAGGTGAAAGGTGTTACTGATCCAGAAGAAGCGAAGAATATTGTGAGAAAAGGTCACTTTACCTATGCACAGGCAAAGAATATTGCCAAAGCAGGTACAATAGAGTCTTTGACATATGATGCGGTTAACGGAATGATTATAGCGACGACAGCATTTGGGGTGACCGCGGCGATTACGTTGGCAACATCTGTATGGAATGGTGAGGATTTTGAAGATGCAGTAAAGAGTGCAACGTATTCCGGATTAAAAGTTGGAGGGACGGCATTTGTCACATCCATCTTGGCTGCGCAGCTTTCTAAAGCGGGGCTTAATAGCGCGTTAGTAGGCAGTTCGGAGGCTATTGTTTCCATGATGGGACCTAAGGCATCAGCAATTTTAATTAATGCTTTTAGAACAGGAGCCAAACCAATTTATGGTGCGGCTGCTATGAAGAGTGCGGCCAAGCTTCTTCGAAGTAATACAATAACTGCTAGTATAACGTTTGCAGTACTTTCATCATTTGATGTTGCAAATATATTTAGAGGACGAATTTCCGGTAAACAATTGTTTAAAAATATGGCAGGAACTGCTGCAACAGTAGGCGGCGGTACAGGAGGCTGGATTGCCGGGGCAGCAGCGGGTTCAGCAATTCTTCCGGGAATCGGCACTGTAATTGGAGGTATAGCAGGATTATTAGTTGGGGGAGTGGTAGCAGGAAAGGCTACGAATGCAGTAACAGGCACATTCATCGAAGATGATGCCGATGAGATGGTAAGAATTATTCAGGATGAGTTTACAGATATGGCATCTGAATATCTTTTAAATAACAAAGAAGCAGAAAATATTGTTGATGCATTGAAAGGCGATCTATCGGGTGGAACTTTGAAGGAGATGTTTGCAAGTTCAGATAGAAGAAAGTTTGCAAAGGATTTATTGAAGAAACATATAGAAAAAGAAGTTAGTAAGCGAAAGAAAATAACAATGCCATCTCAAGAAGAAATGCAAAAAAGTTTACGAGAAGTTTTAGAAGAGATAGAAGATAAGGTAGAAAATAAATTGGATTATGAGGAAGAATATAATTATAAGGAAGATTATGATTATGAGGAAGATGAAATTTCAGAGGAAGAAGGATGTTTTTACAGTTAAAATTAATATTTGATTCTTGTAAGATTTATTAGGGTGGTAAATAGTCCGGTATGTTAAATAATAAAGTATGTATTCTGCATCTATATGGCTTCTATAAAAAAGAAGCCATATAGACAGGAAGACAAATGATATCTTTTTCCTTTCGCAGATCTTTTGTATAGATCAAATATCTCTGCAGGATTCTATCAGAAAATTTTTCGGTAAATGCATCGAGAGAAGCGTGGGTTTTATATCCGGAGGATTTTACTTCGATCGGGCATATTTTATTTTTTCGCGCAAGAAGAAAGTCTATCTCATAGTTATGGCGAGACTTTTCGTTTAGAAAAGTGTGATAGAATAGAGCATTTCCATTGACGGTAAGTGTCTGTGCGATCGCATTTTCGTATAGATATCCCAGATTGGATGATAATTTGTCGTTGAGTAATTTATCATAAATGATATTTTCTGTAAAATCTTTATCTTTGAATGCCAGGGTGGTGAATAGTCCGGTGTCTGCCAGGTATAGCTTAAATTTATTCAGATCTTTACTGTTGGCCATTCCTGCATTTGGATCGCTTATATGATATGCGGCAAGTACAGTTTTGGAATCTTTCAGCTCTGCGATCAGATTCAAAATGGTATCGTTTGTCCGTTGATTATCCAGGACATTAGATATTTGATATTTGGAGGCATGCTTGCTAAGTTGTGCAGGAATTGCATCAAATAATTGGGATATTCTGCCGGTGGGGTCTTTTTTGTGAAAATCATCTTCATAAAGATTAAGGATATCTCTTTTTATCATGTCAACTTTCCGCAGATTATTTGTCTGAATATATTCATCTACCGCCTGCGGCATACCTCCGACCAACATATATAAGCGAAAATCCCGCATCAGTTTTCGATTCAGCGGATCACCCAGAGATTGTAGTTTCTGGAAAACATTGTTTAGCAGAGGCATGGTGGATTGGTCGCCCAGCGCCCACAGGAACTCTTCATAATCCATAGGATACATGTTGAGCTTACGTTCTTCACTTGGTATTAAGATATCTTTTACATTCTGCCGGATAGAGATCAATGAGCCGGTTTCGATATAGTCATATCGATGATCTTTTACGAGGGCTTTTATTGCCTGTCTCGCGGGAGGACATAATTGTACTTCATCGAAGATGATCAGAGAGTTTCGTTCATGCAGGTCGACTCTATATTGCAGTTGTAACTGCAGGAAAATGTAGTTCAAATCAGACACGTCCTTGAATAGATCTTTCACAAGCTGTGTTGCCATAGCGAAATCTATCAGGATGTAGCTTTCATATTCGTTTTTGGCAAATTCTTCTACTATGGTAGATTTCCCGACTCGTCTGGCGCCTTCTATTAAAAGGGCTGTCTTGCCGTTGGATTCGTTTTTCCAGCGCTTTAATTTCTCATAAATTTTCCGTTTAAACATGCTGTTCCCTTTCTAAAACAAAATCGTTAATTCTGTTATTGCCTAATTTGTCAAAATCGTCAAATTTGTAATTTAATAATAATACAAAATCGTCAAATTTTCAAGAAAAGGTTTTGTTGATGCCAATATATCACGAATTTACAAAATGTATATCTGGAATTTTTAACGAAATAACGAAATCTTATAAACCTAGATTAACGAATTTACAAAATTGTTAATTTAATAGAGCACTATTATAACAAAATCGTTAATTTCAAGAAGTGACAGAATACGTCTACCCTGTTTCTTATAATAAGAATATAGAAGCTTTAGAGGGAGGTGAACACCATGAATAAATTCTTTGGGAATAAAGAAAAGCTTCTGGAAAGGCAAAAACCAAATGTTGAGATACCGCCAGAGATGAAACGGAAAAAGAAAAAGTGAAAAAGTAGCAGGAGGAATGTAGTAATGAACATAATCGAAAAAATGAAAAAAGAAATCAGGATGACAGTGGCGATCATTAATTTTTTAAGTTTTTTCTTGCCATGGGTTGCGGTCAGTGCGACCAGCAGTACTTCGGTATTTGGAGAGATATTTTCGGGAGTCTTGAGTCGGTTCTTGAAAGACTGCCGACTGCAAAGGTAATGAGGAAAGACCAGGAGGGGGCAGTTATTGAGGCGGAAGTCTACGGACGGGGCGTTCTGATGTGGCTTCTGACTCAGGGGAGTATGGTGGAAGTACTCGGGCCGCCTGAGGCCAGGGAAGAGATGAAGCAGATGCTTTCGGAAATGCTGAGTAAATATATAGTCTGATGAGTTTCTGAGAGATATTCTGAGAGATATATTTTATAAATATTCGAAAATATTCGGAAATAACGGATTCTGTATTTACAGATCGTATGCAGAGGTATATAATAATATCTGGTATACCGCAGACAAGGTATAAGGTGTACCGGAAGACAATGTTACGATCATCAGATTCTTACAATAGAATATAAAATATAATATAATATAAAATATAATATAATATAAAATATAATATAAAATATAGAATATAGAAGTTAGAAGTCTTTGTGGCAGGGTGTAAGTCCCTACCGATGGTATAGTCCATGACCCGCTTTGGCGGCTGATCCGGTGACCTCATATGAGGAATTCCGGAACCGACGGTTATAGTCCGGATGAGAAAAGACATGTTCCGCGAAAATTTGCCCAGGACTTATATGTCCTGGGTTTTTTGATTCAGAGAAGCTTTATTGTCTTTAAGTAAAATTATCAGGAGGATTGGTGAGATGAGCCAGACAAATGAAACTTTAACACGCAGTGCAGCGGCAGGGAGGAAGGCGACTGTAAGGGTCAAGACAACCGCTTTCGTAGGTCTTATGGGAGCGCTGAGCGCGGTATTGATGCTCCTTCGGTTTCCGATTCCATTCATGCCGCCCTTTATGTCCTTTGACTTGTCGGGCGTGATGGAGATGCTTGGAGGATACATGTTCGGACCGGGCGCTGCATTTTGTATCATAGTGGTGAAGATTATGATGCAGCTTGTTATACAGGGAAGCCTTTCCCTGGGAACCGGAGAGATCCAGGGGCTGATCTTAAGCAGTTGTTATGTACTTCCGGCGGTCTTCATTTACTACAAGAAGAAAACGAAGGGAAGAGCTGCGGCCGGGATGGCTATGAGCAGTATTTTGGTATCTGTCGTAGCAGTGTTCACGAACCTGTATATGATCATTCCTTTCTACGCGAATCTTATGGGAAATACGATGGATGATTTTGTGGCAATGTGTACGGCAGTGAATCCGATGATGAAGGATGCGATGACGATGGCGCTTTTCGGGATCGTACCGTTTAACCTGATCAAATACGGAGCAACGTCCGTCGTGACATTCTTTTTGTATAAAAAATTAAGCAAATTAATTAAAGGAGTGATTGAAAGATGAAATTCACACTGGATAAGGCAATTACTTACGAGGCGGCAGTGGAACGGATGTTTGAGATGCTCGGCACAGATAAGATCATGGCGCTGGCGTCCAGTAAAGATGACTATGTAATGGTGAGGAATGTAAGCTGTCTGTTCTATGATGACAAGGTATACTTTAAGACCGATAAGAATTTCCGCAAGACGAAGCAGCTTCTTGCGAATCCAAATGTAGCAATGTGCTGGAGCGGCATTCAGATCGAGGGCGTTGCCGAGAATAAGGGTCTGGTTGTGGATGAGCCAGGGCACAGATTCGAGGAAGGATACAAGAAGTATCTCTGGCAGAGTTATAACAAATACAGCCATGAGGATACGGAGATACTGATAGAGGTTTCGCCGAAATATGTAGAGATCTGGGATACCAGTGAGGAAGGTTATGCATTCCAGCTTTTTTTGGATTTCGACGCGAAGACAGTAGAAGTAAAGCAGTATGATAAAAAATAAAGAACTGCCTGTACAGTCGGAGAATAATTCCGGTGTACAGGCAATTTTTTATATCTCACTGGTGTGCGCCGCCCAGTAATTCGCCCAGGCAGTTCAGGAGCCGTGTATTGTCTTCAGGATTCATGATACAGAATCTTACATATTCGCCGGGAAGTCCTTCGAAGGAAGAGCAGTCCCGGATCATCATTCCCTGCCGGATGGCATGTTCGAATACGTCGAAGGAAGAGAGGCCGTTCTTCAGAAGCTTGACCAGAATGAAATTCGCATAGGCAGGATAGACCTTCACATAGCCGAATTCCTTAAGCCTGGTCAGGCATCTGTCACGTTCCGAGAGGATAAGTTCTCTCGTGCGGCTGATATAGTCTGTGTCTTGAAGCATCAGTTCCCCGGCGTAAGCCCCGAGGCTGTTTAATGACCATGGATTTTGGTTCCTTTTCAGTTCTTTTAAGAATTGCCGGTTGCTGGTCACACCGTAACCCAGGCGCAGGCCGGGGGCGGCGAAGAACTTGGATACGCCTCGGATAACCATTAGATTATCATAGTCAGATACCAGCGGTATCGCGGTGATCTCAGCTACGGACGGAGCGAATTCCACGTAAGTTTCATCAATCATAATGAAGACGTCCTGCTCCTTGCATAATTCGGCCAGCCGGTGTAATTGGGCCTGTGTAAGGGCAGAAGAGGTAGGGTTATTCGGATTACACAGGATCAGGAAATCAATATCGTCTGTAAGTGCATTTTTAAAATCTTCCATATCCAGTTGGAAGTCCCTGGACTCATCTAAATAGTAATGTGAGATCCGCCCGCCGGTAAGAGACAATTCCCGATCATATTCTGAATAAGTAGGGCCGATTACCAGTGCGTGCCGGGCGCCGCGCTGACTGATCAGCAGAGAGATCAGTTCGGTAGAGCCGTTGCCGGTCACCACGTAATCCGCATTCGTACTGCAGTAGGACGCGATAACCTGCGTAAGGCTCTTGTAATCCCTGTCCGGATAACTTGTGATAATATCAAGATGCTCAGACAGGTTTTTGCGTACATAATCCGACAGTCCGAGGGGATTCACATTGGCTCCGAATTTTACGATATTTTCTTTGGGGATTCCATAGTATTTTTCAATCTGTTCGATGTCACTCCCGTGAAATGCAGGGCGTGACGTTTTCGTGTTTTCCTGCATGTTTTATATTCCTTTCTTAAATTACAATATTATTACAATGTTCGGTTTAAAAATCCGCCCTGAGCAGGCCGCTTTTGCTCTCGCATGAAATATTGTAGCATATTTCGGAAGTTATTTGAAGGTTTGATTTTCCGGCACAGTAACCGGCACATTCTTAATTTAAAAAAAATATGTTCTGTGTTTTTGTGCGCGGCATGGTACAATATAAATTGGGATACTAAAAAACAAAGAAAGGATTGCAGGATTGAGAAGAAAGCATATTGTTATGGACTCTGATTGAGAATAACATCAGTTATGAACGACGGATTAACTGAGCGCTGGAAGATGATTCAATCCATGCATAAGGTAAAAGGAAGCATTATGAATGTGACAGAACTAAGAAGTGCAGATACTTCGGCACGGACAGAGGAGCAGAAGAAACAAGCGGAACTCTTTAGAAAGAAGGTGGAGAATGAATGGCGTTTCCAGAGCCTGATGAGGGTTCAGTTTGGGGCAAAGAAGAAACACAAGTTGTTCGAGGAGGAAGAGGTTAAGACAGGCGTATTCGGCAATAAGACGCTGGCGGAGGCAGCGGGATTTACTTCGGAATACGATGTCGGCTGGGCGTCAGAAGGGTCAGGCGAACTGACGGAAGAACAGATCCGGCAGTTGAAGGAGAAGTATAATACGGAGGATATGACAAAGGAAGATTACCGTAAGCTTCTGGAAGAGTTGGTTGATATGGAAGTACTCTCCCGGGAAGAAGCCGAGATGCAGTATCTTTATAAGAAAATGCCGCCGTGCACGGCTATGATTATACCGGATGACGGCCGCTTTTATGGAAGAGACATGGCATCTTCCTGCCTGTCCCAGGTACAACAGGAAACGGCCGCTGCAGAGCATGTCTTGTCCATGATCCGGCAGGGCAAATGCCAGGTGGCTCCGCCGAATGCGTTAAGCTCCGTATATGCATTTTATATGAACGAACTGGAATATTGTGAGAAGATCGAAGGAATACTCCGGCAAATACAGGCTAATCCGGCAGGAGGTAAGGAGTCCTGATATGCACAAGGAATGTGGATGGATGATCATATTTCAGGGAGGTGCATGTGATGGATTACATACGCGCGGCAGAGGTTTTGCCGCAGGACTTGATCGAACAGTTACAACAATATGTGGATGGCGCCGCAGTCTATATTCCCAAGAAGGAGGAAGGAAAGAAAGCATGGGGAGAAAGAACCAATACTAAGACGGAACTTGCAAAAAGAAATGCGGGGATATATACGGAATATCTGTCAGGCAGACCGATTAAGGAATTGGCGGAAAAGTATTTTCTGGCGGAAAAAAGTATCCAGCGTATTATACGGCAGGAGCGTCAGCGGCTGTAGCTGACACTGGGGCTGACACGTTAGCCGGGGTGTTGAAGTATATTTCTTGCTGCGTTATAATAGAATTCTATCAAACTAAGTTTATGATGCAGGGAGAGAAGAATGGCTACAGATTTTTCGGGTAATACCGTGTCAAAAAATATCATTTCACAGGCAGTTCCCCTGATTATGGCTCAGATCGTCCAGATGCTCTATAATGTTGTTGACCGCGTGTATATCGGTCATCTTCCGGGTTCGGACGGTCTGGCGCTGACGGGGATCGGTCTGTCTTTTCCGATTGTTACGTTAATCATGGCATTTACCCAACTGCTTGGAGCGGGAGGCACGCCTTTATTTTCTATGGCGCGGGGAGCGGGAGAAGACGGGCAGGCAAAGAAGATCATGGGAAACGCCTTCTCAATGCTGCTTGGGTGTTCCGTTGTTTTGTTTGTATTTTGCTATTGTTTTCGAAGGCCGATTCTGTTTTTATTCGGCGCAAGTGAAGCTTCATACGTTTATGCAGACGCGTATTTGAAGATATATCTGGCAGGAACGGCATTTTCCATGGTATCTGCCGGAATGAATGGATATATCAATGCCCAGGGATTCCCGGGAACAGGGATGATTACGACGGTTGCGGGAGCAGCGTTGAATCTGGTCTTAGACCCCGTGCTTATATTCGGATTGCATATGGGAGTATCGGGGGCGGCGCTGGCTACGGTCGTCAGCCAGATGGTATCTGCGTTGTGGGTGATGCGGTTCCTGACCGGCCCGAAAGCAATCCTTCACATCAGGAAAGCGTGTCTTCGGATCGACCGGAAACTGGCCGGGCAGATTACTGCCTTAGGCTTGTCCGGGTTCATCATGCAGGCGACGAACTGCCTCGTGCAGGTTCTGTGCAACGCGTCCCTTCGGGATTATGGCGGAGATTTATACGTAGGGGTAATGACGGTGATCAATTCTATCCGGGAAGTGCTGACGCTTCCGGTTCATGGATTTACCAGCGGGGCTCAGCCGGTTCTCGGCTATGATTACGGGGCGGAACGTTTTGACAGAGTCAAAAGCGGGATCCGCTTTACGACAGCCGTGGGGATAAGTTATACCATACTGGCATGGATTGTAGTTAATCTATCCCCGCGGTTCCTGTTGTCAATATTTACCAATAACCAGGAGATGCTGGATGTGGGACAGGAGGCGCTTAAGCTGTATTTTATGGGATTCTGTTTTATGGCGTTCCAGTTCTGCGGGCAATGTACGTTTGTAGCGCTTGGGCGTTCCAGGCAGGCGGTTTTCTTTTCATTGCTTCGCAAGGCGTTCATCGTCGCTCCGCTGATCATCCTCCTGCCGCGGCTGGGGCTTGGGGCGGACGGAGTATTCCTGTCGGAACCGGTGTCCAATGTGATCGGCGGAAGCGCATGCTTTATTGCGATGTATCTGCAGGTATACCGCAGGCTATAGATGTGTTAAATTGTGTTGTCGATATCTGCTTCTTCAAGAGCAGAAAATCTCCGGAATTCCTTCGGTGTCATTCCGGTCATCTGGCGGAATTGATTACAGAATGCGGAAGTATCTTTAAAGCCGCAGGAATATGCGATCTCTGTGACAAAATGTTCTGTAGAGCGAAGCATATTACCTGCGGCTCTTATTCTTAATTGCTGCAGGTAACCCTTCGGGGATATCTGTTCCTGCTCCTTGAAGATCCTGTACAGATAAGTCCGGTCGATCCCGATAAAGGTCGCGATCTCTGAGATGTGGATATCATAGCTGTAATTATTTTTCATATACTCCCTTGCCATCTCCAGGTAGATCTGTGTCGGGTCTTTCTGGTTTTTGACCGGGTGGGAGCCCATTCCGCCCAGGAGTTCCAGCAAAAGCCCGCAGGCGGTTAAGGCGTTCCGGTCGGGCTGCGTATAGTACTCCCGCATACGGGCGCTGATCTGTTCATAGATTCCGGTCATCCACTTTGCATCTTTAATATAGCAGACCGGAGAAGAGTCAAAGTAAGTCTCGCTCAGGATCGACGTTACCTCCGTCCCGTCGAAACCGATCCACATATATTCCCAGGGGTCCAGGACGTCGGCTTCATAATAGGTGGTTTCCAGCGGGCGGATCAGGAAAGCGTCTCCGGCTGTCAGCGTATATTCTCTGCCGTCCAGACGAAAGATCCCTTTTCCTTTTAGTATGGTATGGATGAGATAATGCGGACGGATCCCGGGACCGTAACTGTGCCCGGAAGAGCATTTTTCTCTTCCGTAGAAATAGACTGCCAGCGGCTTCATGGAATGGTTGGTATGCTGATTCATATGATCTGTCCTTTCTTCCGGATAAGTAACTGCAGAACATATTATACAACATTTTTGCAATTTCTGACAACATATAGCATAGCTTTTTTATCCCTGGGAAAATATAATTTGGGTATCATAAAGAAACATTTGAAGAAGACAAGAAACGGAGGATTAGAGACATGGCTAAAATTACGTTTATGGGTGCGGGAAGTACTGTTTTTGCAAGAAACGTACTTGGAGACTGCATGGGAAGCCCGGCGTTATGCGACAGTGAGATCGCGTTGTATGATATCAACGCAGAGAGGCTTAAGGATTCCGAGATCATCATCAAGGCGATCAACGAGAATACGAATCAGGGACGCGCCCGGATCTCAACATATCTGGGAGCGGAGAACCGTAAAGCGGCATTGAAGGATGCAACATTTGTTGTAAATGCGATTCAGGTGGGCGGATACGATCCATGTACGATTACGGACTTTGAGATCCCGAAGAAATACGGTTTGAAGCAGACGATTGCGGATACACTTGGTATCGGTGGTATCATGCGCGGACTCCGTACGATTCCGGTAATGGAAGAGTTCGCGAGAGATATGGAAGAGGTCTGCCCGGATGCTCTGTTTATGAACTATACGAACCCTATGGCGATTCTTTCCGGATATATGCAGCGCTATACAGGAGTAAGGACTGTGGGACTGTGCCACAGCGTGCAGGTTTGTACCAGTACGCTTCTGGAAGAGCTGGATATGAAGGATAAGCTGGAAGGACGTATTGAGACGATCGCCGGGATCAACCACATGGCATGGCTTCTTGATATCAGGGATAAGGACGGAAATGACCTGTATCCGGAGATCCGCCGCCGTGCAGCGAAGAAGAACGCAGAAGAGAAGCATAATGATATGGTTCGTTTTGAATATATCAAGCATTTGGGGTATTACTGCACCGAGTCCAGCGAACATAATGCGGAATACAATCCGTTTTTCATCAAATCCCGCTATCCGGAGTTGATAGATCAGTTCAACATTCCGTTAGACGAGTATCCGAGACGCTGTATCAAGCAGATCGCAGAGTGGGAAGAAGAGCGGAACAAGATATTGGACAATGGTAAGATCACTCACGAGCGCAGCCGTGAATATGCCTCCTACATAATGGAAGCGGTTGTGACAAACGTTCCGTACAAGATCGGCGGAAATGTGATCAACCGGGGACTGATTGACAATCTTCCGGCGGAAGCTTGTGTGGAGGTTCCGTGTATGATAGATTCAAACGGCGTGAATCCCTGCCGTGTAGGGGCGCTGCCGTTACAGTTGGCGGCTATGAATACGACTAATATTAACGCCCAGCTTCTGACCATCGAGGCGGCGCGTACCCGCAGGCGTGAAGATATCTATCGTGCCGCTATGCTGGAGCCGCATACGGCAGCAGAACTTTCCATCGATGATATCGTGAAGATGTGCGACGAACTGATAGATGCACATGGAGATTATATGAAGATGTATACTCGTTAGAAATATATAAGCCTGCCTTGTACTCGGCTGTACAGGCAGGCTTATAATACTTAGTATAACCCGATTTGATTAACCATATGTTTCGCTAATTACTCTGACCGGTATATAAGGGCAGCAGGATATCAGCCCCGAATCCGCCGCAGGCGCTCTGCCGCAGGATCATGCTGCCGCCGTGTGAGGCTGCGATCTGTCTGACGATCAGCAGGCCCAGCCCATGCCGCTGTTCCTTAATTTCGCTGTCGCACATCATGTAGTGGGGCAGGGAATTCAGCCGGCTCAGTTCTTCTTCTGAGATACCTGTGCCGTTGTCTTCCACCCGAATGACGCAGTTGCAATTTGCTGCCTCGTCGGGCCGGCCGGCGTCTGTTCCGGCGGCCGGCGTCAGATTATTATGCCCGGAATTAGCACATCCGGCTTCTGCCAGCACGGAGATATAGATCGTGCATCCGTCCGGGTTATGGTTGATACAGTTCCAGATCAGGTTAGAGACTGCCCGCTTGATCAGATCCTTATCTACATAGACGGGGCAGTCGGATATTTCTGCATCCGTAGTCCATTCGATGGGGTATCTCCCGCCGATATCCATATTAATAAAATCAACAGCGGCTGTTCTTGCGAGGGCAACCGCATTCTCCCGGGTGCGGCAGAGCGGCTGCATATCGTACTCAAGTTTCGAGGCGAGATTCAAATCATTGATCAGATTGCGTATCCGTTCGCTCTGCCTTAGGATGACGGAGGACTTTTGCCGCGCGTCTTTTGTAAGGCTGGGGTCGCACTCCATCTGTCCGGCATATCCCATCACCACAGAAAGGGGTGTGCGGATATCATGGGAGACTCCGGCAATCCAGTTGGCGCGTGCCCGCTCTTTCTTTCTGAGCTGATAATTCTGAGACTGCAGGATCTCGGAGGTCTGATTAATATTCGCGGCAAGTTCGGACAGCAATCCCTTCTCCTTTATGAGTACAGGTTCTTTGGTGGGGAGTTTCTGTATTCCCTCTGCAATAGGTCTGACGGAACGCAGAAGCTTCATGTTCGCGGTGAAATAAATCAGAAAGACGAGTATGGCATTCACAAGCAGAACATTTAAGGCGTATTTGGGAAGATTTGCGATAAAATGATAGTCCCAGTTCGGGTACATGTGTTTCCAGTAGCGGTCTTTGGGATAGCCAAGGACCACTAGTCCGTCTTTGGATTCTCCGGGAAAGGTGGGATAATTCATGACGTACCCCCGGGTAAGAGAGGCGATGTCTGACAGAGAGTATTCAAGCGGAATCTCCGGGGGCAGGTTATCCGTATGCCAGACAACCCGGAGGGTATCACTGTCAATTAAGATACCCCAGGCATGTTCATTCATCAATTCTGACGAGATCTTTTCCGGCAGGATATATCCGCTGCCGTCTTCTGAACGCTGCAATGCTTTGCCGGTTTCCAAGGCGGTAGTCCAGGGGGAGCCCCCAGGGGTCTGAATGGAAGCAAGGGTAAAAAATACGATGATATTCAGGAAGAAGAGCAGGGTAGTGGCAAGCAGCAGGATGCAAAGGAATCGCCGGATTAATTTGGGTATGCTTTTCATGTTCATCTCCATTCCGCCGCCTTTGGATGGCGGCACAAATACTTCTCTGTCGGAAGACAGTCTGACGGGGGTGTATTTACTGTATCATTAGTTTATAGCCTAAGCCTTTCACGGTAATCAGAGATTCCGGTTTGGAAGGGCTTTCTTCGATCTTTTCCCTGATCCGGCGGATATGGGCCATCAGGGAATTTTCATATCCATAGGGATTATCGCCCCAGGCGGCTTCGCACAGGGCGTCGATGGTCACGATGCGTCCGGCGCTGCGGTAGAGGGTATGGAGAATGGCGTATTCTTTGGCCGTCAGGGGGAGTGTTTTATCGGGGTCATCTGGTGACTCTCTTCTTAGAACCTCCGCCCGCTCGAAATCAATCCGGCAGTATTTCAGTGTCACGAAAGGAGTTTCATCTTTGTAAGTTCTCCTTAGGATTGCGGTGATACGGAATACCAGTTCTTTCGGGAGAAAGGGTTTGACCATGTAATCATCCGCACCGAGCCCGAAGCCCCGGAACTTATCTTCGTCTTCTCCCCGCGCAGTCAGAAACAGGATGGGATAGTCGGAGCCGCTTTTTAACTGTTCCATCAGGGAGAAACCGTCTCCGTCCGGAAGCATAACGTCGAGGATGGCAAGTTCCGGCTTGAACTCACGGGCGGTATTCACGGCGTCCCGGACAGTTCCGGCAGTCCGGAGACAGGTAAAGCCCGCATTTCTCAGGATGGAAGTTACCATATTCTGCAGTTCCGGTTCATCGTCTACGAGCAGTATCCGCTTGTTTTTCAGATAATCTGTATTCATAAAAATCTTTCAGTCCTTTCATTTTCCGTAATTAGCGGTGAGTTCTGCACTGGTTCGCTGAAATATGGGTTTATGATATCATGTATTAGCCTGAAAATCGAGTGGGCAGCAGAAAATGTAAGGCAGATGTAAGGTTACGGGAATGTAGATGTAAGGTTGGCGGTGTACACTGTAAGAGAACCGAAGGAAAATATACTCTTGGAATTTCCGGCAATTACCAAAGAAGCAGACGTGAAGCAGGAGAAAAGGATATTTTCGAGAGTATATCAGGAGAAAGGAGCAATGAAATATGAATATTATTGAAAGCAGCCATCTGACGAAAAGGTATGCAGATTTCACCGCGGTTTCCAATGTGAACCTCCATATTCCCAAAGGGACGGTCTATGGATTCCTCGGACCGAACGGCGCGGGTAAATCCACGACGATGAAGATGTTCCTGGGCCTTACGAAACCGACGGCGGGAGACTTCATCATAGACGGTAAGAAGTACCCGCAGGACAGGATACAGATACTGAAGGAAGTCGGGTCTTTTATAGAGGCGCCGGCATTCTACGGGAATCTCACCGGCGAAGAGAATCTCGACATCATTCGGAGAATCCTGGCGCTTCCGAAATCAGCAGTGGACGATGCTTTGGAGCTGACCGGGCTTACACAGTGGAGAAAGCGCCTTGCAAGAAAATATTCTCTTGGCATGAAGCAGAGGCTCGGGCTTGCCGGCGCTCTGATCGGGAGGCCGCCGATCCTGATGCTCGACGAGCCGACCAACGGGCTTGATCCCGTCGGTATCCATGAGATTCGTTCTCTGATCCGCTCTTTGCCGGAGAAGATCGGCTGTACGGTTCTGGTATCTTCTCATCTGCTCTCGGAGATAGAGCTGATGGCGGATAATATCGGTATTCTGAATCACGGACGGCTTCTGTTCGAGGGGACGCTTGACGAGCTGAAGCGGGGAGCCAAAGAGAAGGGGTATCCCACGGATAATCTGGAGGATACGTTTCTTGCGATGATTGAGGAAGATAATCTTCGGAGAGGCGGTGTACGATGAATTTTGCGTTGGAATATAAGAAGATAAAGAGGACAGGGATCATACCGGGATGTCTGGCAGGGGGAATCCTTGCGGCGGCGGTTCCGATCCTGGAGCTGGCGGTGCGGTCAGAGCAGTATACGCATCTTATGCAGCCGCCGCTTCGGACGATCATGCAGGCGGACTGGCAGATGATGTCGATGCTGAATATGCTTCTGGTCATTATCATTGCCTGTATGATGTACCATACAGAATATGCGGATCATGCCATTTGCCGTATGACGGCGCTGCCTCTCAGGGAGGAAGAGATGTTCTTTATGAAATGTCTCTTGCTGTCCGGTATGTGTGTCATAATGCTGATCATAGAGATGCTGTCGCTGATCTTCTGCACCTTGCATTGGTTCGGCGGGGAAGAAGGGGCATATACGGCATTCTATGGCGTGTCTTTCGCTTCGGCATATATGAAATTTGTCAAGGATCTGGCATATAACTTCGGATATTGCTTCTGCATGCTGCTGCCGGTTGTGATATTATCCTTGTTAGTTGCGTCGGCATGCAAAAATATGTGGATATCCCTTGGCATCGATGTGGTATGTTTGTTTATGGCAACGGTGATTCCCGTCAGATATTTTGCCTTGTCCGTGTTCCCTTTTGCTCTGCCGTTCCAGATCCTTGAGGGGGCAAAAGCGGGGCAGGCAGTGCAATATCTGGTTGCGGCAATGATAGAAGCCGTCGTAATCGGAGCGGCGGAGATGGTATTTCTGAAAGTCAGGAGGGCGGCGGCATGAGATTTATATTACTAACCGGAGTGGAATGGAAGAAGCTGCGCCGGTCCAGGATTCTGTTCATCATGGGGATGGCGGCGGTGATGCTCTGGGTCCCGTCGATTTTAAATGCGCATCTGAATTTTGAGATGCAGGCGGAAGGAATTTCTCCGGAGCATAATTTCCTTATACAGGGATTTATGGGAATGGCATGGTTCATGTTCCCGGCGGGCATGGTGGTAAGCACGGTGCTGCTTGCTCAGACAGAGCGGTCGAACCACGGTATCCTGCGGATGCTTGCCCTTCCCGTCAGTACGGCAAAGCTGTGCATGGCGAAATTTGTCATATTGCTGATCTTAGCGGCGGTTCAGATGGCGATGATGACAGGGATGTATTTTTTAAGCGCCGCGGTCGCGTCGCAGATCCAGGACTATGAATTCCTGCTGTCTCCCTTATTTGTATTCAAACTGGTTGGGGGATTATATGTGTCGGCATTTCCAATGCTTGCTTTTTTCTGGATGTTGTCCGTATGTGTCCGTACCCCGATCTTCTCGGTGGGGCTCGGGCTTGCGTCCATCGTGCCCTCTGTATTGATGATCAATACAAAGGTGTGGTTTGTGTATCCGATGGATTATCCATTCTATATCATAACGGCAGAATACGGAAAGCTGGCGTCTAATCTATCGGAAGTTAAGTTGGAGCTGGTTCCGTGGATTCCGGTGGCGGCGGTATTCACAGGAATCTGTCTGGCGGCTGCATGCGTTTGTTTTGGAAAGAGCGAAAGGAGATAGGGAAAGGAGATAGGTAATATGAAGCAGAGTTTAAAGGGATTATTGACAGCAATTGCAGGTCTGATGATGTTCCTGCCCTGGACGATACTCATCCTGCGGCAGTATGAGTGGGCGCTTCAGTCGCCTGCGGCAGAGATTATGATAGGGAGCTATGCGGTTTTTATGATATTTTCGGGAGCATTTACATTTGCCGTGTATATGAAGGGGAAGGTGCAGAATAACCTTATGAAGATCTGCCTGGTGGTAAATGAAATCTACGCTGTATTTGGAGTCATGGCAATCGGAATGATGGCGGCGGGAAAAGTAATGTGAGAGAAGTAATATGAGAGAAGTAATATAAGAAAGATAATGTGAGGAGAATTTGTATTTTTTTTATTCGCGTATATGTGATATACTCATTTTAAAATTACTGACTGCAAAATCAGTAATTTTAAAATGAGTTTTTGTAATTTAGAGGATTGTTTTCAAAAAAGTAAATCAATATTTAGGAGGAGAAATGGTGCAGTATGATTGTTTGGTTATAGATGATGAGAAGCTTCTCGCAGACAGCACGGCAGAATATTTTAATCTTTTCGGAGTTAAGACGGCGGCGGTATACAGCGCTTCCGGATGCAGAGAATTTCTTGAGCATAATACGGCGAAGCTGCTGCTCTTAGATATCAATCTTGAGGATGGAAGCGGATTTGAATTGTGCAGGGAACTCCGCGCTAAGACGGAGATACCGATCCTGTTTATATCGGCACGGACCAGTGACGACGATAAGATCGTCGCGTTTCATATCGGAGGGGATGATTATGTCCAGAAGCCCTATTCTCTTAATGTCCTGCTTGCGAAGGTTCAGGTTATGCTGAGACGATTCGGGCAGGGGAAAGACGGCGGAGACGAGCGATACTCTGACGGACGGCTGACTGTGGATTTTCAGTCAAAGAAGGTGTCCGTCGAGGGAAATGAAGTCAGGCTTACTGCGCTGGAGTTCAAATTACTGTCTTTCCTGATCAGGAACGAGAATAAGGTGGTCACGAAGCGGGAGCTGTTTGATGAAGTCTGGAAGAATAAGTTTACAGGAGACGGAACGCTGAACGTACATATCCGCAGGCTGCGGGAAGTGATAGAACGCAATCCCGGGAAACCGGAATATATCATTACGGTCTGGGGTGAAGGTTACAGGTTCTGCAAAGGAGCACATGAATGAGAAGGAGATCATTTCTTGCCGGATTATTGATTCTTTTCGCAGTGGAAATACTTATGGTTGTCCTGCTCGCATTCCGGAGTACCGATAATCGTCAGGATGCTGTTCTGGTAAATGAGGTTGTCCGGTCTGTCGAAGCGGACTGGGATATCCTGACAGGCGAATCTGCAGGAACCTGGGGAACGGATACCCCGGATCTTGAGTATGTGGTGCTTGACGGCTCCGGGACAGTGCTTTATCGGACTCGGCCGGACTTAAGCGAAAGCATTAACAGGGCGGTAATACACCGGGATACGATACTGGATCTTACAGTGGAAGGGCAGACTGTCGGGAAGATCATCATCGACAATGACAGCGGACAGCTTTATCGGAGACAGAGTCAGACGATGATTCTTATCATACTTGCCGCAATGTTATTGCAGTGTGCCGTATGTATCGGGTATCTTGGCTATCTGAATCGGGTTATCATCAAGCCGTTCCGTCAGCTCGAAGGGTTCGCGGAGCGTATTGCAGGAGGTAATCTGGATATTCCGCTAATGATGGACCGGCAGAATCTTTTCGGCGCGTTCACGGAGAGTTTCGATATCATGCGGTCAGAGCTTAAGAAAGCGAGGGCGGCGGAGGCAAGGGCGAATGCGAGTAAGAAAGAACTTGTGGCGAAGCTCTCTCATGACATTAAGACGCCGGTTGCAAGCATCAAGGCGGTAGCCGAGGTAGGGACGGCGCTTGCGGATAATGAACGGTTACGGGATCATTATATACAGATTATCCGCAAAGCCGATCAGATCAACACATTGATCACCAATTTATTTACGGCGACGCTTGAGGAACTCAGGCAGCTTACCATAACACCGGAGGATATGGAGAGCAGGAGGCTGGGAGATATGCTTGAGAGTGCGGATTATCTGCATCAGGCGGTAATCCCGGAGATACCGGATTGTCTGCTGTGCGCAGATCCTCTCCGGTTACAGCAGGTATTCGACAATATATTCGCAAATTCTTATAAATACGCAGGCACGAAGATAGAGGTGAAGATATGCCGGGAAGGGCGCCGGCTGAATGTACATATCCAGGATTATGGCAAAGGAGTCAGAGAGGAAGAACTGCCGCTTCTGAAGGAGAAATTCAGGAGAGGAAGTAATGCAGAACATATAGAAGGGGCGGGGCTTGGACTCTATATCTCGGATTATTTTATGAGAGAGATGGGCGGTGAACTTAAGATACGGAACGGAGAAGAGGGATTCGAAGTGACGGCAGGCATCTCCTTGAGCGGAGATATTTGAAGAGACTTTGATCCGGCCTAAAGAGGCTGTCGCAACAGCCTCAAGTGCCGGGAAATTTCTGAAAGTTTTATTTGATCTGTAATTTCTGCATAAGCGCTTCTTGCAAAACCTGGGAGAAATTAACACCGATGGCAGTTGCTTCTTCATTGAGCCATTCTGGAATGCTAAGTGTTTTTTTAACAGCCCGTGAGTTGGTTCTTTTCTTATATGCCAGTATATCAAATTCAATAACAACAAGAAATGAATCTTTTTCGACAGTAATTTCAGTGGGGGCAGATGGTTCCGGAAGGGTTTGCTTTTCAGCTTCGCGCGATGTGAGTGCCAGACCAAGAGCATTGACAGCCATTTCATACGCCTGTATCATATCATCTCCTTCAGTAAAGCATTCTGGGAGGTCAGGGAATGAGATCCAGAAACCTCCTTCTTCAGCTTTGTGAAAAACAGCGGGATAAAATACTAATTTGTTCATGCAGATACCTCCATATTTGAACGGCAGAATTATTTTAAACCTGCCTGTTTTAATATTGCGTTTTCCAAGCCTTTTTTCATGGCATTTGAATGATAAGGAACGATTACTTGCTTTCCGGTTTGGGGATTCCGCAATTTTACATGGGAACCGTTCTGGCTGATGATTATAAAATCATTTTGTTTTAGCTTTTTTATAAGTTCCCTTGGTGTTAATGGCATTTTTATAACTCCTTTTCTTATCATGAATATATTATGACACGTATTATTACGCATGTCAATTGTTAAGTTTTCTGGTATCATTTAAGAGATATTTAAGGATTGTCTAAAGACATCTAAGAATTGAAATAATAGAATAGAACGTGCAGCAGACAGATGATATTTTGAAAATGGGAGGTTTGACATGAAGAAGATATTGTTGAAAACAGAGAATCTGAGCAAATCCTTCTCAAGCGGAGGAAATTTGCAGCACGTTCTTAAAAATATTGACCTGGAGTTGTACCAGGGGGATTTTACTGTGATTATGGGGGCGAGCGGGGCGGGAAAATCCACGCTCCTGTATGCATTGTCCGGAATGGATACACCGTCTCTCGGGACGATAACTTTTGGGGAGCGCAGGATCTCCAGTCTTAGTCAGGATGAACTTGCCGTATTCCGGCGGGATCATTGCGGATTCGTATTTCAGCAGATCTATCTGATAGACGGGATGTCTGTGATGGATAATGTATTGTCGGCAGGCCTGCTGACAGACAGGGATAGGAAATCAGTTATTTTAAGGGCGAAGGAATTATTTGCCGATGTGGACATTTCCGAGGAGACACAGAATAAGTTCCCGACACAGATCTCGGGCGGGGAAGCCCAGAGGGTGGGTATGGTTCGTGCTCTGATAAACAGTCCGGAGATCTTATTCGCAGACGAGCCTACGGGTGCGCTTAATTCGAAGACCGGGCTGGATGTGCTTGATACGCTTACAAGGTTCAACGAGAAGGGCCAGAGTATCGTAATGGTGACGCACGATATGCGGTCTGCCAGGCGGGGCAGCCGTATCCTGTACTTGAAGGACGGCATGATCCTGGGAGAGTGTGATCTCGGGAAATACGCGATGCAGGACGATTCGGCAAGGCAGGAGAAGCTGGCTTCCTTCCTGGCGGAAATGGGGTGGTAGATATGAGGAAAAGTATTCTTCTTGCCCGTTCCAACCTGCGGAGGGCAAAAGGTCAGACAGCAGCCATTATCGTACTAATATTTCTTGCCGCCCTTATGCTGAATCTGTGGCTTATGCTGTCCATGGATTACAGGCAGAATTTCAGGAGGTGTCATGACAGGCTGAACGCGGAGCACGTGACCATGGCAATTGACGGCGACACAAGTGAAATGCGTAAATTTGTCACAGATACTTTGAAGGCAGATAAGCGTACGGCAGAGTTCTTCCTGGATTCCGTCCTGCATATGGTGGGAACATTCGAATATAACGGCGGAGAGATGAATTCGGAGTTTATCTTCATGGAGAAGGAGGACGCCCTCAACCGGAAGATCGGAAAGATTGAGATTGTCGAGGACAGCAGTTATACGAGGGGAATCTATATGCCGGTTCTGTACCGGTCGGACGATATCGCGGTGGGGAAGACGATGGAACTTTCTATTGGGAGCAGAAAGATGTCTTATACGGTGTGCGGATTCTTCAACAGCGCCATGATGGGTTCTCATAATTGCAGTATGTGCGGGGTGCTTTTGACAGAAGATTGTTACCAGGAGCTTGAGGAAGCGGGCTATGCTCCCAGGGCGGCGCTGTGTTCTATAAGGCTTCATGACAGGGAAGGAAGCGAGGATTACGATGCGATGCTTAAAGACGCCGTTTCCGCCCGTTATCCTGCCGCGCGTACTGCAAGTAATACTTATGCGATGGTATCTCAATCCCGGTATATATCCCAGATGATCTGTTCGGGAATTATGAGTGCGATGGCTTGTTTTATACTTATCATTGCCCTTGTGGTAATTGCGTCCAATATCATCAATTATATTCAGGAGAATATGAAGAATCTTGGAGCGCTCAAAGCGGTGGGCTATACGAGCAGGCAGCTTATCAGCTCCCTGCAGATGCAGTTTACGGGGATAGCCCTGGTGGTCGCGTGGATGGGCGCCGGTGTGTCGTATGTATTGTTCCCCTATATTAATGAGATGATGATCTCACAGACAGGCATTCCTTATGAGGTCCGTTTTCTGCCGGTACCGTTCTTCCTGACGCTGGCAGTCCTGGGAGGGACGGTCTCTGGTGTTGTATGGATGTCCTCCCGCAGGATCAGGAATGTAGAGCCTATCGTCGCACTCAGGCAGGGGATTCAGACTCACACCTTCAAGCAGAATCATGTTCCCCTCGACAGGACGCGGACGCCGCTGAATCTCGCGCTGGCTTTGAAGACGACGATGTCCGGCGTGAAACATAATGTGACGATCTGTATCACGATGCTTGTACTGTCTCTTGTCGCCGTGTTCTCAGGACTGATGGTCAGGAATATGATCATGGATTCGGCGCCTTTCCTGGATATGATCGTAGGGGAGATCGCGGATAGCTGTATCAATGTTCAGGCAGAAGCCGAGGAAGGATTCCTGAAGGAAATGAATACGGACGAGCGGGTGCAGAAGATCTATCTCTATCATAGTCTTCAGGTGACGCATGCCGGCGGCGATGTATTGGTGGCGACTCTTACGGATGATTTTTCCAAAGTGAATAACCAGAAAGTGATGATCGAGGGAAGGTTCCCCAAATACGATAATGAGATCGCCGTCGCAGCCAAGTACGCGGCGGAGAAGAAGCTTAAGACCGGAGATGAGATTAAGCTTACGGCAGGCGGAAAACAAGGCGCCTATATCATATCCGGATTTGTACAGATTTCGAACAATCTGGGGAAAGACTGCCTGTTTACACGGGAAGGTTATGAACGTCTGGGAGAACTTGAGAATACCAGTTATTATCTGAATCTGGCGGATGATACGGATATAGAAGCCTTTAATTCGGAGGTAAAAGAAAGGTTCGGCGACAATGTAAATGCGACGATTGATATCAACGCGACGGTTCAAAGCGGCTCGGCGGTCTATGTCTCACTGATGAAGATTATCGTCATGGCGGTACTCGTATTGAGTGTGCTTGTGATTACTTTTGTGCTGTATCTGCTGGTGCGTACGATGGTGAGCAATAAGAAGCGAGACTATGGGATACTGAAAGCGCTTGGTTTTACGACGGGCCAGTTAATCTGTCAGACAGCGCTGTCCTTCATGCCGGCAGTGATCCTCTCGACCATTGGGGGAGTGACCGTATGCAGCTTCATCATTAATCCGCTGACTGCCCTGTTCCTCAGGAATATCGGAATCGTGAAAAGTACTTTTACGGTTCCGGTCTGGTATAATATCCTGGCAGGTATGGGGATGATCCTGTCGGCATTCTTGATCGCGTGCCTGTTATCCCTGAAAATAAAAAAGATAACGCCGAGGGCGCTGCTGGCGGGAGAGTAGGATACGGTTGATGAGGAAATTTCACAGGAGGGAACGTATGAACATAAGAAGCTCGTCTCCGCTGGTTAATTCCTTATCAGCAGCGCTTGCCGCATCCGGGCAGGGGCGCTTCCGGTGATTCAGCCAGAGTGTGCGCCATCCAGCCCGGGACGCGCCTGCGATATCCGATTCATAGGTATCGCCGATATACCAGGTGTGTTCCGGCAGAAAGTCCATACTCTCGCCGACAGCCATGAAAGCATGAACATCCGGCTTATGGTAACCGATATCTCCGGAAATAAAGATCTGTTCCGGCAGAAACCATCTCTGCAGATTCAGCGCTTCCACTTTGCGCCATTGCCCTTCATGATTGCCGTTGGTTAACGCGGCGATGGGAATCCCTTCTTCCTTACAGTAATCGAGTACATCCTTCATAAAGTCAAACATTGTAATCACCGTCTGTCCGAAGCGGTATTCTGTCTCGAAACGACGGCTCTCTTCCCGTGTGATCTCAAGCCCTGCATCCCGGTAAGTCATGCGCAGTCTCTCATGGAAAGAATCTTCTCTGCGAATCTTCCCTTCTTTCTCCTGTGCCAATATAATATCGGAGTAGACTCTGGACTTTTGGAATAATTCCGTACTGTCCATGCTGACTCTTCCGGCGAAGAATTTTTCATGGGCTTTCTTGAAAGGCTCCATCAGGTCGTACATAGTATCGTCTATATCGAATACAAGATTTACTGGTCTGAAAAGGGGGATGCTGCACATTGTAAATGCCTCCTGTACGGTTCGGATTATAGATATCTTCATAGTTTTTCTTGCAAATAGCATATCCTAATATAGCATATCTGTATTTAGTCTTCAACCAAAGAATTTTAAGTCTTCGAGGGAACTTTAGATAGTAAAGAAGTAGAGGCTTATAGAAATGTCTTATCCTTTATAAGAGATAATTGTTGGTATGAACCGGTAGAATTAGAAATTACATTTTCAACGACAAATAATATATATATATATGGTCTTCAGTTTACGGATATAGATGCCTATAGTATTACTAAAGAGTATTATAAAAAATTAGTGATTTCGGGAGCGGTTAATAATTTAATTAGTGGAAATTATTTTAATGAAATTTTAGAATGGTTTGTAAAATTTAATGTTGTGATGAATGCTAATGACATGGATTTTCAGCAAAAGGATTTAAAAACAATAATTAGTCAAGATACTACTGATAAAAAAGAGGTTAGGAAAAAATTTTTGAAAGTGATTCTGTTAAAGAAATTATGGGGGTTGCAGAATTTGGGAACCAGAAAATAGGTTTTGTAGCAGAATCAGATATGGATGAAACCAGATAGGGATAAAAATATACAGAAAAACAAATAGTTTTTTCTTGTCTATTGAACGATTTTTTATACCGTTTCTTCTGGTTTCGTATGATTTTATTGATTTTCATTTTGAAATCGCATATAATAAGAATAACCTAAATAAAAGGAGGATTTAGTTATGGTTGTTACAGCGACAGAATTTAAAGCTAATTTTGGTAAGTATCTTGAATTAATTGCCAAGGAAGATGTTTTTATTACCCGTAATGGAAAAACGGTTGCTAAAGTTGTAAATCCCCAAATTTCTGCTGTGGATTCCTTGCGCGGAATACTTGGTGGTATTTCTTCTGATATAGATATGGATTCTTTGCGGGAGGAGCGTCTGTTAAAATATGAAAATAATGTGTGATACGAATGTAATCATTGATGTATTATTGGAAAGAGAACCTTTTATAGAAGATTCTTACAAGGTTCTAAAGTTTTGTGAAGAACACAAAATAGACGGTTTTGTATCAGCATCTTCTGTTACCGACATCTACTCTCTTGTAAGAAAATATACCCATAGCACTGATATGGCATATAAGGCAGTTGGAAAACTTTTGGAGATTGTCAAAGTATGCAGTGTTACCAACAATGATGTTCTGATTGCATTTCAGCAAAAGGCAAAAGATTTTGAAGATTGTCTTGTTGCTACTTGCGCCAAATCTATACATTGTGATTGTATTGTCACCCGAAATAAAAGAGATTTTGAAGGCTTGGGTATTCCTATGTTTACCCCAACAGAAATTCTTTTGAAAATCAGGTAATACATATTTCGCGGAAGCTTTCCTGTCGTTCGGTTGTAAAATGGGATTATGGCTGACATGATCCACATTACAAATGGAAATAAAAGCGAAGAAAGGCTGGTGAATATTATGGGCGGAACAGTAATAGAAACAGAATCTGAAAAGTTAATTCGCAGAGGAATAGAAGCAGGAAGAGCAGAAGGAAAGGCGGAAGAAATAATTGAAATGGGGCAGGAATTTGGTCTGGATGATGCAGCTATTTTGAAAAGGCTGCAGGAAAGGATAGGTCTGTCTTTAGAAACAGCCGCCGCCTATTTGGAGCAATATGGGAAACAGCTTATGTAGGCATATGTGGATATCCTAAGGTATTGGTATTCTGGTTCAGCAATGCTTTTATTGTCTGTATAATAGAGTTAAAGTATAATTCTGTCAGAGAAGGAGTGAAATCTGTGATGGGAGGAAAGATTTTGGAATATGGGGCGAAGGCTATAAAGAACGAAGGAGCAGAAGAGGGGATAGAAAAAGGGATAGAAAAAGGTCGAATTTTGACAGTAAGAATTTTCCAAGAGGCAAAACAGTCTCCAGATTCCACAATTGAACAAATTGCGGAAAAAATAGGATGCAGAGTTCAGGAAGTAGCAGATACATTAAAAATGTTCGCGATGTATCCTGTTACAAAGAAATAAGAAGTGTTTATCTTTATATGACGAAAGGGTAAAAGAGGGGATAGAAAAAAGGAATCAAAGGAACAGTTGCTATATTAAAGAAATTAGAGATACCGCCGCAGACTATTTTGCTCAAGATACAAGAGCAGTACCATTTAAGCCCGGAAGTGTCTAAAAAGTATCTGTGATTATATGATTGTTTACCAGTCTTGTATATTATACAGGACTGGTAATTCTATTTTGAAGAAGCAAGAGATCAGGGAATTATCAGTGAGTATACGAGATGTACGCTTATTGATATGTCGAATAAGGCATTGGAGCATATAGCAAAGTGTTCCCTTATTTAATGTATTGACTACCATAGTTGCGTCTTCATTATAAGCTTTCTTTAGAGATGATCTGCTTTCCTGGCTTTCTCTGCTTTTTTGGCTTTCTCTGGTTATAAGAGGACATATTAGAATCTGAGAGAATGATTCGAGATTTTGAGATTCATTTTCAAGAAGAAAGAGTGTTAAGAAAATATTTAGGTAACATTCTAATCAAAACGGTACTTTTGACGATATACTATATGATAAAGTTTTTTTGAGAAGGGTGGGATTGCCCATGATCCTGCCTGTTTCGAATAAATTGCACTACATTCGTTGAGAGTCCGGGTATCTACATTCTATGGAAAGCGAAATACAGTACAGAGAGGGGGATGGTGGTTTCCTCAGGCAGATGGGCACTGGTCTCGAGACGCTGTTCCAGGGATAGCCGTACAGCTTGCTTCTGTCAGCGGAAAATTTTTATTATTAAGTATGGAAGAGACAGAACAAGTGATTTCACAGAAAATGATTTTTTCTGCGGTAACCTGGTATCCTTATTGAATCGACGAATATGATAGTAATACAGACACTATTTTCCATATATAGGTATCCTCTGGATTTGGGGGATATTATCGTTGAATTTTGCCGAATTTTGCGGTATACTTATATGACAAATGGAATCTTAGAGACGGAATTGTACTCTGTATGAATAGAGAATTTCTAAGAAATATATGAAAAAGGAAAGGACTATTATGATGCAAAGAAAGAAAAGAAAATTATCATTGGTGCTTTTTATAGCGTTAATGTTGCTGTTTTCTGTGCCATTAACTGTTATGGCAAACGATACAACTCCTACAGATCCTGCAGATCCTTCGAAGGGACCAGATTATGATTTGAGTAAGATAACTACTACGATAAATATTGGCGCATGTACAAACTCAGACTGTAAACATGTAATTACGGGAAGTGGAACATGGATGCGTTCTATTAAGGTAACAGCAGGAACGCATACCATTATTTTTAGAGGAAATGTCGATATTACATCGCAAAATGACGGGGATTATAAAGCAGATTCTCCAGCATTTGAAGTTGGTGCAGGTGCGACAGTTAAGTTGAAATTAGAAGAAAGTAGCAATGTTACATTAAATAGTTCTAAAAGCAAGGGCGCCGGATTAAGCGTGTTATCTGGCGGTAAGTTAGAGATAGAAGGTCCTGGCACACTAAATGCTACGGGTGCAGACGGAGCTGCAGGAATTGGCGGTTCTGCGAGTACTGCCGGTGATATTACAATCAAAAGCGGTACAATAAAGGCTCAGGGAGGAAAAGGAGCTGCCGGAATTGGTTCCGGAAAATCAGGCGGACATGGCGCAATTAAGATAGAAGGCGGTATAATAGATGCCAAGGGTGGAGATGCGTATACCGTAAAGGAAGCAGAACAGGGTAACAAAGAATATCACTATGTGGGAGGTCCCGGTATTGGTTATCCCAAGAGCTTAAGAGATAATACCAGTTATATGAAGGGAAATGTCACTATATCGGGAGGTACTATAACAGCTACAGGCGGAACAGAGAGTGAGGACGATCCCGATAAAAAGGTTAATGGGATTCAATGTGAGTTCTTAGAATCGTCTAATGGCAGCGCTAATATTACGACAGATCCTAGTTCCTTAGATGGTGTAAAAAGTATTAGTCCTAAGTTTAATGGTATCGTATGGCGGACAGATGGCATACGCGGGGACGTATGGGGAAGTGCTGAATTGAACAGTTTTCCGACATCAGTGGGGGACAGTGTATCTTTCTATCTTAAAAACAATAGCAGCTTAATTATTCCGAACCCATTGCCGTCGCCTCCTCCTACATTTATACATGGTGATGATACTACTGTTATTGTTAATCCGGATTATCTTGGTTCACCTCAGATAGATGACGGTATTCAGCCGAGGGCTTCGTTCAGCAGTAATGAAGTTGAGGTAACCACAAAGTTTACTTATACAGGGGATGACCTTACGGACACAGCCATTAAAGAAAGAGAGAGGCAGGCGAATACCAATTACGTGATAGACAAAACCAATTGGATTCGCTACATAAAATACAAGGACGGCAATGATAGTACAGAAACTAAGATTTGCGATGCAGGCAAATATACAGTGACCTACAGGCATAAGACAATGAGTACGCCTGCTACGGTTGATTTAAAGAATCCGGATCCGAGTATATTGAAAGATAAAACTATATTTGATAAGGAATTTTCTTTGGATGAAATTACTGTAGATCCTGCAGATTTGCGTAAATGTAATTTTACGGATATTGAAAATCAGCCTTATACGGGAGAAGAGATTAGACCTGAGATTTCCATCTCTTATCAAGGAGGCAATACTACGATAAATCTTGTAAAAGATAAAGATTATACAATATCCGAAGACGGTTGGAAGGATAATATTAATATTGGTACGGCTAGTATGCAGATTCGAGGGATAGGTAACTTTACTGTTAGCCGTGATACTGATGATCCCGATAATATGTCGCTTACAAAGACATTTGAGATAGTTCAGGCCAATCTTTCAGAAGCAACGGTGGAACAGCCCAAGTCTGTAACATATAACGGAAAGGAGCACAAAGCGCCTGATATAGTTGTTAAGATGGGCAATAAAGTATTAACTGCCGGAAAGGATTATGTTGTATCAGCTTCCACAGACAACTTTATTGATGCCGGCACGATTACTTATACAATTACGGCAAATGATGAAGATGAAAAATGTTGTTATACAGGCACAGCGCCGGAAGTGAAATTTACAATAGAACCAAAAGCTATAAGGGTTAATCCAAATAGTCCGGTAGAAGCTGAGTCAAGACCATATAACGGTAACTCTGTAATTGATTTTAAAGAACCTGGTGCGGAATTAGTTGGACTTGAAAGCCGGGATAAGGGAGAAGTTCAGCTTATGACAGGTATTATTGACGAAACAGGCAGTCCGAATGTCGGCGAATATAAAAAGATCAAATTCGACGAAACCACTGCCCTTACCGGCGATAAAGCAGGGAACTATAAACTTGCAGACGGGCAGACATTAACACTGAAGAAAGCTGTAGAAATCACGAAGCTGACGCCGAAGCATCCGATACAGCCAACAGGTTCCTATACACTTAGTGAAGCATTTGAGAATAGATACGTATATACAATATCCATTGATAAAGAGAGCGGCGTCTCCTATGAATTTTCTATGGATGGCGGTACGCCGGTGAATGGTATTGATGATCCGGATAATCCAGGTAAAGTAAAGGTGGAGATTCCTTTTGATAATATCGAGCCGGAAAAGCCGCATACTTTTACGGTATATTCAAAGGGAGACGGTAATGTAGAGGCAATTGAGGTCGGTAGTGTTACTGAGAACTTCGAGAAACTCCCGAGAGATCCGAAAGATGTTCCGCCGGATCCGGTACCGGAAGTTACACCGAACGCGGATAGAAAATCTTTCGATATTACGATTCCGAAGATGCTGGATGAGAATGGTAAAGAGATCCCGGCTGAATACAGATTCGACGGGCCTGACGGAGAAGGCGAGTGGGGACCGTCAAATGTGAAGACGAATTGTGCTCCGCTTTCAGAGTATACTTGCTACATAAGATATCTGCCGACGGAGGTCTATGGCCCGAGTGAGCCAGGAAAAGCTACTGTTAAGACAGAGGCGGCGCCGGCGTCAACAGACGGACCGAAGTATAATTATACGTTGACTCCTATCAATCCGGATAACCCGGATGACAGTATCTTATCAGCAGGAATACTGGAGAATGTCGGAGGCACCGATGCCGTTACTGCAGCATTGAACGCGGCGCTTGCAGTTATGGATGGTTACAACTGGGATGATATTAAATATTATGACCTGACGATCATGGTTAAATACTATGATGAAGCGGGTGTTCAGCAGGAGCGTCCTGCTACTGCGGCTGATTTTGATGCAAACGGTGGTGTATTGCCTGTTACGATCAAATCAAATAATCTGCCTTCCGGTACAAATGTCAAGAAGAACGACTTTGCCATAGCGCATATGTTCTCTGAGGATTACGGCGCGCATACGGCAGGTGAAGTAGAGACATGGGAGAATGAACAGAGCCAGCCGCTTCAGAAGACAGGAACTGGTCTTACATTTAACATAAGCGGTACTTCTCCGATTGCAATTGCATGGAAAGCTGCCACGAATCCGGATGAACCTCTTGATCCGGACGATCCGAACAACCCGAATAATCCGGATGATCCTAATAACCCGGGTGGTGATGACAATAATAATCAGGGCGATGGCAATAATAATCAGGGTGATGGCACTGGTACTAATAATGACGGTACTGATCCTAATAATGCCAGAGCTACAGACGGAACTGGAAACGGAACGGATCAAAATGGTACGGGAACAAACGGGGACGGCACCAATGCTGAGGGCAAAGAGAGCCAGTCTATCACGGATGCATTGAAGTCTGCGGTTGCCGCTCTTGCACCGAAGACAGGAGATACCAATAGTATTATTATGTGGGTCGTAATAGCTGTTGCAGCGTGCGCGGCAGTGATCGTAGCAATTCGCAGCAAAGCAAAGAACGGCAAGAAAGCGAAAGCTTCTGCAGCCAATAAAACTTCAGCAGCTACGGCGAAGAAGTCAACTGCAGCTACGGCGAAGAAGTCAACTGCGACTACGGCGAAAAAGCCATCTTCTGCTACGGCGAAAAAGACAACTTCTACAACGAAAAAGTCTAATACTGGATCGGCGAAAAAGACGACAACGAAGAAATAACTTGAGAAAAGTTTAATTGAAAAGCATGAAAAGACTCCGGAAGATTACTTCCGGAGTCTTTTCAATCGTTTGATAGTAATTATTTCGAGGAATTTGTTTTTATTGCACTTGACATTTATCAGAAAAAAACTCAATATATAGATATGAATATTCGGGAAGAGGTATGAGTGAGTATGACAAAGATCCGGATTCCTGTAGGAGAGGAAAATTTTGAATTTCTTAGAAAAAAGAAAAGCTATTATGTGGATAAGACAAGATTTATTGCGGAGTTATTAGATGAAGACTTTAAGGTCAATCTGATCACGCGTCCCCGTCGGTTTGGGAAAACATTAAATATGACTATGCTTGAAGCCTTTTTCGACATCCGTAAGGACAGCAAAGGGATTTTCACGGATCTTGAGATCATGAAGCATGAAGAGTTATGTGCTGAGTGGATGAATCAATGGCCTGTACTTTTTCTTTCTTTTAAGGATGTGGCAAATGATAATTTTGAAGATTCCTATGAGCAGATGGCGCTGAATCTGGCGGATTTATGTGTGGAACACGCATATCTGCTTGATGGTGATAAAGTAGATAAGGATGATAAAGATCGTTTTTCAAGGTTAAAAGCGGGAAGAGCAACAGAAGTGGAACTTCGGAACAGCCTTTTCATCATCACACGGATGATGTATGCATATTATGGAAAACCGGCAATTCTTTTGATCGATGAATACGATGTTCCTTTGTCAAAAGCCAGTGAATATGGATATTATTCAAAGATGCTGAATATGATTCGCAGTATTATGAGTACGTCTTTCAAGACAAACAGATTTCTGCAATTTGCGGTTATTACGGGATGTCTGCGTATCGCAAAAGAAAGTATTTTTACGGGAGTTAATAATTTTAAAAACAATTCAATTGCAGGGAGTCATTATCTGGACAGTTTTGGATTTACAGAAGAAGAAGTTGAGCAGATGTTGAGAGCAGCAGGACTTATTGATCGACTTTCTTCCGTGAAACAGTGGTATGATGGATATCATTTTGGAAAATATGATATTTATTGTCCATGGGATGTATTGAACTATGTAGCTGACGTGCTTCATGAACCGGATAAAGCATTCGGGAATTACTGGAAGGATACAAGCCATAACAGCATTATTAAACAATTTGTCGGCAGGGATGGAATGGATGTCAATGATAAGTTTGAGATGTTGTTGTCAGGCAGGAGTATTAGAGAAAGGATTACAGAAGATTCCACGTATTATTTTGAAAATGCGGCAGAGAATGACTTCTGGAGTATTCTTTATTTTACAGGTTATTTAA
Organism: Lachnospiraceae bacterium; assembly: GCA_910574285.1. GTDB lineage: Bacteria > Bacillota > Clostridia > Lachnospirales > Lachnospiraceae > Sporofaciens. The sequence goes on along the minus strand of CAJTAL010000018.1, from coordinate 42,819 downwards.
CCATTGACAGGGTTTCAACGGCAGAAGCCGTGTCAGATGATGGCAGAGTCTATCTTAAGATACCAAATGAAGAGATTAGGACTATATTCGGCGATTCCATAGTAGAATGGTTTCGTGAGACAATCGGTATCAAAACGGCGGAAAGAAATGAGATGTTTGCGGCATGGTGGAATGGCGATGAAAAGAAAGTGACAGATGCAGTTTCTGTCATTTTAAGTGATACAATTAGCTATTATGATTATAATGAAAACTATTATCATGCATTTATAGCGGGGTTGTTTTCAGGAGCGGGATATTTGCTGTCTTCTAATGATGAAAATGGAATCGGCAGATCAGATGTGATTGTGAAGGATCGAAAAACACGAAAGGTAATAATTATAGAAATAAAGCGTTCCGATATGGAGAATCAGATGGAAAATGACTGCAGGAAAGCCTTGCAGCAGATTGATCTGAAAAAGTATGCATCCAGATATCTGAATGGATATAAGACAGTGCAGTGTTATGGAGCCGCGTTTTTTCAGAAGAAGTGTTTGATTCGGAAAGTTACTGTTCCTGGGCAGGGAAAGGGTTCAGTGTTTGAGATTGAGTAGGAATCAGGGATTTTATTCCTTAATTAGAAGATAAAATCCAAAAATTCGAGGAATTTATCTTTGCCGTACTTGACATTTATTGGAAAAAACCTCAAAATAAGAATATAAAACAGCAAGGATGGAGGAAAGTATTATGCGGAAAAGGGTGTCGTTGAATTGGCTTCTTGACAATCTATGCCGTTCATTTCCGGGTATTACCTATGAGCAGCAGTGTCAGCACATCCTGGATTTCATATCTGATGGCAAGATTGTGCCGTTGAAAGCGTCCGGTACCAATGGAAAACATCCGGCGCTCTATCGTGAATATTGGCTGGTGGTGCCGGAGAAAGACTACCGTGAATATGAAGAAGAGTTAAAATACCGTATTCATCCTTCTATTTCTATCGATTATTATCTGTCACATCTTAAGAGTTATGAGCGGGAACGGACATGGGTCCTGATGCTGAGTGATTACCTGAAGAGAAGCAAGGAGAGACTGGATGACCAGGAATCTGTGAATGAACGGAGTTTTGAGATCTGGCATCGGGAGAAATTCCTGTGCCGCGAGCAGGGCAGGCGTATTCTGAAGCATTGCGGGCTGAACTGGGAGTTTCTGAATATCTACCGGACGACGGAGCCGCTTGCATATTATTCCCACACAAGACAAGTACCGCAGAATATGGTGATTCTGGAGAATAAGGATACTTTTTACAGTATGAGACGTCATTTGCTTAAGGGAAATGACAGTATTCTTGGAATGAAGGTCGGAACCCTGATCTATGGAGCGGGGAAAGGTATCTATAAGACTTTTCTTGATTTTGACCTGTGTGTGGAACCTTATATGAGAAATCAGGAGAACAGGATCTATTATTTTGGCGATCTTGACTATGAAGGGATCGGAATCTATGAAAAACTGACGTACCAGTTTGCAGGAGGATGGGATATCCTTATTTTTACGGAGGCATATAAAGCGATGCTTCGGAAATCAGATATGCTGGAGGAACTTCCGACTATGAAGGAACAGCAGAACCGGAATATCAGTGATAAGTTTTTTTCCTGTTTTTCCGACGCTGAGGCGGAAGCGATGAAGAAGATATTGGAATCTGGTAAATACATTCCGCAGGAGATTCTGAATATTGCAGATTTTTGATGTCAGGGCAAAATACCTTTTGACCCTGATATGTATATACATATTGCTATGTTAAAGCAGGAAGGGATATCATGCAATACGAATTTTTACAACATTTTCCCCGGCGGATGAAGAATGTGGGACTCTATGCGCTGCTTATTCAGAACAGCGCACAGAAAGCGATATGGAAACAGCATGGATTTCTTAAGCTGGACGAGCAGTTGAATGTGATCTTTGCGGTCATGCTCTATGTCATGGAACAGTCCTTGAAGGAAGAGCATTGTACGGTGGATGATATAGGGGCTTTTCTTGATACTGTCAATGCGCAGTATTTCAAAAAGGATATGACGTATGATCAATGCAGGCAATTAGGCGACTATATTATCAATGTCGTCCTGTCGAATGACGGAAGGGTTATGCATTTTGAAGGATATGACTTTGAGCAGGGCGGTTATCAGTCTTTGCATATCAGTTATGTGGCGAACCGTATCATTTATATAGATCAGGAATTCAAGCGTACGTCATATTATCTGACGGACGACGGATATAATCTGCTGCTTGCCACCCTCGAGATCGAGAATAATATGAAACTTACGATTCATGAGATGATCTTTCAGATGCATCTTGAGAAGCAGAAGTTCGACAAGGCGGTAGATGAGATCAAGAATGTCTTCAATCTGATGAGGATTCAGCTTCAGAAGATACAGGAGGCGATGGGGAAGATCCGGCGCAACGCGCTGAATTATTCCGTGAAGGATTATGAGGAGATTCTGGTGGAGAATCTGGATACCATCAGCGATACGAAGCAAAAGTTCCGGAACTATCGGGAGATGGTGAAGAGCAGGGCGCAGGCGTTGGAAGAGGAGAATATTAACGTCAGGCGGCTCACAGAGAAGGAAGAGGAGAATCTGAATCATCTCAGGGTGATAGAGAGTTATCTGAACCGGACGATCGATGAACACCAGAAGATACTGAACAGTCATTTTGACTTGAAAGCACTATATACGAAGGAATTGGAAACGCTGACTCAGATGTCACTGATTCGGCGTTTTCCGCTTCGTATGGAATTATATGACAAGATTTTGGAGAATCCGGAGGCGCTTTGGAACCTGGATTATTTTCTGCGTCCTCTGTTTGGACGGGAGCCGGATAAAGTCTATAATCTGAATAAAGCGTTTCAACTGCAGCGGCCTGTGCGGAGACGGGAAGAGACGGATATAGAAGAGGAGCTGGATTTTGACGAGGAAGAATGGCTGAGGGAGCAGGAGCGAATCCGGCAGGAGAGATTAAGACGTTATGAGAAGAGCCTGTATTGTCTGCTTAAGTTCGCATCAGGAAGAGGTGAGATATCCCTCAGGGAGATCGAAGCGCGGACGAAGGAGAACGCGGACGAGAGGGAGCGTCTGATTCCGAATGTGGAGATATTCAAGGAGATTATGGTGGAGATGATCAGAAACCGCGAGATTGATCTGACGGCGCTTCAGAAAGAGAGGAGTGAATACATTCAGGACAGGCCGGGAGAGTTCCAGTTGAATGAGATGCTTCTGCATCTTACGGAAGAGTATCCGGAGTTTCATTCTGTCCGGAAGATAGAGACATATCGGACGGAGGAAGGAGATACGGTGGTGTTTGACGGAGTTTTGGATGAGAATAATATAAGAAAGAATATACGCTGTTCAAACGTCCTGATCAGAGTATTCTGACAGGAAAAGATGGGGGCGGGCAGCAGGGAAAAGCAGACGGCTGGCAAATAAGTGTACAGGAGGAATAGAAATATGGCATATGAATTAGAGGCGGTAAAGACCAGTCAGGAGATATTTTATTACCTTCTGGAACACCATGAGCTTCGGGAAGAGGAGGAAGCGCTGTTATATAAGGCGTACACGGAGCAGGAAGAGATCCAGAATCTGGTCAAATCCCAGGGTGAGATTGCAAAGAGCAGGATTGAACGGTATGATAATGTGATCTATCTTATTCCGGAGGAGGAGAATAATTTCCTTGGCTTCTCGAAAGCGCAGCTTAAAGCGGCGCTCTGCAAATCAGGAGGAACAGACCGGGACTACTATCTCTCTCAGTTTGTGGTGCTGACGCTGCTGGTGGAATTCTTCGACGGTCAGGGAAGCAGCAGTAAGACGAGGGAATATATCCGGGTAGGAGAGCTTCAGAACTGTATATCCGAACGCCTGAAAGAAGGGGCGCAGAGTATGGACGAAGAAGAGGAGGAGAAGTCGGGGATTGCATTCTCGGATATGTTAGAGGCATTCGAGGCATTGCGTTCGGATGAAAAAGGATCCCGGGCGAAGACGACGAAGGAGGGATTCCTGCACCATATCTTAATATTTCTTCAAAAGCAGGGATTAATAGAGTATGTGGAACAGGATGAGATGGTTAAGACGACGAAGAAATTAGATAATTTCATGGATTGGAATCTGCTGAACCAGAATAATTATCAGAGAGTGCTGAGAGTGCTGGGGGTGACGGAGGATGAGTAAGATACAGTCGGTCAGGCTGATCAATGTGAATTATAACAACAATGCGATCCGGATCAGCGATGAGTGCTTTCACCTGAATGGGGAGAGCACCTTATTGTCTTTGCGGAACGGAGGCGGGAAATCTGTACTGGTGCAGATGATGACGGCGCCTTTCGTACACAAGAGATACCGGGACGCCAAGGACCGTCCCTTTGAGAGTTATTTTACGACGAATAAGCCTTCATTTATCCTGGTGGAGTGGGCTCTGGACCAGGGCGCAGGTTATGTACTTACGGGTATGATGGTGCGGAGAAGCCAGGATGTAGGAGAAGGGAATGGGGAAAGCCTCGATATGGTCAATATCATCAGCGAGTATCAGGCTCCCTGCATCCAGGACATCAGTCATCTGCCTGTGATAGAGAAGGGAAAGAAGGAGATCATTCTTAAGAATTTTACCGCCTGCAGACAGTTGTTCGAGTCTTATAAGAAAGACCGTTCCATGAAGTTTTTCTATTATGATATGACGAATTCGGCGCAGTCCAGGCAGTATTTCGACAAGCTTGCGGAGTATCAGATTCACTATAAGGAATGGGAGACCATCATTAAGAAGGTGAATCTGAAGGAATCGGGATTGTCAGATCTGTTCGCGGATTGTAAGGATGAGAAGGGGCTGGTGGAGAAATGGTTTCTGGACGCGGTGGAAAGTAAGCTTGATAAGGAGCAGAACCGCATGAAGGAGTTCCGCTCTATCCTGGGGAAATATGTGGGACAGTATAAGGAGAATCAGACGAAGATCAGACGGAGGAACATTATACAGGCTTTTAAGGAAGAAGCAGCCGGTATACAGGAAGCGGCGCAGAGTTATCAGGATGTGACGGAGGAAGAGCAGGCGCAGAAGAATCTGGTGGCACATTTTATCCTGGAGCTGAACCGTCTGCATGAAGAGACGGAAGGAAGGCAGCGGGAAGTTAAGGAGGAGATCGAGTCTGTACGGCGCAGTATCGCAAGAGTCGAGTATGAGAAGCTATCCGTCGAGATTCATCAATTGGAGGAAGAGAAGCGTTTTCATCTGAGTAACAGAGAGATGATCGAGATTGAGAAAGAGGACCTTTTACAGGAGGCGGAGAGAATCGGGAGAGCTCTTCACCTCATGTTGTGCGCGAAGCAGCAGAAGACGGCGGACCAGGAGTGGGAGGAGCTTGTGCGTATCCGGCAGAAGCTGTTGGTTTCCAGAAAGAAGGAAGAGGATTTAGGGCCGGAGAGAAATTATCTCGGATACAGGCTCAGACGTTATTATGAGAGAATGATTGCCGGGAACGAGGCGGACCAGGCGGATAATGATGCGGCGTATCGTGATATCACGGAGCGGCTGAGGAAGGAGGAGGAGAAATTAAAGGAACTGGCCGAGAGCATGATACGGTGCGCTTCCCGGCAGGGCGGACTAAGAAGCGCCGCGGCGTCTTATGATAAGCAGGAGGAGTCTTACAATCAGCGGTACGGGGAAGAACTTCTTCGTAATATCCTGGGTGTATATGAACCGGGAGCGCTGGAGATCCGAAAGGAATCTTATGAGAAGGAATTAGAAGGGGAGATCCGGACGCGTCTCAGTCTGAAGAAGCAGCAGGCGAAGAATCAGGAGAGGAGGAAGAGCCTGGAGCGTATCCTGGAAGATATGAAGTCGGAACAGATACGCAAGAGACTGGAATCCCAGCGTCAGGAGGAGATCGGCGAAGGATATAAGCGGGAGCTTGAGGCCCGCCGGTCAGTGCTTCAGTATCTGAACCTGGAAGAGACGGCGTTGTTCTATACGGATAAGATCCTGCGCGTATCCGAGAGGAAGCTTCAGGAGCTTGCGGGGCTTCGGAGGAGTCTTGAGAAGGAGGAGGACAAGCTTCAGAAAGAATACCAGGGTCTGACGCAGGGAAAGGTGCTGGACTTGCCGGAAGAGCTGGAACGTGAATTTGCGAATATGGGAATTCATGTAGTATATGGGATGGAGTGGCTTTCAAAGAACGGATATTCAGAAGAGAAAAACCGCGAGTTGGTGCGCCGTCATCCCTTCCTCCCCTATGCGCTGATCTTATCAGAAGCGGAGATTCAAAGATTATCACAGGGAACAGGAGGGGTCTGTACTTCATTTCCGATACCCATTGTATTAAGAGAGATGTTGGAGGGAGATGAAGAGAATCAGGACGGCAGAGTGATACACCTGAAAGGTATCAGTTTCTATGTGCTTTTTAATGATAATCTGCTGAACGAAGAGAAACTTCAGGCGCTAGTGGAGGAGAAAGAGCGTGAGATACGCAGGAAGAAAGAAGCCATCGCAATTCGGGAGAAGGAGTATGCGGAATATTTTGAACGGCAGGAGCTGATCAGGAATCAGACGGTCAGTAAGGAGAAGTGGGAGACGAATCTTCGGAAGATCGAATCTCTGAAGGAAGAATCCGGGGAATTGGCCCGGAAGATACGAGGCGGCGTCGAAGAACTGGCCGGGATACAGGATGAAGCAGAACAGTTGGAGCAGAAGATACGTGAGACGGAGAAGGAAGCTGCCCGCCAGCAGAGGCGGATGGAGGACTTTGAAAGGCTGTGTGGAGAATATGAATCCTATGAGCAGAATCTCCGGGAGTTAGAAAGGTGCAGGAAAGAGGAAGAGAAGCTGGCGCAGAAGCAGAAATTGGCACAGAATCAGAGGGAGAAGCTCAGGGATGAGCAGAAGACGAAGGAGATTAAGAGGGCTGATCTGCTGCGGGCAGCAGAAGAACTGAAAGAGAATGTCCGAAGATACCGGCAATATGAAGAAGCCGGACAGGAAGAGAGTAGCGGAGACGCAGTTTTAGGTGCCGGACAGGAAGAGAGTAACGGAGACGCAGTTTTAGGTGCCGGACAGGAAGAGGATATCGGGGAGATGGAAGCCAGATATGCGGCGATTACCGCCAGCATGTCTCTGGAGATTCAAGAGTTGGAGGAGCAGGAGCATCGGGCAGCCGGACGTCATCAGGAGATGCAGGATGAGCTTCTGCATCTGCAGAGAAAATACGGGTTTTCCGGGGAAGAATGGCTTAAGATAACATACAACCGGGAAGAAGAAGCACACCAGGAGATTATGCTTGAAGACAGGCGCCGGAAGATAGAGGTAAAGCAGCGTCTCTGGAATGATGCGGATAAGAAGGCCGCCGTAGTGTCCCAGCGGAAGAAGGAACGAACGGAGCGGATGCTTGAAGAGTGTAATGAAGAAGAACCGCTGCCGAAGGAAGAGATACGGGATCAGGATTTTGACGCGAGGAAGAATCATTTCCGCTATCAAGAGAAGGAAGCGCAGAAACAGGCGGACCGCCTGACGGAGCGTCTTAGAAGTTATGACGAGAACCTGACGGCCCTTGCGGAATACAGTGATTTCCCGCTGGGGGAAGAAGTTGAATGGGATCAGGATTTTGCAGAGACGGACAGCCGGGGACTTCGTAATTTTAAAGGGATTCTGATCCGGGATTATAACCAGTGCCTGAGGAAATGCCAGGAGGCCAGAGACCGTCTGGTCAGGATACTGAACCGGGCCGTGCGTATGGAGCAGTTCCAGGAAGAATTCTATAAGAAGCCGCTGGAGACGATGCTGGAATTGTCGGGAGACGCGTCGGCCGTCTTACGGCAGTTATCCACTATACTACAGTCATATGACAACCTGATGGAGAAGCTTAAGATAGATATTGCGCTGGTAGAGAAAGAGAAGAACAAGATTGTAGAGTTATTGGAGGATTATGTCAGGGAAGTGCATATGAATCTGGCTAAGATAGACCATAACTCAACGATTACGATTCGGGAACGTCCGGTGAAGATGCTGAAGCTTAAGCTGCCGGAATGGGAAGAGAATGAGAATCTGTATCAGATCCGTCTTCAGGATATGGTGGATGAGATTACGCAAAAAGGAATCCTTCTGTTTGAACAGAATGAAAATGCGCAGGAATATTTTGGTACGCGGATTACTACCAGAAATCTGTATGACACGGTAGTCGGCGTCGGCAATGTGCAGATTCGCCTTTACAAGATCGAAGAACAGAGAGAATACCCGATCACATGGGCGGAAGTGGCGAGAAATTCCGGCGGGGAAGGCTTCCTGTCGGCTTTCGTGGTTCTTTCGAGTCTTCTGTATTATATGCGCAGGGATGATACAGATCTGTTCGCGGACCGGAATGAGGGGAAAGTACTGCTCATGGACAATCCGTTTGCGCAGACGAATGCGGCGCATCTTCTGAAACCGCTTATGGATATGGCGAAGAAGACGAACACACAGTTGATCTGCCTGACGGGTCTCGGCGGAGAATCTATTTATAACCGGTTTGATAATATCTATGTCCTGAACCTGATCGCGGCGAGCCTGCGCAGCGGGATGCAGTATCTGAAAGCCGACCACATGAGGGGAAACGAGCCGGAGACGATGATCGTGTCGCAGATTGAAGTGATGGAGCAGCAGGAGCTGGTGTTCTAAGAGCGCGGCCGTATCGCTACATCATATCCCCGTTCGACGGATTGTCCAGCAGTTTCCCGAACCTGTCAAAGCGGGAGCCGTGGCAGGGACAGTCCCAGGAGTGCTCTGCTTTATTCCAATGCAGGGCACATCCCATATGGGGGCAGCGTTTGGAGGATATGGTGAGCAGATTGGTAATGGATTCAAAACCGTTGATAAATAGCTGCGGTTTCAGCATATTCCTGGAAGGACGGAAGACGGGCGCATAGGGATTCTCTTTTTCAAGGATCATATCTGTCAGGATTGACGCAGATACCATGGAGGATGTCATTCCCCATTTGTTGAATCCCGTCGTTACGTAGCATTCCGGCATATTCCGGGAATATGGGCCGATGTAGGGAATCCCGTCCAGAGTCATACAATCCTGCGCGGCCCAGCTATATTTTTCTTCCATATTAGGATAGTAGAGCCTTGCGCAGTTCCGGAGGTCTTCCCAGTTCTTGCCCGGTTTTCCTGTACGGTGGCTTCCGCCGCCGATAAAAAGATAATTCTTATAATTGCGGAATGAAAACCCGTCCGGCGCTTCGTCGATGTACATACCGTCGATCTGCGGGGCATTTTCGAGTGCAATCACATAGGAACGGTCCTGATACATCTTCAATGGGTACAGCCCATGCTTGTTATCCAGGGGAAAATGTGTTGCGACGATCATTTTCTGGAAGGTAATCTTTCCGTTTTCCGTCACGGCCGTGTTTTCTGCCAGTTCTTTTACAAACGTGTCTTCATAGATATTCAATCCTGGCGCGATCTTGCTTATGAATTTCAACGGATGAAACTGAGCCTGTTCCGCGAAGCCGATTGCCCCGGCAGTCTGAAAGGGAAGTGTATCGGCATCTGTTATATGCGTATGAAATCCGATCCGGGACAGCGCTTCTGCCTCTTCTTCAAGTTTCGCCCGGTCGTTTTTCGAATAGACATAAGCCGCCTTTTTCTCAAAATCACAGTCTATCGCCCTGCAGAGCCGGGTAAACTTTCGCACCGCATTCTGATTCGCATCGAGGTACATCCTGGTTTTTTCGCTTCCGAGGCTTTTCAGCATCCTATGGTAGATCAGGCCATGCTGAGATGTGATCTTTGCAGTTGTATTCTTTGTGATTCCCCTGCAGATACTGCCCTTTTCCACGAGCATATAATCGACATGTTCTTTCTGTAAGAAATATGCGCATAAGATTCCCGCCATCCCTCCGCCGATGATCAGCACATCTGTCCTGGCATTTCTTTTCAGTTTTCTGAAATGCGGAAGTTTCACATGTTCATTCCAGATCGAATCCACAGTTACCACTCTTCATTCCTCCGTCTGATAAATATATCAATTCTTATTTTGTACATACGAAGAAGAATTATGCAGATATTCGCTCCACTTTTTTATCTCTTTTTTAGAAAAAAGAAGAATCCTCAGACGGTACGGCAATACTGTCTGGGGATTCGTTTCTTTAGCTCTTATTTCTGATTGTTTATATTTTTGTTTATATTTTTACGAAATCAGCGGCTCCGTGTTTGCAAAGCGGGCATACGATATCGTCAGGCAGTTCGTCGCCTTCATAGATATATCCGCATACGACGCATACATAGCCTTTCTTGCCTTCTGTATCCGGCTTTGGTTTTACGTTGTTCTGATAATAGTTATAAGTCATAGTCTCTACGTTGGAGATCACGCGGGCCTCGGTAACGGTACAGATGAACATTCCATGTGTATCCAGGTCTACATACTGTTCCACTTTAAGGGACATAAAGGAATTGATGTATCTTGGAAGGAATACCAGTCCGTTGTCGGAGCGCAGCGGTGAACACCCTGCAAACTTGTCTACGGTACGTCCGCTCTGGAAACCGAAATTCTCGAATACCTTGAACGGAGCGTCTGTAGACAGGCAGTTGATGTTCATAATGCCGGTCTGCTTGATTATGTGGTGTGAATAATTATCCTTATTAATGGTAACCGCGATACGGTTCGGGGTATTCGTAACCTGGGTAACGGTATTGACGATCAGACCATTGTCCTTCTTACCGTCGTTGGAAGTTACCACATAGAGTCCGTAACCGATCTTAAACAGTGCGGTCAGGTCGTTCTTATCCGCTGTCTCGTCATGCTGCGCCAGATAGTTCTGACAGAATTCCTCAGCCAGGGATTCAAGCTGTTCGCTGCTTTCTTCATTTAAGGAAGAATGAATGCGGACGGTAGTATCCGCGAAAGTCAGGTTCTTGCAGCCCTCCAGCATCTTCTTCATCGTCTTGGCGGCAAGCGGAGACCAGGAACCATTCTCGATCAGTCCGACGAAACGGTTCTGGAAATTGCGCTCGGTCAGGTGCTCGATGAATTCGCGCATGAAGGGGAAGATATCGGCGTTGTAGGTCGTCGTGGCGAGGATTAACTTGCCGTAGCGGAACGCGTCTGCTACTGCCTGCGACATGTCGCAGCGGGCAAGATCATGGATGATAACCGCCGGACAGCCTTTCATACGGAGCTTGTCCGCCAGAGCTTCCACAGCCTTCTTTGTGTTGCCGTATATAGAGGTATAGGCAATCACGATGCCGGTGGTCTCTACGTTGTAAGAAGACCATGTATTATAGAGTCCCAGATAATATCCGAGGTTTTCCTTAAGTACAGGGCCGTGCAGCGGGCAGATCGTCTGAATGTCCAGTGTAGAAGCTTTCTTAAGCAGCCGCTGAACCTGCATGCCGTATTTGCCTACGATTCCGATATAGTAGCGGCGTGCTTCGTCCGTCCATTCCTCTGTTACGTCCAGAGCGCCGAACTTGCCGAAACCGTCGGCGGAGAATAATACTTTGTCACAACTGTCATAAGTAACGATGACTTCCGGCCAGTGTACCATCGGAGCGGTAACAAAGGTCAGTTCATGCTTTCCGAGGGATAGGGTATCGCCTTCGCCGACCACGATCTGCCTGTCCTCAAAATCTGTGCCGAAGAACTGCTTCATCATGGTAAATGCTTTGGCGGAAGATACAATCTTTGTATCTTTATATACATTCATAAAATTCGCGATATTGGCGGAATGGTCAGGTTCCATATGCTGTATGATCAGATAATCCGGCTTATGTGAACCTGTCGCAGCTTCGATATTATCCAGCCACTCGTGGGTGAAATGAGCGTCCACCGTATCCATCACGGCAACCTTCTCATCCAGGATCACATAGGAATTATAGGACATACCGTTTTTGACTGTGTACTGACCTTCGAATAGGTCTACGGCATGGTCGTTCACACCAACGTATTTGATATCGTTTGAAATATCCATTAGTAATCACTCCTGTTCTTTTTGTTATTTGAATGCGCAGGCTATACCGGTATAACCTGGCGCGAACTATACTAGATTATAGCACATTGCAGGAAAAAAATACATGGACTTAGTGAAAAAAATATCGATATATCGACGAATATCTTTTTCTGTGATATGATATTACGAAGATGCCAAGGGCAAAATATCTTTTGCCCCAACATCTTATGAGGCAAGTCAGAATAGAAAGGGGTATTTTCGATGGAAGATACGTCTGAGAATAAAGAAGACAGAAAAAACGAAAAACCAGTCCGGCATCTCAGTATCGGTCTGCTGGCGCATGTAGACGCGGGGAAGACAACTTTATCAGAGAGTATCCTGTATCTTGGCGGCAAGATAAGGAAGCTGGGGCGTGTAGACCATAAGAATGCGTACCTGGATACTTATGAGCTGGAACGGAGCCGGGGGATTACGATTTTCTCAAAACAGGCTCTCTTTGATCTCGGAGAAAAACAGGTGACGCTTCTTGATACGCCGGGGCATGTGGACTTCTCGACGGAGATGGAACGTACGCTTCAGGTATTGGATTATGCCGTGCTGGTTATCAACGGGACGGACGGAGTGCAGGGGCATACTCGGACGCTGTGGAGTCTGCTTAAGAGATATCGGATTCCGGTCTTTTTGTTTGTCAATAAGATGGATCAGGAGGGAACGGACAGGGAAAGGCTTCTGAATGAATTGAGGAAGAGCCTGGACGAAGCGTGCATTGCATTTGATGAAGAAGAGGAGGGGCTTCTGGAAGAGCTGGCTGTGTGTGATGAGAATGTGCTGGAGGAGTATCTGGAAAGCGGGAGTCTGACGGATGAGACGATTACCGGGCTGATTGCCCGCGGCAAGGCGTATCCTTGTTATTTTGGTTCTGCACTGAAGTTATGGGGGGTGCAGGAATTCCTGGAAGGCCTGGAGAAGTATACGATAGCAGGGAGATTATTGGAGCCGGGCCATGCGGGGGACTTTGGCGCCAGGGTATATAAGATATCCAGAGACGCCCAGGGAAACCGGCTGACTCATATGAGAGTCCTTAGCGGTACTTTGAAGGTGAAAGACAGTCTGTCGTCCTCTCCGGCAGAGGCGGAAGCATGGGAAGAGAAGGTGAATCAGATCCGTATCTATTCCGGAGAGAAATATGAGACGGCTTCGGAGGCGGAAGCAGGCTGCGTCTGTGTCGTGACAGGGCTTAGCCATACTTATCCGGGAGAAGGGCTTGGGAGTGCGAAGGAGTCTCAGGCTCCGATTCTGGAACCGGTGCTGAGCTACCGAATCCGGCTGCCGGAAGGCTGTGATGTTCACGGTATGGTCAGGAATCTCCGGCAGTTGGAGGAAGAGGACCCTATGCTTCGGATCGTGTGGAACGAGGAACTGGGGGAGGTCTATGCGCAATTGATGGGCGCGGTGCAGACCGAGATCTTAAAAAGTATGATTCAGGAGCGTTTTCATACGGAGGTGTTTTTTGACGCGGGAAATATCGTTTACAAGGAGACGATACGGGATACGGTAGAGGGCGTCGGGCACTTTGAACCGCTGCGCCATTATGCGGAGGTGCATCTGTTGTTAGAGCCGGGAAGACCCGGCAGCGGGCTTGTGTTGGAGACGGACTGCAGTGAAGACGAGCTGGACCGGAACTGGCAGCGTCTGATACTCACTCATCTGGCGGAGAAGGAGCACAGAGGCGTGCTGACCGGATCGGTGATTACGGATATGAAGATTACTCTGATAGCCGGGCGGGCTCATCCGAAGCACACGGAGGGAGGAGATTTCCGTCAGGCCACATACCGTGCGGTCAGACAGGGATTGATGCAGGCTGAGAGTGTCCTGTTGGAACCGTATTATGGGTATCGGCTGGAGGTTCCGTTAGAGACGGTGGGACGGGCTATGAATGATATCCAGAAGATGTCGGGGGAGTGCAGGGAGCCGGAGATGGCAGGAGAGACGGCCATACTGACGGGAAAGGCTCCGGCGGCGGCTATGCGGGATTATCAGATGGAAGTGAACAGCTATACGAGAGGACAAGGGAAGCTTACATGTACTTTCCGCGGTTATGAGCCATGCCACAATGCGGAAGAGATCATAGAAGAGAAAAACTATGATCCGGAAAGAGATATGGAGAATCCGGCGGGATCGGTATTCTGCGCCCATGGGGCAGGTTTTGTCGTACCGTGGGAGCAGGCGGCGGAATACATGCATATCGAGAGCCGGAAGAAGAGGCCTCAGAATGCCTGTGAAGAGCCGATAATGGAGGGTGAAAGACAGAAGAATGACGGGGCGGCCCAGGGAGGCACAGCCCCGGGGAGGATATCGGCGTCCAGACAGGGCAGAGTGAGTCAGGCCAGTCTCAGTGAGGAAGAAGAGAAGGAGTTAGAAGAGATTTTTATCCGTACCTACGGAAAAGTAGAAAGGAAAGTACCCGTCGGTTCTACGATGGTTACCGGCACGCGGCAGCAGAGCGTCCCCAGGGCAAAGGAGTCTGTCCAGGAATTTCTGCTAGTGGACGGTTACAATGTGATATTTGCATGGGAAGACTTGAAGGAACTGGCAAAGGCGAATATCGAGGCCGCAAGGAATAAACTGATGGATATCCTGTCTAATTATCAGGGATTCCGGAAATGTACCGTGATCCTGGTATTCGACGCGTATAAAGTAGAAGGGTATGCGCTGGAGATCCAGAAGTATCATAATATCCATGTGGTGTATACGAAGCAGGCGGAGACGGCGGATCAGTATATCGAGAAGGTGGTTCATCAGATCGGTAAGAAATATCATGTGACGGTAGTGACTTCGGACGGTGTGGAGCAGGTTGTTACATTAGGGCAGGGCGGCACTCTGGTCTCGTCGAGGGAATTTTGGAAAGAGGTAGAGCTTGTGAAGCGTCAGATTCGTGAGGAATATGAGAAAAGACGGGATTCAGGCAAGAACTATCTCTTTGATCACATGGATGAAGAACTGGCAGAGGAAATGGAAGACGTAAGGCTTGGAAGAAAAGATACGATAGGATAATACAGGAGTATATCAGAAGAAAAAGAAAACAGATTTATCCAGATAGGGAGCCGCAGAAAATTGAGTTTTTCTGACGACTCCTTATTTGTCAGATATAATTCTGTTTGCTTTCAGCAAAAGTCTGGATTCTTTGGATGAATTTACACATTCTTACGGACTTATTGATCAGTAATCTCTCCGTGTAACTGCTGCAGAGACTTTACGTCTCCCTGCTTGTGTTCGTTTACATATCGAATTCCTTTGGCGGTTACCCTTGCCGCGGCAATCGTCGTGATATATGGAATTCTTGCCTTGATAGCGGCTTTCCGCAGATAGCTGTCGTCGTGGATACTCTCTTTGCCTACCGGAGAATTCACGATCAAGTCGATCTGCCCGTTTGTGATCATATCCAGGATATTCGGGCGTCCTTCGTATAATTTCTTTACCTTCTCTGCTTCTATTCCTGCTTCACGGATCGTATCACAGGTAGTCCCAGTGGCAAGAATCCGGAAACCATCGTCTGCAAAGATCTTCGCGACTTCGGCGACTTCAGCTTTGTCTTTGCGGTTTACGGAGATCAGTACCGTACCCTTAAGAGGCAGCTTGGACTGGGTGGCTTCCTGCGCTTTGTAGAAAGCTTCTCCGTAGGAGTAGGACAGACCGAGTACCTCGCCGGTGGAACGCATCTCCGGTCCGAGTACCGGGTCTACCTCCTGGAACATATTGAACGGGAAGACGGCTTCCTTTACACCATAATACGGAATGTTCTTCTCGGTTAATTCAGCCACAGGAGACGGCCGGCCGGTCAGTTCAGAGGTTATGATATCCGTTGCCAGAGGTACCATACGGATGTTGCATACCTTGGATACTAACGGTACGGTACGGGATGCCCGGGGGTTGGCCTCCAGGACATATACTTTTCCGTTTTCGATGGCGTACTGCATGTTCATCAGACCCTTGACATGCATTTCCTCTGCGATTTTCTTCGTGTATTCTTTGATGATCCGTACGTTTTCCTCGGAAATGTGCACCGAAGGGATGATACATGCGGAATCGCCGGAATGTACTCCGGCAAGTTCGATATGCTCCATAACTGCCGGAACAAATGCATGATTTCCGTCGCTAATAGCATCGGCTTCACATTCCAGGGCATGGTTCAGGAAACGGTCGATCAGTATCGGACGGTCCGGCGTCACGCCTACAGCAGCTTTCATATAACCTTCCATACTCTTATCGTCGTATACGACTTCCATGCCGCGTCCGCCAAGGACATAAGAAGGACGTACCATGACCGGATAACCGATCTCTTTGGCAATGGCAAGGGCTTCTGCTACCGTAGTTGCCATTCCGGATTCCGGCATAGGGATTCCAAGCTTGTCCATCATAGCGCGGAACAGATCGCGGTCTTCCGCCAGATCGATGACAGAAGGAGAAGTTCCAAGGATCTTCACGCCGTTTTTCTCAAGCTCAGAAGCAAGGTTCAGAGGAGTCTGTCCGCCGAATTGTGCGATAACTCCTGCCGGTTGTTCTTTCTTGTAGATACTTAAGACGTCTTCCAGTGTCAGAGGCTCAAAATACAGTTTGTCGGAGGTGTCATAGTCTGTAGAAACCGTCTCCGGATTGCAGTTTACAATAATAGTCTCGAAGCCCAGTTTCTTTAGCGCCAGTGATGCATGGACGCAGCAGTAGTCAAATTCGATTCCCTGGCCGATTCTGTTGGGACCGCCGCCGAGAATCATGATCTTCGGACGGTCGGTACGGATCGGGTTCTTATCCTCTGCATTATAGGTGGAGTAGAAGTAAGCGCTGTCCGGGGTACCGCTGACATGGACTCCTTCCCATGCTTCCTCCACGCCCAGGCTTATGCGGTGATTCCGAATCTCTTCTTCCGGAATCTCCAGAAGCTGACTTAAATATTTGTCTGAGAATCCGTCCTTTTTTGCGGTAATCAGTATCTCGTCAGGAGGAAGGCTTCCCTTTGATGAGATCAGAGTTTCCTCTTCTTCGACTAATTCTTTCATCTGTTGGATGAAATAAGTTTTTACCTTTGTGATGTCGAAGATCTCATCTACGGATGCGCCCTTGCGAAGCGCCTCATACATGATAAAATGACGGTCGCTTGAGGGAGTGATCAGCATATGAAGAAGTTCTTCCTTGCTTTTCTTATCATAATCTTTGGCGTGGCCAAGCCCGTAGCGTCCGGTCTCAAGGCTTCGGATCGCTTTCTGGAAAGCTTCTTTATATGTTTTTCCAATACTCATAACTTCCCCTACGGCGCGCATCTGTGTGCCGAGTTTATCTTCTGCCCCTTTGAATTTTTCAAATGCCCAGCGGGCAAATTTGATTACGACATAGTCTCCGTCCGGGACGTATTTATCCAGAGTGCCATACTTGCCGCAGGGAATGTCTTTGAGGGTCAATCCGCAGGCGAGCATCGCAGATACCAGTGCGATAGGAAAACCGGTCGCTTTGGAGGCTAATGCGGAAGAACGTGAGGTTCTTGGATTGATCTCGATGACTACGATCCGGCCAGTCGCCGGGTCATGGGCGAACTGTACGTTGGTTCCGCCGATGACTTCCACAGATTCTACGATCTTGTAAGCCTGACGCTGCAGCTCTTTCTGGCATTCTTCCGAGATGGTGAGCATCGGGGCGGAGCAGAAGGAATCTCCGGTATGTATCCCCAGCGGGTCGATATTTTCGATAAAGCAGACCGTGATCATATTGTTGTCGGCATCGCGGACGACTTCCAATTCCAGCTCTTCCCAGCCAAGGATGGATTCTTCAACCAGAACCTGTCCGACAAGGCTGGCTTGCAGACCTCTGGCGCATACGGTTTTCAATTCTTCTTTATTATATACCAGTCCGCCGCCGGCGCCGCCCATGGTGTATGCGGGGCGAAGGACAACCGGATATCCAAGTTTGTCTGCGATCGCGAGAGCCTCTTCTATGCTGTAGGCAACCTCGCTTCTTGCCATTTCGATTCCCAGGGCATTCATGGATTTCTTAAATTCGATACGGTCTTCACCGCGCTCGATGGCATCGACCTGTACGCCGATGACCTTCACATTATATTTATCAAGGATCCCTTCTTTTGCAAGTTCCGCACAAAGATTCAGCCCGGATTGTCCGCCCAGATTCGGCAGGAGTGCGTCAGGGCGTTCTTTTGCGATGATTTGTTCCAGCCGGTCAATATTCAATGGCTCGATGTATGTTACGTCTGCCATCTCCGGATCGGTCATGATCGTAGCCGGATTAGAATTCACCAGTACGATCTCATAACCAAGATTGCGCAGCGCTTTGCAGGCTTGTGTTCCGGAATAATCGAATTCGCAGGCTTGTCCGATGATGATCGGGCCGGAACCAATAATGAGTACTTTGTGAATGTCTGTTCTTTTTGACATGTGTATCCTCCTAAAATGTTTGACATACAATAAACTCCACCTCATATTATAAAGGTGAAATGCAAAAAAGAGAAACATAAATTAAAAAAAGGCAGAAATTTATGTAAAATGAACAAAGATCAGCGGGAAAAAGCGAAATTTCTGCTGCTTCTGTCCTGACTAGCCAAAGACAGCAAGACCCCCACAAACCAATGGAATGTGGGGGTCTCGTCGTTGTTATAGTTATCTAAAATTCTGTCCTGTCCAGTCGGTATAGTAAAACCGGCAGCAGTAAGTGTTCCTTTCATTCCTTTCATTGTTTTTGTATACGGGCATTCTATCGTCTTCCTTTCATCTGCGCGTGTGGCGGCGGTTTTGAAATGAAAGGATAGTATTTGACATATTTGAAGAGATTGACTATAATATACTTAACAAGGCAGCCGATACGATAGAGTACACCTATCCGTTTCCGGCAATATATTGGTTAAAAAATAGCACCTTTTACTTTGTCAGAGCGGGGGTGCTATTTTTTATGGTTGACATATTCCAAAATCGCAACTACAAGTATTCCAAAAGTAAGCAATATCATGAATTCTTCATATGTACTCATAGAAAACGCCTCCTTCCGTTCAAGGCTCGGAACGGAGGTATTCACACCCTATCGGCTGCCTGGGTAAATATATTATTGTCAATGTCCATTTGTCTGTTTCTGTCGTTTTTGCCCTGTCCAGTCGGTATAGTAAAACCGGCAGTCATAAATGTTTCTCTCATTGTCTTTGTATACGGGCATTCTATCGCCTTCCTTTCATCTGGTCGCGTGGTGGCGGTTTTGAAATGAAAGGATAGTATTTGACAATTTTGTTTAAATTGACTATAATACACTTAACAGGACAGCCGATAAGGAAGGTCACAGCTTCCCGTTCCGGTGAAATTAATTGACAGTTATAATAGTAAGCCGCCTATTCTTTACCAGAGAGCAGGGCGGCTTACTTATTTTTCAGATTCAGAATTGCAACGATTAAAAGACCGATGGTCAGAATTATCATGAATTCTTCGTATGTACTCATAAGTATACCCCTTTCCGCAGGACTCGGAACGGGTGCATAGCCGCCCTATCGGCTATCCGGGTAAGTATATTATGTTGTCAATGTGCATTCATCCTGCACGACGAGCCGATTTTGGTCTGACCAGTTTTCGTCCTGTGGTACGAATTGCGCCGGCGCAAATGACTGGGTGCCAAATGTCCCTCAGTAACAGTTAATTGGCCGGGGATGCCTCCGATCGGGGCTTTTTACTTTTAATTGGCACGGGGTTCCCTGTGCCTTTCTTCATTCAAGAGCACTAACTCAATTAAAATATTGCACAAATTTTTCGTCGAAAAATCAGCAGATTTACTATTGATAAAATCGCCCTAAAATGCGGCGCAGCCCTTGTTTATATCACTTTTTTGAAGGGAGCTGCTTCGTATGAAATTAACTTGATGAATTCTTTACCGAATTGCGGCACCTGTCTGGGGCTTCCATCTCTGATACTGTGAAATGTTCCAAACGGGCTTTCAGCAAGGCACGCTCCGGCATTGACCATTCTATTTTCAAAGAATGCTTCGAACGTGTACTTGACTTCCTTTGCAGCAGGGATTCCCTGGATTTCCATTCTCGTTTCATGGGTGTATGGGGACGGCAGATCATCGCTGTTGACGGCTCTAAAATACCTCTTCCTAACCGTAAGACTCTTCTCGATAAATACGGCAGTATAGGGAGGCGGTATATTGACGACCAGACGTTGAGGAATATCGGAAAGGATTTGGATTTGAAGTATGAGCAGGTGCGACAAATGGAGTCTAAAGCACTTCGGGAACTCAGACAGTCAGGAAGGTCCCGGAAGTACCGCAGATACTTTGAAGAGTACATATCTGCAGAGAGTTATCACCATGTAGGCGTGGAGTCTTTCCAGAGAACATGGATGAGCGAAGTAGAACGGGAGGTGTTAGGGTGGATCTGCTGAAGAACCATGAAGGGTATCACGACCCAACGGCCTGCAGATCAATCCGGAACGCTGCCAGGAGGGAGCGTAGGCGGCGGGATGGAAACTCCCGCCCTCTCACCTACAGCCTGGGGGAGATCGGCGCATTCCGGGCGTATGCAATCTTACCGAGAAAATAATATCATATGAATATCATCTAAGACAGCGAAACCCCCACAAACCAAAGGAATGTGGGGGTCTCGTCGTTGTTATAGTTATCTAAAAGGAATGAGAGTAAAGTTCTGTACTGCTGAACCATGTCAGCCAGCACTTCACTTTATTGAGGGGGAGATAGTGAATATCGTTTATTCAACTATCTGGTTTTCAGTATAAAAGAAACATATGTCCAAAGTATGTTTATTCCATAAAAGAAAAAGAAAAATTCTTAAGAAGGGCTTAAGAACTTAAGAAGAAAACCTAAACCGAAGTCGTTGGTGTATTTCTTAAGTGTGCGGTGAGTATATCTAAAAATTCACCAGAAGGTGGACGAGAACATAATGGCCTTAAAGCAATCTCCTGCAAGAGCTGCTTATTACCTCTGTCCCAACACACTTTTACAACTGTGCGGATATCCCTTTCAACACTATAACAGCTGGCGTTATAACGTTTGGCAATCTGAGGATATAGTAATTTGCTCACTGAGAGCAGATAATCTTCGTTCTTTAGACATAATTGAACACCGTAATTCAGGTAGCGATATCCGCGGTAGGTGGAGCCAATTCCAAGCGAACGTATTAGATATTCAATCTTCTCTTCTTGCATCATATGTATCCTCATAAGCCTCGCATTGAGAAACAAAATACATGCTACATCTCCAATTATAACCGAAATATAGGTATGACAATAAAAAGAGTCATAATTAGTAATTTTTCGACAAATATAGTCAATATTCGACAAATAAATTCCCATAAAATGGATATACTGGAGGCATTTCATAATATCTTAAGAATTTCTATAAATTGCTCTTAAAAAATCCCTGCTATTCTTGTATAGTATAAGGGAGGTGATGAGAATGTCTAAAATATTAGTATGTGATGATGATAAAGAGATCGTAGAGGCGATAGATATCTATCTGACTCAGGAGGGATATCAGGTACTGAAAGCATATGACGGAGAAGAAGCGTTAAAGATGCTGAAGGCGCAGAAAGTGGATCTGTTGGTAATTGACGTGATGATGCCGAGGCTGGACGGAATACGCGCTACGCTCAAGATCAGAGAAGAGAATAATATGCCTATTATTATTCTGTCTGCCAAATCAGAGGATGCAGATAAGATCCTTGGGCTCAATGTCGGAGCGGATGATTATGTGACGAAGCCTTTTAACCCTTTGGAACTGGTTGCCAGGGTGAAGTCTCAGTTACGCAGATATACGCAGCTTGGAAGTACGGCGGATTATATGAGTCAGGCAGTATATGAAGTGGGCGGGCTGGCAGTCAATGACGACAGGAAAGAAGTAACTGTCGACGGGGAGCCGGTGAAGCTGACCCCTATCGAATATAATATTCTGCTGCTATTAATGAAGAATCAGGGAAAAGTGTTCTCTATCGATCAGATCTATGAAAATATCTGGAATGAAGATGCGATTGGTGTGGATAACACTGTGGCGGTACATATCCGGCATATTCGGGAGAAGATTGAGATCAACCCCAAAGAACCACGGTATCTGAAGGTGGTCTGGGGGGTCGGATATAAGATAGAGAAGTTCTAGAAGGGAGTTTATATGAAGCATCGATGGTATAAGTCTGCCCTTGCGAAGGGGATGCTGATTATATCGGCGCATGTGTTGGCGGTGACGATAACGGTCGGTTTAATGTGGATTATGTCCTATCCGGTGTTGAGGACTGAAGCATTAGCGGGCAGAGCCGCGAAAAAATACGAAGACTCAGTCAGTTTTAAGAATAACCTGCGAAGCTTAAGTTATGATGTGACCGAAGGCATTAAGGTAAAGAAGATGCTGGAAGCGGACGGAGCTTATGACCCGGGGAGAATCGTGGATATCAAAGAGTTCTGCGAGGATGGAACAATAAGCGGTAAGAATACCAGCGGACTGGCTTATACGCTGGAAGAATTGAAAATGTGGGGAGAGAGCTGGCAGTCTGACGGAAATGATATGTATGGGACGGGGGGAAACCTGGAAGATAATATTATAGTCTGTAAAAATGCTGATAATACCTATCATTATTACTATTACAGTGAATTTAAAAAGCTGATTGATAATGGAGAGCTTCGGTTTGTGATTGCAGGCGATGAGTCGGGAATTTCCGAAAATGATATTCTCTCAAGTCTGCAGGAAGGAGATTTTTATAATTCTTCAGAGACACCCTTTAAGGGGCTTCAGAATGAGGAGGGGAAGGTCGTTTATCTCGATTGTTGGAGCTATGACGGCTATTGGTTTGAGGAGCTGTATTCTCCGATCGGCGCAGGAAGTATTATGGAAGTGGCGAATGACAGTCCGGCGTGGAACGGCAGGCTGAGCGACGCATATGGAAGACTTCGTGAGGTGATCGGTGTTCTTAAGAATGATTTGGAACGGTATGAGAATATCGGCAAGATGTATCAGGAAGGGGATACGAATGTTGCGTATCTGTATGCTGATACAAAGAACGATGTCGTATATTCTAATCGGAAGGAATTCCAGGACAGCACTAAGATAGAGGGGAATCTGAAGAAGCTTCGGGATATGGGGAAGTATGTAATCGTCAGACCGCAGCTTGAAGAGTTTGAGACCAACCTGGATGATGCCGATGCTTTCAGGTGGCGGGATTCGGCAGAATATGTGAGTGGAGAAGAAGACGGTTTCATATTTGCGATAGGGGTAGATACCGGGTATCCGATCAAAGACGGTTTCTATTCGGAGGCCCGCATGTATGAAAAATACGGATCAAGTATTCAGACCGTGGCGGTGTTGGGGATACTGTTTATGATTGCGTTTTTTGTAATCCTGATCTGGCTGACGCTCGTTGCAGGGAGAAATAACGAAGATGAAGAATTGCATCTGAATGCATTTGACAGATGGAAGACAGAAGTGGCGGCGGCAGTTGTACTGGCGGTTTGGATTATTCCGGTTTCTGTGGTATTTGGAAATAATTATATTAATTCAGGTCAGACTTCGTCTTTTGATGCGATATACGGGTCCGGTCCGGATATTGAACCGGTAACACTCATATGGATGGGTATTATAGCGGCATACACTTGCGGGATGTTCCTGATCGGATATATGAGTCTGGTCAGAAGAATGAAAGCAAAATCTTTATGGAAAAACAGTCTGATAAAGAGCCTGTTAGATTTCATAAAGCAGATTCTGCGGAATCTACATTCCGTTTGGCGGACGATTCTGATATTTGGGATATTTGTGGTCATTCATTGGATGGGAATTATAGATCATCTGGATCTGGTTCTGTCCTTTCTGCTGCTGCTGGCAGAGATAGTCTTGTTTGTCTATCTGGTGAAACAGGCAATCGGGAGACATGAGATCGACAAAGGGGTCGATAAGATTGCCGGAGGCGAGGTGGATTATAAGATTCCGACAAAAAGAATGAGTGAAGAGCAGAGGAATATTGCGGAGAAGATCAATTCAATCGGGCAGGGGCTTGATATGGCTCTGGACGAGAGTATCAAGAGCGAGCGGCTTAAGACGGATCTGATTACGAATGTTTCTCATGATATTAAGACGCCTCTTACTTCTATTATTAATTATGTAAATCTTTTGAAACAGGAAAAGTTCGAAGATCCGAAGATTCAGCGGTATCTGGATGTGTTAGACGAAAAATCTCAACGGCTTAAGACTCTTACGGAAGATGTGGTAGAAGCTTCTAAGATAAGTTCTGGAAATATTACTCTGGAATTCATGAACATTAATCTGGTGGAGATAATTCAGCAGACCAGCGGTGAATTCGAGGAGAAGTTTAGGGCACGTAATCTGACGGAGATTATGTCGCTTCCGGAACAGGAAGTGATTATCAGCGCCGACGGCAGGCGTCTGTGGAGGGTTCTGGCAAATGTCTATAATAATACAGCGAAATATGCGATGGAAGGAACCAGGGTGTACGCTGATCTCTACACGACAGGGACGACGGCTGTATTCAGTTTGAAGAATATATCAGAACAACCGTTGAACATATCGGCGGATGAACTGACGGAACGCTTTATCCGGGGAGATATATCACGAAGTACGGAAGGAAGCGGATTGGGATTGTCCATTGCCAAGACACTGACAGAGATGCAGGGCGGCAAGTTTGATTTGTATCTGGATGGGGATCTGTTCCGGGTTACAATTACATTTATGACAGCGGGAATATAAAGTAGAAGAAAAAGCGAAAAACCCCTTGACAAGGGAAAACATTCGTAATACACTGATTTAGCGTGCATTGGAGAACGATGTGCGTGAGGCAGTAAATATGCCTGACAGATTGGCAACAGAATGCAACTTATTATAATCGTAGGAGGTGAAAGAGAATGCCAACATTTAACCAGTTAGTAAAGAAAGGCCGTCAGACATCTGTAAAGAAGTCTACAGCTCCGGCACTTCAGAAAGGGTACAATTCTCTGAGAAAGAGAAGTACGGATGCATCCGCTCCTCAGAAGAGAGGCGTATGTACCGCAGTTAAGACTGCTACACCGAAGAAGCCTAACTCAGCGCTCAGAAAGATCGCCAGAGTACGTCTTTCCAACGGAATTGAGGTAACAAGCTATATTCCAGGTGAAGGACATAACCTTCAGGAGCATAGTGTCGTCCTGATCCGTGGAGGAAGAGTAAAGGACCTTCCGGGTACAAGATACCATATCGTTAGAGGAACACTCGATACGGCAGGTGTTGCAAAGAGAAGGCAGGCACGTTCAAAATACGGCGCCAAGAGACCAAAAGACGCTAAAAAGTAAACCTGAACACTTTGCATTGAACACTTGGCGAGGTATTTTACGAGCCTAGTGTGAAAGCAGTTCTTCTGAACAGAGAGAAGAAGAACTTCGTTAAATTAAGTAGTCACAAACAGAACTATGATTAAGTAAGTTGCAAGTTATATACAATTGCACTACACATTATCATTAGAAAGACACATGTGAGTACCGATGAATTAATCAGTGCAGCCGAAAGACTTGCACAATTATGTTTAAGGAGGGAAGGACCGTGCCACGTAAAGGACATACTCAGAAAAGAGACGTATTAGCAGATCCGTTGTACAACAATAAAGTGGTTACCAAGCTGATCAACAATATCATGTTGGACGGCAAGAAGGGTGTCGCACAGAAGATTGTATACGGAGCATTTGAAAGAGTTGCATCAAAATCCGATAAGCCTGCAGTCGATGTGTTCGAGGAGGCTATGAATAATATTATGCCGGTACTTGAAGTTAAAGCAAGACGTATCGGTGGTGCGACATATCAGGTGCCGATTGAAGTAAGGGCAGAGAGAAGACAGGCTCTTGCGCTTCGCTGGCTCACTATGTTTTCACGCAAGAGAGGCGAGAAGACGATGGAAGAGAGACTGGCGAATGAGATTCTTGATGCGGCCAACAATACAGGCGCATCCGTGAAGAGAAAAGAAGACATGCACAAGATGGCTGAAGCAAATAAAGCATTTGCTCACTATAGATTCTAGGAGGCAGCAAAATAATGGCTGGAAGAGAATACCCATTAGAAAGAACCAGGAACATCGGTATTATGGCGCATATTGATGCCGGTAAGACTACGCTGACAGAACGTATTCTTTACTATACCGGTGTGAATTATAAGATTGGTGATACTCATGAAGGTACTGCTACCATGGACTGGATGGAACAGGAGCAGGAAAGAGGTATCACGATCACTTCCGCAGCTACGACATGCCACTGGACGCTGGAGGAGAACTGCAAGCCGAAACCGGGCGCATTAGAGCATCGTATCAATATTATTGATACTCCGGGACACGTCGACTTTACCGTCGAGGTTGAACGTTCGCTTCGCGTGCTTGATGGAGCTGTGGGTGTATTCTGTGCAAAAGGCGGTGTTGAGCCTCAGTCAGAAAATGTATGGCGTCAGGCCGACACGTATAATGTGCCGAGAATGGCATTTATCAATAAGATGGATATTCTGGGCGCAGATTTTTACAATGCCGTAGAGCAGATCAAGACAAGACTTGGCAAGAATGCCATCTGTCTGCAGCTGCCTATCGGTAAGGAAGATGAATTCAAGGGAATCATCGATCTGATGGAGATGAAAGCTTATATCTATAATGATGATAAAGGCGACGATGTTTCAATCATTGACGTTCCGGAGGATATGCAGGACGATGCAGAACTTTACCGTTCCGAACTGGTAGAGAAGGTCTGTGACCTGGATGATGACCTGATGATGGAATATCTGGAAGGAAATGAGCCTTCCGTAGAAGACATGAAGAGAGTCCTTAGAAAGGCGACATGTGAATGTACTGCGGTTCCGGTTTGCTGCGGATCTGCTTACAGGAACAAGGGTGTACAGAAGCTGTTAGACGCAGTGCTTGAGTATATGCCTGCTCCGACAGACATTCCGCCGATCCAGGGGACAGATATGGATGGCAATGAGATCGTAAGACATTCTTCTGATGAAGAGCCGTTCTCAGCTCTTGCATTTAAGATCATGACAGACCCGTTCGTAGGTAAGCTTGCGTATTTCAGGGTTTACTCCGGTACGATGAATTCCGGATCTTATGTATTGAATGCGACGAAGGGCAAGAAAGAACGTGTCGGACGTATTCTTCAGATGCACGCCAATAAGAGAGAGGAACTGAGCAAGGTGTATTCCGGAGATATCGCGGCAGCGATCGGATTCAAGTTCACGACGACAGGTGATACCATCTGTGACGATCAGCATCCGGTAATCTTAGAGTCTATGGAGTTCCCGGAGCCGGTTATCGAGCTTGCAATCGAGCCTAAGACGAAAGCATCTCAGGGTAAACTTGGCGAGTCTCTTGCGAAGCTTGCGGAAGAGGATCCTACTTTCCGCGCACACACTGATCAGGAGACCGGTCAGACAATCATCGCCGGAATGGGAGAACTTCATCTGGAGATTATTGTAGACAGACTTCTGCGTGAGTTCAAGGTAGAGGCTAACGTAGGAGCGCCTCAGGTTGCTTATAAAGAGGCGTTTACCAAAGCTGTTGATGTTGACAGCAAGTATGCGAAACAGTCCGGCGGACGTGGACAGTACGGACACTGTAAAGTTAAGTTCGAGCCGATGGATATCAACGGCGAGGAGACCTTTAAGTTCGAGTCTACGGTAGTCGGCGGCGCGATTCCGAAGGAATATATTCCGAAAGTCGGAGAAGGTATTGAAGACGCGATGCAGTCAGGTATCCTTGGAGGATTCCCGGTTGTAGGTGTCAAGGCGAACGTATATGACGGATCTTACCATGAAGTCGATTCAAGCGAGATGGCATTCCATATCGCCGGATCATTGGCATTTAAGGATGCGATGAAGAAGGCTGCTCCGGTACTTCTTGAGCCTATTATGAAGGTAGAAGTAACAATGCCGGAAGAGTATATGGGAGACGTAATCGGCGATATCAACTCACGACGCGGAAGGATCGAAGGTATGGATGATCTTGGCGGCGGTAAGATCGTACGCGGATATGTTCCGTTGTCCGAGATGTTCGGATACTCTACGGATCTTCGTTCAAGGACACAGGGACGCGGAAATTACTCCATGTTCTTCGAAAAGTATGAGCCGGTACCGAAATCCGTACAGGAAAAAGTATTGTCTAGTAAAAATGATTAATTTAAATTGTAAAAAGGCTTGAAAAACTACATGATTTGAAATATAATCAATGTTAGCTGAGCAAACGTAAATATATAACATGCCGTTTATGGCACAGTAATAAGGAGGATTATTCAAAATGGCTAAAGCTAAATTTGAAAGAACAAAACCACATTGTAATATTGGTACAATCGGTCACGTTGACCACGGCAAGACAACTCTGACGGCTGCTATCACAAAGGTTCTGTCCAAGAGAGTAGCAGGAAACGCAGAAGTAGCATTTGACAATATCGATAAGGCTCCGGAAGAGAGAGAGCGTGGTATCACAATTTCTACAGCTCACGTTGAGTATGAGACAGATAAGCGTCACTATGCGCACGTTGACTGCCCGGGACATGCTGACTACGTTAAGAACATGATCACAGGTGCGGCTCAGATGGACGGCGCTATCCTCGTAGTTGCTGCTACTGATGGTGTTATGGCTCAGACAAAAGAGCATATCCTGCTTTCACGTCAGGTAGGTGTTCCTTATATCGTAGTATTCCTTAACAAGTGTGATATGGTTGACGACGATGAGTTGATCGAACTGGTTGAGATGGAAGTTACAGAGCAGTTAGAGGAATATGAGTTCACAGACTGCCCGATCATCAAAGGTTCCGCTCTGAAAGCTCTTGAAGAGCCGGATGGAGAGTGGGGAGATAAGATCATGGAGCTTATGGCTACAGTTGATGATTATATTCCGGATCCGCAGCGTGCAACAGATCAGCCGTTCCTGATGCCTGTAGAGGACGTATTCTCTATCACAGGCCGTGGAACAGTTGCTACCGGTAGAGTAGAGCGTGGTGTTCTTCATGTATCTGATGAAGTAGAGATCATCGGTATCCATGAGGAGACAAGAAAGACTGTTGTAACAGGTGTTGAGATGTTCCGTAAGCTGCTTGACGAGGCTCAGGCTGGTGATAATATCGGCGCGCTTCTTCGTGGTGTTCAGAGAACAGAGATCGAAAGAGGTCAGGTTCTGATTAAACCAGGTACAGTTAAGTGCCATCACAAGTTTACAGCTCAGGTTTACGTTCTGACAAAAGATGAAGGTGGACGTCATACTCCGTTCTTCAACAACTACAGACCACAGTTCTATTTCAGAACAACAGACGTTACAGGTGTCTGCAACCTTCCAGAGGGTGTAGAGATGTGTATGCCTGGCGATAATGTAGAGATGTCAGTTGAGCTGATCCATCCTGTAGCTATGGAGCAGGGTCTTACATTCGCTATCCGTGAGGGTGGACGTACTGTAGGATCAGGTCGTGTTGCTTCCATCATCGAGTAATCACTGATTATCAGATAAATTATATATAGTGTTATCGAAAGATAACTTTGTGTCCAAGCGTAAGATGCCCGTAGAACTTCGGTTCTACGGGTTTTTCTGTTGCCTGGAAATATAAAAAAGAGTGGAAAAGAATAACGAACAGTATAGAAAAACGGTTGCCGGGAGAGTATCCTGACAACCGTTTGTGATAACAGAATGATAACAAAATCCTGAAAGCGGATTGACAAATTTGAAATCAATGCTATACTACCACTATAACAAAGTTAGCAATAGGCTCTGGTTCGATTCCAGATATCGCCACCATATTAGGAATTCTTTTGAGTTCTATGATTTCGGGAATAGTATATGACATCGAAAAGTGCGTTTACAAGAAAGGAATTGATATTATGAAAAAAGAAATCTTATTAGTAGGTCTGGGTATTTGCGGCGATATGGTGTAATGGTAGCATGGAATGATAAGCAATTCCCCCAGACCACCAAAAAGAAAGAGCTCTTCGTGAGCTCTTTTTCTTATGCACAAAATTAAGTCAGATCATATGTCTTGATGTCATTGCCTTCAGTGCCCTTCTTAACGATAGTATGGCAACCTATCGTAGTTCCCATAGCGCGCAGTTTCCATTCTTCCTGGGTAGCATTCAGCTTATCCAGTTCTTCTTGTCTTTTATATTTATCTTCAATAGCTAATATTTCAGCTTTTTCCTTTTCATAGACATTTTTAAATTGACACCATTTCCTGAAAAAGTCCTGCATTGTAGGATTATCGAATGTCAGCGCAACCTTCTGATCAGGTGTTTCAGCAAGTGAGAGGTTCACCGAATCATCAATAGAAAACAACAGAGAGAGTACATCTCCGACTGTTTCAATATTAAAATCCAGAAAAACACTTACGTTTAATCCCAGTGCAGTTGCTATCTTTTCTAACTGATCTGGTTTTGGATTCCGGATTCCAAGCTCATATTTTCTAATCGTACCTACGTTAATGCCGGACAGCTCGGCTAATTGTATCTGACTGTATCCTCTAAATTCCCGGAATGCCCGGATTTTTTTGCCAACCATAATGCTGCCTCCTTAATAATATTTGTGCTTCTATTCTAGCACAAAAGTGAATGATACAAAAGAGTGAGATTTAACAAATTGCCGATACGCAAGCAATAGGTATGGAATGGAAAAAATAAATTCGCAAATGTTTATTGACAAATTCACAAAAGTGAATTATTATAAGAGAACAACGAAAGAGTCACAAAAGTGACTAGAAAGGAGGACGCTATGAGAACTAATTATATGATGACTGTTGATGATGTCATGGAAGAATTAGGTGTGAAACGCAGTAAAGCATATTCTATTCTGAAGCAGCTCAATGATGAACTGGCAAAGGAAGGATATGTAGCAGTTCGTGGAAAGATTCCACGTCCCTACTGGGAAACAAAATTTTATGGATGCTCTCAGAGAGCAGTATGAAGGAGGATTTAAGATGTCAGCTTACAAAGACAAAACACAGGGAACCTGGTATGTGAGCTTCCGTTATGTTGACTGGACAGGAAAGAAAACGCAGAAGCTGAAAAGAGGGTTCAAGACTAAGAAAGAAGCATTGAATTATGAAAAGGAATTCATAAGAAAGACTGCAGCGGATATGAAAATGGAGATGAACAGTTTTATTCAAGTCTATTTTGAAGATAAAAAGAATGAACTGAAAGAAAATTCAATCCGTAATAAGCAGCACATGATGAACAAGCACATTGTTCCATATTTTGGAACAAGAAAAATGAATGAAATTACACCGGCAGAGATTATCCAGTGGCAGAATGCCATTCAGGAAAAAGGATACAGCAAGACTTATGAGCGTATGATCCAGAATCAGTTAAATGCACTGTTTAATCATGCACAGAAAATTTACAATCTGAAGGAAAATCCATGTAAGAAAGTAAAAAAGATGGGGAAATCGGATGCAAATAAGCTGGAGTTCTGGACGAAAGCAGAATATGACAGATTTATCGCCGGGATTGAGCCGGGGAGTGAAGATTATCTGATATTTGAAATTCTGTTCTGGACAGGAATTAGGGAAGGAGAGCTTCTAGCATTGAGTCTTTCGGATTTTGATATGAGTGGAAATCTCCTGCATATCAATAAGACCTATAACCGGATCAAGAAAAGAGATGTGATTGATACTCCAAAAACAGAAAATTCGGTCCGTACTATTGATATTCCCAATTTTCTTAAGGAAGAGGTACAGGAGTATGCAAAGAAGCATTATGGATTTCCGGAAGATCAGCGGTTGTTCCCGATTGTGGCGAGAACACTGCAGAAACGTCTTAAGAAATATGAAGCACTGACCGGTGTAAAACCAATCAGAGTGCACGATATCCGTCACAGCCATGTGGCATATCTGATCTACCAGGGCGTAGAACCGCTGATTATCAAGGAAAGGCTGGGGCACAAAGACATTCAGATGACATTGAACACTTATGGGCATCTGTACCCGTCACAGCAGAAAAAAGTTGCTGAGATGCTGGACAATAAACGTTAATACGGAGGAAAAGAAGCAAATGAAAACAAAGAAAGTAGTCGGAAAAATATTCGATGCAATTAACTACAGTAAGAAGTTGAAGATAAGTTCCATTTTACCGGATCGAGATTCAGATTATGTGATTCTTCTTGAATTAAAGGACGGAAGCAAATTTGAAATTATCATTATTCCTACAAGGAGATTTGTGTAAGGAGCAAAAGCTATGACTACTGACAGACAAAAAGAAAAAGCCCAGATAAAATATCTGAGCAAGTTCTCTGATAATCAGATTCACTGATATACCATCTTGGCAGATTAAGTATATCACGAATTGAAAGATACAACAATTCCCGAATATCTGTTCATCGGAGACTTGCTCGGAGGGGCAGGAGGTAGAAGTGACATTATTTGAACAGGTAAAAAAATGTGTGACAGCCAGACAGGCTGCGGAGCATTATGGGATTAAAGTAAAAAGAAATGGAATGGCATGTTGTCCGTTTCATAAAGACCGGCATCCAAGTATGAAGGCAGATAAAATCTATCATTGCTTTGCATGTGGAGTGGGTGGTGATGCAATAGATTTTACAGCAAGGTTATTTGGAATATCACAGTATGAAGCTGCGAAAAAGCTGGTAGAAGATTTTGGACTGGATATTAAAGTTGGAAACAGAAGCAAATATGAAAGGACGCCCCGAAACAGGGCTCCCTTAAAACAAAAGCAGTCTAAAGTTGTTATGATCAGAGAAAAACTGGAACAGTGGTTGAAACATGCAACAGACGTGCTGATTAGATATCTGAAATGGATTCAGTTCTGGAAAGAGTTTTACAGACCAGAACCGGAAGAAGAATGGCACGAATTATTTACGGAGGCATTGGCAAATGAAAGAAAGATAAATGACTATCTGGACGTGCTGATGTTTGGAACAGGAGAAGAGATTGTAGAGTTTTTCAAGATGAAGAGAAGGGAGGTTGAAAAAATTGAAGAAAGAATTAACGAATATCAGCGAGAAGTCCTTAATGGAATTAGAAGATATTGTGAACGAGGAGATGTTTACAACAGAAGATGTCAATGATATGTTGGAGCATACGGATAAAGGAAGAACAAAGCAGACAATCAGAAATTGTGTAACCGTATTACAAAAAGATCCAGTGCTGAAAAAAGCGATTAAACGAAATGAGCTTTCCGGAAGAATGGACATTGTGAAAGAGGTGCCTTGGGAACGGAGAAATAACAGTCCTACGGTTACAGATACTGATGAAAATAATTTGAAGATGTATCTGGAAGAAAATTATGAACTGACAAGCGAGCGTGTGATCAAAGCGGGAGTAGATATTGTTTCCAATGAAAATAAATATCACCCAATCAGAGATTATCTGGAGAGCCTGGTTTGGGACGGAATTCCAAGAATAGAAAATATGCTTCCGCATTTCCTGGGAGCAGAAAAGAGCAAATATACAATCGGAGTAATGAAAATGCACATGGTGGCAGCGATTTCAAGAATTTATGAACCGGGAATAAAATATGACATCATGCTGTGTCTGGTTGGAAGTCAGGGAGCCGGAAAGTCCACATTTTTCAAGTATCTGGCGATAAAAGAAGAATGGTTTAGTGACAATCTGGATCATCTGGATGATGAAAATATTTACAGAAAACTGCAGAACCACTGGATTATCGAAATGGGAGAAATGAAGGCAACTATCACAGCAAAGAATATTGAACAGATTAAATCGTTTCTGAGCAGACAGAAAGAAACTTACAAAGTACCTTATGAAGTTCACCCGGAAGACAGACCACGACAGTGTGTATTTTGTGGTACTTCAAATGATCTGAATTTCCTTCCGCTGGACAGAACCGGAAACAGACGATTTGCTCCGGTGATGACAGATATGTCGAAAGCAGAAGTTCATATTCTGGATAATGAAGCAGAGAGCAAAGCTTATATCGAACAGGCCTGGGCGGAGGCAATGGTATTGTATCGACGGGGAAATGTGTTCTTAGGATTCACAAAGGAAATTGAGGAAGAGGCAAAGCGTCTGCAAAAAGAATTTATGCCGGAAGATACCAATGCCGGAATCATACAGGCATTTCTTGATGACTACGATGACGAGTATGTATGTACCAGAATTCTGTTCGATGAAGCGCTACATCGAACCGGAGAAATGAAACAGTGGGAAGGTAAAGAGATTGCTAATATTATGAACAATGCAATTGAAGGCTGGAAACCACATGGTACACATCGGTTCGGAAAGGAATATGGAATACAGCGTTCATGGAAAAGGATGGAAGATTCTGTGAAGAAAGATAAAGACGGCTTTATGGAAGTACCAGAACAGTTGGAGATACCGTTTGAGTAAAGATTATTGTAAACGATGTAAACGGAACTTGAAGGAAAAACTTAAAAAGTTAACTTTTAAAATCTTTTGAGCCCCGTTTACAAATTCCGTTTACAAATTGGAAAGGAGCAGAAAATGATGAAACAGGGAAGATTAGGATACAACAGTAGTAATGGAAGATATGGATTATTATCATCAGACTTATGGATTGATACAGGATTTCACTGTGGAGAAGGACTGGAAGTGCTGGTAGGTGATGAATGAGTACAGACCAGAATGGAGATGAATCTGGCAAGAGAATGGTATCTGGTGGGGACACCTTATTGTGGAGATCTGGAATATGTGCAGGCAAGGATACCTGGATAAATAGGTCTATGATCCGCTCCGGCTGGTGTAAAGCAGACGTCCACCGGACGTTATGCCCCCGGCAGGGCGCAAGGGGACTTTTGATGGACGGTACGGCTGTCGAAAGTGCTTTTACGTTACTTTTGACAAAAGTAACAAAAGAGGGGCTTGTCCCCGATACTTCTCGAACTACTAATGTTCGAGAAGGTTCCTAAATTATCGTATCCGGTGAAAGTTTCTTAAATATCGCCATGTCTAGCGTAAATAAAAATTATGTGCCATATCTGGCACTCAAACAGAAAATAGGTGAGAAAATTTATGATGAAAAGAACAATCAGTGGCATGATCGGAGCCGGCTCACTGGATCATAACAGACGGGATTTTGTAGCAGAAAATGTAAATCCAGACAGAGTACAACTGAACATTTGTTATAAGAATGAGAATCTGAAAGAAGTCTATAAAGAACTGTTTGATGATGCGGTGGAGAGATACAATGTCGGGAAAAGAAAGGATCGGCAGATTACAAATTATTATGAAAAAATCCGACAGGGCAAACAGGAGAAGCTGTTCCATGAAGTGATCTTCCAGATAGGAAATCGTGAGGATATGGCAGTGGGAACGTCAGAAGGAAATCTGGCTGTAAAGGTACTGGACGAATATGTGAAAGAGTTCCAGAAGCGGAATCCGTCACTTCGGGTATTTAACTGCTATCTGCATCAGGACGAAGCTACTCCGCATCTGCATATTGACTTTGTTCCTTATGTGACCAACTGGAAGGGAAAAGGAATGGATACCAGAGTTTCACTGAAGCAGGCATTGAAAAGTTTTGGATTTCAAGGTGGAAATAAGCATGATACAGAACTGAATCAGTGGATAAATCATGAAAAAGAAGTGCTGGCAGAAATCGCAATACAACATGGAATTGAATGGGAACAGAAAGGCACACATGAAGAGCATCTGGATGTTTACAATTTCAAGAAAAAGGAACGCAAAAAGGAAGTGCAGGAACTGGAGCAGGAAAAAGAAAATCTGACAGCAGAGAATGAAGGCCTGACTTCTCAGATTGCGGACGCAAGGGCAGATATTAAGCTACTGGAAGAAGAAAAAATTCAGTTCCAGAAAGATAAAGAGATAGCGGAAAAACGTGCGGAGAAAGCAGAAACGGAATTGAAAAAACTGGAGGACAGAAGAGAATTCCTGCAACCAGTGATGGATAATGTCAGTAAGGAAATAAAAGAATATGGAATGATCAAAATATTTCTGCCGGAAGCTACAGCATTGGAACGTGCGGTAACTTACCGGGATAAGAAAATAAAACCATTATTTATTGAAATGAAAAACAAAATCGGTGCGATGGCTGCACAGGTGAAAGAACTCACAAGAGAAAGAGATAGTTGGAAAAGTAAGTTTCAGAAGAAAAAGCAGGAGCACGAGAACACTAAAAAGGAACTGGCAGAAGTTCAGAAGGATTATCAGAAATTATCCGGTGAGAAAGAAATTCTGCAGGGAATTGCAGACAGATATAACCGACTTTTACGCATGTTGGGGAAAGATATGGTAGAACGACTGGTGCAGGACGATATCCGGATGCAGGCGGAACTTGAAGCGAAAAAGCAGAAAGAACAAATGCCGAAAAAAATAAGTGATCGCATACCATGGGCGAAAGAACGAAGTGAAGAATACAATGCACAGATAAAAAAGAACAAAGCAAAATACAGAGGAATGGAGTTGTAAGAATATGAAGAAACAGATTTATGATGAAAAGAACGGACTGGGCTACACATTGCATGGGGATTACTTAATTTAAAGATAGTATATATATACATACAGCCTACTGATACATTGCTTGCAGATACCCCGCAGAAACCAAACCATACAGAAAAGGAGTTTTTGCATATGAAATCAATATTTGAACAGTTAGGCGGC
The DNA here is from genome assembly GCA_910574285.1 of Lachnospiraceae bacterium. Lineage (GTDB taxonomy): Bacteria > Bacillota > Clostridia > Lachnospirales > Lachnospiraceae > Sporofaciens. The sequence continues at coordinate 6,315 of CAJTAL010000018.1, read as the reverse complement.
ACATACCACGAAGAAAATGGGTATCTTATTCCAGATTTAAGATTACCCGCCGAAAAAGAACAGCCAATAAGCACATGGGGACAGCGACATCTGCACTATCTGAAACAGTATCGTAAGGTTACATACACGAATCTTCTTATATGCGGCAAGCTGAATATTTACCTTGCTGACATTGATAAGCAGGCGCAGGAACGCTTTGAAAGGCTTATTGAGGACATGAAACGGGCACAGGGCATAACGGAACGTCTAAAGGAAGAAAACGCCTTAGAATGGACAGGGCGGCTAGGTAACATAAGGGCGTGTGCGAGGGAGATTGTGAACGAGGAAATCATATACGCATAAAGAGTTAAAATCAGAGGGTAGGGATGAAATTTCTTACCCTCTTGTTTTTGGTTTTCTCAAACTGTGAAGGCATTGATAGTACCAACGAAACAGCATATTTTGCCTTTCGGAGGGTAAAAACTTCTGTTATTTCTCATAAACGATTTAAACTTCTATGAAATAGAATATTGACAGAGTTTAAAAAAATGTATATAATGACTGTATAAGCGAAATTAGTCAAATGGGAGGCGTTAAAGTGCCGAAGAGCTATTCAGAGCAGGAACGGGAATATATCAGAAAACGGCTGAAAGAAGAAGCGGCAAAATGCCTTGCGAGGTATGGCGTCCGCCGCACGACAGTCGATGAAATCGTGAAACGGGTTAATATTCCAAAAGGAACTTTCTATCTCTTTTATAAATCAAAAGAATTACTTTTGTTTGAAGTTATTCAAGAACAGCAGGAAACTGTCAACCGCAAGCTGTATCAGACCATTTCTGGCATTGCGAATACAGAGTTGTCAGCGGAAAAGCTGACCGATGTGATATTTGAGTTCTATAAAATGACAGAGGAAATGCTGATTTTGAAATTGATTGATGTTAATGAAGTGGAATTGCTTGTGCGTAAGCTGCCACGGGAAATTGTGGAGGAGCATTTTCGGGACGATACAGATACGATTGAAAAAATGCTTGCCCTATTTCCTGTGAAAAAAGAAGTAGACGTAAAGGTTCTCAGTGCCGCATTTCACGCAATTTATTTTGCAACGCTGCATAAAGCAGAGATTGGCGAACAGTATGATAAGGCTCTGTATTCCTTGATTTATGGTATGGTAACACAAATTATTTAAAAAGTCTGGTAATCAGCCAGACTTAAAACAGCTTTTTAATTGACTATATAGATTGAATAAGTCAAACAGTATGGAGGTAGATATGATTATAGTAGAAAATCTTTCGTTTAGTTACACGAAAAGCCCATTTATTTCTGGTATGAGTTTTTCTGTTCCAGAGGGTGAAATTTTTGGATTTTTAGGACCATCTGGGGCAGGCAAAAGCACATTGCAGAAAATCTTGATTGGAATGTTGAGAACATATCAAGGATCCTGTCTGGTAAATGGCATTGAGTGTAAAAATCGTACAAAGAATTTTTATGAGAATATAGGGGTTGATTTTGAATTTTCAACAATGTATGAAAAGTTGACAGCAAGAGAGAACTTGCAGTTTTTCTCATCATTATACGAAAAAAAGCCACGCCCGATAGATGAACTTTTGGAAACGGTAGGTTTGGAGCAGGATGCAGATAAACGTGTAGCCGACTATTCAAAGGGCATGAAATCTCGCTTAAGCTTTATAAAAGCATTACTGCATGACCCTACTCTGCTCTGTCTTGACGAACCGACCAGCGGGCTTGACCCTGCAAATAGCCGTATAATGAAACATATGATTTTAGAGGAAAGGGCAAAGGGGAAAACCATTCTTTTGACGACGCATAATATGCAGGACGCAGCCGAGCTTTGCGATAGGGTAGCGTTTATTGTAAACGGTAAAATATGCGCCCTTGACAGTCCCCATAATTTGATTATGTCAAAAGGAGCGGCAACCGTAACTTATACATGGGTTGAGAATGGAGAACATAGGGCAAGCTGCCCTTTGGAACAAATATCTTCTGATGAGCGGCTGAAAAATCTGATAGCCAAAAACCGTCTGCAATCCATTCACAGCAGTGAGCCAACCTTAAATGATATTTTTATGGATGTTACGGGGAGGACGCTGTTATGAGATTGAAAAAGCTGTTTTTATTGGATATGCGCTTTCAAGCGAAATATGGTTTTTATCTTTTATATGTAGTGTTGACTGTAATCTATATAGCAGCGCTTTTTGCGCTTCCCGAAAATTGGAAAGAAAAAGCTGCCGCAATTTTAATCTTTTCTGACCCCGCATCAATGGGGCTGTTCTTCATGGGAGCGATTGTCCTTTTGGAAAAGAGCCAGCATACAACCTGTGCATTGGCAGTTTCTCCTGTCCATGCGACGGAATATGTGATTGCTAAAGTCAGTTCATTGTCAGCCATTTCACTTGTTGTAGCAGCTATTTTAGCATTAGCCGCAGATGCGGATAATTTGCACATTGTGCTTTTTGGTACGTTTATATCCAGTGTGATATTTACATTATTTGGAATAATCGTTGCAACAAAAATTGCAAGCCTTAATCAGTTTATATTATGGACTGTGCCAATCGAAGCCGTTTGCTTTGTTCCTGCAATTTTGCATTTATTTAAAATTACTCCTGCATGGTGCGGGTATTATCCTGTCAATGTTTGTATGGATATGGTTTCAGGGCATTCTTCGTCCGCAATAGGTTTTTTGGGCGTGGCGGCAACGATAATAATTCTATTTGTATTTTCAAGACTTTTCGTCCGCCAAATGTGGGATAGCATGGGAGGTGTAAAGCTATGAAAGCAATTAGATTGAGCTTTTTCCAAATGGCGGCAGCTATGCGGCGGGACATGATGTTGTTTGTATCTTGTTTTGCGCCAATTCTTGCAGGCTTTTTCTTTCGGTTTGCCATACCTTTCATAGAAGCTGCTTTGACAGACAGTTTTCATGTAGCGGCAATTATTACTCCCTATTACAAGTTGGTTGACATCCTGTTTGCAATGCTGTCATCCACTATGTTCTGCTTTGTTTCAGCAATGATTTCTTTAGAGGAAAGGGATGAAAAAACAGCCGTCTATTTATTCATTACGCCTTTAAGAAAAACAGGTTACATAGTTGCACGGTTTGGCGTGCCTTCTGCTATTGCATTTCTTGCGACTATTATTCTGTTGCCTGTTTTTAAACTGACGCCTCTTTCTCCGCTTACCATTTTATTGCTTGCGACGGGAGGAACCTTGCAGGGCATGATTGTTGCATTGCTTGTACTGACGGTTTCATCAAACAAGCTAGAGGGTATGGCAGTAACGAAGTTATCTACGCTGACTATTTTTGGCGCTGTTATCCCGTTTTTCATTACATCAGATATACAGTATGTAATATCTCCGCTACCCTCTTTTTGGATTGGAAAAGCGATTTTAGAAAATATGCCGCTTTATATGCTGCCCGCATTTGTTTTATCTGCTATGTGGATTTGCTTTTTGTTTAAACGCTATTTGCGTAAAATCTAGGAAGAAATAAGAGAATAAGCATCTGCTTTATGAAAGAAAAGGATTTGACATTATGAAAACAGAATGGTTGCTTTGCCCAATCTGCGGAAATAAAACGAGGTTGCAAATACGGGCGGACACAGAATTAAAAAATTTTCCTCTTTTTTGCCCTAAATGTAAACAGGAAAATTTGATTGATGTAAAAAAATTACATATAAAAGTTATCAAGAAACGATTTGAATAAAGTGAAGAGCCAGACGCATAAGACGCAGAGCCGATGAACAAGTGAGTACGTTATCTCGCAGTTTGTTGGCTCTTTTTTAGTAGGATATAAGTTTGTAAAGCAAACGCCCACCATAATAAAAAAACGGTGTTTTGGTGGGCGGTATTGCTATGCCCGAAAAGACTTAACAGAGACTCTCCAGACCTGTTTTAAGTTTGGAGAGATTTTTTTATGTCCTTTTTTCGGGCAGTTATTCATCTGCTCATGCAACGCAGAATTGACTTATACATAGCATATCGGGGAATGGCAGGAAGCCAGTTAAAAAAATCCCTGCCCATGCAACGCTACTTCTCACCATGAAACCAGAAGTAGAATCTCCATTTAACAGAATATGTATCTCCTATAACCGTAGAGGTCACAGTGCCTTTGCGGTTTTTCTTTTGTCGTTTTTTATCGGAATATGCCGCAAGGCTGTTTCTGCTGTTGGCTGTCGTTCGCCGCCTTTCCAATCTGGATTATTACATTTCAAAAATTTCAGATTGGAGGAAAAAAGAATGGCATACAACAACGGACGTGAGAACAGGAAATGGCTTATCTGGAAAGAAGCCGAGGAAAAAATATTGCGGGAGCATGGAGTTGATGAAACCACCATTGAGCAAATCCGCATAGACGACAGGGCAGACTTCAATTCCAACAGGCGGTTTTATCATTGGACAAGTGACTTCGGTGAATACCTTGAGGGGATGGCAGACAGGGAACAGAATACCGAGCCAAAGACTGTTGCTGATTTACTGGATGAGATTGAGGACGAAACTCTGTATCGGGCATTGCTTACTGTGGACAGGCGTACCCTGCAAATTATCCTGCTGAAAATGCAGGGCTATTCCACAAAGGAAATTGCCCCGCTTGTGGGATTGACAACGGGTGCTATCTATGCAAGGTTAGACCATCTGCGGAAAAAGTTACGGAAGATTTTATAAGCATCTAATATAGATGGTTTTTCAGTGGGCTATTGGATGGGAGATAAAATTCTCCCATCCAATTTAAAATTAAATGAATAAAATTCCTGTCCACAGGGAATACTAAAGAGTTTGCCCAAAATCTTGACACAAATATAGCCATTATGATACTCTAAAATACTCATAAGAGAATTAGAAGTAAGTCAGAAATGGAGCTGTCAGAATGATACCAGATAAAATATTGAATTACTGCCTTCAAAATCTTGAGGGGACAGTCTTAGTTAAGAGTTGGGGCGAGAAAGGGATTTTCTATAACCCAGACCATGTGCTGAAGCGTGGCGTTTATATATTGACGGTTAAGGAAAAAGACGGTGATAATGACAAAGGTTCTGGTTTAAACAGAGAGAATGTCTACCGTGTGAATCTGGGAATACGGAAAAGCACTTTTGCGGAATTGTTTGGGGCAGTCCCAAAACGCCCGACAGCAGGCGGCGTTGTAGATATGGATTACGACTTTACCGTATTGGATGAGATACTCCCCCATCCCGTCTACGCATGGATGGCATGGATATGTGCATTGAACCCCTCTGAACAGACCTTTGAGGAACTGAAACCATATATCCAAGAAGCCTATGAGTATGCAAAGGAGAAATTTAAGAAACGCAGGAAATAATCTTGAAGATTGAAAATTAAATAGCACATAGATGGAAGAATGGAATGTCAGCCAATGGACAAGGCTGACCGCCGCCGAATTTATGCTGCCCTTTTCGGCTGGTGTATGGCAGCATGGTTTTGAATTTCAAAGCCGTTACATAGCATTGCGAATCCGAGCAGGAGAAAAAACTCCTGTCGTTCGTGGTGCGGTGTAGCGGCTTTTTCATTTATCCAAAAGTCAAGAGAAATCAAATCCAGAACGGAGGTGCAGGGACATAGGATTTTCTTTTCGGAGGGTAAGACAGGTATGGAAGAATGGCGGCTGCACAGGAAAAATGCTCTGCGGCATTGTCCACAGAGATAGCGAGCATCGGATTGTGTCAGCCACAATCCTAATCCATGCCGCTTGCGGGCATGGACTAACTCAGGGGACAGCCCCTGAATACCCCGAAGAAAGGAATTTAAGACTGGAGGATTAAGGAAAATGAGCAGAGAAAAATCAGAAAAGGACGTGCGGAATGTCCCGATTACTGTCCGATTGAACAAGGAAGAACATGAAAAATTAAAGCAGTGCGCCGTCGCTTGCGGTTTGTCTGCAGCCGAATTTATGCGCCAGTTATGCAAGGGAAACGCCCCGCAGCCGAAGCCAGAGAAAGAATTTTGGGCGTTGCTGAACACACTTTATGAGGTACATTCTGCCTTTAAAAAGTGTGTTCCCTACTATCCAACCGCCGCTGAAATCTGTAAGGAGATTGAGGATTTTATCTTAGAACTGCAACAGAAATCCACTCTCCCACAACAGTTTAGCGTAGAAGAATTGACGGGACAGGGGGCGGTCTGATATGGCGGTAACGAGCCTGTGGCATGTCAAAGGGAGCATAAAAGACGTGATTGACTATATAGAAAACCAATGTTAGCAACTTAGTAGTGGTATGGTATCAGTAGTGAAAATACAGCATTAAATTAACCAGAATATAACAAATAGTATATTTGATGAGAGAAAAAAGGGCAGACTTCCCCCTT
>CAJTAL010000017.1 GCA_910574285.1 Lachnospiraceae bacterium | reverse complement strand
CTACCAATTTTTTCCAACTAATCACAGTATTGTCGAATTCATTATCCATTATACAAAAATGGATGTGTCGAATAATCTGTGATGATTTACACAGATTATTTTACACACCCTCGGTGGATGATCCACGCATCATAAGTGTCGCAGAATTCCTCAATCATTGATACTCGACCTTCTGCGACATAGCAACAAAAACAGATTAAATATTTATGAAAAAGAATAATGCAGATATTATCCATCATTTTTTTCGTTCTAATCTTTCCTCTGATACAGCATTAATAAAAGAAATTCCAATCTACATAGAGTGAATCTCTTTCCTGCTATCCATTTTTCCTATCTTATTCCCGAAAAACGCCAAAGCATCCTCAACATCTAAATCCGAAATGCAAATAGACTGAAAATACAAACAAAAAAGAGGCCGATGCAAATACAGCAATCTTGCGGCATATGGTCGTAAATATCCTTGTAATGACACCATATATCCTGTAAACTGCGTATATTGCAACAGCCTTTATCCTATATCTTATATTCTAATATCTGTAAAAATTCTTGTTAATCAAAGACTCTAACAAGACACAATCGTATAATAGTATTTCTTCTCTCCTATTGTAACTCTATATGCCGGATCGTTCGGCTGCCTCTCCCATTTGTATAAAAACGGCAGGAGTTTTTTTACTTCTATATCATACCCTTCAAAAACTTCCCCGTTCTTTTCTTCCTTTTGAACGAATACCCTTTCAAATCCAAAATTGAACAGATAAATGTCTGTTACATCTGCATCATGTCTCCGGGTACTTCCCAGATCATATTGTGTTTTATAATCCTCAACCCTCATTCTCGTCAAGAGTCCGTCACAGGCAAAAACCACCGGACTTAACCATCCGACAGAGATATACAAAAATACAAAAATAACAAACACATACAGCCATTTCTTTATTCTCCGCTGATTGACATTACCGCTCTTCATCTCCTTACCTCCTGTGGATATAAAACTTTCACCTGTGCGGTTAAAACCCTTTGCCGGTGCACAGGCGGAACAACTTTTTCTATGTCAATCATACTATTATATTTTTATAAATTCTTTATAAAAAACTTAAGAATTTATTATTTATCCGGCTTAATTTCAACAGAATATTCGGGAAAGACGAACCCGCGGCATAAAAAGGCAGCCAAATACTTCAATATATATTAACAACTCTCATTACAATCACCCCTGCCAGAAACAAAAACATAAGCACATACGCTATTCTGTCGCCGGAATGATATCTTAACGGATACATCCGGGAGGTCTCTCCTTCTCCGCTGTAGCCTCTCGCCTCCATTGCCATGGCAAGGTCTGAGGACCTGCGGACTGCAGACAAAAATAACGGCAATAATAAAGAAAAGATATTTCTGCACTTTTTCCATACGGAGCATTTTTCAAACTCCACTCCTCTGGATGCCTGCGCATCCATCAAAACATTTGTCTCTTCAATTAAAATCGGAATAAACCGGAATGCTATCATAACAATAACAGCCATATCATGTATCGGAACATGTATTTTTTCCAAAAAACCAAATGCCTTCTCCAATCCGTCCGCCAATTCACGCGGCGTAGAAGTATACGACAAAAGCGATGCCCCGATAATCATCAATGCAATTCTGACCGTAAGGCTTATCGCCTTTGTTATTCCTTCCCCCGTAATCGTAAATATCCACAACTGCGCCACAGGTATTCCCGGGGTACTGATCAGCCGGAAAACAAACGTAAATATCAAAAGAATAACGATTCCCTTCAATCCTCTCAGCAAATATCCATAGGGTACTTTTGCCAAACGATACAGCGCCAGAATCACTACAAAAAGCAGCAGATACCACCATGGATTCTTCACCAGAAACAGCGCCACAATATAAATCAATACACCCATCAATTTTGTCCGGGAATCCAGTTTATGTATAGAAGAATCCTGTGCATAATACTGCCCGATGGTAATATCACGAATCATTCTGCTCCTCCTCTCTCCCGAAACACCTTAAGGATTCTCTCTTCCGCCTCCTTTACGGTTATAGCAGGATTAACCATCGGAAATCCTTCTTTCATCAGCTTTTCTGTTACAGATGTGATCTGTGGCACATCCATGCCTATTTCTCTTAAAAATTCTGTCTTGGTAAATACCTCTTCAGGCTCTCCAGTCAGCACCAGCCGTCCCTGATGCAGCACCAGTACTTTATTTGCATAGTATGCAACGTCCTCCATATGATGGGATACGAGAACTATTGCAATATTGCGCTTCTTTCTTATCTCTTCCACCAGATCAAAGATCATATGTTTTGTCTCCGGGTCAAGCCCCGCCGCCGGTTCGTCCATTACCAATATCTTCGGCTGCATGGCGAGGATTCCCGCAATCGCGACACATCTCTTCTGACCTCCTGACAATTCAAACGGGCTCGTGTGGTAATATGACTCATTAATTCCTACTAATTCCAGACAGTCTCTTGCAGACTTTTCCGCTTCCTCTTTTGACATTCCCAGATTCTGCGGTCCAAAACACACGTCTGCCAATACCGTCCTGCCAAACAATTGGTGCTCCGGATATTGGAATACAAGCCCCACTTCTTTTCTAAGCTTTGACAACACATATCCTTTGTCATAAATATTCTGACCCTGGAAATATACTGCGCCGGAATCAGCCTTGAGAAGACCGTTTAAATGCTTGATCAGTGTAGTCTTACCCGAACCTGAAGAACCGATTAAACCAATGAATTCTCCTTCCTGTATATGGAATGAAATATCCTCCAGGACTCTGCATTCATCTACCGTATTCTTCGAATATGTAAAACCAAGACGCTCTATTCTCATCATCTCAGCAGTCCTCCCTGTTCTTCCCGTCTTCATAGATCCTCATCATCTCTGTTACAAATTGTTCTTCTGTTAAGACAGGCGTCTTTATCGGGATTCCCTGACGCGCCAGATTCCATGCAAGTTCCGTCACCTGGGGCACATCCATTTTGACTTTTTTAAGAAGTTCAAAATTATCAAACACTTCCTTCGGAGTACCCTCCTGAATAATATGTCCCTGATTCATTAATATAATTTTATCTGCGCCTACTACTTCATCCGTATGATGCGTAATCAGGACAATCGTGATCCCGGCCTCTTTATTCAGCTTATGAATTACATGAATTACTTCTTTCCGCGCTGCCGGGTCAAGCATAGCCGTAGGCTCATCCAGAACGATACATCTGGGTGTACCCGCCAGCGCTCCGGCGATTGCAACCCTCTGCTTTTGTCCGCCGGACAGACGAAACGGAGAACTTTTTCTTTTATGCAACAAGCCAACAGCCCTAAGGCTGTCGGCTACTTTCTCCTGTATTAACGTGGACGGCAGATTCTTATTCTCAGGGCCAAAGGCAACGTCTTCCTCCACACTGGTTCCGACAATCTGATTATCCGGATTCTGAAAAACCATCCCAACAGTGCTTCGAATATCCCACAGAGCTTTCGCATCCTTTGTATCCTTCCCGTCAATCCATACCGTTCCTTCATCCGGCAACAGCAAAACATTAAGATGCTTTGCTAACGTAGACTTTCCTGAACCATTCGGTCCCAGAATCGCAACCAACTGACCGGGAGAAATATCCAGCGTCACATCATCTAAAACCGTTTTTTTACTTTTCTTTGTGTCAGATTCCCATATCGTATATCTATGTACCAGATTCTTAATATCTATCATAATCTAACCGTCTATTCTTCCTTTTTAAAATTCTCTAAAAAACGCATCGGAATCGCTCTAATCAGAGCCCAGCCAACTATACAGGTTCCTATCTTATCTATCAGGTTCGATCCGACATTTCTTAAAAATGATGCCTGGAATATATCCTTACCCGCCTGAACAAGAGACATAACAAGAACATCGGATGCAGAGCCGTTCAAACCTCCATATACATAGATACCTATCGGCGTACCGATCGCCGGACATACAAAACTTAATACAAGACCGGTAATCACCGCACTTACAATCGTAAATTTAAATTTCTTAGCTACAAGCCCTACTATAAGACCCACTGCCATGTTAACAAGACAGAATGGAATATCCGAGACACTGTACATTAACCCTGTAATAATATTACTCAATGCTCCCACAATAATTCCCGGAACCGGACCGATAATCGCCGCTGAAAGCACTGTCCCCAAAGTATCCAGATACAGCGGTATCCCCAATGCTGACGTGATAATTCCAAGAACAATATTCATGGCAACACAAATTCCGCAAAATGCAACTACATAAACTTTTCTGTTTCTCATTTCTACTCCTCTTTTCCCATATCTCTTTTGATTTCAGAAAGCCTCTCGATTGCTTCCTCCATGCTCATAATGGAAACATCCATGGCTCTTGACATGAATTCTTTTTCTAACACCTCCATAAATACTCCCGGCGCATTTACTGTCTCACATGTATTTTGCATTTTTTTAATCTCATCTGCATCAACAGACAACTCTCCGCCCCATTTGCCGCTGCATGTCATATGATAACCGCAGCTTGGGCTTCCTTCTACGGACACAACGCCTAACACCTGGTATTCTTCAGGATATCTGAGGTATTCTTCTATCTGGCTCAGTATCGGAAGCAACATCTTGCGGCACTCCTCATAATAATGCGGATGCATAAACTGCTCCTTCACATGCCCCCATCGGCGTGAACCATATAGAAGGAATTCCGGACACGGAAGCTGTATCATCTGAATGTTATTCTCCATGATACTATGGATAAGCCTGTCCTTTTTCTCATACTCTTCTTTGAGTTCCTGCTCATCCATCGCAACCTTCGACGCTGTATTCAAAATACAATGTGATATTATCAAAAGATATTTCATAGCCATTCTCCTTCCACTACGTCAGAATTATATCATGCAGCAATTACCATCTCCAATTGATTCTTTTTATATACGATTGCAGTTATAAGTTTTTTCTATGGTCATTTTACTTTCCATCACAGATTACTTTCCATCACAGATTACTTTCCATCCGGTTCATATTCTTACGCAGATAATTCCCAATATCCGTAATGCAAAGAAGTGTAACGATCAAAAATCCGCCCGGAATCAATATCATCCACCATGAGTTAGCCAGCAATGCGTTCTCTGCCAAAGAAAGCATACTCCCCCACGAAATCACCTCAACCGGCAGTCCGATCCCCATAAAGCTCAGTGTTGATTCTGCCACAATCGCGCTGCGTACGTTCATCGCCGCCATAAACATGATCGAAGATACGAAATTAGGCGCCAGATGAGCCCGCAATATATAAAAGAAATTTCCTCCCATACATCTTGCCGCAATCACATACTCACTGCTCCTAAGCTTACGCACCTCTGTCCGTACGATCTTGGCAATACTCATCCAACTGGTAATCCCGATCACCAGCGAGATACTGAATACATTCGCCTCTCCGAGCACCGCCTGCATAAAAATAACCGTCAAAAGCCCCGGCACACTAAGCAGTATCTCTGTCAAACGCATCAGAAACCGGTCCGCCCATACGGGCGCGCTCCCGCTGAATGCTCCAAATATCACCGCGGTCACCGTGGATATAACAGTCGAAACAATCCCTATAAACAGTGAAATCCTGCCTCCGTACCAGATCATAGAGAAGATATCCCTTCCCATCGTATCCGTTCCAAATAGGAACTCCCGATTCGGCGGGACATTATAATTCTGCAGATCCATATAAGAAGGATCTTTTGTCATAATGAGACTGCAGTTAAGACATCCTGCTATGATCAGACCAAGAAGCAGCATCGAAAGTATAGGCTTTCCCTCATACCATTTCTTCTTCTGTACAGACTCCGCACGGACAATCTCTTTGATTCCGGCAAATTCAAATTCTCCCGCCATTTCTTCCTCTGCCTCCTGTTCTGTGCATACATCATTGCATCATTTTTCATTCATTACTTCTTATCTCATTCATTACTTCTTATCTCATTCATTACTTCTTATCTCATTTATTACTTCTTATCTCATTCATTACTTCTTATTTGTCTGCTTTTTCTGCTGCTCCCGGCGGTCTGCTCTTCCTGCTTTTCGACATAACAGGCGCCGTCCGCATCCGCGGATCAATCATCTCATTGATCATCTGCGCCGCCATATTACACAGGATAACCAGAATTCCTGACATCAGACACAGAACCATCAGCAGATTATAATCCTGATATCTCGCGCTTTCGTAAGCCAGTGTTCCCAGGCCCGGATAGGAGAAAACGGTCTCTACAATATACGTCCCTCCCAGAATATGTGATACGGAAACTGCCATAATACTCAGATAGGAGGGCATCATATTCCACAGGCAATGCCGGAACATAATACTCCTTTTTCGCAGACCTTTCGACCTCGCCAGCAGGACATAGTCTGCCCTGACTTCTTCCAGAAGCCTGTTGCGCACCATGTAGGCATAATACCACAGATGACTTGCCACCACCACAACCATGGGGAGAATCAGATGCCGGATACGATCACTTATCCCTCCTTTGCCTCCGACGGTATAAGCTCCGCTGCTTGGCAGCAGCCTTAAATTCACCGAAAAAATCAGAATCAATACCAGCGACAGCCAGAACTCCGGGATACAGCTTGCAGCCGTCCCTATCTTACAGATCATACGGTCCAACAGCCGCTCCTCATTCCACGCGCACAAAACTCCCAGCAATAACGAAAGCACAAAGATCAGTACGAAACCGATTCCTCCCAGGATCAGCGTATTGCCCGCGCGTCCTTTGATCACATCCACGGCGTCCGTCTTATATTTGTAGGAGATCCCGAAGTCCCCGTGAAAAGACCGCTCAAGCCATCGAATATACTGGACAGTAATGGGATCTTCTAAACCAAGCTTCTCTTCCGCCCACTTTCGTTCCTTCGGACTCATCTTCTCTGCACGGTCACCGTAATAAGATACCAGAGGATCTCCCGGCGCAAGCCTTGCCATGTAGAATGTGACGGCAGACAAAAGAAAAATACTCAATAAAAAATACAAGATTCTACGCCCCATGACCAAACATCTCCCTAATCTATAAAACCTAATCTACCTAATCTATAAAACCTAATCTACCTAATCTATAAAACCTAATCTACCTAATCTATAAAACCTAATCTACCTAATCTATAAAACCTAATCCACCTAATCTATCTCATCTATAAAACCTAATATGATGTTATAGTGGATGGAGTCGGAGCATACCGGATATCATTGAGACAAGACAATAATTTTTTCGTATACTCATGCTGAGGATTGGAAAATAATTCTTTTACCGGCGCCGTCTCCACCAATTTCCCCTGATACATGACTCCGACTCTGTCGCATAAGAATTCGACCATTGCCAGATCATGGGCGATAAACAGGAATGAGAACCCATGTTCCCTCTGAAGATGACGGAACAGATTCACAATCTGCGCCTGAATCGATACGTCCAACGACGCAATGGGTTCATCCGCCACCAAAAGTTCCGGCTCCATGATCAAAGCCCTCGCAATAGCCACCCTCTGTCTCTGTCCGCCGGATAATTCCCCAGGATATTTATCCAGATAACCGGCGTCCAGTCCGACATAATGCATCTGGAATTCTGCCTCTGCGCGCAGGGAGCCTCTCGGCGGGTTGATATGTTGGATCTTCAAGGGTTCCGCTATGATATCGCATACCTTCATCCGCGGATTCAGACTGGAATTGGAATCCTGGAAAACCATCTGACGCGCCCTCTCAAGCATCTGCTTATTCCTGCGAAACTGCCTGAGCTCACAGATATCAATCCCTTTATATAAGATTCTTCCTGCCCGGGCTGCCCCAATATCGGCTCCCTTTCGTATATCTGTTCTGCTGAGCCTCCCTTTAGCTCCCTGCCCGGGAGGACGGCAGATATTCATGATACACCTTGCAGCCGTGGATTTACCCGAACCCGACTCTCCGATCAAACCGAATATCTCTCCCCGCCTGATCTGGAAAGAGACATCCTCTAAAGCCTTCACCGACAACTTGTCTTTGATTGAAAATGTATAGGACAGATGCTGTACATCTAATAAGATCTCTTCCTTTATTCTCGTCTTCATAACTCCCCTGGCAGGATACGGCTTCCCGCAGTCCGGCAGATCTGCCGCCTTAAGGACGCAAGCGTCAGCCGGAATCCTCGGCGCCCGTTCATCCAGAAGCCAGGTTGCCGCATAATGTGTATCCGTAACCCGGAACATAGGCGGTTCTTCCTCATAATCAATCGCCAACGCATATTCGTTACGGCAAGCGAAAGCATCCCCTTTCGGCGGATGAAGCAGCGTCGGCGGCATCCCCGGAATCGTATACAACTCATCCCTTCCTTTTGAAAATGCCGGCAGAGACTTCATAAGCCCCCATGTATACGGATGTCTTGGGTCGGTAAATATCTCCTCTGCCGTACCGATCTCCACAATCTTTCCGGCATACATTACTGCAACCCGGTCCGCAACCCTTGCGGCGATACCCAGATCATGCGTCACAAAGACGGCCGCCGTCCCAAGCTTACGCCGGATATCCCGAAGCAGCTTTAAGATCTGCGCCTGTATCGTCACATCCAGCGCAGTCGTCGGTTCATCCGCGAACAGAATCTCCGGATTTCCGGCGAGCGCAACAGCCATCACGCTCCGCTGCCGCATTCCGCCGGAAAAATGACAGGGATACATGTTCATCCGCTCTTCTGGCCGGTCAATCCCAACCAATGTCAGTAATTCTATTACCCTTTTTTTCAATTCCTTCTTCGAGATCTTTGGCTGATGCACCTTCACTGCTTCCGCAATCTGCTTTCCCACAGGCATAACCGGGTTCAGCGCAGTCATTGGATCCTGGAAGATCATAGAAAATAACTTCCCCCGCAGTCTCTGCATATCCCGTTCACGGTACCCTGTGATATCTGTACCCTTCACCCTGATATTTCCCGACCGGATCTTTGCGGTGGATGGCAGTAATTTCATAATTGTCTTACACAGCACACTTTTCCCGCAGCCTGACTCTCCTACGATAACCAGTATCTCTCCGGCTCCCAATGAGAAACTGACATCCCTCACCGCCTGTATTTCCCCGTTTGGCGTATGGAAACTGACGGAAAGATTATTTACTTCAAGTATTTCATTCATTTTACAATCGTCCATTCTGTAATATTCCAGAATATCCCCACGCCGTGATGTCCCATAACCGTATCCGGCGCAATCCCCTGAATCCTGGAATCCGCCACATAGTCCGCGTCTATATAGCAGATAAACGCATAAGCCGGATCTTTGGCCAGTTCGGCCTGAAACTTAGCATACGCCTCTGCCCGGACTACCGGATCATCCGATTGGCGCGCCTCGGTCAGATACCGGTCCACCAATTCGTTGGAATACCCGCTGTAATTCGCGCCTTTATCCGTACCAAACACCTTATATGTATGATCGTCCGCGTCAAAGGGACTGCCCCAGCCGATCAGGTAAGCCATCTGTCCGTCCCAGTCTACCTGAGCCGGGATATCTGCCGTACACTTGATCCCAACCTCACGAAGCTGCTGGATAACCGCCTGTGCCATATCGATGCGAACCTGGTCCCCCGCCCCGACACTGATCACAAAACCTACGGTCTCGCCGTCTCTTTCGTAGAAACCCCCGCTTCCCATCTTGCATCCTGCGTCCTCAAGAATCTGTCTCGCTTTCCCAGGATCATAATCATAATGCTCCACATCTTCATTGTTATAGATATTTCTCTGCAGCGGTCCATATGCGGCAGCGCCCTGTCCTAGAAGTACGGCGTCGACGATCGCCTGCCTGTCGATCGCATAACAGACTGCCGGAATAATATCCCGGTTCTTCTTCCAGTACTTATTCCGGAAATTAAACAGAATCCCCCTGTAATCCGAAGTCTTCATATCATAGCGCCGATAGCCCTCCCTCTCTGCAAAAGATTCTGCGTCCTTCGGAGTCAGCAGCGCCAAATCAAGCTCGCCTGATTCCATCTGCATTGCTTTCACATTATCATCTGGGACAATCTTGAAAACAATCCTGCCGATCTCAGGTTTATCTTTAAAATATTCTTCATTTTTCACGAGGGTGATCGCCTGCCCTGCATCCCAATTCTCCAGCCTGTAAGGACCGGTCCCCACCGGATGCCGGAAGAAATCCGACTCCTGCATATCCTCGCCCCTAAGCAGATGTTCCGGAAGCACCGCCATCGTCATATAGTCAAGAAACGCCGCGTTTGGCGCCGCCAGGCGAAATGCTATGATATAGTCGTCTTCCACGGTGATCTCTTCCACGTCTTCATAGTTCGGCGCGTTCTCAGATCCATTCTCAGGAGCCATAATCGCCTCAATCGTAAACTTCACATCCTCTGCCGTAAATTCTTCACCGTCATGCCACTTCACCCCTTCTTCCAGACAGAAGGTGTAGGTACAGGTCCCCTCGTCAAAATCCCAGCTCTTCGCCAGGCCGGGAACCACTTCATTCTTACCGTTATGGGCTGTAAGGCCGTTAAAAATCAGGATATTAATCTCTCCATGCTCATCCATCGCCGGATTGATCCTGGTATAGTCACCGCTGCCATAGATTAGCGTACCGCCGTCATCTGCTTTCCGTTCCGCAGCCAGATTCGATGGAGATTCCTGAGGACGGGACGCTGCGCTGCAGGCAGTCAGTGTAAAAACCATGATCATACTCTGTATCCATAACATATATCTTTTCATAATCTTCTTCCTTTCTTTCATCTATTTTTTTCATTCATTACTGCTTATTCGCCGGCCATCTGCTTTTCCTGCCAATCGGTTGATCTGCGTCGCAATATAGCCCGCGCCGTAGCCGTTATCAATATTCACAACCGCAATTCCGTTCGCACAGGAATTAATCATTGTAAGAAGCGCAGACAGTCCATGAAGATTGGCTCCGTACCCTACGGAGGTCGGCACCGCGATCACCGGCTTATCCACCGTTCCGCCAATGACGCTGGCCAGCGCGCCCTCCATTCCTGCAATTGCTATTACACAGTTGGCGCTCTGGATCATCTCCAGTCTCGAAAGCAGCCGATGAATCCCGCTGACTCCGACATCATAGATCCGTTCCACATAACTTCCAAAATATTCCGCAGTCTGCGCCGCCTCCTCCGCCACCGGGATATCCGCGGTTCCCGCCGTACAGACCGCGATCTTGCCGGCATGCTCCTTTTCCGGCTTCTCAATCTTCATAATTCGGGAAAGCGGGTCATATTCAAGCTTTGGCAAATGTGGTCTCAGCGCCTCATACTGTTCTGCCGAAGCGCGTGTACCGAACACCTCGCCGTTTTCTTCATATAATTTCTGATAAATGTGTAAGATGTGCTCCGTCGCTTTTCCGCTGCAGAACACCACTTCCGGGAAACCGGAACGAAGTTTCCTATGGGTGTCAAGCTTCGCATACCCCATCTCTTCAAAGGGCTGCCTGCGGAAGATCTGCTCCGCCTCCTCCACCGTTATGCTGCCGTTTTTCACTTTTTCTAATATTTCTCTTGTATCCATATTCTTCTCCTCCAGCTTTTTCGTTTCCCATCACTTCCAAACTAAAAAAGCCGCAAAAACACTATCTGCCATTCTGGCAGACACCTTGTCTTCGTGACTTTATTCTTCCTTATTCTGTTTTTATCTATATGCTCTCACTGTCTGCAGACATTCCAAGCGCATATAATTCAACTTCTGAGCAGGAATCCGCCCCGCAATTGCTCTATCACAGCCTCTATCATAACGCTCATAGAAGTATTCTTAACTCCGACTATGATATTATTGCATTGGTTCATCGGAATCAACAGCTTCTTCACATCGCTTTGTCCCACTGCCGCAGCCATAGCCGGCGTAATCTCTCCATACATAGAATCTGCAATAACGATCCCCACCGGTCCTATGATCACGTCCGCTCTTCTGCATCCTACGGCTACTGCATTCTCCCCGGTTGCTCCATGATCCGCACCCGCCTTCAGCATATTGGAAGTCGCAAGGGTATTCGTACCGACGGCCGTAATCTCTGCCTGCGGAAATTCCTTCTTTATGGAGGCGACCAGTTGTCTCCCCAGGCCGCCTCCCTGTGCATCTATGACCAAAATGTTCATATCTTCCTAATCCTCAACTTCAATCTTCCGGATTTTCTTCGTACGGATCTCTTCACAGATCTCACTGATAAACGTATCCAAAGATTTCTGTCCTTCGTCGCCTAAGAAACGGCTTCTCACGGATACCAGACCTTCCTCCTGTTCTTTTGCTCCCACTACCAGCATATACGGTACCCGATCCAGACGTGCCTCTCTGATCTTATAGCCCATCTTTTCCGAACGCTGGTCAACGAAGCAACGGATACCATTGGATTTCAGCCTGCTTTCCACCTGCGCCGCGTAATCATGGAATTTCTCGGAAATCGGGATCACGCGTACCTGTTCCGGACACAGCCATGTAGGGAACAATCCAGCATATTTCTCGATCAGCCATGCGAGAGTTCTCTCGTAACAGCCCATAGATGTCCGATGAATAATATACGGACGTATCTTCTCACCGTTCTCGTCAATATAATACATATCAAACTGCTCTGCAAGCAGGGCGTCCCACTGGATCGTAATCATGGTATCTTCCTTGCCGTATACATTCTTGGCGTTGATATCTACCTTTGGCCCATAGAACGCGGCTTCTCCTACATCCTCTACGAACGGGATATTCAGTTCCTTCAGCATAGAACGGATATGCCCCTCGGTTTCTTCCCATACCTCAGGAGCGCCGATGTACTTCTCCGTATTCTCCGGATCCCACCTTGACAGATGATAGGTAACATCCTCCTCTACCCCCAGAACCTGCAGGCAATGCTGTGCCAGCGCGATACAGTCTTTGAATTCCTTGACCATCTGATCCGGCCGCACGATCAGATGTCCCTCAGTGATCGTAAACTGACGCACGCGAGTCAGACCGTGCATCTCGCCGGAATCCTCATTGCGGAACAGAGTAGATGTCTCGCTGTAACGCAGAGGCAGGTCACGATAGCTGTGCTGCTCGGCTTTGTATACATAATACTGGAACGGGCAGGTCATCGGACGAAGGGCAAATACTTCTTTATCCTTCTCCTCGTCCCCCAGTACAAACATGCCTTCTTTATAGTGATCCCAGTGCCCGGATATCTTATAGAGATCGCTCTTTGCCATCAGAGGAGTCTTCGTACGGATATATCCCCTCTCGTTATCCTCCAGATCCTCGATCCATCTCTGGAGTTCCTTTAACATGATCACACCCTTTGGCATCAGCAGCGGCAGACCCTGTCCGATGACGTCCACCGTAGTAAACAGCTTCATCTCACGGCCAAGCTTATTGTGGTCCCGCTTTTTCGCTTCCTCCAGCTTATGCAGATGCTCCGCCAGTTCGTCCTTCGTGCCATATGCCGTTCCGTAGATACGGGCAAGCATCTGATTCTTCTCGCTTCCTCTCCAGTATGCGCCGGAAGAAGAAAGAAGCTTGAATGCTTTCACACCCTTCGTACTCATCAAATGCGGTCCTGCGCACAGATCAACCCAATCCCCCTGTGTATAGAATGATATCTCGGCGTCTTCCGGAAGATCTTCGATCAATTCTACTTTATAAGGCTCGTTTCTCTCTTTGAAAAACGCGATAGCTTCCTCTCTGGATTTGGTGAAGCGCTCAATCTTCGCCCCCTTCTTGATGATCTTTTTCATCTCTTTCTCAATGGCGTCCAGATCCTCTCTCGAGAACGGCGCGCTCTCAAAATCATAATAGAATCCGGTATCAATGGAGGGTCCGATCGCTACCTTCGCATCCGGAAACAGATTCTGTACAGCCTCTGCCAGCACATGAGACGCGGTATGGCGAAGAGCCGCCAGTCCCTTCTCGTCTCTGGCCGTGAGGATATTCAGCTTACAGTCACCCTCAAGTACGGTGCGCAGATCCACTGTCTCCCCGTCGACTTCTCCGGCGCATGCGGCGCGCGCCAGTCCTTCACTGATGTCATACGCAATATCAATAATAGATTTTGCTTCTGCATATTCCTTCGTTGAACCATCTTTTAATGTGATAATCATATCCTGTTCCTTCCTTTCTTATGATAATAAAAAAGAATGCGCATCCTCCCGGAGGGTCTTATGATATAGGGAACGAAATTTCCTGTATCATAAAAAAACCCGCCCTTACGACTCCTGAGAATCATAAGGGACGAGCTAAATAGCTTAATCATGATATGCCATAATTAAATCTTAGTCGCGGTTCCACCCTTCTTGCCATCCGCTTTGCGCGGAAAACCACTTCATTGATGATAACGGAATCACCGGACCGGATTAAGGCCACTCGGAGCTGGTCTTCAAATGCTTCTGCAATAAGATGCTCTCAGCACCGGAAGCCTGTATATCATATCTCCTTCCGGGCATCTCTCTCTTTAAGGATCCGCATTCTACTCGTCTCGTCTGCGTGTTCGCTTTCTTTTCATTCCTTCCTAACCATTATAGCACAGGAAATCCAATTGTCAATTAAGAATTTTATACAAGATTTTTATGATTTTTATCTGCGCTGCGGAATACCGCTTTCACAAGGCACTGCCGTCTGGCACTTCCCGCATCCGAGCCGGGGCGCGTACTCTTTCTTAACATGCTGAAGCCACTGATGGCAGGGAACATGCTCCTTCCCCTCTTCCGAGATCGCGTGAACCGGACACCGTCTGATGCATTCCCCACACCGGATGCAGTAATCATAAAGCCCCTGATACGGACGCACGTCTGTCTCAATCTCTAACGACGTGACGAGACTGCAGAATCTCCCCGCCATTCCCCTGCGGGTGATAATCCCTTTCGACAGACCAAACGTACCGAGACCGCAGAGATACGCAACGTGTCGCTCCGACCACATACTGCCGTATACCGGCTCTTCGGAATCACCGTCCGGCTTCTGATTCATGAAAGCCTGGAATCCTTCCTCCAGCGCCGGCGCACAAGACGGATATCCCTCTTCCCTCAGAGAATCTCTCAACTTCGCAATAAACGCACGCAGGTATTCGTTTCCTTCGATCCTGCAGTAGAGCCATTCCAAAGACGGCGTCTCCGGCTCCGTCCGGTTACTCTTCCTCGCCTCCTCGCCGGCAGGGAAGAACAAGGATATCACCGTCTTCGCTTCCGGCAGCCACTCCTTCGGAGACCGGTGCCAGGGTCCGACTGCTTTCGGGTCCTTATACTCCTGAAACAGTGGGTCCATTGCGGAACCGATCCCTATCAGGGGTTCCGAGAACATCTGAAGTTCCTTAACAGTCCCGTCCTCTCTTTCTACCGTCACATGATTCCCTTCTACCTCACAGAACAATCTGTAAACCAATTCATTTAACTGTATACGATCCATGCTATTTCCTCCCGAATCCTCTTCATACAATAGAATTTCTTTATCAGATGAACGTGTACACTAGTTTAAAAGACTTACACGGTGTGTCTATATTCAGAATCAATATCGATTATGTACATCTTCCGCAAAACACATCAGATCCTTTACTTCGATTACTTTCCCGTTATCCAGCACAGCCCTGCCGCTCATCCTTCCGAATACCTGATGCTGATCCGTCTCGATAATCAGGGCATTCGTCCTCGCCGCCCGGTCAAGCACCGGCACAAAATCCATCTCAAACCTTCCGTCACTGGATGTAAATCTCCACGGCTTCATATAATCGTCCTGCGGAATATGGAACGCCACGTCATCAAGCTTGTGTCCCTTCCCTTCATAGAAAAGCATATTCTCAGACGCCGCCGAAGTATCCCCAAAACCATATCCTATATTGAATCCGAAGGGCTTTCCATCCACCATACAATTGCCGGATCCCCAATACCACCGATTATCATAAGTCCATACGCCTCTTCCCCAGTCCAGCGTCCCGAAGTCCGTCTCCGGCGAAAATGTATAAATCTTCCCGTCATAACGCATACTCCCGCTTGCCGGCATACAATTGATCTTCTGGTTATAGTAAAAGGCTGTCTTCTTCTCCTTCCAGGGCGTCGCGATCACCATAGAATCCATCTGAGGCTGCCGAAGCGTGATATTACATTCGAAGTCCTTTCCCTGATAAAAATTCCGGAAACGGCAGAGAATCCTCCGCTTTCCCTCTTCTTTCCGAAATTCCATGTGGAGACGCTTATCATGATAGACTGTATCGCCCTCCTCCGAAGTAGAAGGCAGATGGAGCCTCCCCATGGTAAACGGATTCAAGATGGTCTCCGTATGTTCCCATCCTTCTTTAAAATTCAGCAGCGAAACCGACTGCAGCCCGATATAACCGTCATCCGATATGGTAAACGCCCCCGCAAAATCCTCGTTCAGCACCAGATAATAATCCCACTCCTTGATCCGAAACGCCGGCGCCTTGATTCGGGATCTGTCGTAGATCTGCAAAAGACTTCTTGACCATCCCGGTTCTCTAAGGGCTCCGTCCTCTGTCAAAAGCTGCCGCCTTGCGGTCACTTCATGATTTCTCATCGTATCATTCCCTCTTTTCTCATACCACATACATCATCAATATAACTGCCTATTTTCAGATAACACATACATCGTCACTATAACTATTTTTCAGATAACACATACATCGTCACTATAACTATTTTTCAGATAACATATACATCGTCACTATAACTGCTTATTTTTCAAATACCACGTCAATCGAACAGATCTCCGCTATCGTCCCGACACGCATGTTCGGACCAAATATTCCTACTCCGGAGGTTACGATATTATGCATATCCCCCTCCTTCTTATAACCGCAGGCATTCTCCCACATCATACGTACCGTCAGATTCCCCGGAAACATCTGCCCGTCGTGAGTATGTCCGCACAGATCTAAGTCCACTCCCGCATCCGCCAGCTCCTTAAGCTCCTTCGGCTGATGGTCAATTACAAAGACGGGCTTCGACAAATCCAT
Source organism: Lachnospiraceae bacterium (assembly GCA_910574285.1). Lineage (GTDB taxonomy): Bacteria > Bacillota > Clostridia > Lachnospirales > Lachnospiraceae > Sporofaciens. The sequence goes on along the minus strand of CAJTAL010000017.1, from coordinate 67,067 downwards.
ATCCGACGTGATCTCTTCCGGCGTCTTCCGTGTCTGAATCCCCCGCCCCGGACGCTGCCTGTCCGGACGTCCGTATAAATAAATACTGTCCGCAACCATCACCGACTCGTCCTGAAGCAGAGTGATTCCTGCCCTCTCAAGGAATTCATCCATCCTGACGTCGCTCTCCTTCTTCTTACTCCCGCCGAATGTAAATCCTGCCAGAATCTTCTCTCTGATATCATGGTTTCCATAACACGCATAGACACCGTATTTACTCTTGATTTCCTTCAGTATAGAAATCAATTCTTCCGGATTCTCCAGAGCGTCATATTCATTGTCGAAGATGTCCCCGGCAAAAATAACCAGATCAGGATTCTCTGCATTGATCTTCTCAACCATCTTACGGATCTGCTTACATCCGATATTATATCCCATGTGCAGATCTGCCGCCAGAACCACCTTCATCTGCCTGATCTCTCCCGCATCCTTGGCAATGACCGTTTTATATCTTGTCGTATAGATATTTCCGGCATTGACGATTCCCCATATACTGAGCGCCGCGATGCCGACGGCACAAAGGATTCCCGATATGACAAATACTTTAAAACTCCTTAATTTCTCCTGATTGATTCTTTTGATTCGCTTTAAAATAATATGTAGGATATCCGCCGCCCCGACTAACAGAATCGTATAGAGTAATACCCCAAGCCAATAGTTTCCAATCTTCACGAAGAATCTCTTAACCGGTCCCGGAGGAAGGAAGAAGCCCACCCCCATCGCACTGGCAAAGAATATATACACGGCAATAATGATAAGCCTTGATCGGAACCTCCGAAACTCCTTCCTGCAGACTCCAAGCCAGCGGATTAACCATCTGACAATATAAACCTGAACCAGAGCATACAGCGGAGACAATAAAACTGCCAGCATAATAATCTCTCCTCCTCTTTTGCATTTTCAGCACAGAATACTCAAGGAATTCTATACCCTCGCAGCATACCTCCGCCTTTGCTTCCTTACACGGAGCTGCTTTCTCTTCCGTTCCATTCTCACATGAGAATAATACAGATACATGACCAGCATTATGATTCCCGCACATACCATACCGATGGTTCGTTCAACCGGAAAAATACTCTTCGTCTCAAACCGTGTATCTTCGCTGCTTTCTTCCAAAGGAACCGCTTCTTTCAGCTTCTCAAAGCCGATCTCGATATTCTGGTCTTCCCGAATATCCTGAAGAAGATATCCGCTTCCAAGCTCCTTACGCTCTTCTTCTGGTATGTCTTTCCCATTCACCATAAGTCTTGTAAGCTCATAACCTTCCGCAGGAGTGCAGTCTACCTCAAAACTCTCTCCTCTTAAAACCCTCTGCGTCACCGTCTCTCCTGTATCACCCGTTACATTGACATACAGATAATACGGAAGTTCTAACCGATAAAACCGGTTTTTCTTCGTCCCGTCCGCCTCTACGACATTGATCGCCGCAAGATATACTCCCGGCTCTATCTGACACAGAGACTCCGGCTCGCAGGCTTTTATATTCTCCATTCCAAACTCAATCTGCGGCATCGCAACCAACGCTTTTCTGGATATCGAATATACGTTAAGATATTCTCCAATCCCCATATTCAATGTCAGCGGAAAATTCATAATATAATCTCCGTCTACCGCCATATCCTGAAAATTCGGTCCTTTGCTGGTTTCCGCATATTCGCCCAGATCCTCCACAAGCCGGAAATTCTCATCCAGTATCTTAAAACTGTAACCGCCCTCCGCGTTTGTCTGAATCACGTACTGATTGGTATCCTCTTTATAGGCAATCCCCAGCAGATTATAATCGTCACTGACCTTGATCGTACGTTTATACTCCAGCGTATCCGGATTCATCACATAGATACAGCCTCTGTTCTCTGGTATTGCATTCGTATACAGGGCGACATAGATCTCATGCGTATTGGGATTATACGCCATCCCATTCCCATGCTCCCAGCACCTGTTTATCACCCTCTTCGCAAGCCCGTACTTCTGTACCGACTGTCCGTACTCGTTCGTATCATTCTTATAATATGCCGATACGATATCTGGATCCTCCGGGTTGTCCGATACGTTGTCAATTGTAATAATATAATCCTCTGTAGCACAGATCGACTGTACACTTCCGAACATCTGATCCTCATACAAGAATTCCCAGTTTAAAGCCGAGAAAGCCTCATCTCCCGTAACCTCCGCATGGCTTACGCTCCCCATAAGCATGAAGAGGCATAATATCCCGGATAATCTGATTATTATTTTTTTCCCCATAATTATTCTGACTTCCCTTTTTCTGCTTTCTACATCATTGACCTTTATATTCTGCCGTCCACCTTCTTACCGTTTCTCCCAGTGCAGCGCGTTATGTTCCGTCCTGCCGTCCCGGAGCATCAGCTCATTCACCGCTTCTCCTGGATCTTTTCCTTCAAATAACACCTCGCTTACTTTATCAATGATCGGAAGAGATACACCGTATTTCTTGCCCAGCTTCACCGCAGCCTTGGCCGAATACACGCCTTCCACAACCATCTTCACTTCATCCATTGCCTCCTGCATACTCCGTCCCTGGCCTATGAGATAACCAGCTTTCCGGTTACGGCTGTGGACACTGGCGCAAGTCACGATCAGATCACCGATTCCCGTAAGTCCGGTGAAGCTTTCCACCGCGCCCCCCATCTTGACTCCCAGTCTCGCGATCTCCGCAATTCCTCTGGTAATCAGCGCCGCTTTTGTATTGTCGCCGTATCCCATACCGTCCGCAATTCCGGCCGCCAACGCAATGACATTCTTAAGCGAGCCTCCAAGTTCCATGCCAAGCATATCCGGACTGGTATACACACGGAACACTTCATTCATGAACATCTCCTGCAGATACTTGGCCGTCTCTTCCTTCTTCGCCCCCACTACCACGCTGGTAGGAAGTCCTCTCCCGACCTCCTCCGCATGGCTCGGTCCGGACAAGACTGCCACGTCCGCCTGGGGAATCTCCTGCTCAATCTGCTGAGAAAGCGTCATCAAAGTACTTTCTTCGATTCCCTTCGCCACATCCACGATTATCTGTCCGTCCGCGATGTACGGGCTCATACTGCGTGCCGTATTCCTCGTAAACGGAGACGGCACGGCCAATACGATAAAATCCTTTCCCTTCAGCGCACTTTCCACATCCGTCGTAAATACCATATCTTCGGGAATCTTCACCCCCGGCAGCTTACTTACATGCTCCCTCTTCTCAGACAGCATCTTAACTTCCTCTTCACTGATCGACCACACCGTAACCTGATGTCCGTTCTTATGAAGCAGAAGCGCCAGCGCCGTACCCCAGCTTCCCGCTCCCATAATCCCTACATTCGCCATATTTCTACCTTCCTTTCATTATTTACTCTTTCCGACACTGAGCTTGTTCTCCGTTCCGGATAACAGCCTCTTAATATTCGCCCTGTGTTTGAAAAATGCCGACACCATCAGAAACGCGGCGATTCCGTACATCTCATAGAGATAGTTCTGCGCAATGCCATATGCTCCGGTCTGCCCGAGATAGACCACCTCTCCGAGATAAAGAATCACCACCACCAAAGAACCCGCAGACACGTACTTCGTTCCTGATACAATCCCCACGAACACCGCCAGACAGATCACCACCATCCAGGCGTTGGTCGTACTCAGAAGCAGCCCCGCAGTCGTCGCGATCCCTTTTCCTCCTTTAAACTTCATATAAAACGGGTAATTATGCCCCAGAACCGCCCCCATACCTGCATACATCGCCAGAAGAGGCAGCATATCCCCGTGGGTCTCTTTATAGATCATGCGCACCAGAAGAACCGCGAACACACACTTGAAAGCATCTCCAAGCAGCGTAACCACTCCTGCTTTCCACCCCATCGTCCTGAGTGCGTTGGTTGTTCCCGCGTTCCCGCTTCCTTGCTTACGGATGTCTATATTGTGCATCTTCCCGTACAGATATCCTGTCTGAAGCAGCCCGAATACATACCCGATCGTCACACATATCAACCGTTCCATACTAGCGTTCCTTTTCCTTTCTTTCTCTTATAAAGAACTTCAGGGAAGTTCCTTTGAACCCAAAAGCTTGACGAATCTTATTCTCCAGATACCTGGTATAGGAAAAATGCATCAATTCCTTGTCATTCACAAAAATTACGAACGTAGGCGGCTTCACCGATACCTGCGTAATATAATAAAGCTTCAGCCTCTTTCCCTTATCCGAAGGCGGCTGCTGCATCGCCACCGCTTCCGTCATGATCTCGTTGAGCACGCCGGTCGCCACGCGCATGGACTGATTCTCAATCACCATATCTATCATGTCATACAGTTTCACAAGCCGCTGCCCGGTCTGCGCGGAAACATACATGATCTGCGCGTAAGGCATGAATGACAGCACCCGCCGGACTTCATTCTCATATTCCCGCATCGTCTTATCATTCTTCTCAATAGCGTCCCATTTATTGACTACGATGATAATTCCCTTGCCGCGCTCATGGGCGATCCCGGCTATCTTCGCATCCTGCTCCGTCACGCCCTCCACAGCGTCGATCACCATCAGCACCACGTCCGCGCGCTCCACGGCAGACACCGCGCGGATGATACTATAACGCTCCAGCTCTTCTTTGATCTTGCTCTTCCTGCGAAGCCCCGCCGTGTCGATGAATACATATTCTTTCCCGTTATACACGATATCCGTATCGATGGCGTCCCTGGTCGTTCCCGCTATGTCCGACACGATCACTCTCTGCTCACCCAAAAGCTTATTGATAATGGAAGATTTCCCTACGTTCGGTTTTCCGATGATCGCCACCCGGGGCCTGTCGTCGTCCTCTTCCTTCCCTGCTCCTTCCGGGAAATACTTGACTACTTCATCCAGCATATCGCCGATTCCAAGCCGCGACGCCGAAGATACCGGCATAGGATCGCCGATTCCGAGATTGTAAAATTCATACACATCCGTCATAAATTTTTCAAAATGATCGACCTTGTTCACTACCAGCACCACAGGTTTATCCGAACGTCTCAGCATGTCCGCCACCTTAGAATCCGCATCCACAAGCCCTTGCCTCACATCCGTCAGGAATATGATCACATCCGCCGTATCGATTGCGATCTGCGCCTGCTCCCTCATCTGTGACAGTATGACGTCCTTACTCTCCGGTTCGATGCCTCCGGTATCTATCAGGGTAAATTCTTTATCCAGCCATGAGACGTCCGCGTAGATACGATCCCTGGTCACCCCGGGAGTATCTTTCACGATGGATATCATCTCGCCGGCCAGCGCGTTAAACAGAGTTGATTTTCCTACATTCGGCCTTCCTACAATTGCCACTACTGGTTTACTCATATTTTTGTCTCCTGTTCTTGACAATCTTGTTAAACTTCCCGCTGCGAACAGCCGTCCGGCGCGGAAATAATCGCTTCGATAAAATCTTGTCCGCTTGATTTTACAATATCTATACGGACTTGTAAAGCCTCTTCCGCTTCCGGCAGCGTGATATCATCCAGGAACACCTCTTCTTCGCTGCGGAACATATTGCAGGGCAGCAAGAGTCTCTCTCCCAATTCCCGTCCCTTAAGCTGGGCGATCAGATCCTGCCCTGTGATAAGGCCGGACACCGTGATCTGCTCCCCGAAGAAATCATTGCGGATCGGATACACATGAATCCTGGTATTGGGATACATGCTTTCTAACTGCTCCGCCATCCTGCGAATATATGGAACTGCCAGCAATCCGGTGGCAATCGAAAGCTCTCTATTCTCATCGTCTCCCTCCGCCTCAGAACAGGCCGCCTGAAATTCCTCCTCAAGCAGCCGAAGCATTCCTACCCCATTTTCCAACTGCAGATATCCGTCATAACGTTCTTCCTCCGGCATCTCTTCTCCCGCGAGGATATACCACTCGTCCCCGGCATGGATAAAATGCGTCCCATATTCCCTGTAAAGCTTCTCCTGCCACCTGTGGACAATCTGAAGTACCTTCTTTGCGTCCTCCCTCTGAAAAGGTTCCAACGGATACAATCCTTCCCGATACTTCGTAAGTCCTACCGGGACCACCGAGACACTCTGCAGGCACGGGATATATCTTACCAGATCACGAATACTTCGCTCCAGCTCTTCTCCGTCGTTAATCCCTTTACACAGCACGATCTGTCCGTTCATCTGAATACCGCCCTCACAGAGCCTGTCCACCTTCTTAAGAGCCTCTCCCGCAAACCGGTTATGAAGCATCTTACAACGAAGCTCGGGATTCGTCGTATGGAAGGATATATTGATCGGTTCCAGATGATAATTCACGATCCGTTCAATGTCATGATCGCTCATATTCGTCAGCGTGACATAATTTCCCTGCAGGAAAGAAAGCCTGGAATCATCGTCCTTAAAATACAGGGTATCCCGCATCCCCCCAGGCATCTGGTCAATGAAGCAGAACATACAGTGATTTCTGCAGGAGCGGTACTCATCCATCAATCCCTGCTCGAATTCAATCCCCAGATCTTCCTCATACTCTTTCTCGATCTCAAGCTCCCATTCCTCACCGTCCGGTTTCCTGATCAGAAGTACCAATTCCTCATCATTAACATAAAAATGATAATCAAATACATCCTCTATCTCACAGTCATTGACGGAGATCAGCATATCTCCCGCCTCAATCCCCAATTCCTCTGCGATACTGCCCGGCAGCACTCTCTTTATCATATGTTCATGCTTCCCTGAACTCATGTCTCACCTGTCCTCCCAAACCCTCATCCGGCCAGAAACCAGTGAAGTACTAGAATCAGTATACCATATCCCTATTAAAAGTTCTACTAATACACGCCTACTTTTCACATCCGCGCCGGTAAACAGCCATTTAAATGGGCGGGATATGTCGAAACAGATAATTCAGAGACATAATGGAATCTTAGGGTTGACCGCTTCCCCCTGATAGTGATATAAATATTTTAGAAGATATTGTAAGACTATACAACAATCATTATTAGGAGAACTATATGCCGAACATCAAACTCATGGAAACAGCGCTTCCGGTAGCGCCATTAAAAATCGCCGCCTTAGACTCCTGTAAAGAGCTGGGACAGAAAGTGAACGACTATATCGTCCGGTTCCGCCAGGATACTTTAAAAGAATCCCTTAAATCCCCCCTCTTCTCCAGCTATCAGCTTGATAACTATCTGGTAGGCTGCCACTGCCCGCGTTTTGGTTCCGGGGAAGCCAAAGGGCTGATCGACGAGTCAATCCGAGGAAAAGACCTGTTTATCATGGTCGACGTGTGCAATTACAGTCTGACTTACACGGTCAACGGCCATCCGAACCACATGTCCCCGGACGATCACTATCAAGACTTAAAACGCATCATCTCAGCCGCCAACGGAAAAGCATACCGCCTGAATGTAATCATGCCTTTTTTATACGAGAGCCGTCAGCACAAACGTACCAAACGTGAGTCTTTGGACTGTGCCCTGGCGCTCCAGGAACTGATTGATATGGGCGTAGACAATATCATTACCTTTGACGCCCATGATCCTAGGGTACAGAATTCGATTCCCCTCCACGGATTCGACAGTTTCAACCCTCCTTATCAGTTCATCAAGGCTTTGCTGCGCGCCGAACCTGAATTAATCGTGGACAAAGACCACCTGATGGTGGTAAGCCCGGACGAGGGCGCCATGCACCGCGCCATATATTTCTCCAACGTAACAGGCGTGAACATGGGAATGTTCTACAAACGCCGTGATTATTCCACTGTTGTAAAAGGAAAGAATCCAATCGTCGCCCATGAATTTCTGGGGGACGACGTCCATGGAAAGGATATTATCATCGTCGACGACATGATCTCATCCGGCGAAAGTATGTTGGACGTGGCAAGACAGATCAAAGAACGAGGTGCCAACCGGGTATTCGTCTGCACCACATTCGGACTGTTCACGGAAGGTTTTGACATGTTCGACCAATACTATGAACACGGCTATATCGACCGCGTGATTACTACGAACCTGACTTATCTGCCTCCTTTGGCTTATGAAAAGCCCTATTTCGTAGTCGCGGATATGAGTAAATTCCTCGCGTTAATCATCGATTCTCTGAACCATGATATCACGATCGGCAAAGTTATGAATCCTACAGACAAGATTCATGCATTGCTCAAGGTACATAATCAGTCTCTGGCAGGACTGTCTGATTAATTCAATATTCATAAAATTCAATATACATAAAGAGGCAGCAGCAAAGCACGGCGAATCTACATGGCATACGATGTAGATTCGCCGTACTTTGCTGCTGCCTTATTTTTAAAAATCCGTATATGTTTTTCCGGCTTCCATCACAATCCCTTTTGCAGCCGCCATCTCTTGTACCGTCACTAACTGATAGCCCTCCGCGATCAGTTTAGGAATCAACGCTATCGCAGCGTCTACACTCTCGGAATGGATATCATGCATCAGAACGATGTCTCCGTCCTTCACACTGCCCATAACCGTATTGACCGTCGCCTCAGCGTTCCTGGTCTTCCAATCCAACGTATCTATATTCCACAGGATCATCGGCATCCCCACATTGGCCCTTAACGTATTACTGACAGCGCCGTAAGGCGGACGGATCACAGACGCTCCCTGTCCCGCAATCTCTGCAAACTTCTGGTTGGTCCGGTCTATCTGATTCCGAATCCCGGCTGCATCCATCTTCGAGAGATCCGGATGGTCATAGGAATGGCTGGCAATCTCACAGCCTATCTCCTTCATACGTCTGATCTCATCGGGATGACCTGCCGCATTCTTCCCAAGCATGAAGAACGTTGCATGCGCGTGATGCTCCGCCAGAGCATTCAGCAGTTCTCCCGTACGCTTTCCGGGACCGTCGTCAAAGGTCAGGGCCACCATAGGCTTGCCCGGGTCTACCTTAATCTCTTCCTCAGCCTGAAGGACTCCGTCTTCTCCATACACATATTTCGTCAGACCGAGACATACTTCTCCTGTCACCATTCTTCCGTCTTCCGCGAAATAATAATCCGAACCGTCAATATTCTGCCTTCCGGTCCTCATCTTCCCATCCTGTCCCAGATAATATTTAGAGCCTTCCAATTCAAGCCAGCCGGTCTTAAGAATCCCTTCGGAATCCAGATAATATCTGGATCCTTCGATATCCTGCCACCCGGCTTTCATCTTCTCATCATCGCCGAAATAATATGTATTCCCTTTCGATACCACAAAATCATTCTTTACATATGTACCGTCATAACGCCTGAATCTGTCTTCCTCCCAGTCGCCTACCGGATTCTTTACCGTAAATACTGCGTCCCGGGTCTGCATACTTACTATTCCGACCCATTCCTTTTTCAATGAGTTCCTGATACGATCCTCTAGCTGTATATGCATCGGATATTCACCTTCTGTCATGGTATCCGCGTCACACACGATCACATATCCTGAACCCTTGCCAAGCTCATCCAACAGATCCTCCGCCGTGTATCCTGACTCTTCGTCAAGAACTGTCTTAATATCTCCCTCTGCCTCTATCTCTGCTCTGATCTCAGGCATCTCTTCGCCCTGAATCACCGCGGTATCCGTAAGCTTCAGATTAATCTTCGCTTCCTGTCTCTGCGCAGAAGCCGCCGTCATCCCGAACAGAAGTAACTGACAGATAATCAAAAGCGCAAAAACACGCAGACACGCCCTTATCCGCCTTGCTCTCCTCATTCTCTTCGCTTTTTTCAGATTTCGTTTCTTATTATAATTATAATCCCTTGTCTTATCTTCCCTCGTCATATGTATCTCTCCCCCTGCCAGGCCGTCTAAAAAAATTCTCTCCCGCAGCCTGCTCTTACCTTTTGTCCCAATATCTAACCTGAGTATATCAGGATAACAAAAATAATACAAGGAATCTTATAGTAAGATTCCTTAATTATTTGTAATACTTATTTAATAATTCTAACGCGAAGCACTTCTTTCACATTCTCAAGTTCTTCCGCCACACTATCCGGCACCGGGCTGTCGATATCGATCATCGTATATGCGTATTTTCCTTTACTCTTATTCGTCAGATCCGCAATATTCATGTTATCTTTCGCAAGTATCTTCGTAAACTGACCGATCATGTTCGGCACGTTTCGATGCAGGAGAAGGAGACGTGTATTATCTCCCTTAAGCCCCATATCACAGTTCGGATAATTTACCGAATTCCTGATATTTCCATTCTCCAGATAATCCTTCAACTGTTTTACCGCCATCTTGGCACAATTATCTTCAGACTCTTCCGTGGACGCTCCAAGATGGGGAATTACGATCGCGCCTTTCACTCCGGCGGTTACCGGCGTCGGAAAATCTGACACATAGCGCTTTACATGCCCGGACAAGAGGGCGTCTACCATCGCCTCTTCATCCACCAGTACGTCTCTCGCGAAATTAAGGACCACGACGCCCTTTTTCATCAGCTCAATAGCGTTCTTGTCAATCATCCCCCTGGTCTGTTCTATCGCCGGAACATGGATCGTAATGTAATCACAATTCCCGTATAATTCGTCCACCGTCTTTGCATGACGAATACTTCTTGACAATCTCCATGCGGAATCCACCGATACATACGGATCATATCCATACACATCCATACCAAGATTCGTCGCCGCATTCGCAACAAGCACGCCGATCGCTCCCAGGCCAATGACTCCTAATTTCTTGCCTTCCAGTTCACATCCTGCGAAAGCTTTCTTCGCCTTTTCCGCGTCCTTCGCGATATTGCCGTCTTCCTCATTCTCCTGTACCCAGCTGATGCCGCCGATGATATCTCTGGAAGCAAGAAGCATGCCTGCGATAACCAGTTCTTTTACTCCGTTGGCGTTCGCTCCCGGCGTGTTGAACACTACGATACCCTTCTCCGCACATTCTTCTAACGGAATGTTATTCACCCCCGCGCCGGCGCGGGCAATCGCTTTAAGCTTCGGCGAAAACTCCATATTGTGCATAACCGTGCTTCTCACAAGAACCGCGTCCGCTTTTTCCATCGTGCTTACAGGAACGTATTCTTCTGTCAGTCTTTCCAGTCCTACGTCAGAGATTGGATTTAGGCAATGATATTTATACATGATTACAAATTCTCCTCTTCAAACTTCTTCATAAATTCAACCAGCGCCTGAACGCCTTCGATCGGCATCGCGTTATAGATACTTGCACGCATGCCTCCCACCGTACGATGCCCTTTCAGGTTCTCGAATCCCGCCTCTTTCGATTCTTTAATAAATCTGGCGTCTAATTCCTCGTCTCCTGTTACGAAAGGAACATTCATAAGCGACCGGTCTTTTGGTTCTACGGTTCCGCTGAACATCTTACTCTGATCCAGATAATCATATAATATCTTCGCTTTCTTCTCGTTATGCTCCTTCATCACCGCAAGTCCGCCCTGTTTCTTAATCCACTTGAATACTTTTCCACAGATATAGATTCCATATGCCGGCGGCGTATTGTACAGAGATCCTGCGTCCGCATGTGTCTTGTAATTTAACATAGTCGGCGTCCCCGGAAGCACGTCGTCCGTAATCAGGTCTTTACGGATGATTACGACAACCGTCCCCGCAGGACCGATATTCTTCTGCACTCCTCCGTAGATAACGCCGTACCTGGTCACATCCACCGGTTCGGACAGGAAACAGGAAGAGACGTCCGCCACCAAAAGCTTTCCTTTGGTATCCGGCAGCTCTTTATATTTCGTCCCATATATCGTATTATTCTCACAGATATACACATAATCCGCATTTTCGGAGATCGGAAGATCCTTACAATCCGGAATATAGGAAAACGTCTTATCTGCAGAGGAAGCCACGATATTGACTTTCCCGTATTTTTTCGCCTCTTCAGCCGCTTTCTTCGCCCACTGTCCGGTGACGATATAGTCTGCTTCCTTATTCTTCATAAGATTCATCGGAACCGCGGCAAACTGCTGCGACGCGCCGCCCTGCAGGAATAATACCGCATAATCGTCCGGAATCTCCATCAATTCACGCAGATCTGCCTCTGCCGTATCGATAATCTCCTGAAACGCCTTTGAGCGGTGACTCATCTCCATGACGGACATTCCTATTCCATTATAATCTAACATTTCCTCTGCTGCTTCTCTCAGCACTTCCTCCGGTAATACCGCCGGTCCTGCCGAAAAATTGTACACTCTGCTCATATTCGTTCCTCACCTTTCTGATATATATCATTGCCCCTTCGTTCGGCGCCGCAATCGAAATGATTCTTACTTGCCTTTTTCAAGATCCTTTTCATCAAAGACTTCGTCGATCGCTTTGCCAGGCGCTACCATGGGCCATACCTTGTCGTCGCAGTCGATCTGACAGTCGATAACCACAGGCTTGCCTAATGTCAACGCCCTTGCAAATGCCTCTCTGAATTCTTCCTGTGTAGCCGCACGGATTCCTTCCGCTCCCATCGCTTCTGCCAGCTTCACAAAATCTACGGCGTCATTGAGTATGGTTGCCGAATATCTCTGTCCATAGAACAGATTCTGCCACTGGCGAACCATTCCCAGAACGTGATTATTTATAACAACCTGAATCACCGGAATATTATAGCGGACAGCCGTCGCAATCTCATTCATATTCATACGGAAACAGCCGTCGCCGGCAATATTGACCACCGTCTTATCCGGCATACCCGTTTTCGCGCCGAGCGCCGCCCCCAGTCCATAACCCATGGTTCCAAGTCCTCCTGAAGTCAGGAGAGTCCTTGGCCTGGCGTAACGATAGAACTGCGCCGCCCACATCTGATGCTGACCCACCTCGGTCACCACGATTGCATCGCCCTTCGTCTGGCGGTAGATCTCTTCCACTACATAAGGACCCGTTAAGATATCCGGATGATAAGACAAAGGATAGCGTTCCTTATACTCCATAATCTTTCCGATCCATTCCTTATGCTCCTGCTGCTTTAATCTCTCGTTCAGAATACCGAGCACTACTTTGATATCTCCGGTCACCCCCTGGGTGATCAGTACATTCTTATCCATCTCCGCAGGATCGACGTCAATCTGCAGGATCTTGGCATGACTGGCGAATTTCTTCGCGTTACCGGTTACACGGTCGCTGAATCTTGCCCCGATTACGATCAGAAGATCGCACTCGCTGACCCCATAATTTGAAGTCTTTGTTCCATGCATGCCAAGCATACCGGTATAAAGCGGATCCGTCCCCGGAAACGCTCCTTTTCCCATAAGGGAATCCGTCACCGGCGCGTCTACTTTCCTGACAAAAACGCCCAGCTCCTCGCTGGCGCCGGACAGAATCGCGCCGCCGCCTACGAAGACGTATGGTTTCTTTGCTTCCGTAATCAGCGAGACCGCCGCCTCAAGCTCCGCTTCACTCACGTCTTGCGAAGGAACTACCGGCTTAGGCGTTTCCTTCTGATACTCCGCCTTATTCGCCGTTACATCTTTGGGAATGTCAATCAATACCGGTCCCGGTCTTCCCTTCTTCGCAATAACAAATGCTTTCCTGATCGTATCGGCAAGGACATTCACGTCCTTTACTATATAATTATGCTTTGTGATCGGCATTGTGATTCCTGCAATATCAATTTCCTGGAAGCTGTCTTTTCCCAGAAGGCTTACTCCCACGTTACAGGTAACCGCCACGATGGGGATCGAATCCATATATGCGGTGGCAATGCCTGTCACAAGATTCGTCGCTCCCGGACCGCTGGTCGCAAAACATACGCCGACTTTTCCGGTCGCCCTTGCATATCCGTCCGCCGCATGCGCCGCTCCCTGTTCATGGGAGGTCAGGATATGCTTAATCTCATCACTATGCTTGTATAATTCGTCATATACATTCAGGATGGCGCCCCCCGGATAACCAAACACGGTATCGACGCCCTGCTCTTTTAAACATTCGATCAATATCTCTGATCCCGTCAACTGCATATCTGTCATTCTCCTGTCTTTTATATCTTATTTCCCAGGTATCTCCAGGATTGCCCCGCGGTTACCGGAGGTTACCATCGCAGCATACCTTGCCAGATATCCTGTCGTCACTCTCGGCTCCCTCGGCTTCCATGCTTCTCTTCTCTTCGCCAGCTCCTCGTCTGATACGTCAAGCTCCAGCTTCAGATTCGGAATATCTATCTTGATGATATCCCCTTCTTCCACCAACGCGATAGGTCCGCCGACCGCTGCCTCCGGAGATACATGCCCGATGGAAGCTCCCCTGGAGGCTCCGCTGAACCGTCCGTCTGTAATCAGCGCCACGCTGGAACCAAGCCCCATTCCTGCAATCGCAGAAGTCGGATTGAGCATCTCTCTCATACCCGGACCGCCCTTCGGCCCTTCGTAACGGATCACCACCACGTCACCCGCCGCGATCCTGCCGCCTTTAATGGCGTCAATCGCATCTTCTTCACATTCAAACACTCTTGCCGGTCCTTCATGGACAAGCATCTCTTCTACCACCGCGGAACGCTTCACTACGCTGCCGTCCGGGGCCAGATTGCCTTTTAATACGGCAAGGCCTCCCGTCTGTGTATATGGATTGTCGATAGGGCGGATAACTTCCGGATCTTTGTTCACCGCATCCTTGATATTCTCCCCCACAGTCTTTCCTGTCACCGTCATACAATCCGTATGAAGCAGATTCTTCTTATTCAACTCTGCCATAACGGCATATACTCCGCCTGCTTCATTCAGATCTTCCATATATGTAGGACCTGCCGGAGCCAGATGACAGAGATTCGGCGTCTTCTCACTGATACCGTTGGCAAAGTCTATCTCAAAATCCATCCCGATCTCATGTGCGATTGCCGGAAGATGAAGCATACTGTTTGTCGAACACCCCAGCGCCATATCTACGGTAAGCGCATTCAGGATGGCTTTCTCTGTCATGATATCTCTTGGACGGATGTTCTTCTCCAATAACTCCATTACCTTCATACCTGCCTGTTTTGCAAGGCGGATTCTCGCCGAATAGACCGCGGGAATGGTTCCGTTTCCGCCAAGTCCCATTCCAAGCACCTCTGTCAGGCAGTTCATACTGTTCGCCGTATACATACCGGAACAAGAACCGCAGGTCGGACATGTCTTATTCTCGAATTCACACAGATCTTCATCCGTGATCTTGCCTGCCGCATTCGCTCCTACCGCCTCGAACATGCTGGAAAGACTCGTTTTCTTTCCTTTTATATGGCCCGCAAGCATGGGACCGCCGCTGACGAAGATAGTCGGAACGTTGATTCTTGCCGCCGCCATCAGAAGCCCCGGCACATTCTTATCACAATTCGGCACCATCACCAGGGCGTCGAACTGGTGCGCAAGCGCCATAGCCTCCGTGGAATCTGCGATCAGATCTCTGGTAACCAGTGAATATTTCATTCCGATATGTCCCATGGCGATTCCGTCGCATACCGCGATCGCCGGGAATACGATGGGCGTCCCGCCTGCCATGGCGACTCCCTGCTTTACTGCATTTACAATCTTATCCAGATTCATGTGTCCCGGAACGATCTCATTATAAGAACTGACGATCCCTACCAGAGGACGGTCCATCTCTTCTTGTGTAAGCCCCAGCGCATTGAACAATGAACGGTGGGGAGCCTGCTGCTTTCCTTTTGTAACTGTATCACTTCTCATAATAAACCTCCTAACCCTATAGTCCTTTTTGTTAACCAATATTTCCTGCGATCAGGTCGCCCATCTTATCCGTCCTGACCTGCTGCTTTCCTTCCGACATAATGTCAATCGTCCGGTATCCTTCCTCTAATACCTTCGCAACCGCGTGCTCGATCGCGTCAGCCTCTTGATCCAGATCGAAACTGAAACGCAACATCATCGCCGCAGACAGGATCGTCGCGATAGGGTTGGCAATACCTTTTCCGGCGATATCCGGCGCAGAACCGCCGCTCGGCTCATAGAGTCCGAATTTCGTCTCATTCAGGCTGGCGCTTGCAAGCATCCCGATGGAACCAGTCACCATACTCGCCTCATCAGACAGGATATCTCCGAACATATTCTCCGTCAGGATCACGTCAAACTGTTTCGGATCTTTAACTAACTGCATCGCACAGTTATCTACAAGCATGTGCTCTAAGGTTACCTCCGGGTACTCCAAGGCTACTTCCTCCACAACCTTTCTCCAGAGCCTGGAAGAATCCAGGACATTCGCCTTGTCCACGCTGGTTACTTTCTTCCTGCGTTTCATGGCTATATCGAATCCGCGCTTTGCAATCCTGCGGATCTCATGTTCATTATATGTAAGAGAGTCGTACGCCGTCATGACGCCGTTTTCTTCCACGGTTTTCCGCTCTCCGAAATACAGGCCTCCTGTCAGCTCTCTCATAATCATCATATCGAATCCGCCCTCTGTAATCTCCTCTTTAAGCGGACACGCTCCCTTTAATTCGTCATACAGGACTGCGGGCCTTAAGTTTGCAAACAGATTCAGCTCTTTACGAATCCGAAGCAATCCTGCCTCCGGTCTCTTTGACGGTTCCAACTGATACCAGGGCGAGGTCTTCGCATCTCCCCCGATGGAGCCCATCAACACAGCATCACACTTCTTTGCCTCCGCCACAGTCTCATCCGTCAGCGGCACTCCATGCACATCGATCGACGCGCCTCCCATCAGTAACTGCGTATAATCGCAAGTATGCCCATATACTTTCGCAACCTGATCCAATACCTTCATGGCTTCCGTTACGATCTCAGGACCGATTCCGTCCCCTTTGATCACACCGATTCTCAGCACCATAATCCTCTTCCTTCCTATATTCAAATACATTAGCCTTTATAATATCCTATTTTTCTGCATGTTTCAAGACTTTAATCGACTAAATTTGCCATTTCTCCAGATACGCCTGCAGTTCTGCATGCCTCTTCTTCGCCTGCTGATATCCATGCTCATAGAAATGTTTCAGCGCGTCACAATCCTTCTCAATACGCGAAACAGTGGGAATACGCGGGCTGAACACAAAGATCTTTCCCTCCCGCTCCAACTGTTCTACCAGCCGGATCTGCCGGTTATATTCATAATTTCTTCGAATCGTTACCCTGACCAGTTCTGGGTACTTCTTGTACGCCCTCCGATACAGATCTGCCACAGCCTGGGACGTCGGTTTTTTGCGATATCCGGGATTCCTGGTCAGAACCACTATAATCCTTTTATTTCCAAGTTCTATCGCCCTGCCCACCGGAATCGAATCCGCCAGTCCTCCGTCCAGATAAGGCGTTCCGTCCACATTCACGATAGGGGCGACCAGAGGCATGCTGCAGGACGCCCGGCATATCTTCATAAGCCGTGCTTTGTCCTGTCTCTCCGTCATATATTCCGCCTGGCCGGTCTCACAATTTGTCGTAACCATCTCACATTCCATCTCGGAATTAAAATACGTATCATAATCAAAAGGAAAATATTCGTTGGGATACCGGTCAAATATCATATCCATATCCATCAGGCTCTTTTCCCGTATAAATTTCCGGAATCCATAGTAATAGCTGTATTCCCGCTCCTTATGAATCATACAGTCCCTGGTTCTTCCTATCTGCCTTGATACATAATCCACTCCGTTACAGGCGCCGGCAGACACCCCGATCACATGAGACGTATACAGGCCCTGTTCCATCAGATAATCTAAAACCCCTGAGGTAAATACCCCTCTGGTTGCTCCGCCTTCTAATACCATTGTCGCTTTTATCATGAACGATACCTCTTTTCCTGTAATATATTTGTATTGTTTTACACTATTTTTCCCTTTGCTATTATATACCTATTTCCCTGTTCCGTACAACAGTTCTCTTTCGATTTAAGTTACTTTTCATATATTAAGCTGCAAACATCCTTGCTATTTCTTCCCATATTTGGTAAGATAGGCGAAGTAATTTAAAAAGTAAGGAGTAGGGAAGCATATGATCAGTACAAGCAATATAACATTACGGGTGGGAAAGAAAGCCCTGTTTGAAGACGTCAATATCAAATTCACCGAAGGAAACTGTTACGGCCTGATCGGAGCAAACGGCGCCGGCAAATCTACGTTCTTAAAGATCCTCTCCGGTCAATTGGAACCAAGTAAGGGCGAGGTCGCCGTCACGCCGGGCGAACGCCTCTCCTTCTTACAGCAGGATCACTTCAAATACGATGAATATCCCGTCCTCGATACGGTTATGATGGGAAATGCGCGCCTCTACGAGATCATGAAGGAAAAAGAAGCCATCTATGCCAAGGAAGATTTTACAGATGAAGACGGAATCAAAGCCAGCGAATTAGAGGGGGAATTCGCCGCTATGAACGGCTGGGAAGCAGAGTCTGACGCCGCCTCCCTTCTGAACGGTCTTGGAATCCCTTCCGAGATGCATTATGAGATCATGCAGAATCTGAACGGACCCGAGAAGGTAAAAGTTCTTCTCGCCCAGGCCCTGTTCGGCAATCCGGATATCCTTCTGCTGGACGAGCCGACCAACCATCTGGATCTGGACGCAATCGCATGGCTGGAAGAATTTCTGATCAATTTTGACAATACTGTCATCGTAGTATCCCATGACAGATACTTTCTGAATAAAGTCTGTACCCAGATCGCGGATATCGACTATGGCAAGATCAAACTCTATGCCGGCAATTATGACTTCTGGTATGAATCAAGCCAACTGCTCATCCGGCAAATGAAAGAAGCCAATAAGAAGAAAGAAGAAAAGATCAAGGAATTGCAGGAATTTATATCCCGCTTCAGCGCCAACGCTTCCAAGTCCAAGCAGGCAACCTCCAGAAAACGAGCGTTGGAAAAAATACAGTTGGACGACATCCAGCCCTCCAGCCGTAAGTATCCTTACATTGATTTCCGCCCGAACCGCGAGATCGGCAACGAGGTACTTACCGTGGAAAATCTAAGCAAGACCATCGACGGAGAGAAAGTCCTGGATAATCTCTCTTTTACATTAAACCATGACGACAAAGTCGCTTTCGTAGGCGGCAACGAGCTTGCCAAAACCACTCTTTTCCAGATTCTGAGCGGCGAGATGGAACCGGACGAAGGAACTTACAAATGGGGAATCACCACTTCTCAGGCATATTTCCCGCAGGACAGCGGTGAAGAATTCGAGAATGATTACACGATCGTAGAATGGCTGACTCAATATTCGGAGGAAAAAGACGTCACTTATGTGCGCGGTTTCCTGGGACGCATGCTTTTCTCCGGTGACGACGGAGTCAAGCGGGTCCGCGTACTCTCCGGCGGAGAGAAGGTACGGTGCCTCCTGTCAAAGATGATGATCTCCGGCGCAAACGTCCTGCTTCTCGACGAACCGACCAACCACCTGGACATGGAAGCGATTACTGCCCTGAATAACGGACTGATCAAATTTCCCGGCGTACTTCTCTTCTCCTGCAGGGACCACCAGATCGTCCAGACAACGGCAAACCGTATCATGGAGATCGTACCCGGCGGCAAGCTGATCGACAAGATCACGACTTATGACGAATATCTGGCAAATGATGAGATGGCCCGAAAACGTTACACCTATAGTTTCCAGAGCGAAGAAGAAGATTAATCCTTCTCTGAATGACAGAAAGATGATATTAGAAAGATAATATCAGACAAAACAGAAAAAGCGTGGGGCCCAGGCAAAACCTTCGGCCACACGCTTTCATTCCTTCAAAGCCCCTTATTCTGCAGACGCCTTCTCAACCTGGGCGATCGCAGACTTCTGCATCGGAATACGGCAGTTACGGTTGCTTCCGAACTCTACAATCACATCGCTGTCACTGATATCGATAATAACCCCATAGAAACCGCTTGTTGTAAGCACTGTATCGCCGACTTCCATATCGGCAATCATAGCCTGTACTCTCTTCTGCTCTTTCTTCTGCGGTCTCATGAAAATAAAATAAAAACCGCCGAAAATAACCGCATATACAACAATCAATAATGCCCAATTCGCTCCTGCGCTTTGTGTCGCTAATGCATACATATAAATTCCTCCTAAATTTAAGCGATATTGCTATCATACACAATAATCCGTCTTTCATCAAGTGTTTTTCGACATTCTTTTTAATTTTGCGGATTTATACTCTTTGTAATTCCCCGCTTCGATAGCTTCTCTGATCTCTTCCATCATCGTATTATAGAAATATAGATTATGCAGCACGCACAGACGCATCCCCAGCATCTCTTTTGCTTTCAGAAGATGTCTGATATAAGCTCTGGAATAAGTCTTACAAGCCGGACACCGGCATCCTTCCTCAATCGGTCCTTCGTCCAGTTCATACTTCGCGTTAAAAAGATTTAATTTTCCCTGGTTCGTATACACATGCCCATGTCTTCCGTTCCGGCTGGGATATACACAATCGAAGAAATCCACGCCGCGGTCCACTGCCTCTAAGATATTCGCCGGAGTTCCCACTCCCATTAGATAAGTAGGTTTATCTACAGGAAGATACGGCACAACCGCCTCCAGAATCCGATACATATCATCATGAGACTCTCCGACCGCCAATCCGCCCACCGCATAACCGTCTAATTTTAACTGCGTAATCTCCTGCGCGTGACGAATCCGGATATCTTCATAGATTCCTCCCTGGTTGATTCCAAACAGCATCTGATTCCGATTAATGGTATCCGGGAGCTGGTTTAACCTGTCCATCTCCTGTTTGCACCGGACAAGCCAGCGGGAAGTCCGGTCTACCGACCTTTCCATATACGCTCTGTCTGCTACGCTGGAAGGACATTCATCAAACGCCATGGCAATGGTAGAGGCTAGATTGGATTGTATCTGCATACTCTCTTCCGGTCCCATGAATATCTTCCTGCCGTCAATGTGAGAGTGAAAGTATACTCCCTCTTCCTTAATCTGCCTGAGCCCCGCCAGAGAAAATACCTGAAATCCTCCTGAATCGGTCAGAATCGGTTTATCCCATACCATGAACTTATGGAGTCCTCCCAGGCTCTTCACTACCCTGTCTCCCGGCCGGACATGAAGATGATATGTATTCGAAAGCTCTACCTGGGTCTTAATCTCCTGCAGGTCAGCAGTGGACACGGCGCCCTTGATCGCAGCGGCCGTCCCCACGTTCATAAATACAGGCGTCTCAACCGTTCCGTGTATCGTATGCAGCCTTCCCCTCTTGGCAAGACCGTCCTGTTTCAATAATTCGTACACTTTCTTCTCCTTCATCAATAATGGCAGACTACCGGCGTTCCCGCAGATATTAGCTGATATAGCTGCCCCGCGATATTGTAAGGCAGATTCACACAGCCATGAGAACCGTGTGTCTGGTATCTGTTGCCTCCGAAAGAAGACTGCCAGGTCGCGTCATGAAAACCGATACCGCCGTTGAACGGCATCCAGTACTTCACCGGAGTCTCATATTCATAAGTTCCGTCCGGCTGCCTTGTCCCGCGCAGCACCTGATCGAGAGCCTTCCATGCCAGTGAATAGACTCCCTGGGGCGTCGCGTTCCCTTTATTCGGATTGCCGGTAACTACACCGGACTGCAGCACTACCTGACCGTTTTGAATAAAATACATCTGCTGCGCCGACAAATCTACTTCCGCGTAAGTACTGCCCACATCGTTTCCGCTATGGCTTGCCCCCCGGCTCGCGTAATTTGCCTCCCGCGTCACAGTCTCGGCATTCTGGATATTGGCAATCAACGCATTATACTCCGCCTCCTGGTCTATCTTCCAGCCGTAGCTTCCGCCTTCTACCGTCACAACATTTCCCGTCGCCGTAGTAAAACTCCTTGGTTTCCCTTTTGTATCGTATTTATCCGCCAGGCTCTGGACAAATGCCCGGACGGCCCCTTCGTCAAAGGTGACGTTCATCTCTCCGTCTGCACGAACCCATTGTGATATCACAGACGCATCCACCACTTCCGTATTCGGATTAAAATCATATGTGATGTTAGCGCCCAGATAGCTGTTCATCGCATCCTTTGCCGCCACCACTTCCGGTGAATCTGACACAAACCGCGGCTTCAGATAGCACTCTGCCTCGGAAAGATTCAGTGTAGGCTGGAACCCGTTGATCGCCTCCGCAATCTTCGCGTTAAACACTTCCATATTAAGCTGGGTCCCTACTACTTCCGGCACTACCACAAACTGCCCCTCCTGAAACGCCGGATAAGCGTCTACAGACGCCGTCTGATTCTCCGGATTCATACATGCAAGATTTGAAACCACTCCTCCCAGAGCCGCCTCGTCGTATTCCACACCCATCTCTGCTTCGATCTCCGGGTGCTCCCACAGAGACTTGATCCAAAGAAAATTATCCTGTTCCTCCATAAGCTTCTTTAATTGCTTTCCCGAAACATATTTTATTCCAATATCACTTCCGTTGATCTTCTCCTGTTCACCGCCTGATTTCTCCAATGTCAGAGTATAATCCGAAACCTGCTTCTCCATATACTCTTCTACCTGTTTGATGTCTTTCATGGAAAAATCCATTCCGTTTATCTTGGTAAAGAACAGAAAATGACTGTCAAAATACATTGCAATCCCGACATAAGCCAGTACCAATACACCCAGCACGCTTCCGAATACGATTGCCGCTATCTTCCAGCTCTTCTTATTCTTCTTCCCTTTCTTACGTCTTTTCCTCCCTGTTCCCTTCTTCTCCATCTCATCCTCTTCATCGCCGTCCCAGCCGTCTGATACGGGACTGTCGCGGTACTCTTTCTTTTGTTCCTTTCCGGACGGTCTCTTCTGACCTTCTTTCGAAGTTTTTTTCCTGTTTCCTTCCGGTTCCTCCGTCAAAGTTTTCTTCTTTCTTTTCTTCGGAGCTCCTTTGCTCTTTCCTCGTTCCGATGTATCGGATCTATCTGTTTCAGAAATATGGTCATGAGAAGATACGTCAGCGCGATCAGAACGTTTTTTACGATTTTGTTTTTTACGTGATTTTTCATTGCTGTCATCTGTTCCCTCTAAAGCGTTAGAATCATTAAGGCTGTCCTGAACTTCTGCCACTGATTTACCGTCAACCTCTTCTGCCTTTTTATCTTGATTACCCATCAACCCTACTCCCCTTTATAATTTCATACTTGTATATTATAATATGCATATATTTAAAAGTACAGAAAAACCGATGAAAAAAATAATGAATATTTTCTGAAGATATTGCAATTATATTACAATTATATTAAGATATTGGGGTTAAAAAGAATTTTGACATTCATATCTGTTATGGTTAAATTCAGGAGGCTTACTTATGACCGGATCAATTTACGGAAATTCCTTTACGATCACAACCTGGGGAGAATCGCACGGAGCGGCGATCGGCGTCGTAATCGACGGATGCCCCGCCGGACTTCCCCTTACGGAAGATCATATACAGACATTCTTAAACCGGCGGAAACCTGGACAGAGCAAATACACCACCGCAAGGCAAGAATCCGACCGTGCCGAGATACTCTCCGGCGTATTCGAAGGCCGTACCACCGGAACCCCTATCTCACTGATGGTGCGCAACATGGATCAGCGTTCCAGGGATTACGGACAGATCAAAGACTGTTTCCGTCCGGGGCACGCCGATTATACCTTCCATGAGAAATACGGTTTCCGCGATTACCGCGGGGGCGGAAGGACGTCAGGCCGGGAAACCATCGGACGCGTCGCCGCCGGCGCCGTAGCATCGCTTCTGCTTGAGAATCTCGGAATCCATATCACTGCCTATACAAAATCCATCGGCAGCATAGTCATACCCAATGAAAGTTACCGTTACGAAGAGATCTATGAGAATCCTCTCTACATGCCGAACAACGCATATGCCAGGGACGCTGCCCTTTATCTGGAAGAATGTATCAAGAGCCAGGATTCTTCGGGCGGAGTCATCGAATGTATCATAGAGGGGATGCCCGCAGGGGTCGGAGAACCTGTATTCCGCAAACTGGACGCATGCCTGGCCCAGGCCGTCATGTCCGTCGGCGCCGTCAAGGGCGTGGAGATCGGCGACGGTTTCCAGGTCTCATGTGCCAAAGGCAGCACCAACAATGATCCTTTCTATGAAGAAAACGGACAGATATTGAAACGCTCAAATCATTCCGGCGGGACACTCGGCGGATTAAGCGACGGAGGCAGGGTTGTATTAAGGGCCGCCGTCAAACCTACCCCTTCTATATCCTCAGAGCAGGAAACCGTAGATATTCACGGACAGAACACGCATATCGCAATCACAGGACGCCATGACCCAGTAATCGTCCCAAGAGCCGTAGTCGTGGTAGAATCCATGGCCGCGCTTACGGTTGCGGATCTCCTGATGGACAATATGTCGGCAAAGATAGAATACCTTCAAAAAATATATTTGAAAAAAAATTGAAAAATTTGTAAAAAAGTGTTGACAATATATGATTTTTAATAGTATAATAGGCAAGCAGGTTCGAGATAAGGACTTGCTTCAATAAGGGATCTTAGCTCAGCTGGGAGAGCATCTGCCTTACAAGCAGAGGGTCATAGGTTCGAGCCCTATAGGTCCCATTTACAACAATATCTGTTGTAAATATTTTACAGGTTTATAAATGGCGGGATAGCTCAGTTGGCGAGAGCACACGGTTCATACCCGTGGTGTCGCTGGTTCAAATCCAGTTCCCGCTACTTTCCTGAAGAAGTGTAAGAATAAGAGACAGAGATGTCTCTTATTTTTTTGCAAAAATCAAATATGCATATGAAGATAAATGTGACTCACAACGCTGATAAACGGCATATTAAGAGGAGCAGGATGCCTCTGACCCTAACCAAGACATCCCGCTCCTCTTAATCTATCTATCTTATCTATTCTCTTCTTATACGTTATACGATTCCCTGGGCTGTCATAGCATCTACGACCTTCTCGAAACCTGCGATATTCGCACCGACAACATAATTGCCCTCTGCACCGTAGCGCTTTGCCGCGTCTACCATATTATGGCAGATATTAACCATGATTCCTTTCAGTTTCTCATCCACTTCCTCAAAAGTCCAGCTCAGACGCTCACTGTTCTGAGACATCTCAAGGGCGGACGTGGCAACTCCTCCTGCATTGGCAGCCTTTCCGGGCGCAAACAGCACGCCGTGCTCCTGCAGATATTCCGTCGCCTCCAGAGTCGTCGGCATATTAGCTCCCTCGGCAACGATGAAGCATCCGTTCTCCGCGAGCATCTTCGCGTCTTCCAGATGGAGTTCGTTCTGTGTCGCACACGGAAGTGCGATGTCAACCTTTACCGACCATACTCCGCGTCCTTCGTGATACTCTGAATTCGGACGATACTTCTTATATTCCGTCAGTCTTGCACGCTTTACCTCTTTGATCTCCTTCAACGCGTCTACGTCAATACCTTCCGGATCATACACCCATCCGTTAGAGTCACTGACGGTTACTACCTTAGCGCCTAACTGCTGCGCTTTCTGTGTCGCATAGATCGCAACATTTCCGGAGCCGGATACTGCAACGGTCTTTCCTGCCAGCTCTTTTCCATTGATCTTAAGCAATTCCTCCGTCAGATACAAAAGACCATATCCCGTAGCTTCTGTTCTCGCAAGAGATCCGCCGTAGCTCAATCCTTTTCCTGTAAGAACACCTTCGTATACGCCGCGGATCCTCTTATACTGACCGAACATATAACCGATCTCTCTTGCGCCTGTTCCTATATCTCCTGCCGGAACATCAGTGTCCGCGCCGATATGCTTACAGAGTTCTGTCATAAAGCTCTGGCAGAACGCCATAACTTCTCTGTCAGATTTTCCTTTCGGATCAAAATCCGCGCCGCCTTTTCCTCCGCCGATAGGAAGTCCAGTCAATGAATTCTTGAAAATCTGCTCAAAACCAAGGAACTTGATGATTCCAAGATTTACAGAAGGGTGAAGACGTAATCCGCCCTTATATGGCCCGATCGCGCTGTTAAACTGTACACGATAACCTGTATTCACCTGTACCTGTCCTTTGTCGTCTACCCATGGTACACGGAACTTTAACTGTCTCTCCGGCTCCACCAGTCTCTCCAACAAAGCATCTCTTCTGAACTTCTCTTCATTTGCTTCGACTACTACCCTCAGTGATTCCAGCACTTCCTTTACCGCCTGGTGGAATTCCGGTTCAGCCGGGTTCTTCGCCACTACTTTTTCCAGGACTTCATCAACATATGACATGACTTTCTACCTCCTAATAAATCTTTTTTCAAAACTCTAAAGCTGCACGAGACTGTACAATCGAGCAGGGAAGACTTTTCCCTACTCGCCGCGCGCCCCGTGCGCCGCCTTAGCGGCATACTTCTTCTGCACGGGGCTGCGCATAAAAAACGGAACAGACAGAAGCCCATTCCGTTTCATGCCTCTGTTCTTTCATATTTTAAATTATTTCTACGCAGAACACAAGGTTTTTTTTCATTATTTTCTTGATTTATGCAATTTCTATCCTCTTTTCCTTCATTTTAAAATGATCACTGTCGATTTTATGTAATTTTGCCCGGTTCGGTTTGCAACAGAGTGCACTCCAAATTTCATTTTCTCTCAATTCACTGTCTTTCGTCTATACGCTGTCCGCCAGCTCCCTGATACAATCCACCGTACACGTATAATCTTTCTTTACCTGCTCCACGAGAACTTCTACGTCTTCGGCATACTCCTGGCCGTTCCGCAGTCTTTCCGCCAGCTCGGAAGCAGACTCATAAAGAGGATCCAGAGAAAGGTTCTGACACACTCCTTTTATCGTATGCGCCGCCCGGAACGCTTCATTCATATCATTCGCCTCCATCGAACTGCACAACAATTCATAACTCTTATCATTCAGGAATTTAAGAAGAAATTTCTGCACTCTTTCGTCTTTCCTCAGTCTCCCCATCACACTGTCATAATCTGCCCCCATCTTTTCATAACATTCTTTTACCGTCATGCTTTCGTTCCTCCCAATTACATATTTTCTTTATCATAAAAGCAATAATTATTCCGGCCATTACGCTTCACTTCATATAGCGCCTCATCCGCCATATGGAACAATGTGTCATAATTTCCTTCGCATTCCTCCGCACGGGCTACTCCCATGCTTACCTTGATGGTAAATCCATGGAACTTACTGTGCAGCAGTTGGAAGATACGCTGTACCAGCGCTTCTACCTCATCGCCGCATGGCATAAACAGCAGGAATTCATCGCCGCCCATCCGGGCAAGAATGTCAAAATCTCTGGTATTCTTCCTCATTGCTTCGGCTACGTGCTTTAATACCTTGTCTCCGAACAGATGCCCGAACGTATCATTTGCCACTTTAAAATGATCCAGGTCAAATATGATCATAATATATTTCTTTCCATCATTCTTTGCGAGAATCGCCGATATCTGAGCCTTTGCCGCTTTATGATTCAAGAGTCCCGTAAGGGAATCGTGCGTCGCTATAATCTCCAGATGGTTCATCTTCTCACAGTCTTCATGGACATCGACTATCTTGCCGATTGCTCCCGCATACTCCGGAGGCTCCCATGACGCCCACATGGAACGCGCCACCACCTTGCTCCATCTTTCCTGTCCATTTACATTTAACAGATATTTTTTCTCAATCATCGGATTCTCCGGCGCCGTGTTCTCAAGCAGCGAGAGAAAATCTTCAAAATCTTCCGGTGAAAACAATTCTGTCCCAAACGCGTCTTTACCGGGATTCGGAATCATCTCCGGCATATTCAGATATCTTGCACCCCATTCGGACAGAATCATCATCTCCGGAGTAGTCGTATATTCAAACAGAATCTCCTGAGACAATTCGGCAAAAAATTGATATTTTACCCTTTCATGCTCCAGGAGCTTAAGTGTCCGGTCTGATACATCCAGTTCGCCGCTGTCCATCATGTGTTCTACCACATCCAAAGCCTCTTCCTGGAAGTTCTGTGCGTCAGAACGCTGTCTTAATTCGTCTCTTAGAGATACCGACAGCTCTTTCAGGCACGTCATGAGAATCGGATTAAAAACCCCGCATTCTCCGTTCAGGATCATTTCCACTGCTTTTTCATGTGAAAACGCAGGCTTATATACGCGCTTGCTGGTCAGCGCGTCGTATACATCCGCCAATGCCACTACCTGCGCTGCAATCGGGATCTCATCCCCTTTTAGCCCATCAGGATATCCTCTTCCGTCGAACCGCTCATGATGCCACCTGCAGATCTGATATCCCAATTGAATCAGGGGTTCATTCTGCCTCATCGGGATATCCTGCAAAAGTCTTGCTCCCTCCAACGCATGTCCCTTCATAATCTTAAATTCTTCATCCGTCAGACGTCCCGGCTTATTCAACACTTCCGACGGGATCGATATCTTCCCTATATCGTGCAATGCAGAAGCATTGCAGATCAGATTGATATCATCCAGAGAAAGACCGTATTCTCCGTGGTCCACCAGCCATTTCAGTATGATCTCTGTCAACACCCGGATATGCAGCACGTGAAGCCCGCTCTCTCCGTTACGGAACTCTACGATATTAGACAGAATCTCTATCATCAGCTTATTATCGTTCTCTTTCTCCATGATCTGATTCATCACCATATGTGATAATTCCTTCTGCTTGGCAAAGAGAAGAAGTGTATTCACGACCCTTCTGCGCACCGTCCGCTCATCAAAAGGCCTGTTTATAAAGTCCTGTACCCCCAGGTCGTATGCCCTTTCTACATATGCCGGGACGGTTTCCGCCGATATCATGATGACCGGAATATCTTTGATCCAATCATTCTTATTCATGACTTCCAGCGTCTCGAAACCATCCATAACCGGCATCATAATATCCAAAAGCATCAAAGAAATGTCTTGTTCATGCTCATGCAGGATCACCGACGCCTCCATTCCGTTCTCCGCTTCTATGATCTCGTATTCGTCCGCGAGCATATCTGACAGCAGAGAACGGTTAATCTCCGAATCATCTACAATTAATATCTTTTTTTTGTCAAATGTCTCTTTCATCGAATCATCATACCTCTTTCCAACCTTACCCAATCCGTCTAACCCAAATATCTTTTCAGCAATTTCATCAGTTTCTCTATATCGATTGGCTTCGCTACATGCTCATTCATGCCGCATTCCAGACATCGCTGAATATCTTCTGAGAATGCGTCCGCAGTCATGGCGATGATAGGCAGTCTGGCATCCGGCCGGTCAAGGGCACGGATCGCCTTTGCCGCATCATACCCGTTCATCACCGGCATACGGATATCCATAAGGACAGCGTCATAATATCCCAGCTCGGACTGCTTGAATTTGTCAACACAGATCTGACCGTTTTCTGCCCACTCCACTTCGAATCCAACATCTGTCAGGATATCCTCTGCAATCTCCCAGTTCAAATCGTTATCCTCCGCCAGAAGGATACGAAGCCCTCCAAAATCCAGCTCCTTCTCTGCGTTCGTCTCCTGCTCATCATCCTCCAGCATGCCCTCGACATAACGGCTGAGACCAAGATAGAGGTTTGATTTGAACAACGGCTTGGAGATAAATCCCTGGGCTCCCGCTGCGCGTGCCTCTTCTTCTATATCACTCCAGTCATAAGCCGATATAATCAGGATCGGGAGATCATCCCCCACGATCTTCCGGATTCCTCTGGTTGTCTCCAGACCGTTCATATCCGGCATCTTCCAGTCTAATAATATAATCTCATAATCTGCATTCTTTCTATGATTCTCTTCTATCTTCTGTAATGCCTCTCTCCCGTTCAGGACCCATTCAGCCTGCACGCCGATACCTTTCAGTACGGATGCCGCGCTGCGGCACAGATCCTCATTATTATCCACCACCAGAAGTCTCCATGGAGGAAGCACGATATCCGCATCCTGGATTGTCGCTCTTTCAAGGTCGATCGTCACATGGAATTCGCTTCCTTTTCCCTGCTCGCTTTCCACTTCGATCGTTCCGTCCATCATCCCTACGATAAACTTCGTGATGGCCATTCCAAGACCCGTTCCTTCAATCTTCTGCACTTTACTGTCTTCTCTGGAGAAAGTCTCGAATATCTTCCTCTGGAACTCCTGCGACATGCCGATACCATTGTCTTTCACACGGAAATGGCATCTGACATATGAATCGCCTGCCGGGGATGCTTCCTGGTAGAGATATACGTTGATCGTTCCCTCCTCCGGTGTGAATTTGATCGCGTTAGACAACAGATTAACCAGCACCTGGTTCAGACGCACACCGTCGCAGCAGACTTCCTCTGATTCAATATTCTCGATAAAGATATCAAAATGCTGCCGCCTCTCCTTAATCTGCGGCTGTATGATATTCACTATATTCTCCATAACATCCCGCAATGACAGGATATCTATATTCAGGGAGAGCTTCCCGCTCTCGATCTTCGACATATCCAGAACGTCGTTAATCAGCCCCAGCAAATGCCGGCTTGACAGACTGATCTTCTTCAGGCAGTCCTGGACTCTCGCCGTATCCTGTATGTTGGCGATCGCAATCGCCGTCATTCCCACAATTCCATTCATCGGTGTACGGATATCATGACTCATACTGGATAAAAATTCACTCTTCGCCTTATTCGCGCTGGTAGCCGCCTTTTCTGCTTTATCAAGCTCTACCAACTGCTGCTGGCTCATCCGGTAATAGAAGATAAAGATAAGCAGCAAGGCTGCCAATATAATGGACCCTGCCGTCAGCATCTTCTTCTGCCGCTCATCGCTCAGATGCATGATGGCATCATCCAGTACTCCATAAGGCATAACCGACACAAGATACCAGTCTGAATTAGAAAGCGGGGCGCAATAAATATGCCTGTGCGTATCGTCTGATATCACCAGCGCCGAATACTCTCCGTTTTCCTCCATAGCCGTCTGAATCTCGTCAATATATTCCTCCGGGCTTTTCTCACTTTCTGAGGATATTGTTTCCAGGAGACGATCGAAATAATTATCACGGAACGCTTCCCCGGACCTGACCACGAATCCTCCGTCCTTACGGACGATATGCGTATACACCATGGATCTCTCTTCATACAGCACAAGCGCCGCTTCCAGTTGGCTCATAGGAAGTCCCGCAACCAGCATATCGCTGTCCTTCCCACCCTTCATTGGATACTCTGCGTCTATCGTTAAAAAGAGTAATTTCTCTCCCTCTGCATCATAACCACTGATTATCTTCTTTTCTTCTTCTATCGTCGACTGAAATTCCTCTTCACTGTAAAAAGATACGGGACCGCCGTATATGTCCTCACACTCTCCGTCAAACGTATAAAGCCCCAGATATTCAAAGCCTCTGACGCTCGCCCCCAAAGCCAGCTCATCCAGCATCTTTTGTCCATATTGATTTTCTTCCGGCGGAGTCCGTCTGATAATTCCCTCCACCTGTGAAATCCACGACGTGGTGATCGCATCAAACTTCTGCTGAAGCTGCATGCTCATCTCCGACATATAAATCTTGCCCACCTCGTTAATCGCTTCCTCGCTCTTTCCGGTCATAGCAGAACTCAACCATATAAAAATCAATACGCAAAGTAAAACAAGACAACTCATACTAACAAGTAAAAATCTTTTTGTCTTCTTAAACATCTGTTATCCCTTTCCTTATATCACTTTCTCATTCACATTCGTAAATCATGTTTAATACATTGACTATAGATATTATAAACAATTCTACTTCTGAAATCAATTCCTTTTTTAATTAGTGATTGCAATTCGAATGACAGCATGCTAAAATAAATTGAATTATAGGAAATTCTTCTATCTATAGATAAGGGGGCATTTTTAAGCTATGATTTTAAAAAACTGTAGTTCATGCATCATCCATGGCCCGGACGATGAGGTTTCGATCCGTTCCAGGGTTCAATATATGGACGGAAACATCACGTTACATTTTGACGGCGACAGTGATTTGGGGCCAAATACGGACAGGATACGAGTAGACTTTTTTGACAGCCAGGTCGGATACATAAAGACCTTCTGTGAGCTTGAAGTCAGAAAAAATTCGGATCCCTATATCTTGGAGCCCTGGCTTGCAGACTGTAAAATCCTGGAAGTTCTGGAAATCCTGCAGCGGCAGGAAGACTTAAGAGTCCGTACTGCCAAAGAAGCTACTTTCATCTCGGATTCCCATGGAAGCTTCAGCGGCATTATCCAGAATATCAGCGTCGGCGGGCTCTATATGACCACTGCCACGAAGATGTCGGTAGGTGAACATTTTACATTCCAATTCAACTTTACAAAGAAAAATCAGGAAGTAGAAGGAAAAATACTGCGGGAGACAAGGATCAGAGATAATTATTTCGGCTATGGATGTCAGTTTGTAAGACTTCCCAAAAGCATAGAAAGGGAAATCCGCCAGTATGTCTATCGAAAACAGTTAAGCAACGCCTGGTAGCAAGAAAGAGAGGACTGTCTTACACCGACACTCCTCTCTTTTTTATGCACAGCCCCGTGAAGAAGAAATATGCCGCTAAGGCGGCGCACGGGGCGCGCGGCGAGCAGGGAAAAGTCTTCCCTGCTCGATTGCACAGCCCCGTACAAAAGAAATATGTCATATATTACTTAAAATATGCCACCCCGGACTCGAATATCTTAAGATCCTGCTCCCCGTAGATATTAACGGCCACAGATCTCGCGCGTCTCTCCGAATGTGCCATCTTTCCGAACACACGTCCGTCCGGACTCGTAATACCTTCGATCGCACAGTAAGAACCGTTCACATTCCACTCTTCCTGCATCGTAATATTCCCTTCGAAGTCGCAATACTGCGTCGCCACCTGGCCATTTTCAAAAAGCTTCCTGATCCATTCTTCATTCGCCACAAATCTTCCCTCGCCATGGGACGCCGGATTGGTATACACATCTCCGAGCTTCGCTCCTGAAAGCCAGGGAGACTTATTGGAAACCACCTTCGTATATACCATCTTGGAAATATGCCTGCCTATCGTATTATATGTCAGGGTCGGTGAATCTTTCGTCTGCCCTGTGATCTCTCCATTCGGGACGAGCCCAAGCTTGATCAGAGTCTGAAAACCGTTGCATACGCCGAGAACCAGTCCGTCACGCTCATTCAGAAGTTTTTCCACCGCTTCCTTCATCTTCGCATTCTGGAAAGCCGTAGCAAAGAACTTCGCAGAGCCGTCCGGCTCGTCGCCCGCACTGAATCCTCCCGGGAACATGATGATCTGAGACTGATCGATCGCTTTCTCGAATACGTCCACCGAATCGATGATATCGGAAGCGCTCATATTCCGGAACACCTTCACAACCGTCTTCGCTCCTGCTCTCTCAAAGGCTTTCGCGCTGTCATATTCACAGTTGGTTCCCGGGAATACAGGGATAAACACCGTCGGCTGCGCGATCTTATGCGTGCAGACGGCAATCTCTTTCGCGTCATAAAGTCCTGTCTCTACTTTTTCATCCTGTCCTTCGGCGCCGGAATTGGTTGCGAACACACTCTCCAGCGGTCTAGTCCATACGTCTTCCGCCTCAGAAATACCAATCTCCACATTTTTATAAGAAAATACCGGCTTGTCCGTCACTTCTCCGATCACAGTATAGGTAATAGACAGCTCTCCCACTTTGCCTGCCGGCACCTCTGCGATGATATCTCCAAACGCCGGTGCAAACAGATCTCTCTCGTCGATATTATGCTCAAGCTTCACACCCTGCCGGTTCCCGAACGCCATCTTGCTGACCGCGGCGATTACCCCATGCCGGTCAAGCGCATATGCGGATACAATCCGCCCTCTGCGGATATCATCCGTGAATTTTCCATACTGGTCCAACACCTTCTCGTATATAGGAATATCATATTCATCCATCTCTATACGAAGCCATATCAGCTTATTTCCCGGCTTTTTAAGCTCCGGCGTGATTATATCTTTCTCCTGCGCCACATCAACCGCAAAGGATACCAACGTAGGAGGCACGTCGATATCTTCAAAGGTTCCCGACATACTGTCCTTTCCTCCGATGGAAGGAAGACCAAAGCCAAGCTGCGCGTCATAAGCTCCCAGAAGCGCTGCAAAAGGCTGGCTCCATCTGTGAGGATCCTCCGTCATACGGCGGAAATATTCCTGGAAAGTGAATCGGATCTTCCTGCTTTCTCCGCCTGCCGCCACAATCTTCGCAATCGACTCCGTCACTGCATAGACCGCGCCGTGATAAGGACTCCAAGTAGACAGATATGGGTCAAACCCGTAACTCATCATCGTCACTGTGTCACAATCTCCGATAAGAACCGGAAGCTTTGCCACCATCGCCTGAGTCTCGGTCCTCTGATACTTACCCCCATGCGGCATGAACACGGACGCCGCTCCGATAGAGCCGTCGAACATCTCCACAAGTCCCTTCTGGGAGCAGACATTCAGATCGCCCAGGGTTGCAAGCCATCTTGACCTTACGTCCGGAATCTCTTCTCTGACTAATATGCTGTCTTTCCTGCTTGGGATATCCACCGCAACCGCCGTCTCCTGATGCGCCCCGTTGGTATCCAGGAAAGCACGGGACAGATTCACGATCTCTTTTCCCCGCCAGGAGAGCACAAGACGCGGCTCCTCTGTCACGACTGCCACACAGGTGGCTTCCAGATTCTCTTCCTTCGCATATCCCATGAATGTATCTACATCTTTCGGATCGACAACCACCGCCATACGCTCCTGCGATTCTGAGATGGCAATCTCCGTTCCGTCTAATCCTGCATATTTCTTCGGTACCTTATCAAGATCTACCCTTAATCCGTCCGCCAGCTCTCCGATCGCAACCGAGACTCCGCCCGCGCCGAAATCATTACACTTCTTGATCAGCCTGCTGACCTCTTCCCGCCGGAACAGACGCTGAATCTTCCGCTCCGTCGGAGGATTCCCCTTCTGTACTTCTGCTCCGCAGGTCTTCGTAGACTCTTCTGTATGCACCTTGGAGGAACCTGTCGCTCCCCCGCAGCCGTCACGCCCGGTACGTCCGCCGAGAAGAATGATGATATCTCCCGGATCAGAAGTCTCCCGGATTACAGCACGCCTCGGCGCCGCCCCCAATACCGCGCCGATCTCCATACGTTTCGCGACATAATTCGGATGATAGATCTCCTTTACGGTACCTGTCGCAAGCCCGATCTGATTCCCATATGAACTATAGCCATGCGCCGCCTCTCTGACCAGTTTCTTCTGGGGAAGCTTCCCTTTCATCGTATCTTTCACCGAGACAGTGGGATCTGCCGCCCCCGTCACACGCATCGCCTGATATACATAAGTACGCCCTGAGAGCGGATCACGGATCGCACCGCCAAGGCAGGTGGCCGCGCCGCCGAAAGGTTCGATCTCTGTCGGGTGATTGTGAGTCTCGTTTTTGAAATTCACCAGCCACTCTTCTTCCGCTCCGTCTACCTTCACAGGCACTACGATACTGCAGGCGTTGATCTCATCCGATTCTTCCTGGTCATCCAGCTTTCCTTCTTTCTTAAGCTTGCGCATCGCCATCAATGCCAGATCCATCAGACATACAAACTTATCCTCCCTGCCTCTGAATATCTCGCTGTGGTCGGCCAGATATCTTCGATAAGTCTCTTCTATCGGTCTTCTGTAATCCCCCTCTCCAAATGTGACATCCGTAAGCTCTGTGGAAAAGGTCGTATGCCTGCAATGATCAGACCAGTATGTATCCAGCACACGGATCTCCGTCATCGACGGATCCCTCTTCTCTTCCTCTCGGAAGTAATTGCGGATATGCTGAAAATCCTTAAACGTCATCGCAAGTCCAAGAGAATCATACAACTCCCGGAACCGCTCTTCATCCATCTTACAGAACCCGTCAAATATCTTCACATCCTCCGGCTCCGGAAATTCCACTACAAGCGTTTCCGGCTTCTCCATACCTGTCTCTCTGGAATCTACCGGATTAATGCAATGTGCTTTTATCATGTCAAACTCTTCATCAGCTATAGCTCCGTCCTTCCCCACGATGACATATGTCGTTGCCGTGCGGATCACCGGCTGCTCGTCCTCTTTGATGAACTGCACGCACTGAACCGCAGAATCTGCGCGCTGATCAAACTGACCCGGCAGGAATTCCACCGAGAACACTCTGCTTCCCTGCGCCACAGGGAACTCCTCATGATAGAGGATATCCACCGGAGGCTCCGCAAAGACGCCGTTACATGCTTTCTCAAATATCTCCTCCGAGATATTCTCCACATCATAGCGAATCAAAACACGTACATTCTCCACATCCTGAATACCAAGATAATTACTGATCTCCTGCTTAAGATCGTGGGCCTGTACGCCAAACCCCTCTTTTTTCTCTACATAAACCCGTCTTACATTTCCCATAAGTCAACCTCCATACCTGAATCTTATCTCCGTTCCAGTACACCGAAAAATATGTATGTACTAGTCTCCATTGTAGCACAATTCTTTCTATTAAGATATCCTAATTTAAGATATCCTGATTTTATGAAACTGGGCGAGTGCGAAAAACAACTTTTTATTCTTTCGCCGGCGGACGCCGCCTGACCTTCCATATTGCAAGAACTATCCCCAATACAGCCAGCATTCCTATGAATGTCCCTGCGATCCGAAGCGCCATATCCGAGAAGAATCCCTCCGGCAGCATCCGGATCATATAATCAGACGCAGGATCGAACATCCACAGATCATTCGTAAAGAATATTTTATGGAAAAGGGTAAAACATGCCGTAAAATCAATCGTACACGCAAGTCCCAGGAACAGAAGCAATCCTGTAAATATCAGAACCGCCCTGAAATATGACCTGGGGATCAGCCTCTTTAAATCTGCCTTTCCCAGTTTCAGCCCCAGGAGCAAGAGTATAGCCGCGGCAGCGCAGATATTCCGAATCCTCAATCCGCCCAGGAACAAATTCCTTACATCCGCCATATGCAGACGGTCCTGCTCATTAAAAAAATCCTGTCTCTTTCCGTCCACATCTGTCACAATAGACAGCTCTTCTTCCTTTCCGATCAGATAATCCATCATATATTCCGTGACATCCATGACGTCTTCCATCTTCATGCCAAGGGAATCCGTGACGTGATATCTGGCATATTCCTTCTCATAGAACCCATATCCGGCATCTCCATAGATCGCCGCCTGAAAGCTGGTAAGCAGCATAGCGATAATCACAAGGAACATGGAAAAAGCAGCGGCAGTGGAAGATATCCCTGGCGGTATACTGATTCTTTGCATTTCCTGCCTGTGCTCTGCTTCTCCCGTCTGGCCTTCTTTTTTTTCTTCTGTTACCATCCTATTTGCCCCTCCTTCTTCCGAGCTCTTTGTGTCTTATCTCTTCCAAAATTCCCTGATTTTCTCTGACACATCCTCGATTCTGCACATTCCATAATCCGCCCATTCCCGGGGAAATGTCTCCTGATATCTGCCGTCTCTAAACCGTTCGTCCAGAAGCAGGATAATTCCCTTGTCTGAATCTGTACGGATAACCCTTCCGGCGGACTGGAGTACCTTATTCATCCCCGGATAGAGATAAGCATAATCGAATCCCCTGAGCCCCTGGGCATCAAAATACATCTTAAGAAGTTCCCTCTCCCGGCACACCTGCGGCAGGCCCGTCCCAACGATCAGCGCGCCGATCAGCTTATCCTCCGCCAGATCGATACCTTCCGAGAAGATTCCTCCCATGACGCAGAACCCCACAAGGCTTTGTTCTCTGCTCTCCTCAAAATTCTCCAGAAATATCTCTCTTGCCTCTTCCGTCATATACTGGGACTGCATGATATACTCGATTCTCCCCGTCTCCCCTGCTGCCCGCTCACCAAGCATCAGGATAAATTCCTCATACACTTCCTCCATGAAACGATAAGACGGGAAGAACGCAAGATAATTCCCCTGCCTTGCTTTTGTCGCCTGTATCAGATATTCTGCATATCTTCTGTACATCTCGCTTCCTCTCCTGGTATATTTTGTACTGACATCCATTCCCAGAAGAATCCGGCGGTTTGCCGGATCAAAAGGAGACTTCGCATAGATCGCATAATCCTCCTTTGACGTACTAAGAAGCGTCTTATAGTAACGAATCGGAAGCAGCGTCGCCGAAAAGAACACCGCACTGTTCCCCTTATCTAAGAATTCCTGCAGACACTTCGCAGGATTCACGCAAAAAAGCCTGACTTTAAACCTCCCGTCCTCATCGAACTCCGAATAGATAATATAATTCTCGTCGAGCCTGTCATGGATATTGATAAACATACGAACGGCAAAGTACAGCTCCAATACTTCTTTGCGAAGCTCTTCTTCCCTGCATTCTTCCAGATATCTTTCCATCTCTGTCATAAGAGACACCAGCTTTATATAGACATGCGATACACTGTTCAGCACCTGATAATCCTGGCATTCTCTTTTTAACGCAAGCATCTGTTTATTGCATTCCTCCAGCCGCTTCGTCAGTTTCGGCGCTTTTTGCTTTACCAGCTTCTTAAGCTTCAGGAAATCTTCTTTATAAAGTTCTGCACTGTACATCGATCTTCCGCGCTCGACCAGATTATGAGCTTCGTCAATCAAAAAGAGATACTCTCCCTTATTGCCTTCTCCGAAGAACCGCCTCAGATGGGCATTGGGATCAAACACGTAATTATAGTCGCAGATGACGGCATCCACCCACACTGACACATCCAGGCTCATCTCATGGGGACATACCTTCCATTTTCTCGCCTGTTCTTCCAGAATCTCCCGATTCATCTCATCCGAAGAGGTAATCAACTCATATACCGCGTCATTCACCCTGTCGTAATGCCCCTTCGCATATGGGCAGGCATCCGGATTACAATTATGCTCCTCGCAAAAGCAAATCTTCTCCTTTGCAGTCAATATGAGAACCTTCATACGAAGACACTGTTCTCTTAATAACTCAAACGCCTGCCATGCAACAGTCCGGGTAATCGTCTTCGCAGTGAGATAAAAGATCTTCTCCCCAAGTCCCTCTCCCACGGCCTTCACAGCCGGAAACACCGTGGATATCGTCTTCCCGACTCCGGTAGGCGCCTGTATAAATAATTTCTTCTTCCGTAAAATCGTCCGATACACAGACTGAGCCAGTATCTTCTGCCCTTCCCGGTATTCGAAAGGGAACTGAACCTGCCGGATAGAATCATTTCTCTTCTTCTTCCACTCAATCTCATACCTCGCCCATTTTTCATACTGTCTGAGTACGCCAAAAAACCATTCCTTCAATACGTCATAGGAACATACACTCTGAAAACGCCGGATCTCTTCCGTATCCATATTGCAATAGGTCATCTGTATGCCGATCTCCTTCAGCTCATGTGTATCCGCATAGATATACGCATAACACTTCGCCTGCGCAAGATGTACCGGGACAGGCTCCTTCATCAGCTCAAGCTCCCGGAAAACTCCTTTGATCTCGTCGATCACGGTTCCCTCCGGACGCTCGATCACGCCGTCCGCGCGGCCTTCTACAGACAGTGTGAATCCTCTGCACTGTACTTCGTACTTGAGCGGTACTTCCGCATGATACTCCGCCCCCATCCTCCTCTGTATCTTACGGTGAATCTTCCCGCCCATCAGCATGGCGTCCTTATCCGCCCCTGCTGTTCTGTTGTCAATATCGCCGCTTCGCAAAATGAACTCCACCAGATTACGCACGGATATATGAATGATTGGCTGTTCCATCCTACCTGTTCAACTCCGAATATTTATAGTCTTCGGTTACCATCATATCACCGTCTTATTTAAATATCCATTACTTTTTGAACTAGTACAGTGAAAATTCTGTCATCTTCCCGCGATACCGAAGCGGCAGATGCTGCATCTGACACCGGGGATTCCTGCGGCTCTCGATTGCGATCGTCCGGCAGAATCCTCTCCAAAGCCTGGCATACTCTTCTTCCTTATCCGATACCATCTCCAATACCGTCTCGTCTATCTCTTCTCCCCACAGAATTACCCACTTCTTCCCTGCCTCATGGACGGCAAACATCCGATGCGTCTTATCATGGATCATCCAGTTCTCCACCGGAAGACGGTCAGCAAAATGCGGCGCAAGACAAGTCAGAATCTGATTCTTCGGTTCAATCTCCGCATACAGCACACCGTTTAAAAGCTCCCTGAAACGCAGGAATCCTTTATAGCTATGGGCCTCCCCGCCTACATTCCTGCTGAGTTCAAACACCTTCTCTACCTTTGGATGGCTCAGATGTTCCATAATCTTTGTACTGTCCGGTATGGCTCTGGCTGCCAGCATCGTTCCAAGGACGGCGTCTCCTTTTTTGCTGTCTGCCGACAGCACCGCATGGTAGATATCCCAATATGCCCGCCTCCCCAGATGCTTTTTAATCAGCGCCTCTACCGCAGCCGCCTTATGCTCCGTCTCCTCTACTTCCACATAGTCACAGAATAGCTGCTGACTCAGCATCCCCCTAAGAGCGATCTCACACTCCTCTTCTCCTTTTTTCGACTTCCAGGCATCATAGATACCGGAAAAAATCCCGGTAACCGTATCATTACACACATATACTGTCTTCATAGAAGTTCTCCTTCATCTTATATATAATACTTCACTTTGTCCCTTACACGGATGTTTCAGGCGCACTGAAATTCACATCATCAAACAGCGAAAGCTGCCGGTATCCCATGTTGGTCACTTCTGCCGGAAGCTTCTCTCCTGCGACAAGAAGATTCCTTGCTATATAATCTTCCTCTATCTTCGTCGGATACATCATCCTGCCGCTGCATGTAATAAAGTAAAGCGCTCTTTTAAGTACGACCCCAATCTTCTTCAGATCCGCAAAATCCAGTATGCCAAGCCGTCTCGCTTTGACGATCCGTATCGCCGACTTATAGCCGATCCCCGGTACCCGCAGCAGCATCTTATAATCCACCCGGTTAATCTCCACCGGAAACTTCTCCAAATGCTTCAACGCCCAATTGCATTTTGGATCAAACAACACATTAAAATTCGGATCCTCTTCTGTAAGAAGCTCTTCCGCCCGGAAATGATAATACCTCAGCAGCCAATCGGCCTGATACAGCCTGTGTTCCCTCAGAAGAGGCGGTCCTTCCCCCGTCTTAGCCGGAAGCGCGGCGTCATCATTGACATTCACGAACGCCGAATAAAACACTCTCTTTAATTCGAATCTCTGATACAGCGATTCTGCCACTCGTATAATCTGATAATCTGTCTCCGGCGAAGCCCCGACAATCATCTGCGTACTCTGTCCGGCAGGAACAAAACGCGGCGCATTCCGATATAACTGGATTTCCTGCCTGTTCTCCTCCATCCGGTTCTGCACCAGGCGCATCGGAGTCAGGATATTCTTCCGCGTCTTATGGGGAGCAAGAGCTCTCAGGCTTTCTGCCGTCGGAAGTTCCAGATTCACGCTCATTCTGTCCGCAAGGAACCCTGTCTGCCGTATCAGCTCCGGACTGGCGCCCGGGATCGCCTTCACATGGATATATCCCTGAAAATTGCACTGCCGCCTTAACCGGTATAATGTCGCGCAGATCAGCTCCATTGTATAATCCGGACTCTTAAGAATACCGGAACTAAGGAACAATCCTTCAATATAATTTCTTCTATAGAATTCCATCGTAAGCGTACATACCTCTTCCGGTGTAAAAGACGCCCTCTCCACATCATTGCTCTTCCTGTTCACGCAATATTTGCAGTCAAAGATACATTCATTCGTGAAAAGAATTTTAAGCAGCGAGATACATCTGCCATCCGCCGAAAAACTATGGCAGATTCCCGACTGCTCACAACTGCCGATTCCCGTTCCGTCGCTCTTCCGCGCAGTCCCGCTGGAGGTGCACGCCACATCATACTTCGCCGCATCCGTCAAAATATTCAGCTTCTCATACAGACCCATACCCCTTCTGACATCTGTAGTTCTCCCGCATGTTCGCACATCAGACATCTCTTGTCCGCCTATCAACTCCTGCTTCCCCATATTCTCCCTCCGGATAACACTCTTAATAAAAAAGTCTTAAATAAAAAGAACACCTGTTCCTGTTTATTATACAAACAAATGTTCTTTCAGTCAATATCATTTTTACTGTTTACATAAATTTTTCATATAATTCCTGTACAGCTTCCGTGATCTTCCCTATCGTAGCGATCAGCGTATTCCTGTCGCCTTCCCTGTTCCTCTGAAATGTATGATACCCTCCCTGAATGCAGTAACTTAAGATTATGTTCCATTTTTCATCATTCCGAAGCTCCGGATATTCTTTAAACACCATTTCCTTAATACTGGTCTCAATCCTGTCTACAAGATGATTGCGCTGGCTCCCGGAGAACAATATCATGGTCAGTGCATTCTGAGACAAATACGCAAGAAATAATTCCCTGGTAAATTCCGCCGGTCTCTCCATAATGTATTCCGGATGTGAGATACTGTTCGTGATCGACCTAACCACCTCGGCTTCCATACTGTCGGACAGATCGTAAATATCTTTATAAT
The DNA here is from genome assembly GCA_910574285.1 of Lachnospiraceae bacterium. Lineage (GTDB taxonomy): Bacteria > Bacillota > Clostridia > Lachnospirales > Lachnospiraceae > Sporofaciens. The sequence goes on along the minus strand of CAJTAL010000017.1, from coordinate 24,752 downwards.
GAGAATAAAATGTGGACTTATTGATACATGCCAGTTCACATAATTCCTTCACCGTAATCTTCTCTAACGGCTTCCTGGATCGAAGCTCTATAAACGCATTCTTAATTCCCCGTTCCGTTTTTTCTATACGAAGATCCATATGCACTGCCTCCTGTCCTGTACCCTGCCGCAGACGATAACCGACATTTTTTATGAACTGTCGGTTATCCATCCCTTTGCTTATATCGTCGGTGGATATCTTCTCACTCGGCAAGTATAATTATTATAAATCAAAAGGCAACTACTGTCTATTATTTTACTTGAGAACGATAAAGTTCTTTTATGATTACAGGAGATGAAAAACATGATGGATTTTTATGGATTCTATACCGGGAAAGTATTCGACGCATACCGATTCCTAGGCGCACATCCGGAAGCTAAAGGCGTCACCTTCCGTACATTCGCACCGGGCGCAGCAAGGATCTCACTGATCGGAGAATTTACAGACTGGCAGGAAATGGAGATGCACAAGATCTATGACGGAAATTTCTGGGAATGCTATGCCGAAAACGCCGCACCGGGAATGATGTACAAGTACCGGATCTACAAACACGGTAATTCTTATATCGACCACTGCGATCCCTACGGATTCGGGATGGAACTAAGACCCAATACTGCGTCTTATATACGCGACCTCTCCGATTATACCTACCACGATTCCATATGGATGCAGAAACGTACCGACTGTAAAGACAAGCCGCTTAATATCTACGAGATTCACTTCGGCTCTTTTAAGAAGCCCTCCGACCAGGCGGACGACTGGTACACCTATACGGAGATGGCGGATATCCTGATCCCGTATCTGAAGGAATACGGCTATAATTATATAGAAATCATGCCCCTAAGCGAGCATCCCTGCGATGAATCCTGGGGCTACCAGAATACCGGCTTTTTCAGCCCCACATCCCGCTATGGCGCCGCCGATGAACTGATGGCATTCATTGACGCCTGCCATCAGCATGGCATCGGAGTCATCCTGGATTTTGTACCGGTTCATTTCGCCGTAGACGGCTACGCCCTCGCCAACTATGACGGAACCGCCCTGTATGAGTATCCGAACCAGGACGTCGGAGTCAGTGAATGGGGTAGCTGCAACTTCATGCATTCCCGCGGCGAGGTCAGAAGTTTCCTTCAGTCCGCCGCCAACTACTGGCTTACGGAATACCATATAGACGGAATCCGCATGGATGCCATCAGCCGGATCATCTACTGGCAGGGCGACCCGGCGAGAGGAGTCAATAATACTGCCGTTGATTTCATCCGCGAGATGAACCGCGGACTGAAAGAACGGCACCCAGACGCCATGCTCTCCGCCGAAGATTCCACATCCTACCCGAGCGTTACCAGACCGGTTTCCGAAGGAGGGCTCGGTTTCGATTATAAATGGGATATGGGCTGGATGAACGATACGCTGGATTATTTCCGCACTGATCCTATATACCGGCCGGCAAATTACCATAAACTTACCTTCTCCATGATGTACTACTACAACGACGCTTTCTTACTGCCCCTCTCCCACGATGAAGTCGTACATGGAAAAGCCACGATCATGCAGAAGATGAACGGAGAATACGACGTCAAATTCCCTCAGGCACGCGCCCTCTATATGTATATGTACGCGCATCCGGGAAAGAAGCTGAACTTCATGGGAAATGAAATCGGCCAGTTCAGGGAATGGGACGAGAAACGGGCACAGGACTGGGATATCCTGACTTATCCGATCCATGACGCTTTCCACCGGTTTATGAAAAACCTGAATCTGCTCTACCTGGAACATCCGGCGCTTTACCGGAACGACTACAGTACCGATGGCTTCCGCTGGATCGACTGCCACCAGGAAGAACGCTGCATCTATACATTCGAAAGAATCTCAGAAAAAGAAAGACTTCTTGCTGTCTTCAACTTCTCAGACCAAACGCAGGAAGACTATGAAATCACGCTGGATAACGCGAAGAAGCTGACTCTGCTTCTCGCAAGCGATGCACCGGAATATGGAGGCACAAAGACATATAAAGATGCAGATAAAGAAATTACGCTTAAAAAGCATTGCGCTGCATTCTCATTAAGCCCGCATTCTGCCGTTTATTATAAAATCAGTTAGACAACGGCAAAGTGGCTGCTGCAAAATAATGATTCTTCCGCGAATCTGTTATTTTGCAGCAGCCACTCAATTTTTCCGCAAAACAAAGCCTAATGAAAATAATGTGCTCCGATCTTCATCCCGTATCCGCCCTGGTCAAAATACAGACATTCTCCGATGGGATTCGATCCGGCAAGGGCATCTGCTGCCGCCTGCATAGATGTCGCCGTATAACTGCGGGAACTTCTTACTCTGTCAAGCCATCCCGTAGATGCCGGACTGAATTGTCCCGACTGGTAAATCACTGCTTCGATACTATTCGGATATACACTGCTCTTCACACGGTTCATAACTACTGCTCCTACCGCAACCTGTCCTTCATACGGCTGGTTTCCAGCTTCACAGAAGATAATAGACGCCATCAGCTCCTGATATTGCGCGCGTAAAGCTTCTGTCTCCCGTTCTGCCTTTTCTCTGGCTTCACGCTCTCTCTGCTCGATCTCAGCACTGATTCTTCTCTGTTCTTCTTCTATCTTCTCTTTGGTGGAAACCATAATCCTGTCAGGCATTACCTGCAATGTATCATTCTGCGTCTCTAATACATGGTTTTCCTTTGTGCTCGTTACCGTTCTTCCCCCCGGCTGCAGAGAAGCCGCCTCGCTGGTGAACCCTGCCATCAGGGAGCATGCCGAGACAACCGCAACAACCGAATTTATTGTTTTATTTTTTATCATCAATCTGTATCCTCCTATTGTTACAAAACATGAATATTGTTTTAATAAAGTATATTCAAATTTTTAAAAATTATTACAAATATTACAAATTTGTTACACGTTGTACACAACGAAGGATATGGTATCACGACTTTTCCCATATGTCAACAAAAAATCAAAATTGGATTCGTATCCCAGAAATACAGAATTTATCCAACACGATATCTCCCAGGGGTTACATCATATCCGGAACACTGTTCCCTGTATAGTAAAAACAGCGTCTGATTTAAAGTTCTTAAACCTCAAATCAGACGCTGTTCGTCAGCTTTCTATTATGTAATTCTATTCACAGACCGGTGATCCTGCTACTTCCTGCCAGACGCTTCTTTTCTCCGTGATGACCTTGATCTGGCCTCCATGCCAATTATGATTCCCATAGCTAACAACATCACTATCTCATACATCAAAATAACATTGCTGTCGCTTGTCTTCGGGCTCTTAACACTGGTTCCCTGCGGGCTGGTTCCTGTCGTACCTGACTGCTGATCCGTCCCCGCCGTACCTGACTGCTGATCTGTCCCTTCAGATGCAGAGGCTTCGGAATTCTCGTCCTTTTCTTCCTGGCTCCATCCGACAGACACCGGCGACAATCCATGAACAACAAAAGTAATTCCGTTATCTTCCTTCACGATCTCCAGATCTTCTGTCGTTCCTGCCTTATACTCATTTACATCCTCCGCGAACAGATGCTGTCCGTAGAACAGATACCCTTCTTTACCTGTACCTTTCGGATACGGCATGGTAATCTGAATTCCATCCTTCGGGAAATTCTCTGCAGAGACAACCTCCCACTCGCCCTTCTCATTCTTAACCTTAAGTGAGATCTCATGAACCTGGACATTTGATGCGGATATCCTGTGCTTCCGGGATAATTTACTTCTTACCAGTTCCTCAATCTTAGACGCGTCTACAAACTCCAGCTCATCTCCGTTCCGCACATACATTGCCCTGATACACTCTTCCACAGCCTTATATTCGCCTCCGTCGGAAGTATCCATACTTACAACGTCAAATGTCGGTTTGTCTGCGTCTTCATCCTTTTCCGCCGTGTCCGTTTTGTCTGATCCCTCGGTCTTCTCCGGATCTTTTTTCTCCGGTTCCTTTTCCTCCGGTTCCTTTTCTTCCGGCTTTTCTTCCGGATCTTTTTCCTCCACAGAGGTATCCGGGGTTTCCGGAGTATTCGGCTGACCGGAATTATCCGGGGTTTCCGGAGTACTCGGCTGACCGGAATTATCCGGGATATCCGGAGTTCCTGGCTGGCCGGAATTATCCGGGGTTCCTGTATTACCCGGCCGGACAGGTGCGGCCTGAGATGTAGACGGGTCATAAGACTTGCCTGACAGCTTTAATATCTCCTCGCCAAATAACCCGAGCATTTCATTATCATACTTATAATTCAAGCCTACAGAGAAATTATACTGTGTATCCCAGCTTCCTTCTGAAGGAACCGCCAGAAACAACAAGTCAGGAGCCCCTATCGTACCCTCGTCGCAGTCGGTCACATCTACCAGATAATTCCCGCCGTCAATGGATACGATGTTCCACATATGGGCGCCTCCGCCGGTTCCCCCTGCCATCCCGCCTGATACGGTATAGCATCTTGCATTACTAAATTCTGACAGATCACAAAGATATTGAAACGCCTTGGAATAACCTTCACAGACGACATTCGTATTCGAATCATCGTCAAATACGGAGATTAACTGCCAGGGCTTATTAGAAGCGTTATAACCTGGTCCAATGGCGGCTTCATCATAAACCACCCTGTCACAGATCGCATTCTTATAAGCAAGCATCTTCTGATAATCAGTCTTGCCCGCATTCGCGTCTACGATCGCCTGCGCCTTTGCAGGAACCATCCTTGCCGCCGAGATAAGCCCGGTATCCACCGTATAGTACCAGGAATCACTGTTTCCGGCCAGACTGTCCGACCGGTATTCCTTAGACACCAACATCCGGATCTTCACATCTGTCGCACGATCCCCTGCATAACTATACGTATAATCGACCGCGCCTTCCACCCGCGGATTCGGGTCTTTGGCTGATTTGTCATACCAATACAGCTCGTAGGGACAGTCCATCAGAAGATAATCATAGATCGTTCCCAGATTATTGCTGAGTTCTCTTGCTTCTTCCGCAGTAGTAACAACCTCGGTGATATCATATTCCGCATTCGGTTTGCTTCCGTCCGCCGTTCCACGAACCGCCTCTTTCAAATATTTATATACATTCAGGCTTACACCTGTCAATCTGCTTGCCCCAAAATTTCCGGACAAAGGCTCTTCACTGCTTTCTGCTTCTATTTCTGTTGCAGATACCGGCAATACGGTAAGATTCATGCCGCCAACCATCATTCCCGCCGTCAGGACACATCCTAATATCTGCCTGAACCTGCTTCTCAGATTTGCCATCCTATCTATCATCCTCCCTTCTTCATATAATTAATAATAACATGTTTTCAAACTAAGTCAAGTTAACATTATTCATACTGCCAGTAAATCGTGATCTTATTATTCTCCGGTTCGTCCATGTATTGATAGCGGACTTCTGTCAGACCGTATTTCTCTGCCAGATTCTGCGCCGCTGATTTGATCACGTTCTGGAACACGTCATCATGCGCCTGGTTATAAAGGTCACGATTCGCGAATTTCAATACGGATGGATTGCCTTTGGCCGCAATCACATCATTCATTCTCATCAGAACCGTATTTCCGTCATAAGAATCATAATACATCCCATTCATCATATAATAATTCCGATTCATCTTCGTGCAGGGCGGAAGCTGCGCGTCTTTGTCCGGCGTATGGCTCTTAAACAATTCCTCATCATTGCAGAGCATATAATCATAGCTGATATTCTGGAGTTGGCTTACTTCCTCTCCTTCTGCTTCCTGGAATACAGGATCCCCCCATGTCACATCCACATAATAGTAATCCCCTTCGCATTTCACCAGATTCCACGCATGGTTCTGTCCGGTGCCTGTAGTTCCCGTCACATAAGTACAGAACACGCCAAGCCGCTCCAGAAGATACTGAGCCGCTTTGGAATACCCCGCACATACAGACCGCTGATATTTAAACACGCTGTAGATATTCTGATTATCCGGCGCCGCCATGTCATAGTCAACCGTATTTACAATATATTCATACACATACAATATCTTCTGATACTCCGAACTCTCCTCCGGCACTTCTGCCAGACATTCCTCAATGGCAGATGTCATCTCTTCCTTCATGATTTCTTTTGCCGTCTCGTCATAGGCATACGTCGGCCGTAATACCGTATATGCCTCTTCCCCTTCATAAGATGTGGCGGAAATCGTACCGTCGCACCAGAATATCTCCGGATAATCCTTCAAAATGTATTGAAAGACCGCATTTGCCCGTTCCGCATCGGAAGTGTGAACATAAATCTCTTCCACATTCCCCTGTATCCCGTCCAAAATCTCTCTGTAGACCAGCCTCTCATCTTCTTCCAATTGCTGATAGTAGAATTTCTGTACGACTTCTTCTTCCGAAACCACCGCTTCCTGATAGGGAACCTTACTCGGCATGATGAATTCTTTCTCGATCTTCTTTACCACGTCGGTACTCGTACCAATTCCATAGGAAATGCTGATCACTGCGATAATCAGGCAGAAAAAACCTCCGAATGCCGCAAATATATGCAGGCAGCCTGCTTTTTTTCGTCTTCTCTTCATGCTTACTCCTCACTTATAATAGATTGTCTTATAATCTATCACTATTATATTCAATTTCTTGAAAATATACAATATCAGGAACATTTTCTTCACTGACACATATTCTGACAGTAACAGAGTCTTCCACGAGGTATTTCTATGAACGACATATATGCAGCACAGCAGGACACCCCTGACAAAGGAAAGCTTCAGATCAACCTTACGTCTGAGATCACTTCCTATCCCGTCGCAGATGCTTCCATATCTATCTCTTATACCGGAGTCCCGGACAGTCAGATCGAACAGCTTACGACCGATTCCTCCGGCCAGACCGAGACGATCGAACTTGAAGCGCCGCCTTTAGACTACAGCCTGGATCCGGAAAACGAAATTCAGCCCTATTCCGAGTACACGCTCCAGGTAGAAGCTCCGGGATTTGAATCTGTAAGCATCGCCGGGGCAGAGATCCTGTCCTCCGTAACTGCCATTCAGAACATAGCCCTCCGCCCGCTGGATACACAAGAACCTTCCGAGGATATCTTCGTCATTCCGGCACATACTTTATACGGTACTTATCCGCCGAAGATACCCGAAGATGAGATTAAGCCGGTCAATGAATCGGGTGAGATCGTCCTGAGCCGGGTAGTAGTGCCTGAGTATATCGTCGTTCATGACGGAAGCCCGCGGGATACTACTGCACAGAACTACTATGTCAAATATAAGGATTATATCAAGAATGTCGCTTCCAGTGAGATCTATGCCACCTGGCCTGCCAATACCATCCGGGCAAATGTCCTGGCGATCATGTCCTTTACCCTGAACAGGGTATATACGGAATGGTAGGTTCGTAACTAGATTTTCGGGATAAAAATTCCTTCAGATTTACCCGAACATTTATTCTAATTTTCCCCTCCCACACGTCAATCCTTTCAATCAGCCTGTTGACAATCACACGCTTTTCATCCACAGAACCGCTCTTAAAAGCCTCCTTCCATTCTGGTATCTGTAATACAAACTTGTCTACTTCAGCGGCTTCACTATATCTCGTCGCCAAGTCCCGTTCCATCTTTTCAATCTCTTCTTCCAGTGCCGTCTTCTTCTCTTTATTTTTTCTGATTTGCTCCTGTAGTTCTTCGGCGGAAAACGCACATTCACCACATAACGCCAACGGAATACTTTCTTCCAGAACATTAATATTTTTTTTCATCTGCTCCAGTGCTTTCTGTTTGCCTTTAATATTCTGCTGTACCACCTTCTTCTGCTCTTTCTCAGTCTCTGCCAGTTTCGCCAGAACTGTACTGTTATCCTCAAGTGTCGTAAGATAATCTGTGATAAAATCAAATACATTAGGCTCAATATTGTCGGCGCGGTACGTCCTCTTTCCCTCACATAATTCTCCCTGCTGTTTTGACTGGCAACGGTAGTACCCAACAACACTACGACGCTTCTCTCCGTCTTTTGTAGTCCAGTAATTGTACTTGCTTCCATTGGTCAGCTTCTTTCCGCAATATCCACAATACACCACGTCAAGCAAGGCAAGATATTGACTGGTTTTGGTCTGTACATGTCCATTCCCTTCTTTCTTGGTATCAATCTGCCTCTTCCTGTGCTCTCTGAGTTCCTGAACTTCTTCCCACAAATCAGGTGAGATAATCTGAATGCTCTCGTTACATTCTTCTGACAATACCCACTGTGAACTATCCAGTCTGATAAATTGTCCGTTGCGCTTCTCGCGCCTGTTATACGCCTCATACCCTGTGTAAATAGGATTCCGCAGGATATCACGCACCGTTCCGCTCTTCCATGCCTGTCCATTTGGCGACATACTTCTCATCGTCTCGTCGCTGTTTAATGTAGAAGCAATCTTCTGCGCGCCATATCCGGAGGTTTTCGCCAAATCATAGATATAACGCACTATCTCAGCACGCTCGGAATCTATCACCTTCTTTTTCAGCGCACGCTGATGCTTGCTGTACTCTCCCGAAAATTCCAGCTTATATCCATAAGGCGCGTTACCGCCCTGATTCCTTCCCAGTCTCACATTCTCCTTGGCTGCATCCTTGACACGCTGAGACGTATCAATACTAGAACCTTCCGCGTGCCAGTATCTGATATAGTTCAGCAAATCCTCTATGTGGCTCTGCGGAGTAATACAGCCGTCCCTCACCGTATAGACGAGTACCCCCAGACTTGCCAGCTTTTTGATATACTGCGGTATTTCATCTTCACGCCTCCCAAGACGGTCGTCTTTATAGCATACCAGAATTTCAAATTCACCCTTCTTTGCATCTGCTAAAATGTCCTGAAGCGCCTGACGGTCTTCCACCGAGTTCTTAAAACCAGAAACACCGCCTTCATAGTATTCTGGTTTTTCAGAGTCTAACTCCCATTCATCATGCACCTTTATGTAATCCATTACAATTCTCCGCTGTACCCCCAAATCACCATCCGCATCCAACTGTTGGTTTGAGGAAACTCGAAGTAACATCCTCGCAGTTATTTTCTTCTCTGCATCCATTATCTGCCAGCCTCCTTTGTATTCCTGACTTGTTTTACAACCATTGATTCCATGAGTGATTTAATGTCTCTGACAACATCCGCATCATTGACTGACGAATCATACGCCAAGGTAATCTTACAACCATCTTGCGCAGTATAAGTAAATTCATCCATAACCACACCTGATAAATCACTACTTATATTATTCCTATTCAACTCGTCATGTCCATATGAACTCTTGTTTTTGTACATAAATTTGTACCTCCATCATTTTTAGAGGTACAAATCCACTCACCAAATATCTCAACATTATCAACATATCTATTTCTTTTTATGATTCTTTACCAATTCCTTAAAGGTCACAGGCTCATACCCATTCAGCATACAGCCTGCATTTAATGCCTTCCCCTGTGCATCCATGAACTCAGCAGTCCTGCTCCTCCACCCATGGATATGTCCGTAGATATGCCACGCTCCATGACGAAATCCATTCCACTCCGCAACAGGGAAATGACACAGAACGATACGCTCTCTCCCGTCTTTTACAAAAAGCATCTTATCTACAGAAACCAGATACTCCATAGCTTTACTGTTCTTAAGCAGTTCCCCGTCATGATTCCCCTGTATCAGATGTTTCTTTCCCTTAAGTTGTTCCAGATACCACGCCGGATCTGTCTCTGAACGATAGCTGAAATCTCCTATGATATACACATCATCATCCTTCCCTACCTTTCGATTCCAGTTATCAATCAATGCCCGATTCATCTCATTCACGCTCCGAAACGGTCTGTTATCATACGGAATGACATTCTCATGCCCCAAGTGCATATCCGCTATATAAAAATTCATTTCTTGATACCCCCATAGTTATTTTTGATATACGTTCAGCCTTCTCTTAAATACGTCATAATTCCTTGTATCCTTCGGCGTACAATACACAGCAAATTCAATAACCTCAAAGTCGTAACGGTATTCTTCCACGATTGAAGCATAAGCTTCAGCCACAACCTCCGGCTGATTCTGGAACACACCGCATCCGAAGGCTCCAAGTATGACTACAGTGTTTCCCCGTTCCTTCGCTATATCCAGAATACGCCTCATCCGCTTTCTATGCAGTTCCATTAACTCCTTTTGGGAGATACGCCCCTGATATGCCCTGAGATTAGGGGCTGCACAGGTTATCACATTTATACTGTACCATTCTTCTACTGGCAGTATCTCCGGAAAGGAAACATCCGTCTTAAATACCATGACATTCGGTGTATAAATACAATCATCACTGCCAAGCGGTCTTCGTACCTTCCTGTGAGGATAATAAAAACCTTCCATTGCTTCCGGGGCGGTCAGATTAAAAAACAACGTACTGCTCCTGCAGATACATTCTTCCTGTGCAACTGCGCCACGCTCCACCCCTCCTCCTGGATTTGTGACAGAAGCAAAGTTATGGACGCATACCTCTTTGGTACTGTATGCCCTTGAAGCCTCCAAAGTCCGCTTCTTAGAGACAACAACCTTTGCAGGTTTGTCAAATTTCTTCTCCGAACGGATGACCTTATCGCCCTCCAGAATCACCATCTGCTTTTTATTTGCACTATCCACCATTTCTTTCAGCAGACTGTCATTTTTGCAGAGGTAAGAGGTATTGTTAAATATCTCCGTCAGTCGTTCTCTTCCAAATACGCTCATCTTTTCCTCCATATAAATCAAGCCCTATTATGTTTCAATATCAAGCGGTTTCCCAGTCTCGCGCTTCATCATCATGCACTCATTTTACGCAGTTTATAATAGGTCGTTTTCTTTAAGTTCAAAAGTTCCATTGCCGTCACAGAAGTTATCTCCTTGTTTTTTACCTGTTCCATCACGCACTGCCAGTTCTCCGGAAACTGAATCTGAGGTCTGCCAAAGACAATGCCTTTATCCAATGCACAGTCAATGCCTTCGCGCTGACGCTGATGTATCCGTCTGCGTTCATCCTCTGCGATACTGCCGAGAACCTCAATCAGTATGTTGTTCACCATATCCATAATCCACGACTGGTCTTCTGAAAATTCCGCCAGTGTAGTCGGGATATTGAGAATCCTGACTGATACCCCCATACTCTTTAACGATTCCAGTTCCGCTTTGATATCCGCTTTGTTTCTTGACAGACGGTCAAGCTCCTTGATAACCAGAGTGTCGCCCCGGCGCAGGAGTGCATTCTTCAAGGACTGATAGCCGTTCCTTTCCATATCCCTTCCAGACTCCTTGTCTATGATGATATTGCGCTCCTCTATGCCGTATTCGAGCAGTGCCTCAATCTGTCTGTCCTCCGCCTGTTTTTTCGTAGATACTCTGGCGTATCCAAATACCTTCTTATCCACAATCTCACCACCTTCCTGTTTTTACAGAGATAAGACCGTTCGTAAAAGTCCTGCCTGGATGTGAACGTCCGTTAATTCCATTCACCACGATAACGGACGCTTTTTCACTATGTTCTGGCAGGGGATTTGTGATTCCGAAAATGTATGGTTTTCCGAACGACCAGAACCAGAACGAATACGGCTATTCTGGACGGTTTCAGAAACACACCGCCATATCTGCCCCTGTATCGGCTTTTCAGAGCATGAGCCGGACATTTCCCCACTGAGCAAGAGAACGGGCTGTATGGGGCATATACAGCCGAATCCAGAATTTTGCGCTATAGCTCCTATGTTTCCGCACAATCCCGACACTTTTACGAACTTGTCTGATATCCTAGCTCTGGCAGGAGAAAAAAGAAAGGGGCTAGAATGACCAAAATTTCAGTTGGAAATTTGTCGGGTTTGTATCCATTAAAAAAGGAGCTTGTAAGTGCCCCTTCTTCAGCAGAATAAAATAATAATGAAATTTTGAGGATACCGCCTGCAAATCCGCTGATAAACAGCATAATAAAAGCAGGACACAAAAAGGAGGAATCTCACATGGTAAAAGCTATCGCAACTGTAACGGAAATGCAGAATAATTTTTCTCAATATTTAGATATCGTCTTAGCCGGGAATGAAGTCGTAGTTACAAAGAATGGCGAAGAAATCGGCAGATTTATTCCCAAAGATACTGCCGTCTCTTATCTTACGGATTCTCTTACTGGAATCCTTTCAGTAAAAAATGATTATAAACAGCTTCTCGAAGATGAACTGAGGGCAAAATATGAGATTACTGATTGACGTTAATATTTTGATACATCAGTCTTATCATTTGCCAACATCGTTGAATGTTCTCCACCTGATACCCCCATTTCATTTTCCAGTGCCACGCCGTCAATTACCTATTTTTTTGAACATTTTTCATAAATTTTCTACAGTGGCGGTTTTTCAGGGATTTTTCCAAAAAAGAAAAAATCAGTTATACTTTTTTGACGAAAAATTAAGCCTGTTTTCGTCTGCCGGATATAAATTTTATTTTTTCAGAAAAACCGCCGTCCCATGACTCGTCCAGATAACTTACTCGGCAACTCACAGCCGTCTCTGCACTTCATGACCAAGCCATAAATAATACAGAGAAAAGACAGTTTCAGATAAAATTACTGACGTCGTAATCAGTACCATATATTTCCCTGATTCTGGACAACATCTTTATCAGGACTCTGTAAAGAGACTTTTCTTCTCTCCCATGCCACAGGCAGGGTTGTTTAACGTGCATGGGTTCTTTTGTTTCTAAATCCGCAAACCCAATCCCATATTTATTTGCAAGGACAACACACGGCATCTTGTCAATGTAAAGCTTTATCTGCGTGAAACATTCTGGTACATCCTCAATCTGATACCCCATCTTCCCTGCCGTATGCCCTATCATATATGATACCGCTGTATCATTAAAAATACTGTCTTTCATAGGAAACGGACGGACAGGCTTCTTATTATCGCAGATACAATAATAAGAACTTGCCACAGGACAACGTTCGTTACACTTCCATGCTGTGTTTGCCGGATTAATCGTTGTAATCTGTGCAAACACAATCCTCTCTCCGCCTCCAAACTCATAACAGATAACTGCACTATACTTTACTCCAAATCCACCCATAACTGCTCTCTCCTTTAGATTTCTGATTTAAAAATAACGTCCTTTTGTTCCTGCAGGAAATCAATTACCTGCTGTATCTCATCTGTGATATCTCCCATACAATATATCTCAATCCTGCGGATACAGGGATTCATAGCTTTTTTGAGCAACTGGCAGATACCCCCGTTATCCTGACCATCCATACAAAGGACAGTAACATAACCTTTTGCAAGCTGTTCCCTCATATGAACTTTTGTACAATCCCTCAGATGCCGTTGTTCTGTTTTCCTCCATACAGCCCTGACCGCAGGCTTTTTTGGCTCATACTCTATCACCCCGTCTTCCGGCAGGACTTCTAACTCCTTTAATAACTTTCTCATATCCGCAACGGAATACCTTTCTTCGATTTTAAACTGTTTCAATGCAAACCACCGTAACTCATCCTTAAAGATTTTGCGGTCATGGTCATGAAGCAACTCCATGATTTCCTCCTTCTTTTCTATCAGTTCATTTCTATTCTCCAAGACTACTGCCATATCTTCAATGGCAGGGTTGGTCAGCAGTCTTTTCTGTAATTCAACTGACAGCTCTTTCATCTCGTTGTCACAGGCACGTATCGTCTTTTCGATAGATTCAATCACGCACAGACGTTTATACAACTTATTTGATTTTGGAATCTCCCGCCATTTCATCAGACACTTTGTAAGATTATCCACTCTTGGAATCCCATGCTCACTTAGATAGGCATTGTACGCATCTTCAAAGGTTGTACACTCCTCCTTATTGCCGAAGCAGACAGCAAGCGTATTATCCCTGTAGTCTTTTGCACAAGATAACGTCATCAGCGTCACAACCGTCTTTTCATCAAAATAGCACTGCCCGTTCGCCATCTGCAAAGCCGGTGTGATAATGCCGTCTTTCACATAGTTCAGGACAGTCTGCTTTGAGAAATTTGCTGCCTCGGCAGTTTCTTGCGTAGTGTAAAGGTCTTTTGTATCTTTCATCATCATTTGCCTCCTCTGAAATTAAGATTTACTACTTTCATTTATCTATATTAGACGGACATCTGTGATTAAGAAAACATATCAAGCGAGTAATTCTAAGAATCAAGTGAGCGGTAATAGGATTCAAGTGAACAGGCAGAGCATCCAGTGTGCAGTATCAATACTCAAGTGAACAACGCCGAGATTTAAGTGAACAGACAAGGCTTCCAGTAAGCAGTCATAAGAATCAAGGGAGCAATACTAAGATTTAAGTGAGCAGACAAGACTTCCAGTAAGCAGTTATAAGAATCAAAGGAGCAATACTAAGATTTAAGTGAGCAGGCAGAACATCCAGTATGCAGTATCAATCGTTAAGCGGGCAATGCTAAGAATCAAGGGAATATACATGGTTTCCTGCTCACTTAATCCTTTGCCTGTCCACTTTTCATTTGTACAAAAAAGCTTGAAAAGCATCCAATACAGATTTGACAGTACTGCCTTGGAACTCGTTAAAAGAACTTATTATTTTACACCCATAATCAGGAAAAATACGCAAATCATACAAGGTTTACCAAGAGAAACTGATACCCCCGATGCCAGAAAATGAGAGACAGCCTCTATCCTGAATTTCACATGACTCAGCATAACCTGCTCCCATATTTCACATAGATACTTCATGAGATATACTGCATCTGACGAAGCTTTTATTTTCAATCTCCTTATAAAACAAAATAAAACAGCCCGTCCCTGCCGTCACACCGACAAGAACTGGCTGTCACATTTTATCTTTTAAAATTATATTGAAATCCTGCCAGACTAAGCTCACGCTTTGAAAAAATTTACTTTTCCCATATATCCTGTTCAGGTCTTCAAAATAACCATCTGCCTTTTTAAAGGCATCCCAAATATTATAGTTGACATATGCCTCAACCATTTCTATACATCTCTTCTCGTTTCATCACCAAGGCTCATCTGATACCCCCGGATTCCCTATCTGACTTTCTGAAGCTCCTGATAAAACTTGTCTACTCCGTAATTCAATAATGCATCTATCGCATCCTTAAAATAAACATACTCTCCATTATGTAATACGACAAGACCTGTACGTTTTTGGCTATATGAACAAATAATCGGCAGAAAAACATCCATTACTTTAGCAGGATGTTTTCTTAGTTCAGATATATCATCACCAAGAAGAGCAGCTTTCATAAGGGATTTGCTGAGCTTCTCTTTATCGCCGTAAACATCTTCCATAACCCTGACCAGAAAAGACAGTTCATCTTTTTTCATTTGAATATACTCGCTTGTACCCATCATACTCATAGAAAATCACACCTCCAATACCACTAATAAATCAATTCCACTTCAGTTGTTGCATCGGAGACAGCAACGGCAGTCTTCAGAGCATAATACCAGTCGATTATCTTCTTCCTGAACTCCTTCCTGCGGTCATTCAGGTTCAATGGATCTTTGTCAACGATATCTAACTCATGGATGATGCAATTTCTGTACATGGCTGCTCTCAAATTCCCGCCCGTATCAACCTCTTCATCTTTTTTCAATGCACATATGCCGTCGTCAAATCTGAAATCTAAAAATGCATCCTCATAAAATTCCTCCAGATACTTTCTTGCAGTGGCAACGCTCAGGCGGTTTCCCATGACGTCAATATACGCACGAGCATCCGTCTCAAAGAGGACGTTATTTATAGCGTCCAGTTTTTTCAGCAGTCTTTCACTGTTCTCGTAGTTTTCCTTAAGCTCTGCCTCTGTAATGTTGACTCTGTTCGCCGGCTCTCCAAGACATCCCTTTAACTTAATCGTGAAATATTCTGACTTTAAGATTTGGTTCGTGATTTTCGCCCGTTCCGCCAGTAATTCAACCTTCTTCATATGTTCCTCCTATTCTGCTTTCAGCAGTATTTTTTGTGTCCATAGGTTCGCTCTGTCATAATAAAAAGTCAAGTCATACTTGAGGGTTCTGGAAATGTTTGTCGCTATGTCACAAAAAATACAGAGAAAAATTAGTCGTTTTGTATCCATGGAAAAAATGACAGAGGACATTTTCCTGCCGGAGGGTTCAGATACCCCCGCAATACCGCTGTAACGTGCGTGTCCGCCGATTCTAGCGATTTCCCCGTTTCAGTCGAGGAAATGCCCATAAGAGGGGAAAACGGCTTAAAAAGGCAAATACGCGCGCCACAGGGGATTGCCCGAAAAAAGAGCCGTCCAGAAGGACAGCCCTTTTCACGGGAAATACCCTGTTTTATCTATCTTCAGCAGGAAGAACCCTGACTCATACCCCCATTATTTTTCAGGAAGCTGATACCATACCGCCTTTCCAGTAACCTGCCCGCATCTGCAATCATATCATCCAGAGATTCAGGCTCTTTTATATCTATCTCCAGAACTGCGCTGTTCTTTACAGGAAGATGGATATATCTTTCATTTTGCAGGGTAATTTTAGAATCATTTATCACAAAATCAAAATGAAGACTGCCCGTCTCATAATCCAGTGAAAGATTCAGCAGGTATTCTTCTTTCTTCTGTGTTACTCCGTATTGTTTCTTAATCTTCTCTTTAAATGCATTGATTTCTTTCATAGTAATGTTACTGATATCAGGCTCATGCATACAGTCCTGACAGGTATATCTTAAAGTGTACTGGTTACAGATATCAACTCCCGTATCCATGCCTTTGCACCCATCCTTTCTAAACCAGATACAGCCGTAATCATACTCATTTTCCAGTTTTGGTATACAGAGCCTTGCAAAGTGAAATCTCAACATATCAACGATACCTCCTTTGTGTTAAATCCCAATAAAAAGAGGGCTGGCTTCTGCCTGATACCCCCATTAGCCATTCTGCCTGAATCTTTCAATCACAACCGACAGAAAATTCATTCTGACAACAACCTTTCCTTTTACATCATCCAGACTGATTTTTCTGAAATCAGCAGTTTCATTATTATCGCCCTTCGTTGTAATTTTTCCTTCCTTATCAATCCCTGCAACTCGGTGGCATACCATCGTTTCATCAACAGAAAACATAATCACATCATTTTCTTTAATGTCTTTCGTTGATTTTATTATCACCAGAGAATTGGTTCTCATAAACGGCTCCATTGAGCCTGTAAGGACAACCACAGGCTTATATCCAAATACATAGAAATCACCCTTATCGGTGCTTACTGCACCCCAGACACAATAGACTGCCATACTTACTACAGCGATTGTTAAGAACCATTCAAACACTTTATTTATCTGTGTTCCTGCCTTTTTTAGCGTCTTCATATTTACACCTCCCACAATAAACCAATACCCCCATTGATACAAACAGCAGGATACTTAACCCATATACATTTGACGTATCTCCTGTTTTCACCGCTTTCACAACCACGCCGTCCCCTGTTCTTTCCACTATGACTTTTACCCTCGGTGTATCATGGTCGGCAGAGCCGTCAGATATCTCCTTTTTACCGGATACCTTTTGTACATCTGGTGCAGAAGGGGCTTCCGGCTCTTTGGGTACTTCAGGATTATCGGGAACTTCGGGAACATCTGGTCTGTCCGGCAGTTCAGGCGCATCCGGTTTATCTGGTTTGCCGGGTTCTTCGGGTTTCTCTGGCTCATCCGGCTTATCTGGTTCTTCGGGTTTCTCTGGTTCATCCGGCTTATCCGGCACGTCTGGCGTCTCTGGTTTTGAATCTCTTGTATATGTAAACGGATATCTGATAATGCCTCCGCTTTCCGTCCACTCTGCCAGTTCATTGCTCAGGGCCGTCCAGACAATCTCGTAATCTCTTATCACCCGGTACGTCTTCTGGATATAAAAATCTTCTGTCTTTTCAAGAGAATCATTACCGTCAATGATATCCCTCAGTTCTTCCGCCGTTATCGGGAAATTATAAAAATAACCGTCTACGCCCGTTCCGCCTTCTTCCTGCGATACCCCCATGAACTCTTTTATCAACGTACCGTCTGCCGAGTATAACCCAATGCTCTCCAAAGCAAGCACATCTGACAAATCCACTCCGTTATCAAACAGAAAACCATCTGCAAAATGCAGTTCTCCGGTTGTATCTTTCAGGTTGTTGTCCTGCAGACCATAGTTACTTTCCTGATAGGACGCATTCGACATATCCGACTCTTCCACCAGACGTCCCTCGAAGTAAAACCTTGCGCTTAATCCTTTTCCCTGCCATTCATTCCCTAGTGTCTCCGGTATGTAGCCGACAACAGGAACCTCTGCCCTTTCTCCGTCCGCAACCTGAAACCATCCAGAGGTAATATCCGCCAAATCCACGAAGCCAGAGCCTCCCATACTGTATTTCATTACTCCATACAGTTCAGAATCATGCAGGTTCTCTGTCCTGATAAGGCGGAACTTCAGGGGATACCCTGTTGCATTTTCAACAATCACCTTATCCTCCAGAAGCTCCCCCGGCGCAATCGTATCGTGATTCCAATTTTCTCCGCCCAACTCAAAATGAAAGGTCTTGTCTTTATCGTCAGCATACACAGACAAAGGATTCAGTGACAGTGCAAGGAGCATAAGACTCACCAGTATTCTTTTCATATCAACGCCTCCTATTCTCCTGTGTATGCTTTATATGTGAAATATCCGCCGTCAAAGTCTGCCATATCAACGCCTTCGTAATCAGATACCGTGCTGTTTGTCAGGTTTGCACAGTACCAGAACGGCAGGGAATCTACTTTCACCACTTCCGACCAGTTACTCGAAGCATATACTGTGCCAAGACCGCTGTAGGCAAACATCTGGGAGAGCGTTGTATCCTCCCGCATTTGAAATCCAGATAAGTCCAGTTCCCTTAAGAAGGAACAGCCGGAGAACATGTTCGCATAGCTGACTGCGTCCCTTGTGCGTACACTGGATAAATCTACGTTATTCAGGCGGTTACAGTCTTTGAACATGCCTTCAAACGTAATTACGCTCTGTGCATCCTTTACCCCCACATCTGCCCTCATCAGATAATTGCAGTTTAAGAACATACCCGACATATCCTCCGCCTTTCCCACATCCCAACTGGTGATGTCCACATTCCTTATAGCGGTGCAATTCCCAAACATCAGTTGGAAATTCGTGATACCCCCGGTTGTGATATGGTTCAAATCAACCGTTGTAAGGCTTGTACAGCTGAGAAACATGCGCCTTGCAGAGATAGACGGGGTTGTATCCAATACCCTGTCGAACGTGACGCTTTTTAAACTGGTGTAATAACTGAACATATCATTTAAGCTTGCGTCGGCAATGATACCGCCTTCACCGCCAATGTACATCTTCGTCCCGTCAACCCATGCGATAACGGTAAAATCCTGCTGTTTTGACACGTCAAATTTATCCACGCCGTAGGTATATCCGTCCAGTTCTGGTATATAATCCACAAACACCGCCGTCTCTATGCCGTATTTTACAGGACTGGTCGTCCTGTTGAAATCTTCGCCTGCCATCAGATAAGGTCTTGCAAAACTTCCTGATGTAACGCTCAACTCCGTTTCTGTATACGCCGTAAACCAGGCAAAGGCACTCTGCGTACTTATCATTACCGCAAATACAAGCAACGTAACAAACAGAATCAATCTCTTTTTAATCTTAACCGCCTCCTCTGCCTTCATGATATCTGCCTGATCCAGTGGTCTTCTATTCTTCCAGATCTACCTCAACGTTCTCCATTTTAATATAATCTCCAGATGTGTTCACACTGCCTGTTGATAAGCTTTTCCATATAAATGCCAGAAGCGTAAGGATAACAACCGCAGTCAGCGCACTCCTTATGATAAACTCCATGTGCGGGGAAACCTTATACTGTTCAGCATCATATATTTTATCCTCAATGTCCTCTGGTTTATATACTGCACCCGTCTGCATCGTGATATCAGGTTTCATCATTCTCATTACCTCCTCGTATCATTTGTTTATGAGCCGGGATAAAAGCACCCCGGCTCGCCGTTTAAATACAACCGCCGAAACGTGAAATTATTTCTCAATGTCAATATTGAAACCGCCGTTAGAATCGTCATTCTTATTTTCCTGACCTTCGTCTGCGGTATGTCCGCCGTCCCATAATGGAATCAGACCTTTGTCCTTCTCGCCGGAAACCTTCGCCCACTGCTGATTCACACCGTTTACCAGACCGTTGTACACTGTATGGAGAATACCAGTATCGGCAAAGAACAACTCCCATACAAGGAAGATTGTTACCAGTACGGCAAGAACCCCGAATACCGCCAGAATCGTTTTCTTCATGTTTACCCACCCTTTCTTTGCTAATTATGCCAGATACCCCCGGCTTAGTTCTTTTCTACAATAGATACCCAGTCACTTCCAAGGCTTGACGTGTTCCTGTGCTGTTTTGCATACACCTCTATCTTTACAGTCCCAGTAACGTCCTGCCACGCATTTTTCGCTCCGGAGTCCATAGCAAACTTGTAATCAAACTTATGCGACGTATCCGTCGTCCCGTCCAGTGTACTGTCATTCTCAACAGAACCTGCAAGGGTAAGGTCTGTCACAGTATAGGTAATGGACTGCTTGTCGTCACTCAATACCCCCGTAAGCTCTGTACCCTTATCATCCGTAATCTTGAACTCATGTGCAGACTCCGTAAAAGCCTGCGGTGCAGAGACCTTCATGACCGCCTTTACATCCATAGACTTCTCGCCGGTGTTGGAGACGGTGAAGGTAAGCGGATTGGCGTCTCCGGGGTTAATGACGGTCAAGCCGTTTGTCAGGTCTTCTGTAGCGTCCGTAAGCTCTACGGTCAGCGTGCCTGCCTTCGCTGTTAAGTCCTTGGAATCGTAACCTGTAAAGTAGGCGAATGTACCGCCCAATACTGCGATTGTTGCAACTGCTGCTGCGCCTAATGTAATGATTCTTTTCTTGTTCTTCATAGATGTTCTTCCTCCTATTTCATACATGATTCAATTCCTGCTGCTGCATCTCATACCGTAAACGCCACGTCCATTCTCGATACAGTCTTTCTTCACTTGCAGGACAGCATCCTCGTCAAACTTGAGATAACCTGTCGGCGTCTTCCATGCGACAGGCAGATAGCCCTGTTTCACCCAATGCCTTACTGTGCTGATTGACACATCCAGATACTTTGCAACGTCGCCTGTTGTCATCATAAAAATACCTCCTTTCCGTTCATGTGCGTCTCGCTGATTCATCTGGCAAGGGCGGTTCACCGTCGCCTTGAGACACCATAGCAGTCTGTGCGTTCTGCCACTTTTAAGTGGTCCGCTATATTAACCGCGTCTGCCAGATTCAGAGAATAACCTTATAAAACCGCAAAAAATAAGGCAGGAAACCCTGCCTTGGTCTGATACCCCCAGATTCATGTTCAAGCAATACCATCTTGATTGATACTCCACACAAGGGGACAGTTATGATTGGTCTTGCAACAGCTTCTCCAATACAGAGAGCATATCCGCCGTAACTTCTATGTAACCCCATGTCCCCGGCTCTGTTCCTACAGGATACTGGCAGACATATACTCTGCCGTCAGAGCCTTTGCATAATTCTCCCGTTTCTGGTTCATGGTCATTGCTCCACTGATAGGAAGCCTTATCATAAGTGCAATAACTCCGTTCATTTTTTATTCCTATCACGACAGATTCATTGTTGTTCGCCATAAATGACTGCCCTTTTGCGATACCCCTCAACTGGAGCATACGATATTCCATCGGATATCTGCGGTTCTCAAGGGGCGTATCCAAAGGCACGAACACGATACCCCCGCCTTCCTTTCTGTAGAATCCTGCGTCAATCATCGTACTTCCCTTACTCCGTATGTCGTCCACTACCTCTTCCCACAGCATCGGCTGACTGATGGTGATAGACAGAAGAACACCGCCGGGTGTTTCCACAGGCTCTCCGGTTACAGGATTCTCGACGAAGCTGTCTACATTTTTCATTTCAAACTGATACCCCCATGAAGCAAGCGAGCCTTCCGCTTTGATTTCAAACTCAGGCTCAGGTCTTGCAGTATATCCGTCAACCGGCTTTAACCGGATGGTGAAATTCCCAGTCTTTGCCGTAGTGGAACTGGAGCCTTTCAGGGTAAATTTATCCTCTCCGCTGTTTTCATCTACATTGTACGCAACACGATAATGATTTCCATATACATCTACAATCTCTCCGCCTTCATCAAGCACCAGACTCTCCTGCAGTCCTGCCTTTCCAAACAGTATCGGGATGTTCTGGTAAATGGTGGATGCGCCTGTCACTGTCTGCACCTTCGCATGACCATTCTGGATGTAAATGTTACCGCTCTGGGTACTGGTCATTGTGGTCTGGCTTTTCAATGTGCCGTCTGAGCCGTATGTGTAACGCAGTGCATTCACCCTTCCCTTATGTGCAGAGGAAACACTGGACTGATTGTACACCAGATAATAATTACTGTTAAACAGGCTGTTCAATCCCTTGTCTACAGAGATATCGCAGTAGGTATAGCACTGCTTTGTGACGTCTTCTTCCTCCTGCTGATACCTGATTGTGTCTCCTTTGAATGTGTAGTGGAACGACACTTCTACATCCCTGCCGTTTACGATACCTTCTACCGTTTTGTCGGAGACAAGCACATACCCCCGCGAATCATTGAGAATCTCTTCGTTTGCGCTGAAGCTGAACGCACTCCCGTCTACCGCCATCTGTGTGCAGTATCTGTCCAAATCCGGCACGTAGATATTTCTTATGACGGTCAGGTCGTCTTTATACCCATGTATGATGTCCTTCACCGTTACCCTGTACAACTTAAGCTCCTTTTCCCCGTCCATGAGCTTCTCTGGCTCGGCGGTAATCTCTGTCAGGTTTCCTGACTGTGTGTCTTTTGCCGTAAAGGTAAGGTATGCATAGCTGTCGCAGTAATAGGACGGCTGACTGTAGAGATAGCCGG
The DNA here is from genome assembly GCA_910574285.1 of Lachnospiraceae bacterium. Taxonomy (GTDB): domain Bacteria; phylum Bacillota; class Clostridia; order Lachnospirales; family Lachnospiraceae; genus Sporofaciens. The sequence goes on along the minus strand of CAJTAL010000017.1, from coordinate 1,766 downwards.
TGACCTCAATCGTGCCTGACGGTGTGGGCGTGATGATTGCGCCACTGGCAAATGACGTACTTCTTGACAGCAGTTCTATTTCTTCTAATGCAGAGCATCTTGTAAATGCTCCTGCGCTCACTGTCGTACAGGTACTCGGCAGGATAACCTTCTTTGTGGACGTGTTGTCAAGGAAAGCCTTTGCCGAAACTGCCGTCACGCCCTCCGGCACAGTGACAGCTTCATCTGTCCCCCAATACCTTGTTAATTTACCGCCTGCGTCAATCGTAAACTTCTCTGACTCCGGCTGTTCCATTGCTATGAACGTGATACCCCCATACTTCGCACAGTACGCAGGAACCTCGCTGTATGGATAGCCGTATACCGTCACATTGTTAGAGCCGAAGATATTTGTAGTGCTGAATGTGACAGTCTTGCAGTTTATCACTACTTCTTCCAGACTGGTGCAGGTGGCGAATATGGCGTACTGGAGGTAATCGCAGGACTCTGGCAGGACTACCCGGCGTATGGCGGTGTTATCTTTAAATGCGTCTCTGCCAATACGTGTCACTCCCTCCGGGACTATGACCTCTTCATCGGTTCCAGTGTAACTTGTAAGGGTTGTTCCGCTGAGGATGAAATCTTCTTCTCCTGCATATGGGGAAACCAGCTCACTGCCGAGTGGTTCTGACGGCTCTGAGTTCGTCTCGGTACTGTCTGTAGACGGACTTTGCAGGATAGATGTATCATCGGGACTTATCTCTACAGAACTTTTATTGCCGGAGTTACTTGTATCTGGTGTTGCGTATGGCAGGTCTGACGTTCCTGCATCCGTATCTGGTGTGGTGCATGGATTGTCTGATACTTTGGAATCCATATCTGATATGACTGCATCTGTGTCACTGCCAGACAATGATTTACTGACTGATCCAGTACTTGCAGTATCTTCGGAGTTCTGTTCTCCTCCCTCTGAATCTGATACAGCAGTCTGGAAGGAAACTCCAAGCGTATCGCCTGCCATAGAGGTAACTGGGACGGAGACTATCAGACTTGCCGTCGCTAACAGCGCAATCACATGTTTATTCTTCATCTCCACATACCCCCATTTCCATGTAGTTCGTCTTAAAGATATTTACAGCCTCCTCGCTGAATAAACGCATACCTGTCGGGGTTACCATACAGGTCAGCCATCCACGTCTGACATACTCTCGTATGGTGTTCGGGGAAACTCCAATATCTCTGGCAACATCACCTGTTTTTAACATAACTGAATCACAACCTTTCTTTATATGTATTTTTGATATCTATGGAAATCTTGAAAATTTTGAAATCGTCTGAAGGTTTTGAAGGGTTTGAAGAACAGAAAGAAAGCCTTCACCACTTTCTTGGTGGTAAAGGCTCTTTGTAAACTTATGAGAAATGTTCTTTCTTTATCTGATTTTACGTCTTGCTTTTAAGGTTGATACCCCCACTACACAGGAACCTGCACAGAGTACGGCAAATAATAATATCATGTTATTGTCGCCTGTCTTTGGTGATGTTTTGGTTGTATCGACAGGTTTCACCTGTGTGGTTGAATTGTTCCCTGAACCTTGTGTATTGCCGTTTCCTGTCTGGTTATTGCCGTTTCCTGTATTATTGTTATTGTTGTCATTATCTGTATTTTCAGTAACTCCGGGGTGTGTAAAATAATCTGTGTAAATCATCACAGATTATTCGACACATCCATTTTTGTATAATGGATAATGAATTCGACAATACTGTGATTAGTTGGAAAAAATTGGTAG
>CAJTAL010000016.1 GCA_910574285.1 Lachnospiraceae bacterium | reverse complement strand
ACCAGGTTGCGCAGGTCAATGACCTCATCATCTGGTATGATGGAAGTCTTCAGGGAAGCATCCAGGCCGACTTTGGCAGCTTTTTTTGAATCAAATTTATCATTATGCAGTTTCCTTACGTTCATATTTGTGCTATTCTTAGTGATGATAGGATTAATGACTGAGCAGTCAAACCCCTTATCACGAAGGAAGTACAGGAGCGGGATGTGGTAGATCCCGGTGGACTCGAGGAAGCAGCGGCTTTCGAGGGAATACATCTCTTGTGCTTCCTTTATTTTTGCGACAGCTTGCTCACGGGACTGCGGATCAGAATGAATGATCTTAAAAGGTTTTCCAGTGAGAATGCCATTGGGCAGCATGATGGACATCCAGGTGAAGTCTGCGCCGACATCAAGCCCGACTGAGAGGTAAGGGATACTTTCAAGCATCATAAGTACTTTTTGGTATTTCATGGTTTTATCCTTTCCGGCAGGTATCCATTTCCAGAGGGCGGATACACAACCTAGCGGTTTATACAGGTATAGCCTGGGGCTTCCCAACCAGCCAAAACATAAATCACCACCGAATGGACTGACAGACTTTCTAAGAGGTTTCACCAGCCGGAAGGCCAGTTCCCAAGGAGACGTCGTCAATGATCCTGCCTCCAGTGATTATACCTCTATGTTTTGTCTGGTGCATTAAGGAAACCTCAGACATGGTAAATAATGTTGCCGTATAACTTCTGATGGAGGGGGAACTCCTCCTTCTGTTATATCTATATAGATTTATTAGATTGGACTTTGTAACTATTAACCAGTAGTCATTCTTGACTACACCATTATTATACTAGGAGGTGATATTATGAAGTATACACGCGCAAAAGTCAGAATTAGCAGCAAGCCTGTAGGATTTATTCCAGTATGTGTAAAGGCATGCTAATAATTAGAGAGAAATGCTTACATTCCGAAAGGGGTGTGAGCATTTCTATTAATAGGGAATATTTTCTGGCTGCCTCTGCTTATGCATGGGAAATATATTAGATCGGCATACTCGTCTCCCGCTGGCTGTTCTTCAAATTGCTTTATTGATTTCACTTAACAGTGAAATCAAATCTTGAGCTTACCTCTTGACAATCGAGACAGGCATATGATAGGATTTTAAACATAGCGATACAGCAAACGCAATGACGAAGAGAGTAAGTCTTTTAAAATCTTACAGAGAGATCCCGGAGAACCGGCAGAATACTGGTATGAATGAACTGCCTGGGTTTGGAACCGCGCTCTGACAGTCACGGATCAGAGAGCGGGGATGCTGAGAGGGATGGATGGAGAATGGCTGAAGATGGCTTCTGAGCGGCGCACCGACTATAATTTGTCTTATATAGGCTGCGATGGGTTCGCCCGTTATAGCGAGAGAGTGTCATCGGCACTTAACGAGGTCTTGTCCGTGAGGGCAGGATGAAGCAGAAGTGGTAACACGGTAGGATTCCGTCTTCTGGATATATCGGGATATATCCAGAAGGCGTTTTTTGTGTCATGACAACATGAAGGGAAGGCATTTTTGTGCCATGACATGAGGGAAGATATTTTTGTGCCATGGTATGAAGAAGAGGAATTTATCCAGAAAGAAGGGAGAAGAAAAGAAATGAGTGAAAAACCAAAATATTATATCACGACGGCAATTGCCTACACATCAGGGAAACCGCATATCGGGAATACCTATGAGATTGTCCTGGCAGATGCGATCGCGAGATATAAGAGGAGTCAGGGGTATGATGTATTCTTCCAGACCGGGACAGACGAGCACGGTCAGAAGATTGAGTTAAAGGCTAAGGAGGCGGGCATTACGCCGAAGGAATATGTAGATCAGGTGGCGGGAGAGATTCACCGGATCTGGGATCTGATGAACACGTCCTACGACAAATTCATCCGTACAACAGACGAAGACCACGAGAAGCAGATTCAGAAGATTTTCAAGAAGATGTACGAGAAGGGAGATATCTACAAAGGGTATTATGAAGGGATGTATTGTACCCCTTGTGAGTCTTTCTTTACGGAGTCGCAGTTGGTGGACGGGAAATGTCCGGACTGCGGGCGTGAAGTACAGCCGGCGAAGGAAGAGGCATATTTCTTCAAGATGAGTAAATACGCGGATCGCCTGATCGAGCATATCAACACACATCCGGAGTTCATTCAGCCGGTATCGCGGAAAAATGAGATGATGAATAATTTCCTGCTTCCGGGGCTTCAGGATCTGTGTGTGTCCAGAACTTCATTTAAGTGGGGAATTCCGGTGGATTTCGATCCGGGGCATGTGGTTTATGTGTGGCTGGACGCGTTGAGTAATTATATTACCGGAATCGGATACGACTGTGACGGTGCAAGTACGGAGCAGTTCAAGAAGAATTGGCCTGCGGATCTTCACCTGATCGGGAAGGATATCATCCGTTTCCATACGATCTATTGGCCGATCTTCCTGATGTCTCTGGATCTGCCGCTTCCGAAGCAGATATTCGGACATCCGTGGCTTCTGCAGGGCGACGGCAAGATGAGTAAGTCCAAGGGAAATGTTCTGTATGCCGATGAACTGGTAGACTTCTTCGGAGTAGATGCGGTGCGTTATTTCGTGCTTCACGAGATGCCGTTTGACAATGACGGAGTCATTACCTGGGAGCTGATGGTAGAGCGTATGAATTCTGATCTTGCCAATACGCTGGGTAACCTGGTGAACCGGACCGTCTCTATGACGAACAAGTATTTCGGCGGAACCGTAACGGATAAGGGCACAGCCGATACGGAGGAAGAAAGAGCTGTAGACGCAGATCTTAAGTCGGTTGTGGAGAATACGCCGAAGATCGTAGAAGCCAGGATGAACGATCTGCGGGTAGCAGACGCGATGACAGAGATCTTTAATCTGTTCAAGCGCTGCAATAAATACATTGACGAGACGGCGCCATGGGTTCTTGCGAAGGATGAAGCGAAGAAAGACCGGCTGGAGACGGTGCTTTATAACCTGATTGAGAGTATCCGCTCGGGAGCGATACTGATCGAGCCGTTCATGCCTGAGACGTCAGAGAAGATATTGGAGCAGTTAGGCGACGGAAAGGTGACGGAGAAGCCGGAGATTCTGTTTGCGAGACTGGATGTGAATGAAGTGATGAAGAAGGTAGAGGAACTTCATCCGCCGGTTGAAGAGGAGGGGACCCGGTCCGGCGATGAGACAGAGAAGCCGGAAGAGGCAGTGATAGATATCGAAGCAAAACCGGAGATTACCTTTGAGGAGTTCGGGAAGATGCAGTTCCAGGTGGGTGAGATCATCGCCTGTGAGGAAGTGAAGAAATCAAGGAAACTTCTTTGCTCCCAGGTAAAGATCGGAAGTCAGGTGAAGCAGATCGTGTCCGGTATCAAGGCTCATTATAAACCGGAAGAGATGGTAGGCAAGAAGGTTATGGTGCTTGTGAATCTGAAACCAGCGAAACTGGCAGGAGTCTTGTCCGAAGGTATGCTGCTTTGCGCCGAGGATTCAGAAGGCAAACTTGCCCTCATGACGCCGGAAAAGGAGATGCCTGCAGGCGCGGAGATCTGTTAATTCGATTATGAACGTGTCAGTACACTAGTACAGCTTTGTACATCTTGAAGTAATAGGTACCTGAATTTTGTGTCAGGACAAGGCGGAGGAAGGAGGCAATGCGGCGGCATTGTTGACTGACGGAGCTGTGAAGAGAAGTTGTCAGGAAGGGAGTCATATATGGAAAAGATAAGAATCGGAATTGTAGGATATGGAAATATCGGGCGCGGCGTGGAGCTTGCGATTGCCCGGAACGAGGATATGGAGCTTAAGGCGGTCTTCACCAGGCGGGATCCTTCTTGCGTGAAGATTCATACGGATGGAGCGGTAGTGAAGCATATGGACGATATGCTTCCGATGAAGGATGAGATCGATGTGTTGGTGCTTTGCGGCGGTTCTGCTACGGACTTGCCTGAGATGGGTCCGCAGATTGCGGCGAATTTCAACACCATTGACAGCTTCGATACTCATGCAAGGATACCGGAGTATTTCGGAAATATGGATAAAGCGGCAAAGGAAGGAGGGCATGTCAGCATCATTTCCGTGGGATGGGATCCGGGCATGTTCTCCCTGAACCGTCTGTATGCGGAGGCGATCCTGCCTCAGGGAAGTACCTATACATTCTGGGGAAAGGGCGTCAGCCAGGGACATTCTGACGCAATCCGCAGGGTAGACGGCGTCAGGAACGGAATCCAGTATACGGTTCCGGTTGAAGCGGCGGTAGACCGTGTAAGGAGCGGAAGCGAGCCTGATCTTACTACGAGAGATAAGCATCTGCGGGAATGCTATGTGGTTCCGGAAGAGGGCGCAGATCTTCAGGCGATCGAGAACGCCATCAGGACGATGCCGAATTATTTTGACGAGTATGATACGACGGTAACATTTATTACGGAAGAAGAGCTTAAGGAACAGCACGGCAGGATGCCCCACGGCGGTTTCGTAATCCGAAGCGGTGAGACAGGTGAAGAAGGGAGCCGGCACGTGATCGAGTATTCCTTGAAGCTGGATTCCAATCCAGAATTTACCGCAGGCGTGCTGATCTGCTATGCCAGGGCTGCTTACCGCCTGTCGAAAGCGGGAGAGAGCGGTGCAAAGACAGTATTTGATATAGCGCCGGCGATGCTGTCCATGAAGACGCCGGAAGAGCTTCGCGCCGGTCTGTTGTAGACTTTGAAGAAAACGGAGGCAAGGTAACGATGATTTTTGATACACATGCGCACTACGATGACAGGCAGTTCGATGAGGATCGGGATGAATTACTGCGGTCCATGTCTGAAAACGGAGTGGGAACAATCGTCAATGTCAGCGCGTCATACGCCTCCTGCGAGCGTGTGGTGAATATGGTTAAGGACTATCCTTTTATGTATGCCGCTGTCGGTATTCACCCGGATGAGGTAGGAGACTTGAATGAGGCGTCATTTGCCCGGATGAAGGAGCTGTTTCAGAGAGATAAGGTGGTCGCGGTAGGAGAAATCGGGCTGGACTACTATTGGGATCAGGAATCCCATGATCTGCAGAAAGAATGGTTTATCCGCCAGCTTAAGCTGGCGGGAGAGCTTAAACTGCCGGTTTTAATCCACAGCCGGGAAGCGGCGGCGGATACGATGGAGATCATGAAGGAATATGCCCGGGGGCTCAAGGGCGTGATTCACTGCTATTCTTACTCGAAGGAGATGGCGGCGGAATATGTGAAAATGGGCTTCTATATAGGAGTCGGCGGCGTGGTCACGTTCAAGAATGGGAGGAAATTAAAAGAAACGGTGAAAGAGATACCGCTTGAGGCAATCGTCCTGGAGACTGATTGCCCGTATCTTGCCCCGGAGCCTTTCCGGGGGAAACGCAATCATTCCATGTATATCCGATATGTCGCGGAGGAAATTGCAAGGCTTAAGGGGATTACTTATGAGGAAGTAGTCCGGCAGACGGAGAAGAACGCCGCAAAGTTATACTCAGTATAACTTTGCGGCGTTCGTATTTATTATTTCTGCAGGCGGTAAGCCGGGCAGGTCACATCAACCGTTCATCCGGCCGTAGCGTTTTGTGATGGTGCGGATCTTTTCTTTCAATTCTTCTGACAGATCCTCCTTCGTCACTCTCCATTTCCAGTTGTTCCCAACCGTGGAAGGCTTATTTATCCGGCAGGTGTTATCAAGCCCCATGTAATCCTGCAATGGAATGATACAAGTCTTCGCATGGCTTCGCATCACCAGAGAAATGAAGGACAGATAGAGCTGATCCTTGGGGGTGTACTGGTCGCACATATAGTCTCTTGCCGCCTGTCTTTCTTCTTCTGTGATGGAGTCGAACCAGCCGACGATGGTCTCATTATCGTGAGTGCCCGTATAAGCAACACAGTTTTCGACATAATTGTGAGGAAGATAGTCATTAGCAGAACCGGTGTCTCTGGAATCAAAGGCGAATTCCAGAACCTTCATGCCGGGGAATCCGCTTTCGCGGACCAGCCAGCGGACGGAATCCGTCACGTAGCCCAGGTCTTCGGCGATGACTTCGTGGAGTCCCAGATGTTGTTCCATACATTGGAACAGTTCGATTCCGGGGCCTTTCTCCCAGTGTCCGCCTGCGGCGGTATCCGCGCCGTAAGGAATGGAATAGTATTCGTCAAATCCGCGGAAATGGTCGATCCGCAGTACGTCGTACAACTGGAAACAATATGCCAGGCGGGAGATCCACCATTCATAATTCGTCTCTTTGTGATATTCCCAGCGGTAGAGAGGATTTCCCCAGAGCTGTCCGTCTGCAGAGAATCCGTCCGGCGGGCAGCCGGCTACTGCCAGCGGCACATTCTTTTCATCCAGTTGGAATAGTTCCGGATGAGCCCAGGTATCCGCGCTGTCCATTGCCACATAGATCGGAGTATCTCCGATCAGACGGATACCTTTCTGGTTAGCATATGATTTTAACGCGCTCCATTGTTCGTAGAATTTGAACTGCATATACTGGTGGAATTCGACATATGGGTACAATTCCTTGTAGTATTCTTCCATGGCGGAGTCTTTGCGCAGACGGATATCTTCCGGCCACTGATCCCAAGGGACGTTGTCATATTGTTCCTTGATCGCCATGAATAAGGCGTAATCAGTAAGCCACCATTTATTCTTTCTTACGAAATGCTGATAATCGTGGTTTTCCGTGATCCAACTGCGCTGATAGGCCTTGTAGAGCAGCGTGTACCGGGATTTATAGAGTTTCTCATAATCTACGGCATTCGGCGTATTCCCAAAATCAAGGCTTTCGCACTCTTCCTTGTGCAGAACACCCTCTTCGACGAGGGCTTCCAGGCTGATAAAATAAGGATTTCCTGCAAAAGTTGAAAAGGACTGATAAGGGGAGTCGCCGTAACCGATAGGTCCAAGCGGCAGGATCTGCCAGTAAGACTGTCCGGCTTCCTTAAGCCAGTCAATAAAATCGTATGCACTCTGTGAAAAACAGCCGATACCATATCGGGAAGGCAGGCTGGTGATGGGAAGTAGAATTCCTGCTGTTCGTTTCATTGGTCGTACCTCCAGAATATTTATAACATTAATGTACCTCTTTTTCGGACAAAACGCAATCTGAAAATAATATTTATGTCGCTTCGGCAGAATTATTTAATAATTCTATACAATGTGCACAAAAGTACAGGTTGAAATCCGGTGACAACTTGTTGCGTCTTCGGGTTTGTGTTATAATTTTGTGGAAATCCTTAGGGTATATTGGCGGTTCACAGGGAGGTATATTTATGATAACGATTAAGGATATGGCTGATATGTTGGGGATCAGCACGACGACCGTGTCGAATGTTATCCATGGAAAGACGAGCGAAGTCTCGCAGAAGACGGTAGATCGGGTGGAAAAGTTATTGAAAGAATATGATTATGTCCCGAATAACAGCGCGAGGAGCCTGTCTCAGAAATGTTCCAAGATCATCGGCGTTTCCATAAAGGGCAGAAAAGGACAGTATGACAATATAATGGCAGATCCGTTTTTCAGCGTATTGCTCGGGGCGATTGAGGCAGAGATCCGCCGCAGGGGATATTTCATGATGATCTATACGTCCGACGATATTCAGGAGCTTATCAGGAATGTTCTGACCTGGAATGTGGACGGATTGATTCTGCTTGGAATTCTCCACGATGATTTTGTCAAGATCAGGAGCAGATACAAGAATCCCATTGTCCTGATAGACAGCTATGCCCCCAGAGATATCATGAATTATGTGAATGTGGGGCTGGAGGATGAAAAGGGAGCTTATGAGATGACGCTTCATCTGTTAGAGCGGGGCCACAGGAGGATCGCGTTCCTGGCGGACAACATGGAAGGCGTAGATTATACCCGTTATATCGGACATCAGAGGGCTCTGGCTAAATACGGGATTAAGGCGGATTCGAAGGATCTGCTGATCATCCAGCGGGGAGTGACAGAGATGGAGGCCAGCATGGAAGAGCTTTATTATATGTCCAGAAATTATACGGCTTTCATGTGCTGCTCGGATTATTGGGCGGTTCTTTTGATGAGTTATTTCAGCGACCGGGGGATCAGGATACCGGAAGATCTGTCTTTTACAGGGTTCGACGACGTATTAATCTCCAGGATCATCCGGCCGGCGCTTACGACGGTTCACCAGGATCCGATCCGGCGCGGTGAACTTGCCGTGGATACGCTGATTAAGATGATCCAGGGTGAAGAGATCCCGGATTGGGATGTTAAGCTTCCGGTCGAGCTGGTCATAAGGGACAGTGTGAAGAGGATTGGTTCTTACGGCGGCTGCGGAGAGGACCGTGACGCCGGTGTAAAGTAAAGAGAGAAAACAGAAAAACGGAGCTTTGGTAAGACTGCGGGCGAAAGTTTCACTTGTGTAGTTTGATATATGAGTGGAACTTTTGCCCGCAGTTTTTTGTATAAAAATACTTTTTCGCATAAGTTGAAACGTTGTGATTTTGTATAATTATCTTTGAAATAATTTGTGAAATTCTTACAAAAATATATCTTTAGATATATTTTTTAAAACTTATGCGTAAAAGGTATTGATAAATCTAAAAAATAATGCTAATATATCTAGCAAGATACCTTATGCGCAAAAGGTAGGTTAGACCATTTATAACATGTTATAAAAATAATCAAACATGTGGAGGACAAAATGAAAAGGAAAGTTATTGCAGCATTTTTAGCAGCGACAATGGTATTAGGGTTAGCAGCATGTGGATCATCAGGCGGCGATTCTGACAGTAATTCCGGATCAGGCGGCGGTTCTTCTTCTGGTTCTGACGGTAAGACGATCCGTCTGGTAAATGGTAAGATCGAGATTGACGCAACACTTAAAAAACTTGCTGATATGTACAAGGAAAAGACGGGTATAACCGTAGAGATCGAGTCTATGGGCGGCGGCGTCGATATCCAGGGTACGATTAAAGGGTATTATCAGGCAGGCAATATGCCGGACATCTTTGTAAATGCCCTTGGACCGGAGTTCGAGAACTGGTCCGGAATGTTGGAAGATATGAGCGGTGAGAAATGGGCTTCCGACACAGATAACGCATACGTTGATGAAGAAGAAGGGGTAATCGGATATCCATATACTGTAGAGGGTATCGGACTTGCTTATAACAAGGATATCGTGGATAAAGCGGGTATTGACCCGGCTTCATTGACGGATACAAAGAAGCTGGAAGAGGCGTTTAAGACTATAGATTCTAAGAAGGATGAGCTTGGCATCACAGCGGTGGTCGGATATTGTGCGGAGCCTACGAACCTTTACTGGTCAACCGGTCAGCACCTCTTTGCAAACTATCTGGATGCAGGTCTGGACCGGGACGATACGACATACATCGATATGCTGAATGACGGCGGTAAGTTCGATGATGAACGTCTGGAAGATTTTGCAGAATATGTGGGTGTTCTGAATGAATATTCTGATCCGGCGCTCCTGGTTTCCGGTACATACGATCAGCAGATCTTGAATTTTGCTTCCGGTAAATATGCGTTCGTTACGCAGGGCTCCTGGATCGGCGCGACGATGACGACAGACGATAAAGACGCTTATGACGCGGCGGGTAATTTCGAAGTAGGCATGATTCCTTATGCATTCCAGGACGGCATCGATACGATCCTGACAAATTCACCTTCCTGGTGGTCTGTATACTCTGACGGCAACGCAGAAGAGGCGAAGAAATTCTTACAGTGGATGTCAGAAGATGAAGCACAGAAGGTATTGGTAGAAGAAGCCGGATTCATCAGCCCGTTCAAATCCTGTACATATGTAGCGGCAGATCCGTTTGCGCAGGCTATGGTAGATTATATTGCCGACGAGAAGACATCCTCCTGGCATTGGCTTGATATGAAGGAAGGCTATGCCATGAATTATACCGGACAGGTATTTGCGGACTATGCGTCAGGCGCTTTGGATAAAGATGGTTTTGTAAAGACAATCAAGCAGGTTTCTGAGGCTTGCTATGCGAACTAATTTTTCGGGGATTCATTCATCCTGAGATTAGACCACTGGAAAGTGGACGGCGCCGGCTGGCTGCCGTCCACTTTTTGACAAATTTAATGAGAGAGAGGAGCTTAAGCAATGGCTGAAAACTCAAAAAATACGAAACTGTTGTCCTATGTTCTTCTACTTGCAGGAATCGCGGGCCTTGGGATCGCGCTGGTTCTGGATTTCACCGGAAGCCAGGCATCTTACAGGGGCGCGCTGCTGGTAATCGGCGCCGTCGTATTCCTGATGGGTTTGTATTTTTTCCCGACAGTAGAACATCACCGCAGTATTATTAATTTTATATTCTTATTCCCGCTGTTGTTTTCTTTCGCGGTGACGGTTTTGATTCCGTTGGGTTTGGGTATTATCTATTCGTTTACTGACTGGAACGGAATCAGGCTGACTGGATTTGTCGGATTTTCCAATTACACGACGATGTTCAAGGATCCGTCTTTCATCTGGTCTGTATTGCTGACATTTTTATTTGTTATATTCAATATGGTGCTGATTAATGTGATTGGTTTTATGCTTGCCCTGCTCTGTACGTCAAAGATGAGAGGGGTCAATTTCTTCCGGGCGGCATATTTCCTGCCGAACCTGATCGGCGGTATCGTACTGGGTTATATCTGGCAGTTCGTATTTAACAATGTATTGATTCAGATTACTTCCAAATGGGGAATGTTGAATTCCGTGCTGTCTAATACGAAGACGGCGTTTGCGGCGATTGTAGTCGTATATATCTGGCAGTATGCCGGTTATATCATGCTGATCTATGTAACGGGTCTTACAACCGTCCCGAAGGACGTGCTGGAAGCGTCCCAGATCGACGGTGCAAATGCACTGACGACCCTGTTCAAGATCAAGATTCCGATGATTGCATCCACGATTACGATCTGTACCTTCCTGACTCTGACGTCTGCGTTCAAGCAGTTTGATGTAAACATGGCGTTGACCAATGGTACGGGATCTGTGGCTGATTTCATGGGAAGTTACCTGACAAACGGTACCCAGATGCTTGCTCTTAATATCTATAATACGGCGATTACGAAGAACAGTTATGCGCTTGGCCAGGCGAAGGCCGTTCTGTTTTTCATCATTCTGGCCTGCGTATCCATTATTCAGGTTCGTATATCTAATAGCAAGGAGGTAGAGTTGTAATGGGAATGAAAAAATCCAATAAAATAATTTTCACGATCCTTGGTGTGATAGTTGCAATCTATACTCTGTTTCCCTTCTATCTGGTTGTGCTCAATACATTCAAAAATGCGAACGGTATTGTCGCGAACCCGGTAGGTTTTGGCGGAGTCAGCTTCCCGCAGTTGATGTCCAATATCTCGGCCGTAGTTAATAACTCCAACTTTAACTTCTGGTATGCTTTTGGTACGTCTGTAATTATTACGGTGCTGTCGCTGGTTCTTCTGGCGCTCTTCGGTGGTATGGCCGCGTGGGTCATCTGCCGGAATAAAACCAAATGGTCTACGGCTATCTATATGGTATTTATCGCATCCATGATTATTCCGTTCCAGGTTGTCATGCTGCCTCTGATCTCTACATTTCGTGATGTGAGCCAGTTTATCGGCATCTCCATGCTGCAGTCCATCCCGGGTATTGTATTTGCTTACTGCGGATTCGGCGGAGCTATGACGGTATTTATCCTGACCGGTTTTATCAAGGGTATTCCTTATGAGCTTGAGGAAGCGGCGGCGATCGACGGCTGCTCGCCGGAAGGAACTTTCTTCCGTATCATATTCCCGCTGCTCACGCCGGTTATCACTACGGTTACGATCCTGAACGGTATGTGGATATGGAACGACTATCTGCTTCCGTCCCTGATGCTTGGACAGAACGGTAAAGTCAAGACGCTTCCTGTTGCGGTACAGGCCTTCGTAGGTTCTTACGTAAAGCAGTGGGATCTGATCCTGACGGCGGCGCTGCTGGCAATCGTTCCTATGATCGTTATCTTCCTGGTTGCACAGAAGCAGATTATGAATGGAATGGTAGAGGGAGCTATCAAGTAAATATTTGTATTAAAGGAGTCTGTTATGAGTTTGTTTGATATGAATGGTCCGTTGATGTACAATCTTGGGAAATTAGCGAATATATTCCTTTGTAATGTATTGTTCTGTCTGTTTTCTCTGCCTCTTTTTACGATCGGTGCGTCGCTGTCTGCGTTATATGCGTGCATGCAGGCAATATGGGAGGACGATGAGGACGATATCATCGCGAAGCAGTTCTGGAACGCGTTTAAGAGGAATTTCGGACAAGGGACGGCGCTCTGGCTGTTCTGCCTGCTGGTATTTGCATTTCTCGGAATCTATTATTTTATCGTAGCCAGTATGACGGGGGCGGCAGGGAAGATGTACAGGGTCAGCTTCTTTATGATGTGCCTGATCTTTCTGTTTGGCTTCCAGTATCTGTTCCCGCTGCAGGCCAGATATAAGAACAAGATCAAGAATACCTTGAGAAATGCGTGGCTCTTAAGCATCGCGGCTCTGCCGTGGACGGTACTCAGCATCCTGCTGACGGCGGGGGCGGTCTATATCTCTTTCTTCATGAACCCGGAGGGTGTGTGCCTGGCTGTGTTCCTGTGGGGGACGCTGGGGTTCGGGATCGTCGCTTATCTGAACAGTATCTTCTTTCAGAAGGCGTTCCGGATGATTGACCCTGAGAAGCTTTGTTTATCCCACGAGGCGCCGAGGGAAGCTCTGTTTATCGACGAGGAGCACCGGCAGGAGAAGTCCCGTTTCGCCAGGGCAGGCGGGACAAGGAAGAACAGACGGCGCTGATGTATCGAAGGACTGTCTGCCGCGCCGTATGGATGTTGGATAAGGCATGAAGAGACGCCGGCATATCATGCAGATTTATCTTTGGTTAAAGAAGACTAATAATAAACTTGGAGGAGAATGATTATGGCTTCGATCAGTTTTAAAAATGTAACAAAGACCTATGATGGAGCGACGTCTCCGGTTGTCCCGAATCTGAATCTGGAGATTAAGGATAAGGAATTTATTATCCTGGTAGGGCCGTCGGGATGCGGGAAATCTACGACACTGCGTATGATCGCAGGACTTGAGACGATTACGGAGGGTGAAGTGTATATCGGAGACCGTCTGGTGAACAAGGTTCCGCCGAAAGACCGTGACATTGCGATGGTATTCCAGAACTATGCGCTCTATCCTCATATGAATGTATATAAGAATATTTCTTTCGGACTGAATCTTCGCAAGGAGGATAAAGCCGAGATTGACCGCCGTGTACATGAAGCGGCGAAGATCCTTGACCTGGAGCATTTGTTAAGCCGTAAGCCGAAGGAACTCTCCGGAGGACAGAGACAGAGAGTCGCGTTGGGCCGTGCGATGGTCCGCAACCCTGCCGTGTTCCTTCTGGATGAGCCGCTGTCTAACCTGGACGCCAAGCTCCGCGCGTCCATGAGGACGGAGATCGCCAAGCTCCACCAGAAGCTGGATATTACTTTCGTATATGTAACACATGACCAGACAGAGGCCATGACGATGGGAGACCGGATTGTTGTCATGAAGGAAGGTATCGTGCAGCAGTTCGATACACCGCAGGTTCTGTATGATACGCCGGATAATCTGTTTGTGGCAGGCTTCATCGGCAGCCCGCAGATGAACTTCATGGAGGCGGATATCAGGCAGGAGGGTGAGAAACTCTATGCAATTGTCAGAGGCAATAAACTGTTGATTCCTGATTTCAAAAAGAAAGCGCTGGCGCCGTATGTTGGCAAGAGTGTAGTGATGGGACTTCGTCTGGAGGATTTCCTTCCGAAAGAAAAGATGACGAAGGATAATACCTTGAGTGCGGAGATGAATTTCAGCGAACTGATGGGCGCGGATTATCACCTGCACCTGACAGTAGACGATATACCGCTTACGATAAAGATATCGTCGTCTGAGGAACCGTTGGCAAAAGGACCGGCTAAGGTGGCGGCTAAGATGGAGAAAGCACATTTCTTCGATAAAGATACGGAGAAAGCGATCTGTCATTAGTATATCGGCGTGAACGGCACGCTTGATATAATATATGTAGTTTTGATAATTCGGGATTGACTATTCTTTGGAATAACTGGGCCATGCTCCATGATGTCTTGCTTAGAAGAAGGTCGGTCCTGAATTTGTCTCTGCCGTTAATCGTTGCAGTCAGTTGCGCTGTTTTCAGGGCAGCGGGTAAAGAATATTATCCGGCAAAGTTAGCCGCGAAGCAGCGGGAAAGCGCTGTAAGAGATTATATAGTAAGGTTATGTAAAATAAGTATATGAATAAAGGAGTAGTTAATATGGTAGAGTGGTTGAAAAATGCAGTGTTCTATGAGATATATCCGCAGTCTTTCGCGGATACGAATGCGGACGGAATCGGGGATATCCAGGGAATTATCGAGCATCTGGATTATATCGCGGAGCTTGGATGCAACGCAATCTGGCTGAATCCATGTTTTGAGTCGCCGTTTCTTGATGCAGGATATGACGTCTCTGACTATATGAAAGTGGCGCCGAGATACGGAACCAATGCGGATCTGAAGCGGCTGTTTGACGAGATCCATAAGAGGGGAATGCATGTGTTGCTGGATTTGGTTCCGGGACATACATCCTGGGATCATGAATGGTTCAAAGAATCCCTGAAACCGGAGAAGAATCCTTATTCCGGCCGGTATGTCTGGACGGATGACGCCTGGACAGAGTTTGAAGGAGATGAGAATATCCGCGGTTTCCTGCGTGGGATGAGCCAGAGGAACGGATGTGTGGCTGTGAACTTCTATGCGCATCAGCCCTGTCTGAACTACGGGTGCTATAAGGTTGAGAATCCAAGCTGGCAGCAGGCCATGGATTCTGAGGATGCGCTGGCTACCCGGGAGGGCATCAAGGATGTTATGAGATTCTGGCTGAAAGCGGGCTGTGACGGGTTCCGTGTGGATATGGCGGGTTCTCTTGTGAAGAATGACCCCGATCAGGAGGGAACGATTGCCCTGTGGAGTGATTTCCGTGATTTTCTGGATAAGGAGTTCCCGGAGGCGGCGATGATCTCCGAGTGGGGACAGCCGGACAGAAGCCTGCGGTCCGGATACCATATGGACTTTATGCTTCATTTTGGGCCGAGCCACTATACGGATCTGTACCATGCGGATAATCCGTATTTTACCCGGGAGGGTACGGGAAATGCGAAAGCATTTATTGATTATTATAAGAAATGTTATGAGCCTACCAACGGGAAGGGCATGATCTGTATGCCTTCCGGAAATCATGATATGGAGCGTCTGACCAAATGGCTGGATGACGAGGAGGTCAAGATCGTATTCGCGTTCATCCTGTCGCTGCCGGGAGCGCCGTTCATCTATTATGGGGATGAGCTGGGAATGCGCTACCTGGAGGATGTGGTATCTGTGGAGGGCGGCTATATCCGGACGGGTTCCCGTTCGCCGATGCAGTGGAACAGCGGCCTGAATGCCGGGTTCTCAGAGGCGAAGGCAGATGAACTGTACATACCGATTGATCCGGATGAGAACCGTCCGACGGCGGAGAGCCAGATGGCGGACCCAAATTCTGTGTACCATGAGGTTAAGAAGCTGATTGCTGTCCGCCAGGGGACGAAGGTGCTTCAGAGCGAGGCCCAGGTAGAGTTCCTGTATTGCGAAGAGAACGCGTATCCGTTGGCATACAGAAGGTTTGACGGCGACGAGTCGGTTCTTATCGTGATCAATCCGTCGGGGAAGGAAGCAAGCTTTGACTATGACGGAAGCCTGGGAGACGTACTGTACCAGAACGGCGGAGATATCGCGCAAAAAGACGGAAAACTTGTCATCCCCGGAGCAACGGCGGTGTTTGTAAGAGAAAAGAAATAAAATAATTCTGCCTGTGTGGATGTGGATCATGATAAAACCGGGGATTCCGAACTCATAGAGCTCGGAACCCCCGGATAGTTTTGTCTTGAAGTAAGATACTTCATTACTTTTGGGAATTTTCCTTTTTTTCTGCAGCTTTTCCGCATTTCCTGACCAGAATTTTGACTGCGAATAAATGAATATCTAAGTGAAATGCCATTAGAATCCTGTCCAAATCCCACTCATATCCTTTCAAAATCGGTTAGCAGGTAAAAGGTTGTTGTTGGAAATCACCGATTAATCTGTTATAATTCATTTAGGCAGAGTGGGCGAATTGCAAGGAGTGTGATTATGGACAATTATTTGAAACGGCAGGTGTATGACCGTTTTCTCACATGGAAAAATCATTCGGATCATTCCACATTAGAGGTATCGGGCGCCCGTCAGGTAGGAAAGACGTACATTGTAAATAAATTCGCAGACGAGCAGTATAAGCAGAAAATATACGTCAATCTTCTTGAATTTTCAGGAGAAATTTTTATTGAACATTACAATGATCTTCGCAAAGAGATTAAGGAAGGTCTGTCATGTGAAAACCCGGTTTATGAGCTTATCAAGAGATACCGGCCTGACTTTATAGATTCTGGTGATACAGTCATTATTATTGATGAGATCCAGGAATCATCGGCTATTTATAATCGTATCAGAGAATTTACCCGTTTACTGAAGAGTGATTTTATCGTTACAGGAAGTTATCTCGGAAGAATTTTGAATAAGGAATTCAAATATTCTGCCGGCGATCTGGACTCCATTGAAATCCAGACACTGAATTTTGAGGAATTTCTTATAGCAATGGGGAAGGATTCTCTATATGAATGTGTTGATCTTTATGGGGGCAGTGAAGAGGCAATCTATGAAGAATTAAGCGAGCTGTATAAGGTATATACGTCCATCGGCGGATATCCGGCAGTAGTATTGCAATATTTAAAGAATCGCTCTATAGATGATTGCCTGGAAGTATTACTGAAGATTATTAAGCTTTTCGTTAATGAAAGCAAGCGATACTTTCAGGATATTCTTGATGACGAAATGTATGACAATATGTTTTCCTCTATCGCTCGTATTCTTGTAAAAGAGAAAAAAGGGTTCGAAAAGGATAGCTTCAGCGAGGAGCTTCAAAATATTGTGGTAAAAGATTATTCCAGCAATATTACAAAAGCGTCTGTCAACCGTGCGATAGACTGGCTGAGCAGTTCTGGAATTATTGGTTTTTCAGGGAAACTTCCAGAATGCAATATTCTGGATTTCAAGGCAAAATCTCGTTGTTACTTTATGGATATCGGACTTGCGGCCTATTTCCTAATGCATATTGGCTGTTCTGAAGCTGATATAGCGGGAATCATAAATGAAAATTTCGTATATCTTGATTTAAGACGCAGGATCGCTCATCCAAGTGAAATTGTACTGGAAACACCTGCATTTGCAACTTTAGGCAATGGCGAGATAGATTTTTATGTCAAAACCATTAAGGCGCATAAGAGTTATGCTATTGAAGTTAAGGCAGGAAAAAAGAACAGCAAGACGATACAGGCTGTATTAGAACACAACAAGGCTGATTTTATCTTATTTGCCAAAGGCAATACCCACGGGGGAATTGCAGATAAAGTATATACCATTCCGATTTATGGAATCGGAAAATTTAAGTTTTAAATAAAATAATACACTGGATGAATTAAAATCTTGAGATTTGTGATATATTTCCTTGACAGTTCTCCCTGAATGTCCTAAACTTTATTTTGTAAACAACATTTCAGAGAGACT
Organism: Lachnospiraceae bacterium; assembly: GCA_910574285.1. Taxonomy (GTDB): domain Bacteria; phylum Bacillota; class Clostridia; order Lachnospirales; family Lachnospiraceae; genus Sporofaciens. The sequence goes on along the minus strand of CAJTAL010000016.1, from coordinate 69,396 downwards.
GTCATAATTTAGAATTTACCAGTTATTTTCAAAGTGATCTTATTTTTCTAAAAATTCTAAAATGTCAATTCCGATCTCCGGGAGATTTCCATGACGGAACGAGAAGAGTAAAAACAATCGAAAAATAGTTTTAATTTCATATATCTGATTGTCTGATCAATGATTTTCTGTTATAGTAAGGCTAGTACAGTGGACAATAAGTAACTGACAATTTTGTTTGATTTTTCTCTGTATTAGAACAAAAGACAGAACAAAATAGTATTGGTCTGCAGATTTATGGTGTTATTCTTATTTGGTATTATCCTTAGTGATAGTTTCTCTGTTTCAAATTTTAACAAGGAACTGTGTGAGTAAGAAAAGGAACCCCATTAATGTGACAGAAGCGGAAAATGTTACGAAAGCTAAAGATGTAGGAAAAACCCGGGAAGAGACAAATAGAAATACGAAAGAGAATATAGAAAAAGTACCGGTTACAGAAGAAAAAGAAAACGCGGGTGGGAATTCTGTCATTCAACAGCACGAAGATACGGCGCTTAAGACAGCAATGGCTTTCTTCGCAGACGAATTACTGCCGTATTTCGGTATCAAGGGAAAGGTGGCAGGCTTTGCGCCGACGGAAGTACTGCGTCTGGAGGTGAATCGTTTCTTTCAGGATTTTAACCTGATTATGGAAGATGGCTCCTGGAAGCATTTTGAATTCCAGAGTAAGAATGAGGGGACGGAAGGACTCAGGAGGTACCGAAGTTATGAGGCGCTGACGAGTTATCAGAACAATGTGCCGGTCACAACGTATTGTTTTCCGGAAGAATCCGTAATCCGATGACGGAATTGAGAGAGGGGGAGAATAGTGCCGCTTGCGTTGTGTCTGTTAATGGGCGGTACAATGCCTTTGAAGGACCGTGTCAGAGCAGCATTTGACATTACCGGAAAAGCAGAAGGAATCAATACAGAAGATATAGCAAAGATAGAGGCGATGGTGTTTATAATGGCAGATAAGTTTTTGGATCGTATCGAGATGGAAGAGATCAGGGAGGGACTTCGGATGACGAGATTAGGAGAGATGCTAGTAGAATTGGGAAAGGAAGAAGGTCTGATTGCCGGAAGAGAAGAAGGTTTGACGCTTGGAAGAGGTGAAGGGATTGACCGTGTAAATCGTTTGAATGATCGTTTGATCAGGGAAAAGAGATATGCTGATCTGGAACGGGCAACGAAGGATAAAGCGTATCAGAAGCATTTATTTGAGGAGTATAGTATTCTATAATGAATGTCTCTTTCTCTGAAATAGTTATTAATGACGTAAAGGGGGAATCAGGGAAAGGCTTCCCCCTTTTTTGTTTTTATCTCTAGTTTTCCTGCGGAAGGACAACTACTTTCACGGAATCGTTCGCCATCTGTTTCTTGATGGCTTCTTCCAGTTGTTCGACCGGATACCGGTGAGTGATCAGGGGCTTTAAGTTCAGCCGTTTCTCACTGATCAGGCTGGCAGCCCGGTAGTGAGTATCCGGATTTACAAAGGAGCCTTTGATGGTAAGTTCTTTCTGGAAGATATCGATCAACGGCAGTTCGTAGGTATCCTTCGGGTTCGGTACGCTGAAGAGCAGGATCTTACTTCCTCTTCCGGCGATATGGACGGCCTGTCCTACGGCGACGGGTCTGCCGACACATTCGATGATTACATTGGCATAGTCTTTGCCGATGGCCTCCTTTAACTGTTCCTTCAGATCGCCCGCCATCGGGTCGATCGCCGCGTCTGCGCCAAGCGAGATGGCAAGGTCTCTTCTCATCTTAACCGGCTCGCTGACAACGACCTTGGACGCGCCGCTGATTTTCGCGAGCTGAGCCATAATCTGTCCGATCGCGCCGCCTCCGATTACGCAGACGGTATCGCCCTGGGTAATTCCGATATTGTCGATTCCCCGCAGGCAGCATGCAACCGGCTCGGCCATGGCGGCTTCTTCGTAGTCTACGTCGGGTGACAGCAGGATTGCCTGTTTTTCCGGAACCGCGCAGTAGGCTTCGAAACCGCCGTTCTGGTTGACGCCGATCGCGCTCATTGATGTACAGTAGTTTTTCTTTCCGTTCAGGCAGTAATCGCAGTTTCCGCAATACATGTTAGGATCGACGGTTACCTTATCACCGACTTTGATCCGGGAGGTCTTGGGCGCGCATTCCACGACTTCGCCGGAAAATTCATGGCCAAGGACGACCGGAACGGTAGCTTCGGTTGCCCCGGGTGATCCGTGGAAGATGTGGACGTCGGTTCCGCAGATTCCGCTTGCCATTACTTTTATAAGGATCTCTCCGTCCCTGAGCTTTGGAATGTCCAGTTCGCGTGTTTCGATTTTTTCTTTTCCGAGAAATACAGCAGCTTTCATTTTGTTCTCCTTTTCTTATTTGACGATTGCTTATTCTCTATATATTATACAACATTTTCCATCTGTGCGGTTGCAAATCCATTTCCAGTGTACAGGAAGTTTTAAAACTTCCGTCCTTCAAATGGTCTTCCAACCGCACAGCGAATATTAAGTAATTGACAGTTTAGCTTTTCACTGTACTCGTTGTTTACAACGGGGACTTTAATTTCATAAGCACGAAGGCTTCATAAGGTTTTACGGTCATCTCTGCCTTGCTGTAATCATCTTCCATGTTGGCGATCAGGCAGGAGCCTCCGGCAAATTCCTCAGGTATGGCAAAGTCGGTTTCCTGGTCGGTGAAATTGCAGACCACCAGAAGCTTCTTATCATCCAGTGTCCTGGTAAAGACGAAGAGTTCCTCGCTGTCTTCTAACATCGGCTCGTATCTGCCGTATACCATGATTGGATTTTCCTTTCGAAGAGCGATCAGCTTTTTATAATAATGAAATACGGAATTTGGATCCTTAGTCTCTGCTTTGGCGTTGATCTCTTTATAATTCGGATTTACGGCGATCCACGGGGTTCCCGCGGTAAATCCGGCATGATCCGAGTCGTCCCATTGTACGGGTGTTCTGGCGTTGTCCCGGCTTCTGGAGGTAATGCATGGCCAGAAGTCTTCATGGGATACTTTGCCGCTTGCACACCATTCATTATAGGCGTTGATACTCTCGATATCGCGGAAATCTGCCGGGCTTTGGAAAGGATAGTTGGTCATGCCCAGCTCTTCGCCCTGGTAGACATAAGGGGTTCCCTGCATCATATGAAGACAGGTTGCAAGCATCTTTGCGGAAATATCACGGTACTGCTCCCGGTCGTCGCCGAAGCGGGATACGGCCCTGGGCTGGTCATGATTATCCCAGAAAAGGCTGTTCCATGCCTTGCCGTATAGTTCTGTCTGCCAGTGGTTCAGGATCTTCTTAAGCTTCGTGAGCTGCCATTTCTGATCGTCCCATTTGCCGTATTTTCCGTGGTTATCCACGTGTTCAAAATGGAAGACCATGTTCAATTCACGGGTATCCTCGCCGGCATACTGCTTCGCAAGTTCGGTGGTGACGCCCGGAGTCTCGCCCACCGTCATTATGTCATATTTTGACAATACTTTTTCGTTCATTTCCCGAAGATACTTGTGGATATTCGGACCGTGTACGCAGTAAGGAGAGTAATCTCCGTAGAAATCAGTCACCGGACCGTCCGGCATTTCCGTTGTCTTGGAAATCAGGCTGATTACATCCATACGGAATCCGTCGATACCTTTATCGCACCACCAGGTCATCATATCGAAGACATCTTTGCGGACATTCGGGTTGTCCCAGTTAAGGTCCGGTTGTTTTCTGGAGAAAAGATGGAGGTAATACATGCCGGCTGCATCGTCGTACTGCCATGCAGAACCGCCGAAACAAGATCCCCAGTTGTTCGGAGGCGTCTTTTCGTCTTTCCCCTCCCGCCAGATATAGTAATCACGGTATACGCTATCTTTTGATTTGCGGCTTTCCATAAACCATTTGTGTTCGTCGGAGGTGTGGTTTACGACCAGATCCATGATGATACGAAGTCCTCTCTTGTGAGCTTGTGAGAGCATCTCGTCGAAGTCTTCCATGGTGCCGAATTCGTCCATGATTGCCTGATAGTCGCTGATATCATAGCCGTTATCGTCATTCGGAGATTTGTAGATCGGAGAGAGCCAGATAACATCGACTCCCAGGTATTTCAGGTAATCAAGACGGCTGGTGATACCCTTGATATCTCCGATACCGTCTCCGTTGCTGTCCATAAAACTGCGAGGATAGATCTGATAGATCACAGCCTCTTTCCACCATGTCTGATTCATAATATATCATCCTTCCTAATATCTATTTCCTGTAAATTGTCATTACTGCTTATTTGCCAGCCCTCTGCTTTTCCTGATGCTTGCCGGGGAGGACAGCCTGCCTGCTGTCAGATATCGTGCAGGCAGGCTTTATCAGATAAAGTTAACGAAGTTCCAGAATAACCGCCTGATAGCCATGCAGTTTCAGTGTAGTTCCGTCCTGGATAAGTTCCGGGTAATTATTCAGCAGCACCTTCTTATATTCGCGGGGGAGTACGGCATCCTGTTCTGCCGTCTGGTAATTACCGATTACCAGCAGGGTCTTTTCTCCTTTGCGGTAATAAGCCATCAGGTTGTGCTGATCCTCGAGATACGGCTCGAACGCGCCGTATACAACCGTCTCCTTATATTCCGGGTCCTTTCGCAGGGCGATCAGTTTCTTATAGAAGCTTCTCACAGAATCAGGATCGTCCAGTTGATCGGCGGCGTTGATGGATGTATAATTCGGATTCACCTTAAGCCAGGGAGTTCCTGCGGTGAAGCCGGCGTTTTCCTTCCCGGACCACTGCATCGGTGTGCGGGCATTGTCACGGCTGAATCTGGATACGGCCGCCAGTGCGTCTTCCGGAGACAGGCCGGCATTCAGCGCTACCTGATACTCGTCTAAGGTAGAGATATCGTCCACTTCGTCGATGGAAGAGAAGGGGACATTTTCCATGCCTAATTCTTGTCCCTGGTAGACGAAGGGAAGCCCGCGCAGCATGAAATTCATGGCCGCAAGCAGTTTCTTGCTCTGCGGACTGCATTCTCCCTCCGGGATATAGCGGCTGACGCCCCGGGGTTCGTCGTGATTCTCAATAATATTAGAGAGAAAACCGATATCCCCGATCTTAGCCTGGGATTCAAAGCAGCACCTCTTATAGTCATCCGGTGTGACAGGGGCGGCGTCGTACCAGCCCTTTTCACTGGTCCCGAATATGGTTTCATTAAAATCAAACATACTGGAGAAATATCCGTTCTCACCGATGAAATCAGGAATTTCTTCCGGCTTCTCGTTAAATACCTCTCCGACCGAAAATGCATCGTAATTTTTGAAGGTACGATCTCTCATCTCACCGAGAAATTCTCCGATGCCGCGGGCTTCTCTTAACATGAACTGGATACTGCACAGTCCGTCGGGACGGTCCGGTTCATAGTTTCGGAAAGGAGAGGCTTTCTTGATATTGATAATCGCGTCAATACGAAAACCGCCCAGCCCTTTATCAAGCCACCAGTTGATATTTTTATACACTTCCTCCCGCAGTTCAGGATTCTCCCAATTGAGATCCGGCTGTTTCTTGTGGAAGACGTGCAGATACTGTTTGTCTGTTCCCGGGAGGTCCTCCCATACGGGGCCGCCGAAGTAAGAACGCCAGTTGGTGGGAAGTTCTCCCTCCTTCTTGTCTCTAAGATAGAAGAAATTCCCATATTTTCCGTCCGGGTCCTCGCAGGCTTTCCGGAACCACTCATGTTCATCGGAGCAATGATTTACAACCAGGTCCATCAGGATATACATGTTCCTTTTTTTAGTCTCTTCGATTAACCGATCCATATCTGCCATCGTGCCGAAACGCGGGTCGATGTCATAGTAATCGGATATATCATATCCTTCGTCGGCAAGGGGGGAAGGATAACAGGGGGAGAGCCAGATGATGTCTATGCCCAGGTCCTGCAGGTAGTCAAGTTTACTGATGATCCCTGGAATATCACCGATTCCGTCTCCGTTGGAATCATAGAAACTCTTAGGATAGATCTGATATGCGACTTTATCGTGCCACCATTTTTTCGTCATAATAGTACCTCCGCTGCTTTGTAATTCCACAGATTGACCGATCGAAACCGTGGAATATAATTTATAGCTTTATTATAAAGGAGGATGGGGGAATTGTCTTATGATTATCTGATTGAAAATTACGAAATTTTGACTTCCTGCGCCTGAGGTTTATGATTACCGCAGCCGATTCCGGCCGCGGTACTTTAACGGAGTAGTATCCGTATATTTTTTAAAGGCGCGGAGAAAATTCCCCAGATTATTATAGCCGCATTCCAGGCAGACTTCTGTCACAGGCCAGGAGGTGTTATCAAGCAGATGCATAGCCTGCTTGATACGGTATTCATTGACATATTCCATGGGAGAACGTCCGATGGACCTCTTGAAAAAGCGGCAGAAATACTGTTCGTTCATATGTAATTGTTCTGCCAGGTCGTGAATATATATCTTCTCTTTGTAGTTCTTCTTTATATAAGTAAGAACCGTTTTAATTCCTTCCACACGTTTGTCAAGATCCTTCTTTGTGGGGGTGAAGAGCCGGTAACGTGACAGGACGGCGAGGATGCGGAGCAAAGAGGATTTGATAAATAATTGCCGTGTCATATCATCCGTGACGGCGCTGCTGTCCAGAAGCGCGTTTTTATCATCCGGCGTATGTCCGAAGGAACGGACGGTCTCTAAGAACGCGTCGCGTACAGGGATGAAAGCAGGGTGACCCGGCGGGAGACAGCGGGGGAATAGCAGATTGCCGTTCTGAATAGGCTGAATGAGCCGTATCTGTGCCGCGTCATAAGAGTCAGAACTTAAGATATCCAGGGAAAATACGACAGCGTCTTCACCGGAATGACCATCGTTTTCGGTAAAGATACTATGCAGTTCCCCTGGATTGATGAAATACAGGGATTCCGACTGGACCGGAAAAGAGTCCATATTGATCTCAAGGCGGAATCCGCCGCCGGAAAAATACAGAATTTCAACCTCGTCGTGCCAGTGGTGTTTTACAAGATACCCTTTCCCACAGGAAAAAGTCTGATAAAAAGCGCAGGGAAAAGACTCTGTGCCGTGGGGGCCTGTTTCTTTTAATGTGGATGGCTGTAACTGCTGCATAGGGGTTTTCCTTTCATCATTACAATAGATTTACTATACTTGATCATACAATATCTTCCGGATTTTGCAAGTATATTAAAAAAATTTTCCAAGGATAATTTCCGGTACAAGCCGTCCTTCACCGTCGCACAGGAGGGTATCATAGAGGACGTCAAAACGGTAGTGGAGTCTTGTCCGATAAAGTTTCAGTTCAAAATAAGTATTGGGCTGCCCGCTGTTCATCTGCAGGTATTCTTCCGAGATCTCCTTTGCCAGCCGTTCATGGTCAATGGGGAGTATGCTGTGTACGATCAGGGTTATTTTGTGTTCTGTAAGGTTGGGAGAAGACAGTACAGTGGAGTGAAGGACTTCGTATGGCCGGTATTCCTCCATACAAAGAGCAGACAGCAGGATCAGGATGAGAGCGATCAACAGGTTTCTTTTTTTCATATTCAGTTTCCTCCTTTTTGTGTGTCAAAACGAAACGGTGCATCTTCTTACAGTGTAAGTTAATACATCTGTTTTTTCAATAAAAATGTGGGTATACTTACTCAAAAGAGAACGTGTGGTGTTGAATCATGAGAAAAATTGTAATTGAGCTGGAGCGCGTCCTGGCAGAAAAAGGCGTCAGCAAGAGATTTCTCTGCTATGAATGCAAGTTACAGCGCACACAGTTGAATAATTATTGCAAGAATAAAGTAGGGCGTGTGGATCTTCATACACTGGCTAAGATCTGTAATTGTCTGCAATGTGACGTTGCGGATATTCTGAAATTGAAAGAAGTCGAAGAAGATCAAAATGAATAACGGCAGATGATAACGGCAGTATTTGTATTATGGCAAATAATTGCCGTTTTTATGATACTGGAAACTTCGTTCCCTGTATCATAAAACCCTCCGAGAGGATGCGCACTCGCGCGAAGCAGAAGGATGTCGCAGGGCGGACGCGCTCGGCGCGAGAATATGCCAGGGCACATTCTTTTTTTATTACCATTTTTTATAAAAAAGTAATGAAACATCCCTTTCATTTGTGGTAACATAGAAGTGGCAGGATACATGTTTGAACATAAGGAAGGGAACACTGATGGGGAAGGTTATATTTCTGAACATTGACGGTACGATTCGAGACTTTGACGGAACGATTCCTGTATCCGGAGTAGAGGCGATCAAGAAAGCAAGGCAGAACGGGCATGAGGTGGTGCTGAATACAGGGCGTGCGTATTTCCGTATAGGAAAGGAAATTCTGGATATAGAATTTGACGGGGTGGTTGCCGGTTCCGGAGGGTATGTAGAATACAAGGGCGAGCGCATAGGATACCGATATTTCACACAACTGGCATATATAGAGTTCATGCGCGACCTTATGGAGTACGGCTGTGTAGTAGAGATGGAGAGTAATAAAAAGAGTTATATACTGGAAAGCGATTGGGAGACGTACCAGAGAATCAGCAGAGAGTTTTGGAGATATCTGCATATCCGTGAGGATGAGATTACGATGCCGGTCAGGGTGAAGACTTTATTGGATGTGCCGGAGGTTCAGAAGCTGGTTATATTTAGTGATAAGTTATCCAGGCATGATATCGTATCTAAGTGGGGGTATTCGTTTCATGTCGCGGGACTTGGTATTCCATGTAATGGGAAATGGGTCGGCGAAGTGACTCCGAATTATATTACGAAAGCGGAAGGAGCATACCAGATCCTGAAAGCCGGAGAGATAAAGAAAAAAGATATGATAGCGATAGGGTGTAGCGAAAAGGATGTCAGTCTGCTTGCGTTCGCCGGATTCGGGATTGCGATGGGGAACGGAACGAAGGAAGCAAAGATAGCGGCGAGACATGTTACGGCTTCAATTAAGGAAGACGGTTTGCAAAAGGCGTTTCATTTTGTGGGGCTTTTGTGACCGGCGTCCCGCGACGGACAGGACCGGGGCACCCGAAAGCCCGGAAACGTAAGCATACCGGGCATGTCAATATAGTAAGGGCAAATTTCTGCTGTCGGAAATGGAGAAATCCGGGGCCGGAGAAGGGAAGATATTTGGTGATTTTTTTCATCAATTTTCTCTTCACTTTCTATGCGGATTGGTGTATTATAATAGCTGACGCTATATATTGTGTGAAAAGTGGTGGAATCATCAATATTTTGTGTATGCGAAAGTGAGGAGTTATAATGGGACCAGAGGTCAAAACAAAGGTAATTAAGAGGAACGGGGAAGAAGTGATCTTTGATCTGTCTAAGATTGTTAATGCGGTCAAGGCCGCGAATTGCGAAGTGGATAATATTCATCAGATGAATGAGTTCCAGATTGTTGCTGTTGCGGATAAGATTGCAGATCAGATCAGAGAATCCATACATGCAGTGAACGTGGAAGACATCCAGGATATGGTGGAACGCGGTATCATGGAGATGCGCGGATATGAGGTTGCGCAGAAATATGTACGCTATCGTTATAAGAGAGAACTGAAACGTAAGTCAAATACGACGGATAACGGGATTCTCTCATTGATTGAGAATATCAACGAAGAGGTTACACAGGAGAATTCGAACAAAAATCCGGTGATTAACTCGACGCAGCGGGATTATATGGCAGGGGAAGTCAGCAAGGATCTGTCGAAGCGGGTACTGCTTCCGACGGAGATTGTGAATGCCCACGAGGAGGGAATTATTCATTTCCATGATTCTGATTACTTTGCCCAGAAAGAGCATAATTGTGATCTGATTAATCTGGAGGACATGCTGCAGAACGGGACGGTGATCAGCGAGACGCTGATCGAGAAGCCCCATAGTTTCTTCACGGCCTGCAATGTGACGACTCAGATTGTCGCTCAGGTGGCGAGTAATCAGTATGGAGGGCAGTCCTTTACATTGGCACATCTGGCGCCTTTTGTAGATATCAGCAGGAAGAAACTGCGCAAGAGCGTGGTTGAAGAGCGCAAAGAATGCAAAGAGAGCCTTGACGGGGATATTATCGACAGGATAACGGAACGCCGTTTAAGAGACGAGGTAAAGAGCGGAATTCAGACAATCCAGTATCAGTTGATCACGCTGATGACCTGTAACGGGCAGGCGCCGTTCGTGACGATATTTATGTATCTGGACGAAGTCGAAGAAGGGCAGTTGAGGGAAGATCTGGCGCTGATCATAGAAGAAGTACTGGTACAGAGGATGCAGGGAGTAAAGAACGAAAAAGGCGTATGGATTACGCCGGCATTCCCGAAGCTGATCTATGTGCTGGATGAGGATAACGTCAGAGAAGGCACTAAGTACTGGCATCTGACGGAGCTTGCGGCTCAGTGTACGGCGAAGAGGATGGTTCCGGACTATATCTCGGCGAAGATTATGAAGGAACTGAAGAAGGGTGAGGTCTATCCCTGTATGGGATGCCGTTCCTTCCTGACGGTGGAGGATTCCCAGATGAATGAGAACGGACGCCATAAGTTCTACGGGAGATTCAACCAGGGAGTCGTAACCATTAACCTGGTGGATGTGGCGTGTTCTTCGGAAGGAGATATGGACAGATTCTGGGAGATCCTGGATGAGCGTCTGGAGTTATGTCACAGAGGCTTGCGCTGCAGGCATGAACGTCTGCTGGGAACCGTATCCGACGTGGCGCCGATTTTATGGCAGTACGGAGCTCTCGCCCGTCTGAAGAAGGGTGAAGTGATCGATAAGCTTTTATACGACGGTTATTCCACGATCTCGTTGGGATATGCGGGGCTGTATGAGATGTGTATGAGGATGCTTGGAAAGTCCCATACCGATCCGGAAGCAAGGCCCTTCGCCCTTGCGGTGATGCAGAGACTGAATGATAAGTGTAAGGAGTGGAGAGAGGCGGAGCACATCAGCTACTCCGTATATGGGACTCCGATGGAATCTACGACATACAAGTTTGCGAAGTGTCTGCAGAAGCGCTTCGGCATTATTGAAGGCGTGACAGATAAGAATTATATTACCAACAGTTATCATGTGCATGTGTCTGAGGAGATTAATGCTTTCAAGAAGTTAGAGTTCGAGGCGGACTTCCAGAAGCTGTCTCCGGGAGGCGCCATCAGTTATATCGAAGTGCCGAATATGCAGAATAATATACCGGCGGTATTATCTGTGATGCAGTTTATCTATGATAATATCATGTATGCGGAGCTAAATACAAAGAGTGATTACTGTGAATGCTGCGGATACGACGGAGAGATTCTGATCAAGGAAGACGAGAGCGGTAAGCTTATCTGGGAGTGCCCGAACTGCGGCAATCCGGATCAGGATAAGATGTTTGTGGCGAGAAGGACTTGCGGATATATTGGTACTCAGTTCTGGAATCAGGGACGTACACAGGAGATTAAGGACAGAGTACTTCACTTGTAGGTGAGAGATATGCATTATGGAAATATAAAGGAATGTGATATTGCAGACGGCCCGGGAGTCCGGGTCAGTCTGTTTGTATCGGGGTGCCGTCATCATTGCAAAGGATGTTTCAATCCGGAGACGTGGGATTTTGAATATGGAGAACTTTATACGGAGGAAACGCAGGAGAAGATCTTAAAGCTTCTGGCGCCGGGGTATATCAAAGGGTTTACACTGCTTGGCGGGGAGCCTTTCGAACCGGAGAATCAGAGAGAGCTTGTGAAGCTTCTGAAACGGATCAAAGAAGAGTACCCCGGGAAAGATGTCTGGTGTTACAGCGGATATCTGTACGATGCAGATCTTGCCGAAGGCGGCAGCGTGTATACGGAAGTTACGGAGGAGATGCTTTCCTATATTGACGTGTTGGTAGACGGAGAGTTTGTGGAGGAATTAAAAGATGTTTCCCTGGCATTCCGGGGAAGCAGCAACCAGAGAATTATAGAACTGGGGAAATAGAACTGAGGTATTTGAAAATGAATGTAACGAATTACAAACGTACGGAATATAATCAGCCTTTTATTGAGCAGAGAGCCGATCCATATATCTGCAGGCATACGGACGGGAGCTGTTATTTTACGGCTTCGGTGCCGGAGTATGACAGGATTGTCTTGAGAAAGGCGGATACTCTGGAGGGCCTTCGGGAGGCGGAGGAGAAGACGCTGTGGACAAAGCACGGGAGCGGTCCTCAGAGCCTGCATGTATGGGCGCCGGAGATCCATTATCTGTACGGAGGATGGTATATCTATTATGCGGCGGGGGATAAGGACGACGAGTGGGCGATCCGGCCTTATGTATTGAAGTGTAACGGCAGCGACCCGATGAAAGATGATTGGACGGAGATGGGGATGATCCAGGCGGCGGACGACGATCCCTATTCTTTCCATGCATTTTCTCTGGATGCGACTATCTTCAGGCAAAACGAAACATATTACTATATATGGGCGGAGAAAACAGGCGTGGGAAAGCAGATCTCCAACCTGTATATTGCCCGGATGGAATCCCCGGTGAAACTGGCTACCGCCCAGGTGCTTCTGACGACGCCGGACTATGACTGGGAGCGGATCGGCTTCTGGGTCAACGAAGGGCCGGACATCCTGGAGCATGAGGATAAACTGTTTCTGACATTCTCGGCCAGCGAGACGGGGATAGATTACTGTGTGGGAATGCTGTACGCAGATAAAGACGCGGATCTTCTGGACCCGCGTTCATGGACGAAGCTCAGGTATCCGGTACTTCGGTCCGATGCGGATAAGGGCATCTATGGTCCGGGACATAACTGCTTCGTGAAAGCGGACGACGGGGTTACGGATCTGTGTATTTATCATGCGCGCCCCTATGATGAGATCATAGGGAATCCGCGCTACGATCCGAACCGGCATGCGATGGTGATGCGTATGGAGTATGACGCCCAGGGATTCCCGGTGTTTGCTTATAAGGAAGATCCCTTAAGTTGTCTGTAACCGGGGAAAGATATGAAAATAAAGATATGAAAATATTATTACTGGAAGACGATAAGAGCTTAAACCGCGGGATCACACTTACGTTAGAGAAAGCAGGGTATCAGGTTGATTCTGCATTTACGCTTGCGGAGGCAGAAGAGCGTCTTGAGTCAGATCGGTATGCCCTTATTATCTGCGATATTACCCTTTCGGACGGAAGCGGTCTTGAGCTGGGGCGGAAGATACGGGAGATCGGAGATACTTATTTTATCTACCTGACGGCTCTGGATTCGGAGATTGATATGGTAAACGGATACGATACGGGAGCCGATGACTATATTACCAAACCGTTCTCCCTGATGGTGCTGGTCTCTAAGGTAAATGCGCTTATGAGGCGGATCGGCGGCGGTGCGGAACATAAAAGCGTCCTGACCTGCGGGGAGATCGAGGTGAACTGCCAGGAGATGAAGGTATATAAGAGCGGCAGGGAGATCGTGCTTAGTAAGCGGGAACTGCAGCTCCTTTTATATCTATGGGAAAATGCGGGGCGGATCGTGTCGAAAGAGAATATCCTTACGAATATCTGGGATATGGACGGACAGTTTGTGGACGAGAATACGGTGACAGTCAATATCAGCAGGCTTAAGAAGAAACTCGGGACGGATGAGATCTCCAACGTAAGAGGGCTGGGATATATATGGAGCGGGAACGTAATAAGAAGATAAGGAAATATTTTGCCGGCTATCTGGTATTTCTGATACTCTTTTCCTTCTTTATGTATATATTGGCCGGATATGAGACTGAAATCAACAGACAGAGGATTCTTCTCTTGATGACGGAACACCCGGAACTGGAGGCGGAGATCATAGCGGCGTGGGAGAGGCCGGGGCGCCTGCCCTTTGGGAGAAATGAAGCCGGCAGCAGGAAGGAGCTTCTTGAGTCCTCCCGTATGGCGGAGCTGATAGAAGAGAAGTATGGATATGATATCGGACACCTCATATCGGAGAGAACCTGGCTGGGATTTTGGGGAGCAGGCGTCTGTATCGGAACGGTGTGGGCAGTTATACTGGGATGTCTGGAACAAAAGAGGAGCGCCGGGGACCGGGATAAGCTTCGGAAGGTGTATGAGTGTCTGGGGCAATTCCGGGAAGGAAAGTTCGAAGGGATACCTGAGTCTGAATCTGATACGGAGGATTGGCCGGAAGAATGGATGAAGATATGGGAATCTCTGCGAGAGCTGGGCGTGTATTTCGAAGGGCTGAAAGAGCGGCTTAAGGAGGAAGAGAACAGTACGAAAGCGTTGATCACGGATATTTCCCATCAGCTTAAGACACCGTTGGCGTCCCTTCGGATGTGTCATGAGCTGGCGGTGGGAGAGCAGCAGACAGAGGAAGAGCGAAAAGAGTTCCGGGAGCAGGAAAAAAGAGAGATAGAGAAGCTGGAAAGTCTCCTCAAAGAGCTGGTCAATCTGTCCAGGCTTGAGACGCATATGATTCAGCTTAAGCCCAGGACAGGAAGTATTAAGAAGACGATCACTGCCGCGGTCAGCCAGATCTATATGAAAGCAAAGGAGAAGGACATAAGGATCCAGGCGGACATAGCGGAAGATCAGGAGATCTGCCATGACGCGAGATGGACGGAGGAAGCGCTGGTTAATGTCTTTGACAATGCCGTGAAATATTCCGGAGAGCATACGGTTGTTACGGTACGTGTGAAGCCGCTGGTCACATATGTGATGATCGAGATAGAAGATGAAGGCATCGGAATCGGGAAGGATGAACTGCAGAAGATCTATCAGAGATTCTACCGGGGAAAGGATGCGTCCAAGATGTCGGAAGAGGGGGCGGGAGTAGGACTGTATCTGACGAGGATGATACTGGAACGCCAGGGCGGGAGCATTTCCGCTAAACAGAAGCGGGGAAACGGGACGGTATTCAGGATTACGCTGCCTCGCGCTCAATTTTCACACTAATTTCTAGCCGGATGGAGTACTAGATAACATATACAGACAGAGGTTGTTAGGGTATTTTACTGCAGTCTCTGTTTTTTATTACAAAACTGTTATGCTGAATGTAAGGGTTTTGTAAGGCAGAAGGCTTATAGTTATACTCAGCAGGAGGAACATTCTCTTGAGCCGGAGTATTGACACACAGGTAAAGAGATGATCTTTGAAAAATTCAGGGAAACGGAGGAAACTATATGAAGACGGACATCAGTAAGATATTGATAGTGGAGGATCTGGTGAAATGTTACGGAACCGGGGAGAATATGGTGCGGGCGGTGGATCATACGAGCCTTGAGATAGAGAGGGGAAAGTTTACGGCGATAGTGGGCCGTTCGGGTTCGGGAAAGTCAACGCTTCTGCATCTGATCGGCGGGCTGGACAGACCGGACGCAGGGAAGGTGCGGATAGAAGGGAAGGATATATTTGCCCTTAAGGATGAGAGATTGGCAGAGTTTCGAAGGAAGAAGATCGGATTTGTTTTTCAGGATTATAATCTGATCCCTTCGCTGAATGTATGGGAGAATATCGTACTTCCGCTGGGGCTTGATAACCGGAAGGTGAGAAGACAGGATGTGGAAGAAGTGCTTGTGAAGATCGGTCTTGCGGACAAAGCGGAGGCGATGCCGAATGTGCTGTCAGGCGGACAGAAGCAGAGGACGGCGATTGCCAGAGCACTGATAACGAGGCCGGCTCTTATCCTGGCAGATGAACCGACAGGTAATCTGGATTCCCAGACGGAGCTGGAAGTGATAAGCCTGATGAAGAGCTGCGTGACAGATTTTGGGCAGACACTGGTCATGATCACCCATGATGAGATGATCGCGCAGATGGCGGACAGGGTGATTGAGATTATGGACGGTAAGGTGGTGAACGACTGATGAAGATGACGACGAGAGTAGCGTTCGATAATATGAAGTATCATAGGAGCCGGAATATTCTGATCGGGACCGCGATTATCCTGACGACGATGTTGTTGTTCGTAGTTCCTACGGTGGGGAAAGGGATGGTTGATCTCCAATTTGCAGCGACGAACAGGCTGTATCCGGCATGGCATGCCCTGTACAGAAATGTGGACGAGAATACGGTCCGTAAACTGGCGGCGCACCATGA
This sequence comes from Lachnospiraceae bacterium, assembly GCA_910574285.1. GTDB lineage: Bacteria > Bacillota > Clostridia > Lachnospirales > Lachnospiraceae > Sporofaciens. Next base: position 53,331 of record CAJTAL010000016.1, on the reverse strand, counting down.
TATTACCCGATACGGGCTTCGGGGCGACGCGGGATACATGAATCTTGAGGAGGCGTCCGCCGCTATGCTGTATGTGGATCAGGAAGCTATGGAGCTATATAAATGGAACTTGATGGAGGGAAACATGCCCGTGAAGGAAGATGAGATCGCAGTATCGGAGGGAATACTGGATGAGCTGGGGCAGCAGGGAGATATCGGCGATACCGTCAAAGTTCCTTACCAGATCTTCCGCGGCGGGGAGTTAGACCTGACACAGCAAAAGGAATTCCGCATCTGCGGGTTCCTGAAGGACAGCAAGGAGAGCCGGGAGAAGAGGACGTATATCGCGTTGGTATCAGAGGATTTTTTGAGGAATGAGATTCCAAAGGAAGAGATTGCTTTTCGTTTCCTTCTTCAGATTGATGACACAGGAGACCCTACGACAGACGAGATTGAGCAGAAGATCAGGGATATTGCGGTTCGTTTCGGGATTCCGGAGAATGATATCAACATTAACCATGATTATCTGGAGGCGAATTATGTAGATCCGGTCTTTATTCCGGCAATCATTGTGATTATGGCGGTTATTATGCTGGCTGGCGTCATTACGATCTACAGTATCTATTATGTATCCATGAATCACAGGATACAGGAGTTCGGCAGGATGAAGGCTATCGGTGCGACAAAGCGTCAGATCCGGCAGATTGTGCTTAGAGAAGGAATGTGTATTGCCGCATTTGCGGTTCCGGCGGGGCTTCTGGCGGGTACGCTGGTATCCGGGGTAGTTCTTAAGATATTTGTCACAGCCAGTGAAACGAACAGTGGATATGTGAAGATGATAAAGGAGATTCTTGAAGCCGGGGAGATCAATATCTATAGCTGGTGGGAATATCTTCTTGCGGCGGCGGTTACGGTATGTACCGTATACTTTTCCCTTGTCAGGCCGATGCATGTGGCGGCGAAGGTCTCAGAGGTGGAGGCAATGCGGATGCAGGACGCGGGAAGGAAGTCCAAAAGCAGGAGGAAGGGATATGAATATCTGACGATCGGGCGGCTGGTTTGCAGGAATCTTGCGGAGGATAAGAAAAAGAGCGTGATCACGGTTCTCGCCATGGCGGCGACGGGAGTATTTTTGATGATAGTTGCCACCGTCTTGTCCTGTGCAGATCCGAGAGAGAGCGCGGATGGTTCTGTCCTGGGCCAGTACGAGATATTTTCGGACATAGAGGAGAATAATAAGGAGCATCCAGAGCGGAAATGGTCGGAGGTTCAGAAGGATAATCCCCTGAACGAGACGTTGATGAAGCAGGTGGAAAACCTTCCGGGAGTAGAAGGGGTTGATGTGTTTTCATCTCTTCATGTCTCGGGAGAACCGTTTATGGAGGAGGACATGAATTTTCTTAACGGGGTTCCGGAAAAATATGCCGGCGAACTGGAGAAAAATATCGTGAAGGGAAAGGTGACCTATGAAGAACTAAAGTCAGGGGACAAGGTAGTTGCAGACCGGGCGCTTCTGTTCCACTATCCGGACCTGGATGTGGGAGACAGGCTGAAACTGACGGTGCATGACGGTGACAGGACATTTGAAAAAGAGTTTGAGATCGCCGCAATCGGGCAATACGGAAGCGGTTTGACGAATTATGAATATCTGATTATGGCGAAAGAGGCGGTGGATCAGATGAGTGAATATAACTCGTCCAAATTCTTTCATGTATTTGCAGACAAGGATTATGACTCAAAACTTCATGAAGCCCTGAAGGAGATCGCTGACGCTTCCGGAAGGATCGAACTGCGGACGTGGAAAGAAGATTATGAACTATGGAAGTCTTCCCAGGCTGTAATCGGCGCGGCGTGTTATATATTCCTTGGAATCCTGGCCGTTATCAGTGTGTTGAACCTGGTCAATACGATGATTAACAGTGTCCGTGTGCGTAAGAAAGAGCTGGGAATGATACAGGCAATTGGGATGTCGGATTCGCAGCTTATGAAGATGCTGCAATTAGAAGGACTATTCTATACGATGGGTACGCTGTTCATATCCGTCGGGCTTGGAAGCCTTGCCGGATATCCGGTATTTCTGTATGCGAAGAATCAGGGTTTGTTCGAGATCAGCGCATATCATTACCCGGTGAAGGTGGCCGTGATAGTGGCGGTGGCGCTTCTTTTGGTCCAACTCCTGCTGGCGGCGGGGATCTCGCGGTCCGTAAGGAAAGATTCGATTATTGAGCGAATACGGTTCAGTGATTAAAACTTTGTTTTCGTTCTTTCGGTTGAAGAGATGGCGCTACATATCCGCTATCTCTTCTGCCGTTATCTCCCTCTGCTTCAGCTTCAAGTACACGACTTCCCGGAACAACGCATAGATCACCGATACCACCGGAATGAATATCAGCATCCCCACTACGCCCATAAGGCTGCCGCCTACACTGACTGCCGCCAGTACCCAGATAGACGGCAATCCCACCGAATTCCCCACGACATGCGGATAGATCAGATTTCCCTCTATCTGCTGTAATACAAGGAACAATATGACAAATAACAGAGCCTTAAACGGATCCTCGATAAAGATCATGAAAACACCCACCGCACATCCGATAAACGCCCCGAAGATCGGTATCAGCGCGGTAAAGGCAATTACAATCCCTACTAACAGCGCGTATGGAAGCCGAAACAGCGCCATCGATACGACGAACATGCTTCCCAGGATCACCGCCTCTACACACTGGCCGGTTAAAAAGCTGGAAAATGTATTGTAAGTCAGAGTTAATACCTCAAGCGCCGCCTCCGCGCGCCCTCTTCTTACGAACGCAAACAATACTTTCTTCGCCTGAAGGCTTAACTTCTCTTTCTGCAATAAGATATAGATTGCAAATACAAATGCGATGAAGAACGTCGTAATAGCGCTTACGATGCTCTTTGCCGCCATAATCGTAGAATCCAGTACGCTTCCGGCGCCGTTCTTGAAGAAATTGATCCCCGTCTCCATGATCTTATTCCAGTCAAACTCAAGGCTGTCCACCCACTTCATAATATCCCGGTTATCATGGAACAGCTTTTCCGCCCATACCTGTACCTTTGGAATAAATTCCTGTATACTGGTCCCAAGATTGGAAAATGTCGTCCCAAGCTGCGGGATCAGGACAAACATCACGATACTTACGACGCCGATCACCCCGAATAGCACAATCAGCATACTGACCGGACGCGCCAGTTTCTGCATATATTTCTTACCCTGTATCCGTCTCTCGCTGAAGAGATTCCGTTCCACAAAATTCATCGGTACATTCAGCACAAAGGCAATCGCACCGCCGAGAATAAATGGAAATACAATATGAAACACAAAACCCAGCGCTCCTACTACCACGTCATATTTCCACAGACATGCTGTGATCAGCGCAGTGAATACAATCAAACCCCTGATTTTTTTTATCGTTTCGTTACTTATTTCCATAAAATTCACGCTTTCCCTCCATGCTCAAATACAAAAATATATCTTTATCATTATTTTTCCCACAATTCATCCCTCGCAGACATAAACCAAACAAATGCCCTGCGGCAGCCGGCAAATATCCGGCGCAGAAATGAATACCTGCCCGTCAGGCATTTTTTTCGGCGTCTCTCTCAAGACGCTTTACCGTCAGCATATAATGATCCGAAATTGCCTTGCAGATCTTCTCTACATCCCGAGTCTTGCAGACGTCAACCAGTTCTCTGTGAATGGGATATTGACGGCGGATAACCGACTGCTTATCCGTATAGCCTGCGTTACAACTGAATATCTCGCCGTATTCCAGATCGGACCATGCCTTTGACAGACGGGCAAGCCCCGCCTTCTCGATGATCACGGCATGCAGCATGCATCCGTAGGTGATTACCTTATTATAATTCTCTATCGTAAGATTCTTCATCAGTTCCACAGCTTCTTCCATCCTGGCGATCTCTTCGTCCGTAAACTTTGCTTCATACAAACGAACCGCCAGGATCTCATAATTAGAACGAAGCAGGTACGTCTCATAGACATCCTGCATCGTTACTTCCCGCACAGAACATCCCACATTCCGTGTATATTCAACCATTCCTTCCTGCTCCAACTGCCTGAGCGCCTCCCGTATCGGACCGCGGCTTACCCCGAGTTCATCTGAAAGATCCTGTTCAATAATCCGCATACCCGGAGTCAGTTCCTGATTCAATATCTTAAGCCGGATCTCTTCCGCAACCTCTTCCCGTAATGTCTTGAATCTTAATTTTCCCATAAGCAAGTCCTTTTTCTGATATTCTGGTGCATCATCACATTTTTATTCCTTAATTCTATCATAGTACTGTACTTGTGGAAATACGAATCATAAACTTTAACTAAAAATTAATATTCTCGATTTTCTAAGAGCCTTGAAAAAACGGTAAAAAGTGCGTCAAGCCCTCTGCTTTCTTTATCGCAGATAACAGATATATCGGGCTCGACATAGTTTTTGTCGTCAGCATTTAAAAATACTGCATAAGGGGCAAGATATATTTTGCATGAGCCTTTATTAGCATCAATATAGTCTGCAATTTTTCTTGATAATGAAAAAATAATGTCTTGGTGTCTTGCATTCGGCGGTGCCATCATATACATCCGGCCGTCGATCAGCTCCGCCCGCTGGCCGTCGGGGAGGGCGTAGATATCGTCAAGTGTATAGGTAAACCGTTGTGGTAAAGCCATGGTGTAAACCTCCTTCTTGATTTAAGTGTTATTTTTCTGGAAGGTTCCAGTAGTCTTCTGATGTATAAATGCGTTCCTGTGGCATTGGCATGTGATCACGTCTTTTCGAATTGAATATATGATTGACAGCAATATATGATAATGGTAAAACACAATTGGTTCAAACGGTTGAACTTGAGGAGGAGGTAGTATGAAAATGAGGAATTAAAGAAACTCTTGGAAAAAGAGATCGAGAAAAACGCCCTGAAGACAAAATCTATCTTCGGCCGCAAGACGGAAGGGTTCCCTGCCCTGCTGGACGCTTTGGACAATCCGGAGGAAGAACCGGTAGATGAGAACACGACGGAGACCTCTTCATGCGTGCCACTTTCATGACACACAGGAGGTTATCAAAATGCCAAAACTTAATGACACAGGCTTATATCAACTAAAAAATGGATATTGGGGTTTCCGCTATGCGATTGTTGTAAATAATAAACGAGTAGAGTGAAAACGAAATCTTGATGAACAAGGAAACCCATATAAAACAAAAACGTCCGCAGTAAAAGCAAGACGAACAATGATAGAGCAGGAGCGCAATTCCCAACTTGTAAAATCCAAAACAGTACGTGTTACAGTACAACAAGTCTATGATGAATATTGCGAGTTCGGGAGAGCAGGAAAGGCGTATGTAACTATTAAGAAACAAGACAGCTTATGGAATAACCATATCAAGTCTAAATTTGGTAAACGTTATGTAGATGATATTTCTGTCGCTGAAATCAATGATTATCTTGCAGAACTGTATTACAACGAAAATAGAGCATACAGCTATACAGAATCATTTCTAAAGGTATTTTATCTTATCTTCGGTCAAGCCTATTCACGTAATTATCTAAATGCAGAGCAGTACGACAAACTCTGTAAGAATAAGGACACCAAAATCCATATGCCAAAAATGAAAATTGATGAAGATACCGATATTGTCACCTTTTCGGATGAACAGATGATAACACTGTCGGGATACTTCAAAGATACCAATGCTGAAACAGCTTTCATGTTGGGGAAGTATTGCGGCTTACGTATCAATGAATGTTATGGATTAAAATGGTGCAATGTTGATTTTGACAAGGATATTATCAAGATAGACCGACAAATGCAGTACCAGAACGGCGTAATCAAGTTAGTATCTTTAAAGACCAGAAATGCCAGACGTGATATTGTCATGTCTATACCACTAAAGGAGTATCTTCTATCTTTAAAGCGGCACAGAGATAAAATTATGGTAGAGTTGGCAGAACAGAGGGAGCAGAATCAAACAATGCTTTCCGATATGGGAAAAGAGAAGATATCCAGTCTGGAACTTGTCAATTCATTGGATGAAGGAAAGATACAGACCGTCAACTCCATGAAGTACCATACACAGAAGATAAAAGCACAGCACGGTATTATTTTTAAATATCATTATCTAAGGCACACCTACGAGACAAGGCTTGCTTTGATGAATACGCCCATGCACATCTTATGTAATCAAATGGGGCACGCTTCAAGCAATGTTACACAGAAGTATTATCTGGGTAATTCCAAGCAGGGTGTAGATATTTTAAGAGCTAACTTAAATAGCATGAAATAGCGTAATAGCAAGGGTTGGAGCGGTTTGTACCGTTCTTTTTTTATGCCATTTTACGAACAGTTTCGACAGACATATAGTCATAACTTTTAACACTCATATTAACACTAAAGCAAAAAACTATTTCCTTTGGAAGAAGAAAACAAAGCGCAAACAGTGGTTGATTCATTTATTTTATTCTCTGCTTCAATAGTTTGTTTAATGATTGTATTTTCATTTACCATACTATCACCTACTCTTTCTACACCAAAAGTGCCCAGTGCCATTATACCTGATAGGATCATTCAGATAAAGCAGTCCGTGACGTACTCCTGCTATTTTGTCTATTATCGTACAATTGTTATTAGCATTGTTATTTTCCATAATAGTTCGGATGTCCGTTTAATCGACATCTGGATTTCAGTAGTATCCAGATACAACCGATATAAAAAGTCTCATTGTTCTTGTTCCTATTTCATGCCAGATAGAGTAGATTCCAGATTACAACAGCCTGCAATGACTTTAAAAGATATACAGCCACCACACCTATACATGTAAGACATAACATAGTAAATCTAGCACAATAAGTCTTATCAGGCAGGATATACTATAGATATGCCGTTAGGCAGTAGAGCAGGGGTGTAGAGGGGGGGGGTGCATGTCCTGAAAGCCTTATAAATACTGGGTTTACTGGTCGTCAGACCACTTAAGATACGGTTGGTTTCAATAGACATCTAGTCAGGATAATACGTGCTTTATTTAGTCATATGTGGTATGATTATTCTATACTCTTACGGAGGAAAAGAAAATGGTACATACATTTGAATTATCAAAAATGATTTCAAGAGACACATTTAATGAAATCATTCGTTCTTTAAAACTAAGATACTATCGTTACTATTGGTTTACTACAACTTACTCCGACAAAGGTTTTGCCGCAATTCGTTTATACAAATTTAAACGTAAAGAAGTTAAGACAGAAGTACAAGAAGATAACGACTTTACACATTATTATATTATTTCCTTATCCATAAATACAGCTAATATGTTTAGCGGTTACCAAGACCCACATATTAATATCAATATTTACCATAAGCAAACGGAATTAGAAAAAGACAGCTTGAATGTGACCCTGATACAGATTATAATTTTCTTAGAATCGAAGTACAAGTTAAAAAAAGCAAACTCAATACGCTTGTTAGTAAGTTTGGCTTAAAAGGCAGAGAATTACAATATCTGGTGACACCAGAGATAGAACGTTATGTATTGGAGTATTATGTCAGCAAGCTAACAGGCAAAGGCATTTATGTAACATATGACCATGCAATGAACATAATAGATTACAGTAGTTATACCAAAAATAAAAAGTACGATTAAAAAAGGTTATTGAAGCAGTTGCAAAAAAACATGGTGTACCGATAACGGATGAAGTTTTAGAGCAAATAGACAAGCTATATCAATCATAGAATATTTAAGGAGGAAACTCATGCCACAAAAAGTCCAATCACTATTACTTCAATATTTGACGGAAGTACGGAAGATATATGGTTCACATTTAAAAAGTGTGATTCTCTATGGTTCTTATGCGCGTGGGGATTATACAAAAGATTCTGATATAGATATCATGATTCTAGTAGATTTACCAGATGAAAAGCTAGATTCTTATTTGGATTCTCTATCAGAACTCGGATTTCAATATAATGTAGAACATGATATCTGGATTATGCCAATAGTAAAGAATATAGAGCATTTCCAATATTGGGTTTCTGCCTATCCATTTTATAGAAATGTTCACAAAGAGGGGGTAACGCTATATGAAACAGCCTGATTCAATTGATATCGGCACTCAAATGGATATAGCAAGATATCGTTTACAGACTGCCAAAGAAGATTTAGATACCGCAAAGCTGACCTATGAATCTGAACAACTCCGCGCCGCAAATAACAGAGCCTATTATAGTATCTTTCATTCGATTTGTGCCGTTCTTGCAAAAGAAGGAATTTCTTTTAAACGACACAAAGATACAATCGGTTATTTTAATAAGAATATATCCACACAGAAATTTTCCCTAAAGAACTTGGCAGAAAGATTATAACAGCAGAAGAAATCCGCCATGCAAGCGATTATGATACATTTTATATAGCTTCGAAAGAAATCACAGCACAACAGATACAAACAGCAGAACAGCTTCTAACTTTAGCCACAAAATATCTGGAAGGAGCAAAGCAAGACAAAAACGAGGAACATTTACTATGATAAGGACAGTTACCTTGGATAGAAAACAAAAACCAACAGAAGATCAAATCAAGCAGATAGAAGAAGCGACAAAGAGAGAAATTGTATTCGATGAGGATTCTCCCGAACTTACGCCTGCAATGGAAAAAGCATTCCGATTAGCGGCAAAAAACCGTAATGCGCAAAAAGGAACTTTCGACAATTCCCAATAAAAGGAGACGCAACATGAATATAGAAATTGTTCAGAACCTATACCGTACAGCAAAAATAAAATGGTCTACTCATTGCCTTGAACGTATGCAGGAAAGAGATATTAGCATAGATGATGTCGGTAACTGTATTATGTCTGGTGAAATCATAGAAGATTATCCTGATGATTTTCCACATCCAAGTTGTTTGATATTTGGATATGTTATTCATCATAAAGTATTGCACACCGTTGTTGGCTATGATGATGAAGTTCTTCATATCATAACAGCATATTATCCAAATACTATAAAGTTTATGGAAGATTTAAAGACAAGGAGGAAGAAATAGATGTGTATGTATTGTAAATGTAACGATTTAATCGAATCTACCACGACCCATGTAGTAAATTATAAAGGATGTGTGATTATTGTGAAAAATGTCCCCTGTGAAGAATGTGAGCAATGCGGCGCAAAGTATTATTCAGATGAAACCGCACGCCAATTAGAGAAATTAGTAAATACAGCCAAACAGCTCATGCAGGAGATTTCAGTAATCAATTATACGAAAGTTGCATAGGTTGATGATTAAGAGGTACTTCGGTATCTCTTTTTCATATATATTAAAATGAAAGGAAGTGATATGAGTAATTATATATATCAAAAACCTTTGAAAATACTGGGATTGTAACTATTTAACCGTGACACAAATGTTGATGACACCTTTAATGATATGTATCCACTTTTGCTATTTTCCATGCTACAATCATGACACATGAGAATGTAAAAAAGGTGTTAACAACCAAAAAAGAGGAATGAGCGCTTGTCCACCCATTCCTCTTAAAAACCCTTATATTACGCAAGTTTCCTCTTAGCCGAAGTATCTCTTCAACAGACCCTCGAAAGCTTTTCCATGTCTAGCCTCGTCTCTTGCCATCTCATGAACTGTATCATGGATCGCATCAAGGTTCGCAGCCTTAGCACGTTTTGCAAGATCAAATTTACCAGCAGTAGCGCCGTTCTCAGCGTCAACTCTCATCTCAAGGTTCTTCTTAGTGCTGTCTGTTACAACTTCGCCAAGTAACTCTGCGAATTTAGCAGCATGCTCAGCCTCTTCATAAGCAGCTTTCTCCCAGTATAAACCGATCTCCGGATATCCTTCTCTGTGGGCAACTCTTGCCATTGCAAGATACATACCAACCTCTGAGCACTCGCCTTCGAAGTTAGCGCGAAGGTCAGCAACGATATCTTCGCTAACGCCCTTAGCAACTCCAACAACATGCTCTGCGGCCCATTCTCTCTCGCCAGCCTGCTCTTTGAACTTGTCCGCGCCTACGCCGCATACCGGGCATTTCTCAGGAGCTGAATCTCCCTCGTGAACATAACCACAAACTGTACATACAAATTTTTTCATAGCAAATCTCTCCTTTTCTTATTATATGATTTATTCATCAATATCAGTAATGATTACTAATATTAATTTAGCATAATTGGTAATAGTTGTCAATCATTATTTTGAGTTTTATAGACAATCGTTTTATGCGGAGTGTCTGACTCGCATTCCCGGCAAATCCCGTAGAATAAAGCGCTATGGGAAGTGATAGTTCCGTCGAAATGGCAGTTGGCCAGTTTATTGACGGAATGTATATGCTGCTCGTCCAGCTCCAGATCGAAGATACGGCTGCATCTGCTGCATACGACGTGGTAGTGGGGGGCGGTCCGCCCGTCAAAGCGGTCCCCGCCTTCGGGAGTAGAGATCTTAATGGCTTCTCCCATATCGGCTAGCAGGTTCAGATTACGGTATACAGTACCAAGACTGATATTCGGAAATTCTTTCCGGATATGCAGATATACGGTATCGGCTGTAGGATGTCCGTAAGTGTGGGATAAATACTCTTTTATTGCGGCTCTCTGCCGGCTGTATTTTAAGTTTGCCATCCGGATACTCCTTTCTGATCAAATGTCGCTTCAATCTTATGCCTCAATTTTATGCCTCAATCTTATGTCCTAATCTTATGTCTCAATCTTATGCCTTATTGTCTGCAGTGAGGAATTGACTTGAAGCAAAAGTCTGCAAATAAAAGAATAATAATAGTAATAATTATTATAATCAGTATAAAACAGGACATTTCATCTGTCAACATTTAATTTAATTATGTAACAATTTGTAATAATTATACTTCCAAATAATGATAGATATGGAAGAATATACATGGAAAATGACGAATATTTCATGCATAAACAGGCTTGACATGTGGAGTTTGAATGATATAATAATAACGTAACATATGTAACAATTCTGTAATATTTACGAAAGATAAGAAAACATAAAGGAGGGAGTTTATGGATTCTATTCTTAAAAAAGGATTGTTCCTAGTTACTACGGCAGGAGCTATAACGGCATTTCCTGCCACGGCATATGCAGATGATCCGGCCGACGATGTAATGCCGCAGATGGGAATCGAAGAAGTATTGAATAATTGTTATAATGCGAAAGAGGAGATTGCGGTAGAAGAGTATCTGGTGCCGACAGAGAAGGGTGAGTATTTAGATATGGCATTCGCCAACGTCCAGTCGTTTCTCTATATCAGGAGTGAACCGACGACGGAAAGCGAATGGGTGGGCAAGTTGTATCCCGATTATGCCGCGAAGATCCTTGGTCCGGTGGGTGAATGGACCAAGGTTCAGTCCGGCGAAGTCACTGGCTATGTGTATTCTGAATATATTATTATAGGAAATAACGCAGAACAGAAAGCACAGGAGATGGTGAGAAATTCTGATGCAGAGAACGGGGAAGAAGTGTTTACTTATGCCGAATCCAAGGAAGAAGAAGAGGCCAGATTGGCGGAAGAGGCAGCGGCAAAAGCGGGCAGCGGGCAGGCGATTGTCGATTTTGCCTGTCAGTTTATAGGAAACCCCTACGTGTGGGGAGGGACAAGCCTTACAAACGGTGCGGATTGTTCAGGATTTGTTCAGTCGGTGTTTGCGCACTTCGGCGTCAGCCTGCCGCGTACCACGTGGGATATGGAGCATGTGGGCACACCGGTCAGCTATGATCAGGCGATACCGGGCGACATTATCCTCTACAGCGGACACGTGGGAATCTATATGGGAAACGGGCAGATCGTAAATGCAATCAACAGCGCAAGAGGAATCGGGATACTGCCGGCCACTTATTCAAGTATTGTTACGGTACGGAGGTTGATTTAACAGGTTAAAGAAAGAAGATGCTGCAAAGCGCCGAAGCTTATGCAGCATCTTTTTTTAAATGAGTGCGGAACTATATTTTTGCGCGATACAGTAAAGGATTTGATGCGCATAATACGAGATCTAAGGCAGATCAGTCCAATAAGAAGGATTATACAAAATGTTCAAAAATGTAATTTTATGTAAAAACTTGTAAAATGTAATTTTCCAAGTTTTCCACAATGAAATAGCCGAAAAAGGTGGAAAAATAAGTGTTTTCAAGATTTTATCCACATTTTCCACATTAAAAGTGGCGAATTTGGGGGATTACTCAGGGAAAGAAAAAGAACGGATGTTTTGTGAAGTTATAATAAAAATGAAGTTTTGTCGAAAAAAAAGGAAAAATGGGTTGACATTTGAGTCGTCAAATACTTAGAAGAAATTGGATAGAAATGTTTACACAATGATAAAAAACGATTATAATGGAAACACTGAAGAGAAAAGGAGGCATTATGATGGCAAAAATTTCAAAAGACATGACGTTTGGACAATTGCTGGAGCAGTACTATGAGAAATGTCCGCAGGTCGTAGAAGTCCTGATGGAGGCGGGGATGGGATGTATCGGATGTCCGCATTCTCAGATGGAGTCTATCGAAGAAGGCGCTATGGGACATGGAATTGATCCGGACTTATTAGTAGAGAAACTTAATGCGACGGTTAATGCGGCATTGAATGCATAATGCGCGGTTCGGCGCAGACAAAAAGAGGATGCGGTAAGGGGTATATCTTTACGGCATCCTTTTTTGTCATAAGTAAACAAGCCGGACCGGCATGTTTACAGGCACATATGGCGTCTGTTTTTAGATTTTTGCAAGCTGCTGTATGGCGTCTGCCGACAGGATCATATCACAGTGCTCTTCTAAGAACGCAAGCGTAGCGCCGGAGGATGGTTCCAGGGAACCGTATTCCGACAGCATATTGCAGATGCGGTTAAAATCCATGGCCGTCAGATCTGACTGTGTCAGGGCCAGGATATAGACATCTTCTTCGCAGTCCTTATACAAGGTGTTTGAACCGGAGTACACAGGCTCCAGAAGACAGGCTGCTTTCAGCACACTGTTCATCGTCGGGAACGAGAACAGACGCAGAATATTTTTTTGCGGTTCTTCGGGAGTATCTTCTTTTCCATCCGATACAACGGAATTGCTGAGTTTTTCCTTTACCTTATCCAGTAAATCAAGTAATGTATCCGCGCCGTCCAGTTTATTCGGAAGAGTCTTCTTCATAGAATCCCAGTCGCTGCCTGGTGATGGCGCGAATTTGGAGAAGCGCGTGTCGAGTTCCTCAGGATCCTCAACTTTCGTTATAATCAGCACGATGGAATCGGAAGAAGCCGGGATCGCCTCGATCATCAGAGGGAGGTCCTCCGCTTCAAAACCGAATTCGAATGCTGCTTGTTGCATCATATCGCGGAAAAGTGATTTTGCTTTTTCGGTTCCATAAGCCAATTCGCTTAATTGAAGATGACGGGCAGCGAGATCGGCGCGCGTCAATGTGCAGCGGATCTGATTGTCATTTATTTTTTCAATCTTCATATTCATCACTTCCTTCTAATGTAGTATAGCATAGGCTCCCCGGAATGTTCAATAAATTGTTTGATAAAATAAGTATAAAATAAAAAAGTACTTGCATAAATTTTTTGAATCGACTATAATAGCAATATCAGAAGATAGTTTTCCCAGATGACTACGTTCTTAGAACAAAGGAGGGAGAATTTCTTAATATTATTTTTTTGAAGATATTTTACATTTCTTAGAGAAAGAATCTATGAATCTATCAGAAACAGATCAGTGACGAATCAGAAAACAGCCGTTTCAGGCAAACTATCACATGAACTATTGGCGAGGTATTATAGTGTCAGGACTATCTTCTGTTTTTATCAGCTGCGGCGTATTGAGGTTATTGTATCACGGCATCTCCTTTATCAGTATATGCAATCGCGGCCGTAGTTATCATCTGGCACGACAAGGAGGTTAAACTTGGAGGATGAAGTTGATTTACAGCAGATGTTTAAGGAATTAACAGGATATGAGAAAAAGCAGGTGGGTCTTGGTATAAACGGGATTCCGGCGAGCCCGATGCAGATAGTCAGGGCGCATGTGGTACGAGAGAAAACAGCCTATATGAGGGATTATGTACTGAATGAAAAAGGTGATATTCAAGAGTTGTGGTTCAACAGCATTAATAAGAATTAAAACTGAAATTTGTAAATACCCCGTAAAAATGTAGAAAATGTCGAAATAACTAATGACGAGTGCCGGGTGTTTTGCTATAATAGGGTCGAGTAGGAGGTGCAGCATGGAAGAAAAAGACAGGATGAGCCGCACATTTTCAGACCGCAGAGGCAGCAGGGGCAAGACAGACCGAGTTTCGGCAGACGCTCAGGCGTCCGTTCGGCAGAGCCGTATTCCGGCAGACGGACAGACGGCTGCCCGGCAGAACCGTGTTTCTGCAGGCGGACAGATATCGGGCAGACAGACGCGGCCGGGAACTGCAAGCTTACGGACGCCGGGCGTACCCGGACGTGCTCCGGCAGGCGGGCAGACATCGGGCAGAGTAGGGCGTACTCCGGCAGAAGGGCAGACAGCCGTCCGTTCCGGTCGGATCTCGGAAGGGAATCCGGCATCGGACAGACAGGCGAGGGCCGAGAAGCAGCCGGGAAGACGCCGGATAGATAATAAGGAAACCGGAGGAAGAAGACCGCAGGGGCTGACGGCCGGCAGGCGGAGGCCGGAAGAACAGGAGACGAGGCAGAGAAGACAGCCGGCACAGCGTATCGGAAATAGGAAAAGACCGGCGAGAGGTCAGCAGTCTAGGCGAAGAAGACAGAGAAATCTCATTGTGAAAGGAGTTCTGTTGATTTTCTTAGTGGTTGGAGCAGTTGCAGCAGCATTTTTGTGGAAAAAATATAGTCCTTCAAAGGTAAAATATGATTTGGCAAAATATTATGGGATTGAGAATGAAGGACAGCTTGCAATCACGATCAATAATGAGGTAGTAGAACCTCACGGCAGTATAGAAGACGGCAAAGTCTATATCCAGTATGATATTGTAAGAAAATATATCAACAGCCGTTTCTATTGGGATTCCAACGAGAATGTCCTCTTGTATACGCTCCCGAACGACACGGTGACTGTAGAGGTGGGAAGTAAAGATTATACTGTGTCAAAGGAGAAGAAGAGCGAAGACTACGTTATCTTAAGAACTGAGGGAAGTACAGCGTACATAGCCTTGGATTTTATCCAGCAATATACGAATATAGATTATGAATTATACAATAAACCAAGCAGAGTGATGATTGTAAGCGACTGGGGCGAGACGACGGTCGCGGCAGTAAAGCGCAATACTCAGGTGCGTTATCTGGGCGGAGTGAAGAGTCCGGTATTGACAGAGGTTAAGAAAAAGGATGAAGTCACAATTGTAGAGAGCGGCGATAACTGGTCGAAAGTCCGGACAAAGGACGGGCTGATCGGATATATCAAGAACAGCAAGCTGAAGAAAGAAGAGACGAAAGAGATCTCAAGGCCGTTTGAAGAGCCGAAGTTCACGAATATTTCCAAGGATTATACGATTAATCTGGCATGGCATAATGTGACGAATACGGACGCGAATAATACTGTGCTTCAGAGAATCGCGGAGAGCAAAGGTCTCACGACGATCTCGCCCACATGGTTCCATGTGAAGGATACGGCGGGAAATATGGATTCTATTGCCTCGGCGGATTATGTGAATTACGCGCATCAGTCCGGGATAGAGGTATGGGCGGCAATCCGGGATTTTGACGGAGGTATCAGTTCTTACGACGAATCTTATGAGATGCTGCGCTATACATCCAGAAGAGAGAATCTGATCAATCAACTGGTATCAGAGTCCCTGCGTGTAGGTGTGGACGGTATTAACGTGGATTTTGAGAAGATTTCAGAGGAGTGCGGAGAGCATTATATACAGTTTATCCGGGAATTATCCGTAAGGTGCAGACAGAACGGCCTCGTCCTGTCAATTGATAATTATGTCCCGAAGGGTTATAATATGCAGTATGACCGAAAAGAACAGGGAATCGTGGCAGATTATATCATTATCATGGGATACGATGAGCATTATGCAGGTTCCCCGGTAGCAGGACCGGTGTCTTCTTACAATTTTGTGAAGGAAGGAATCCAGGAAACATTAAAGGAAGTTCCGGCTGAAAAAGTGATCAGCGGAATCCCCTTCTTTACCAGAATATGGCAGGAGCGGCCTAAGACGGCGGAAGAGCTGGCAGCAGAGCCGGATGATGAAGCGCAGGTTGAGGGTGCGGACAGCTCCATCAGCGTCAGCAGTGAAGCTTATGACATGGCGACGGCAAAAGCAAAGGTTGCGGAAGCAGGAGTCGAGCTTACCTGGGATGAGGAGACACAGCAGAATTACGCGAGCTGGACGGTGGACACCGCGACATACAAGGTCTGGCTGGAGGACGAGCAGTCGATAGAGCCGAAGTTAAAGCTTATGAAGGAGCATAAACTGGCGGGTACGGCGGCGTGGGCTCTGGGACAGGAGAGTGCGGAAGTATGGACGCTGATCCAGAAATACATTAATTAAATCACATATAAAATGCCTCTTGCAGTCATATATTTAGGTATAGTGACTGTCAGGAGGTATTTTTTTGCGTAAAAAAGTGGAACTGGTGATGCTGATTCTTCTGTTGGCGGGACTGCTAACTGTCAGTAAGAGTCTGGAGAAGTATGTATCAAGCGAGAAGGTAACAAAAGGGAAGCTTACGGTGGTCATAGATGCAGGCCACGGCGAGCAGGATCCCGGGAAAATCGGAATTAATGATGCACTGGAGAAGGATGTGAATCTGCAGATCGCGAAAAAGATAAAAAATATACTGGAGAAAAAAAATATTAAGGTTGTAATGACGAGGGAAGACGATACAAGCCTTGCCAGGAACGGTGAGGGAAGTAAGAAGGTGCAGGACATGAAGGCGAGAGTGGAACTGATCAATAAGACAAAGCCTGATCTTGCCGTCAGTATTCACCAGAATAGCTATCACGAAGAAAGTGTCAGCGGCGCCCAGGTGTTTTATTTCATGCATTCGACGGAAGGGGAGAGGGCGGCCGGGATAATGCAGAAGGCGCTGCTGGCCGTAGATCCGGATAATCACCGGCAGGAGAAAGCGGATGACGGTTATTATCTGCTTAGAAGAACAGAAGTTCCGACGATCATCGTCGAGTGCGGGTTCTTAAGCAACCGGGAAGAAGCGGATAAACTGGTGGATAAAGAATATCAGAAGAAGATTGCGGAAGCCGTAGTACAAGGTATAGAAGGATTTGCAGGTGTGAAAAAGTAATCAGTGGACAGCATTCCAGAATGTGTTATAATACGGGTATGAAGACGATAATAGAGCAGATAAATAAGACACATATGAACAGGGATGTAATCGAAAAGGCCGGAGATATTTTGAAAAAGGGCGGATTGGTTGCGTTTCCGACAGAGACGGTTTATGGATTGGGTGCGGATGCGCTGAATGAGGAGGCGGCGCAAAAGATCTATGCCGCGAAGGGAAGACCTTCTGATAATCCGTTGATCGTGCATATCGCGGATATGGAAGCGCTGGACAGGATCACGAAGGAGGTGCCGGAGGCGGCGCAAAAGGTTGCGGAAGCGTTCTGGCCGGGACCTCTTACGATGATCTTAAAAAAGAGCCGTGAAGTGCCGAAGGGAACCACCGGAGGGCTTGATACGGTTGCGGTGCGGATGCCGGATCATGAGATCGCACGGGAAATTATCAGGGCAGGCGGCGGATATATTGCGGCGCCCAGCGCCAATACTTCCGGCAGGCCGAGTCCGACGGAGGCCGGGCATGTGGCATCCGACATGGAGGGCAGGATCGATATGATCATAGACGGAGGCGCCGTAGAGATCGGCGTAGAATCGACGATCCTGGACATGACGGTGATGCCGCCGATGATCCTGAGGCCGGGGGCAGTGACGGAAGAGATGCTGGAAGAACTGATCGGTGAGGTTGAAGTGGACAAGACGTTGATAGACCCGGACAGTAAGAAAGCGCCGAAAGCGCCGGGAATGAAGTACCGGCATTACGCGCCGAAAGCGGAACTGGTCGTCGTGGACGGGAGGATAGAAGCGGTGGTGGATGAGATTAACCGTCTGGCGAAAGAAAAAGAAGAGGCAGGGAGCAAAGTAGGGATTATAGGTACGCAAGAGACGGTGGGCCGATACAAGGCCGGTAACATCAAGTGTATCGGAACCAGAACGGATGAATCTACGATAGCCAGCCATTTGTACGGCATCCTGCGGGAATTTGACAGTGACGGGGCAGAATTTATCTACAGCGAGGCATTTGCGGCGGAAGGGATCGGGAGCGCGGTTATGAACCGCCTGCTGAAAGCTGCCGGACATCGTGTGATGCATGTCTAGTATAATCCACACTAATTACCGGTACATTCTCGCGCAGGATAAATTTTCAGCCTGCAAGGCGGAGGAATGAGGCGTAGCGGTGGCTACGTCGATTGACAACAACGCAGCAGATGGAAATTTAGACCAGCGAAATGTGCGGTCAATTAGTGTGGATTATACTAGTACAGCGAGTGCTGATTATTCAAGAAATTAATGCAACGCTGTACTAGTACTCCATCCGGCAGTACGGCTATTAGGAATTGCATGTAGATGAAACGGAATCAGATGATCCTGGCCTGACGAAGAAGGAAACGATAGCGAAGCCATGCGGCATTGCCTTTGTAGATATAGGAGTCGATCAGGTCAGGGTCCGAGGCGTTCTGGAAATTATTGAAGGCATCGTCGATTTCCCGGCGCGCGATATCGATCTCGTCAAGCAGAGTATTGCTTTGCGGGTCGTATGACAGCCGTCTGTAGATATCTTCTTCCGCAGCTTTTCCTCGTTCGAATAGTTTCATAAGCCACCTCCGTAATGAGTTTTTCTTTATGATGTGTTAGTATAAGCAGATTTTGTGAATAAAATACCCATATTCAGGATATATATGGAATTAGGAGATATGTATTTGAAAGAGGGAGGCGGCTATGCCGGAGAAACGTTCACATCTGTTTACGAACTTTATTGTCAGGGCAATCGTGGGGATGGCGCTGATATTTTTCGTTAATGAATTCCTTGGTTATCAGGGGATTGACGTGCGGGTCGGGATGAATCCGTGGACTTTTTTGACATCCGGAATCCTTGGAACTCCCGGGGTTGCGCTTCTTTATGGTATCTCGTTTTATGGAATTATGTAAAGGTTGCACAAAATTTGACTTTTTTTAAAATCGGGATGGACAAAGCGGTCGGGGAGGGTTATAATCGTCCTACAAGTTACATCTTGTAGCTTGTGTCTGATCGTTTTAGTATCTGTTAGGTTCAAGTTATTCTTTTTTCAAAGTGTTCGATGCCGTATCGGCAGAAATTCACGAAGTAATTGAGAATCAAATGCACAGGCAGAGGAGGGATAGTATGTGAGTAATAGGAATCTGGTGATCTGTGACCGGGAGGAAGGATATGCAGAGGCTTTTGCGGTATTCCTGATGAAGAGAAAGGAGCTTGCGTTTCAGGTGCAGGTGTGCGGCGGGATTGCACAGGTGCAGACGGTAATGCAGGAACGGCCCATTGATATCCTGCTGATAGGAGGCGCTTACCCGGCGGCGGAACGCAGAAAGCTTAAGGCGGGGAAGGTGTTTCTGCTTACAGGCTCCGGAAAGACAGAGGCGGATGAGGGCGAGATAGAGGTGTACAAATATCAGTCGGGGGAGGCGATCCTGGCGGAGATCATCCGGGAATGCAGTGAAGAAGAGGACGGAGACGGTCTGTTTATCCGGACAGTCAAGGCAGGAAAGATGAGGATCATAGGCATATTCTCGCCGGTGCACAGAAGCGGTAAGACCGGATATGGGCTTAAGCTTGGGCGGGAATTGGCGGTTTCCGGGAATGTGCTGTATCTGAATATGGAACTCTATGGAGGTATCGGAGGATATTTTCCCAGGGAGGGACGTACCTTGGCGGACATCTTGTATTATGCCAGACAGGAAAGCCGGAATATCGGCCTGGTTCTTACGACTCTGGTGGAGCATATGGACGGACTGGATTATCTGCTTCCGGCTCGGGTGTCGGAGGATGTAAGATCCGTAATGCCTGAAGAATGGGTCGGGCTGATCCGTCAGATCGCAGAGCAGAGTATCTATGACGTGGTGATCCTGGATATCGACGAAGGGCTGAAGGGAGTATATGATTTGCTTCGGGTATGTACAGAGATCCATGTCCCGGAGGCGAAGGACAGGATTGCGAAAGCGAAGATTCTGCAGATGGAGGAGGAATTGCATCTGCTGGGATATGACGACGTGAAGAAAAGGATGGTGAAAAAGGAGACCGGGGTATGATAGATTCCGAGCAGCTTCATGCCAGGATACTGGAAGAGCTGGATATGACAAGGGAGATTGAAGATGAAGAGCTGAACCGTCTGATTTACGGGGTGCTGCAGGAGGCTTCAGAGCAGGAATATCTGTCTCTTGCCAGGAAAACGGCTTTGGGAAGGGAACTGTTCAATACATTCCGTAAGCTAGATCTGCTGCAGGAGTTTCTGGAGGATGATACGATTACCGAGATCATGATCAACGGGACGCAGAATATATTCTATGAGAGAGACGGGAGAATCTTCCGGTCTGACAAGCGTTTTATATCCAGGGATAAATTAGAAGACGTGGTACAGCAGATCGCGGCAGGTTCCAACCGTCTGGTAAACGAGGCGTCGCCCATCGTAGACGCGAGACTCCCCGACGGCTCCCGTGTGAATGTAGTGCTGAATCCGATTGCGCTGGACGGACCGATCGTGACCATCCGAAAATTTTCAAAAGAAGGAATTACGATGAGACAGCTTATCTCATGGAATTCTGTCAGTGATGAAGTGTCCGGGTTTCTCGCCCGTCTGGTGGCAGCCGGATACAACATATTCATAAGTGGAGGAACCGGGTCCGGGAAAACCACTTTCTTAAATGCATTATCGCAGTATATACCAAAGACAGAGAGGATTATAACCATAGAAGACAACGCCGAACTAAGGATTCAGGATGTTCCGAACCTGGTAAGGCTTGAGGCGCGGAACGCGAATGTGGAAGGGACTGGAGCGGTAACGATCCGCGATCTGATCAAATCGGCCCTCAGGATGCGCCCGGACCGTATTATCGTCGGCGAAGTCCGTTCGGCGGAGGCGATCGATATGCTCCAGGCGCTCAATACCGGGCATGACGGCTCTTTAAGCACCGGGCATGCCAACAGCCCGGAAGATATGCTGAGCAGGCTGGAGACCATGGTACTCATGGGGATGGACCTGCCCCTTCCGGCCATTCAGAGGCAGATCGCGTCCGGAGTGGATATTATCGTTCATCTGGGACGTCTGCGCGACCGGAGCAGGAAAGTATTGGAAGTTGCGGAGATACTGGGATATCAAAAAGGAGAGATCTTGATGCAGACACTATACAAATATGTAGAAATGGGAGAAAGAAGTGGAAAGATCCAGGGGGAATGGAAGAAAGAGAAAGAACTTGTTCATAAAGGGAAATTGCTGGCAGCAGGATATATCTAGGCGGGAGCATCTGGTAATTATGCTGAAGGCAGGAGGAATCACAGCCGTAACGGCGTGGCTCTATTATCGGTCGTTTGCGGCGGTGTTCTTGCTGCTGCCGGTTCTGGCGTGGCATCTGCGCATGATGGAAGAGGAAAGCGCGAAGAAGAAGGAAGACGAGTTCCAGGGGCAGTTTAAAGAAGCGATCCAGGCTGTCTCGGCGGCTCTGAACGCGGGATATTCCGTGGAAAATTCGTTCCGGGAAGCCCAGAAGGAATTGCAGCGTCTCTATCTCGGTGACGCAAGGATCTCGAAGGAACTGCAGATGATTGTAAGACAATTGCGGATACAAGTGCCGATTGAGCAGATTCTGGAGGAATTCAGCCTGCGCGTACAGACGGAGGACGCCAGAAATTTTGTGACGGTATTTGCGTCAGCAAAGAAAAGCGGAGGAAATATGATAGCCATCATTCAGGATACGGTAAGACAGATTGGGGACAAGATCGATGTAAAGCGGGAGATAGATACCATATTGGCGGCGAAGAGATATGAATTCCGTGTGATGTCCATGATTCCTTATGGGATTATCGGCTATATGTCCTTGAGTTTTCCTGAATTTATGGACAGTCTGTATGGAAATATATTAGGAATGGGGGTGATGACGGTATGCTTAGGGATCTATCTCGGCGCTTATTATCTTGGTGTAAGGCTGATAAAGATCGAAGTGTGAGGATGGCGGCGGTCGGGCTGGTTCTGGTATTGGGAACCATCCTGGCGGCGGCAGATTATATTCAGTCGCACAGGACGGTAGATAAAGTAGTCTTAAGAAATTCACAGGGGAAAGGAAGCAGGAAAGAAGAATTTCAGGTAAAGCTTCAGGGAGAGGAAGAGAAGCGGGCAGTCGAGATAGACGTCGCGGAACAGCAGTATTCAGGGGAAGAGATCCGGGAATTGTTCGGCAGAGTCAGCGGTCAGATGGAAGGATTGATCCTGGGAAAGAATAAGAATCTCGACCGGATTGAATATGATATGGAGCTTCTTACAAAGGCGCCGGATGAGCCGGTGGAGATATCCTGGGAGCTGAGCCGCTATGACGTTATGAATATCAGGGGAGAACTGCAGCGTGAGAATCTGGATGAAGAAGGGACGTTGGTAGAACTGCGGGCAGTCCTTACATATAGTGAAAACGAAGAGGAACAGGCGATGTATGAGTGTACGGCATGTGTCTACCCAAGAACATTAAGTACGGAGGAGGAGAAGCAAAGCCGATTGACAGAAGAGATTCAAAAGCAGGAAGAGGACAGCCGTACCAAACGCAGATGGAAACTGCCGGACAAGCTTCTGGGAAGAGAAGTTTCTTATTATAGAAGGATGAGCAGCCGGGGGCCGGTGCTGATTGCGATGGCGGTACTCATCGGGATTCTTCTGTACGCATTGGAGATACAGAATCGGGGAAAGGAGAAAGAAGAGAAGAAACGGCAGATGCTGCTGGATTATCCGGAGATCGTGAATAAGATGACGTTATTTATCGGCGCCGGTATGACTGTAAAACGGGCGTGGAGGAAGGTTGTGGAAGATTATGAACGGCAGAAGGGAGTATTGGGGAAACGATATGCTTACGAAGAGATGAAAAAGGTGTGTCATGAGATGGATAGCGGCGTTACGGAGGCAGAGAGTTATGAGAAGTTCGGCAGACGCTGTGATATCCAGGTATATATAAGATTCGGGGCGCTGCTGTCTCAGAATCTGAGGAAAGGAACGAAGGGACTCACACAGCTTCTGAAGCAAGAGTCTCTGCAGGCCTTCGAAGAGCGTAAAGCGAGGGCGAAAAGGCTGGGGGAAGAAGCCGGGACGAAATTATTGCTCCCTATGTTTCTGATGTTGGCGGTTGTCCTGGTGATCGTGGTCGTTCCTGCTTTTCTGTCCGTACAGATATAAAGGACGGGTGATATCGGTATGAAAGAAGATCAGGCAGCAGGAGAAGATCAGGCAGTAGGAGAAGTTCGGGCAAGAGAAGATAGGCAGCGGGAGAAGAGCAGGCAGCGGGAGAAGAGCAGGCAGCAGGAGAAGATCGGCAGCAGGAAAAGCAGATGGCTGGCAAATGAGCAGTAATGAAGGAGAGCAGAAAGATTATAAAGGAGGAGAAGATTATACATGTGGAGAGTGCGGTATATATTTGCAAAATTAAAGGAAGAGGACGGAGTCGGAGTGGTGGAGGTAATCTTAATATTGGTGGTATTGATCGGGCTGGTCATTATATTTAAGTCGCAGCTTACCAGTCTGGTGCAGAATATATTCTCGAAGATTGTCAGTGAAAGTTCAGGAATCTGATGTGTGAGAAACAGAGCTTTCGGGGCGAAGTGACGGCGTATCTGAGCCTGATATTCATCCTTCTGACAGTATTTGTGGGTGGGGTGATGGAAAGCGCTTCTATCCAGAATGCGAAGAATTACCGGAGAGCGGATATGAACCGGGCGATGGAAAGTGTATTTGCGGAATATCAGAAGGAATTATTAGAAGAATACGATATCTTTGCGCTTGACGGCAGTTATGAGACGGGACAGTATTCGGAGAGGAATATCATAGACAGGCTGTCTTATTATGGGGCAGGAGACATGGAACATAAGATAACCAGAATATGTTTCCTGACAGACCATGGGTGCGATGCGTTTTGCGGGCAGGTGGCGTCGTATATGGAACAAAAGTATGGATTGGGTATCATAGAAGATAAGTTGGAGATGTCATCTGTGTGGGAGCGGCAGGAAGAACAGGCAAGGGATTATGCCAAAAGAGAGCAGGAGCAGCAGGATTATCTGGAGGGGCTGCTTGAAGAAAATGAAGGAGAACTGCCCCAGGAAGGGAATCCGATCCGGTATGCGGGGGAATTGAAGAAATCTCCCGTCCTGTCGCTGGTACTGCCCAAAGGAAAAAGCGTCTCAGAGAAAAGACTGAATCATCAGGAAATGCTATCGGAGAGAAGCAGAAATGCCGGGTATGGGGATTTCTCAGGCGCAGTGTCGGAGGGTAAGAGGCTGTCTTCTCTGATGCTTGGAGAATATCTGCTGAAGCATTTCAGCGGATTTACGGATACGGAGGGGACGGGGGTTCTGGATTATGAACTGGAATATATCCTGGCAGGGGGCGATAGTGACAGGGAGAATCTTGAGTCCGTAGTGAAGAAGCTGCTTTTTCTGCGATTCGTGCCCAATTATGCATATATCCAGACGGACAGTGAGATGAGGGCGGAAGCGGAGGCGGCAGCATTGACGCTGTGTACGCTGCTGGCGGTTCCGGCAATCACAGAGGCGGCGGCCCAGGGAATTCTCCTGGCATGGGCTTACGGCGAATCGATCATGGATCTGCGTTCTTTATTGAAGGGGCATAGAGTGCCGCCGGTGAAGTCAAAGGAGAGCTGGCAGTTACAGTTGTCGAAGCTTCTTACTTTAGGGACGGAGGAAGACCGAAGCGAAGGGCGGGATGATATCGGAGGACTTGCGTATCAGGAATATCTGCGTATCCTGCTGTTCCTTGAGAAGAAAGAGGACGCGGCGATGAGGGCGCTTGGAATTATCGAACAAAATCTGAGAAGGATCCACGGACAGGCGTATTTCCGCGCGGATCTGTGTGTCAGCAGATTAGAGATACGGTCAACCGGCAGGTTCAGACGGGGAATCAGCTATCAGTTTCAGACATATTATGATTATCATTGACTTTGGCGTGCCGTAGAGGCAGATACAGATGTCCTTCCGGATGTCAGGCATTTTATCCAAGAAGAAGGAACAATATAATAATGAAGAAAGGAGAAGGATTCGTATCATGAATAGAAAAAAACTCCCCTTACAATCTATCTATTTACATTTATTCGGGAGGACATCTGTATCTGCCTCTAAGAAAGGCAGCATTACGGTAGAGGCTGCGATGGCGGTTCCTCTGTTTTTCCTGGCGGTTGTGAGCCTTTTGTATCTGATGGAGATCACGGCGATCCGTACATCGGTAAGATCTGGATTACAGTATGCGGGAAAGAAAGCGGCGGAAGAAGCAAGCGTGCTACCGGGGGTCATGCCGTCTAAGCTGGAGCGGGATGTGGTGCATGCAGTTGGCGAAATACGTCTGGACAGGAGTATCGTATTGGGCGGCAGCGGGGGGATAAGCTGCGGCGGTTCCCGGATCTCGCCCCGCACAGGAATCGGAGAATTAGTTGCCGAATACCAGGTGCGTCTTCCGATACCGGTATTCGGGGTTCCTCCGCTTAAGTATCAGGAAAAGATGCGGGTCAAAGCCTGGACAGGCTATGAGAGATCCGGGTTCGGAACGGAGAACGATGAGACTGTGTATATTACGGAGACAGGGCTTGTATATCATAAGAATTATCACTGTACTTATCTGGAATTATCGATTCACATGGTTTCGCCGGTAGAGCTTGAGGGGATGCGGAACAGCGGAGGCGGGAAATATTATCCTTGTGAGCATTGTATGAGAGGCAGCGCAGGCGGCGGGGTATATATCACAGATACCGGGGACCGCTATCACAGTTCTCTTTCCTGCAGCGGATTAAAACGGACTGTCTATGCGGTTCCGCTGTCGGAAGCGGCGGGAAAGGGGGCGTGCAGCAGATGTGGGAGGTAAATCAGATATGCTGTATCATCTTTCTCTTATGGATATCGGTCATAGACCTCCGTTCCCGGCAGATTCCGGTCTGTATGCTGGCGTTCCTGAATCTTCTGGCGATTGTCTGGCAATTGTATCAGTTGTCCGGCTCAAAGGGGGATCTGCGGATGCTCCTCGGAGGGACAGGCGTCGGGGCGGTGTTCCTTCTGGTCAGCAGGATGACGGGAGAAGGCGTCGGGTATGGAGACAGTTGGCTGATTCTGATATTAGGAATCTATCTTGGAATGTGGAAATTACTGGAAGTACTGGCCGGGACTTGTTTGCTGCTTGCGGTAACTTCGGTAATCTGCCTGACGGTAAAGAGGATGTCCAGGAGGTGTACGCTTCCCTTCGTACCATTTCTGGCGGCGGGATATCTGCTGAGCGGCTGTATATTTTGACGGAGAAAAGGAGGCGGATCATAAGTGGGTAAAAGAGCGCAGGGAAGTATGACGGTAGAGATGTCATTTCTCATGCCTATGATCCTGTTCTTGATCATGGGCTGTATTCTGGCAGTGTTCTATTATCATGATAAGAATATATTGTCCGGCGCGGCATATGAGACGGCCGTCGCAGGCAGTACGAAAGCAAGAGAGAAGGGGGGAGTGACAAAAGAAGAGCTGGAACAGCTTCTTCAGGATAGAGTGAGAGGGAAATGTATCTTGTTTTCCGGAGTACAGGCGGCTGTTTCGGTCGGGAAAGATGAGATAGAGGTTACGGCGGCAGCGTCGGGGAAGGGTATGAAGGTGTCTGTCTCGAAACGCGCTGCTGTTACGGATCCGGAGAAGTATATCAGGAATATGAGAAGGTTAAAGTAAAGGATAGAGTAGGATAGATATAGGATGGAGTAGGATAGATATAGGATAGAGTAGGATAGATATAGGATGGAGTAGGATAGATATAGGATGGAGTAGGATAGATATAGGATAGAGTAGGATAGAGTAGGATAGATATAGGATGGAGTAGGATGGATTTAGGATAGAGTAGAATAGATTTAGGATAGAGTAGGATAGAGTAGAATAGATATGGAACAGGAGCAGTTGAAGTGGAGCGTAAGATTACGATTGAAGAAGAGGCAGTATATAAAGAAGACTACCAGATGCGTATGCTGAAAGTGAATCATCTGGAGGGAATCTTGAAGATGGGAGGAAGGGGTGTGAATAATAGCAGCTTTTATGATTATGATGTCAGCGGCAAGATGTCCATGAAAGCTATGTTTGAAAGAAGTAAAATAGGGGCGGAAGACATAAAAATATTTCTCAGAGATTTTAAAACAGCGGTGAAGGAGGTGGAAACATTCCTGCTGAATATACATTGCATTCTGCTGAAACCAGAATATATATTTTATGAAGAGGGGAAATATTGTTTTTGCTATTATCCGCCGGCGAAGCAGGATATATGGGCGGAATTCCATGTGTTGACGGAGTATTTCGTAAAGCAGGCGGATTATCAGGATCAGGAAGGTATCAGTATGGTATTCCTTCTTCACCAGAAGACAATGGATGAAAATTATAGCTTGGAGAAGCTGGCGGCGGAATGCCTGCAGAACAGCTTTGAAGCAGATGATATAGGGAGTGAGGAGCCTGATATGGAGGAGGAAGAAGGATTAAAGGAGTATGATCGGGCGGAGCATGACTGGATCGCGGAGCAGGAGATGGGAAGTTCGATTCTGCGGGAGACTGATAATCTGTGGACGCCGGTAAAGCGGTTTTTAAATAGACATAAAAAATCTAAATGGGGAGATTGGGACGGACTGCACATAGAGGAAGAAGAATTATGAGTTCTTTTATTTTTATAATGATACAGGTTACTATATCATCAAAATTATGATATACTAATATAATCCAAACTAACGAAAGAGATTTATAATACATGAGAGAGAAGTGGATGAATGCGCCGTGTACGATTATGCTGGCAGCTATTAATGTGATCGTATTTATAGTGCTGTCTTTCTATGGAATGACGGAAGACGGCATGTTTCTGTTGGAACATGGAGCGATGTATGTCCCGAAAGTGACTGAGGAGGGGGAAGTTTACCGTCTCTTTACCAGCATGTTTCTTCATTTCGGCTTCCGGCATCTGATGAATAACATGCTGATTCTGGTATTGGCGGGCTGGAATCTGGAGATTGAAGTGGGGAAGATCCGTTTCCTGCTCATCTATATCTTAAGCGGAGTGGGCGGGAACATCCTGTCGGCATGGTGGGAAGCCGTCACGGCAGATTACGCCATATCGGCAGGAGCTTCCGGCGCGGTCTTTGGTATTATCGGCGCGTTATTGTATGTAGCAATACGCAGCCACGGACGGATCGGAGAGATATCCGGACGCGGTCTTATATTCATGATTATTATCAGTCTGTATTATGGATTTACAAGCGGCGGGGTGGACAATATGGCGCATATCGGAGGGCTGCTTACAGGTTTTTTGTCAGGCATCCTGCTGTACCGGAAGCGTAACGGTAAACGCAGAACCTTTTCCGAGAGTTGAAGCAGCGCAGATCGTTCCGCCATGGGCTTTGATGATACGTCTGGAGATCGCAAGCCCGAGACCGGTTCCGCCGTCTTTATGGGTGATGAAGGGTTCGAAGATGGAGGAAAGATCCTGGGGAGCAATGCCGCACCCGTTATCGGTGACGATGATCTGAATCATATCCTCCGAATAATCAGCACTTAGGCTGATCGCCGGAAGAACGTCGCCTGCGGGGGTGCTCACGGCGTCACGGGCATTTCTCAGAAGATTCAGGATCGTCTGGCTGATCTTCACGGAATCTATGCAGGTCTGCGGGAGTTTTGGCGCAATGCGTGAAGTGAACTCAATATCAGTATCTACGAGCGAAGACGCGAATATGAGAGACAGCTTTTTCAGGAATGCAGCCGTGTCGACAGGAACAAGATGAAGCTGTCCGCCGTTATTGTAGGAGGAAAGTTCTTCCAGCAGTTGATTCATGTATTCGATATCATGATGCATCGAATCCCAATGGCGGAAAGCAAGTACTTCCGGATGCTGCGATTCGATTAATTGGAGTGTACTGTATACGAGAGTCAGGGGATTGCGGATCTCGTGGCTGATGGTGCTGATCTCTAATCGATGGGATTTAAGAAGCCTGGTGACGAGAGATTTTATCTCAGGGTTTTGTTCCATAATCTGTTGTAATCTGTCGTTGTCTGTCGCTGAAAACATAGTAATTACCGCCCTTTCTGATGTATCAGTGTATCATTGGCGGAGGAAATAATCAATTATTATTTTAAGAAAGAAGGATGATTAGTATGAGAGATGAGAATTGTATCTTTTGTAAACTTGCGAATGGAGATATTCCGACTGCAACGCTGTATGAGGATGATGATTTCCGGGTTATTCTGGATGCAGGTCCTGCGGCGAAGGGACATGCGCTGATTATTCCGAAGGAGCATTATGCGAATCTCTATGAACTGAGTGATGAACTGGCGGCGAAGGTTCTGGTTCTTGCGAAGAAGATGATTACGAAGCTGACGGATATCCTGGGGTGCGACGGATATAATATCGTACAGAACAACGGCGAGGCGGCAGGCCAGACCGTATTCCATTTCCATCTGCATATGATTCCTAGATACAAAGACGACGGAGTCGGAGTCACATGGAAAGTGGGCGAATTGAAGGAAGAGGATAAAGAAGAGCTGTTGGCTAAGATAAAAGAATCATAGGATAACAGAGTATTAAGATGAGAGAACCATAAGATAAAAAGATACGGAAGCGAAGGACGGACAAGTGAAAGGCAAATCAGTTGGGAAAGCGGACTTTGATGCAATTTATAGAGAAAATGTAGGGTATGTATATGCGACAGCAGTAAAATATACAAAAAACCATCATACAGCAGAAGAAATTGTTCAAAATGTTTTTCTGAAATATTATATAAATATGGAAAATACAGACTCTGATGCCGCCAGAGCATGGCTGGTTCTTACGACAAAGTATATGGCATTGAATGTGAAGAGGGATCATCAGAAGGAATATCTGGTGGAGAGAATGGATATTAAAGAAGAAATAGCGCTCTCCGAATCCGTGGAAAGTCCGGAGGAAGTCTTTGTACGGAAGTTCAAGGAACGAGAATACACGAAATTAAAAGTGGATATCTTTGAGGCATTGTATGAAAAAAATCCGCGCTGGTATGATATCATTACGATTACATATATTCTGGGGAAACCCCAGAAAGAAGTTGCGGAGAATATGGGAGTCTCGCTGGATGTGCTGCACAGTACATTGTATCGGGCGAAGCAGTGGATCAGGAAGAATTTTGCGGAAGAATATACGCATTTGAGCGAAGCGTAAAACAGGTGCCTGTATTGACACCTGTTTTGTACCTGTGAGCTTATGATTTGGCTGCCGCGGTTTCAATTAATTCTATGATCGTATCGATAGAATTTTGCTGCGGTGAGTTCTTCATAGCGTCTATGTAAGTGTTTTTGTTCTCATATAAGCGGGTGATGGAATCAAGAAGCGTTTGCTTATTCAGCTCTTCTTCTTCCAAGACAATGCTGTATCCCTGACGTTCGAACGAACGGGCGTTGAGGATCTGGTCGCCGCGGCTTGCATTCGCAGAGAGGGGAATCAGGAGATTCGGTTTGTGAAGCGCAAGCAGTTCGCAGATTGCATTGGCTCCGGCGCGGGAGATTACGATATCGGTCAGGGCGAAGAGATCCTTTAGCTCTTCTTTTACATATTCGAACTGGGCGTAGCCCTCCAGATTTTGCAGGGAATCATCAGCCTTGCCTTTCCCGCACAGATGGATGACCTGAAATGTCTTCAGCAGTTCGGGAAGTATACCGCGCACCGCCTCGTTGACGGCAACAGAGCCAAGACTTCCGCCGACGACCATAATCACCGGTTTGTCGGAAGAGAAGCGTAAGAACTCCCTGGCCTTGTATTTATCGCCGGATAACAGTTCCTGCCGGATAGGTGATCCTGTCAATACAGCTTTTCCTTCCGGGAGGTGCTTTAAAGTTTCCGGGAAATTACAGCAGACTTTGGTGGCGGAAGGAATTGATAATTTGTTCGCGAGACCGGGCGTCATGTCAGATTCATGGATGATCGTCGGCACGCGGCGGCTCTTTCCTGCCAGCACGACAGGGACAGAGACGAAACCGCCTTTGGAGAATATTACATCCGGATTGAGGAGTTTGACGAATTTCTTTGCTTCGCCGAGTCCTTTTACCACACGGAAAGGATCGGTAAAGTTCTGCAGACTGAAATAACGGCGCAGTTTTCCGGAAGAGATACCATGGTAGGGAATCCCGAATTGTTCGATCAATTCCTTCTCGATTCCGTTATAGGAACCGATGTAGTGAATATCGTATTGTAGTTCTTTGAGCCGTGGTAACAGGGCGATGTTAGGTGTTACGTGACCTGCGGTGCCGCCGCCGGTTAAGATAATGCGTTTCATAGTGACCTCCATAGATTGATAAAGAGTGTGAAATATCTGTGCGACACGTATGTTATAATATAAGCCATGCAAGTTTATTTATATTATATATTATACGGTTATGCGGGGATTGGTCAAGAGAAATAAAATATTAATTAATGTGAAATCAGTATGGTAATATCGAGAGGGATTAATGATGGAAAAAAAGGATCAACTGGAAGAAATGCTGAAGGAAGAATTTGACAGGATTGCTAGGGAAGAGGAAGCGTTTCGGGAGGATGAGGTCAGCATGCCAGAAGGAGCCCAGGAGAATATATATGCTGTAATTCAAGAAAAGATACGGGAGAAAGAGCAGGAGAAGGAGAATGAATACCTGTATTCTCAGTTGTCGGAAGACGATATGAAAGCCCTGGAGCTGGGGCGGAAGATCATGGAGGAAGAAGCGGAGGGAGAGCGCAGGGTCAAGGTTGCACGGAAGAAAAGACGAGTGCGGCTGTATGTAGCGCTTGCGGCGGCACTGGTCTTAACCATGGCAGCAGGCGTGACCAGTATGGGCGGACCAGAGAGAATTATACAGATGGTGACACAAAAGATTGTAGATAGAGAGGCAGAGAAAATAACATATAGTGATGATGTTATACGAACCGTAGAAGAAAGTGAAGAAAAAGCATATCAGGAAATGAAAAAGGTATTTGGAATTGATCCGGTAAGAGTGATACCTGTATCAGCACATATGAAATTCGAAAGTATGGAAATAGATGGTGAAATTCAGACAGCAGAGCTTATTTATAAATATAATGAAGAAAGGCTCATATATTTAATTAATGCATCTTTCGAAAAAGGATCTTTAGGTATTGATATGGAAGATCAAATTGTTGATAAATACTCTAAAGAAATACAGGGGAGGAAAATAGAGATTATAGAATATGAAGTGCCTAAAAGCAATAATCCACGTTTTATGGCATATTATAAGGATAAAGGATTAGAGTATTTTTTGATTGGAGCAATGGAAAAAGGGGATTTTGATAATATTGTAGAAAATTTATATTTTATAGGATAAACGCGTCAGTTTTTTGTTGGTTATGTGTTTATATATTGAGAGTAAAGAAACTAGGACGAGGGAGGTGAAGTATGAAGAAGAGGTGTTCGTCGATTTGTTTGACGTTGGTGATGGTCACATGCATGCTACTTATATCCTTTACCGACGTGCAGGCGGAATCAGATGAAATCATTCTGGACAGCTCATATCTTACGCATGACGAGGAATCCATAGGCTATGATACCAAGCTGACGAGAGGCGTGGATCTGCTTACAGGATATTCGAAATGTGTTCGTAAGGGTCCGGGGTTGCTCTATGCAGGCGGAACGACTATTGCAGCACATACGGTTAGTCAGGTGAAAATTGCCGTTATAATAGAGCGCGCGCAAAAAGGAGATACTCAGTGGTCTTCATATACTAGTTGGACGAAAGAAAATCTTAACGCAGACAGAGTAGGAGCGAATCGCATGCTAAATGTAGAGGGTGGTTATTATTACCGGGTTCGTTGTATACACTCTGCAAATAACGATTTGAGCAGTTCCTTCACTGATGGTATTTTCATCGAATAGTTATATTCATCACCAGTCCAGGGTATGAAAGAGATCAAAAGGGCTTAGGAAACATTTGAAGCGGATCATTAAAAAAATGGCAATCTGAGGATTAGAAGTAATCTGAAAACAAACTTACAACTGAATATTGAGAAATATCCGGTAAGGTTGTGGGAGGTGTCGTTTACGGCGCACACTGCAGAAACTATTAAATATAATTTCGGCCTTACATTGAGAAACCGTAGGCCCACGATACGGGCTAAAGTCGTCGTAGACGATACCTCCCACAGCCTTGCCGGATACAAGGGACGTAAAAGAAGAAGGATACGAAGTACGCATTTCGTATCCTTTTATGAT
Organism: Lachnospiraceae bacterium; assembly: GCA_910574285.1. Taxonomy (GTDB): domain Bacteria; phylum Bacillota; class Clostridia; order Lachnospirales; family Lachnospiraceae; genus Sporofaciens. The sequence goes on along the minus strand of CAJTAL010000016.1, from coordinate 19,849 downwards.
TCCCGGAAAACTGTCCCGAAATTGCTCTCGAAGAAGGGGACATATAGCTTAAGGGAATATTTTTCTTCCTGTGCGGTTGTAAATCAATTTCCAGTGTACAGGAAGTTTTAAGATGTCCTTCCTAAAAGCAGACATTTGAGGGCGTTCTTAACGGAGGTGAAATCCACCGCTTACGAAGACTTAGGAGTGAAGGCATTCCTGAACTCCTTAGTCGGAGTTAGCGGTTAGTTCACCGGAGTGTTGCCCAGTCTGCGTTAGGAAGGGCATCTTAAAACTTCCGTCCCTAAAAAACAGTCCACCACACAGGTAAATGAAGGTGGATGATATTTTTCAGACAATCCGCCGATCTTATGCCTGACCGATTGCCTGCTTAAGAGCCTTGGCCAACTGATCAGGACAGGATGTGGGCTTAAAACCGCAGGTAATGCCCTCCATGCGTGATATGGCATCGTGTACATTCATGCCGACGACCAGTTTGGCAATCCCCTGAGTATTACCGGCGCATCCGCCGATGATTTCTACTTTCTTGATAGTCTCTCCGTCTAAATCCACTTTCATTAACCGGGAACAGACTCCGGATGGTGTAAATTCCATATGTTTATTTGTCCTCCTTTGATTTATGATATATACAAGCAATTCATTTATTTGCCTTTTTGAAATCCATTTTTATCATATCATGATTTCTATGAAATATCCATGAAAATTTGCTACTGCTTCCGATTTAATCTACGTACGCCGGTGCAGATATGAAAAGTATTCACAATATAGACATGTCGGAAAAAGACGATTTATTGTAGTTGAGAATATCGCAGAAGGATGATAGAATAAGTTCATAAGAAGAATATTAACTAATCAGATAATCTGTTATCTAATTATAGACAGTGATATATGTCTATAGTTTCTTAGGCCGGAAGGCATCAGAAGTTCCGTTTGGGGGACATTTATCCTAAAAAGCATTTTGTAAGAAAAAGTAAAAAAGTGAAGAATATGAGGAGGGATTGTATTTGAAATATGCATTAGAGAAATATTTTCCAATGCTTCAAAGCCGTGAAGAAGTTCTGGAAAAGATACGGGAGAAGAAAGAGCTGAGTAAGATGTTCGATCGTTGGGAGGAAGGGCAGAAGGAGGAGTTTTTGGATTTCTGCACGGGCGCAAGAGGAGTGAAGATGCTCTATGATTTCTGTGCCAAGGCAATCCTGAACCCGGAAATATACCCGGAGCGGATCGAAGAGCTGATTTCGCTGCTGCTGGGGAAGAAGGTGAGACTGTTAAAAGTGCTTCCGAATGACAATACGCGTATTGCGGACGAGACGTCGCTGCTGATCATGGATTTCCTGGTGGAGCTGACAGACGGAAGCATTGCTAACGTGGAGATTCAGAAGGTGGGATATGCTTTTCCGGGGCAGAGGAGTGCTTGCTATTCGGCAGATCTGCTGCTGCGTCAATACAGGCAGGTGAGGAACCAGATGACGAAGGAGACTTTTTCTTACCGTGAGATTTCTAACGTATATACGATTGTGTTATTTGAGAAGAGTACTTCGGAGTTCCACGCTTTACCGGATCAATATATCCACAAATTCCGGCAGAAATCAGATACGGGGCTTCAGATTGATCTTTTACAGGAATTTGTCTTTGTTGCACTTGACATTTATCGGGAAAAGCATCAGAATAAGAACATAGAGAAGCGGCTGGATGGGTGGCTTACTTTCTTGATCAGCGATGAACCGGAGGATATCATTGCATTGATTGAGAGGTATCCGGATTTCAAGGCAATGTATGAGCAGATCTATGAGATCTGCCGTAATATTGAGCAGGTGATGGGAATGTTTTCAAAAGAATTATATGAGTTGGACAGGAATACGGTAAGATATATGATTGATGAATTGCAAGAAGAATATCAGAAGCAGAAGGAAAAGAATCAGAAACAAAAGGAAGAGAATCAGAAGCAAAGAGAAGAAATAGAATATTTGAAAAGGCAAAATGAGCGTTTGATGAAGGAAATAGAACAGATAAAGCGCAATTGAGGAATTATTTCCCGACTATTTCCCAGGAATCCGAATATGTTATTAAAATCATCGACGGATAATAAAATAAGTTTATAAAAAGAGTAATAACCATTTTAGTAATCTGTTTTCTATCTATAGACAGTGATATACGTCTATAGTCTCTTAGGCCAGAAGGCATCAGAAGTTCCGTTTAGGGGACATTTATCCTAAAAAGTATTTTGTAAGAAAAAGTAAAAAGAATTGAAGAATGTGAGGAGGGATTGTATTTGAAATATGCATTAGAGAAATATTTTCCAATGCTTCAAAGCCGTGAAGAAGTTCTGGAAAAGATACGGGAGAAGAAAGAGTTGAGTAAGATGTTCGATCGTTGGGAAGAAAGGCGGCAGAAAGAGTTCTTGGATTTCTGTACGGGCGCGAAAGGGGTTAAGATGCTATACGATTTTTGCGCAAAAGCGATTCTGAATCCGGAAGTATATCCGGAGCGGATCGAAGAACTGATTTCGCTGCTGCTGGGGAAGAAGGTGAGACTGTTAAAAGTGCTTCCGAATGACAATACGCGTATTGCGGACGAGACGTCGCTGCTGATCATGGATTTCCTGGTGGAGCTGACAGACGGAAGCATTGCTAACGTGGAGATTCAGAAGGTGGGATATGCTTTTCCGGGGCAGAGGAGCGCTTGCTATTCGGCGGATCTGCTGCTGCGTCAATACAGGCAGGTGAGGAACCAGATGACGAAGGAGACTTTTTCTTACCGTGAGATTTCTAACGTATATACGATTGTGTTATTTGAGAAGAGTACTTCGGAGTTCCACGCTTTACCGGATCAATATATCCACAAATTCCGGCAGAAATCAGATACGGGGCTTCAGATTGATCTTTTACAGGAATTTGTCTTTGTTGCACTTGACATTTATCGGGAAAAGCATCAGAATAAGAACATAGAGAAGCGGCTGGATGGGTGGCTTACTTTCTTGATCAGCGATGAACCGGAGGATATCATTGCATTGATCGAGAGGTATCCGGATTTCAAGGCAATGTATGAGCAGATCTATGAGATCTGCCGTAATATTGAGCAGGTGATGGGAATGTTTTCAAAAGAATTATATGAGTTGGACAGGAATACAGTAAGATATATGATCGATGAACTGCAAGAAGAATATCAGAAGCAGAAGGAAAAGAATCAGAAACAAAAGGAAGAGAATCAGAAACAAAAGGAAGAGAATCAGAGGCAAAAGGAAGAGAATCAGAAACAAAAGGAAGAGAATCAGAGGCAAAAGGAAGAGAATCAGAGGCAAAGAGAAGAAATAGAATATTTGAAAAGGCAAAATGAGTGTTTGATGAAGGAAATAGAACAGATAAAGCGCAATTGAGGAGCTATTTTCCGGGAATCCGAATGTGTTATTAAAATCACCGAAGGATAATAAAATAAGTTTATAAAAAGAGTAATAACCATTTTAGTAATCTGTTTTCTATCTATAGACAGTGATATACGTCTATAGTTTCTTAGGCCGGAAGGCATCAGAAGTTCCGTTTGGGGGACATTTATCCTAAAAAGCATTTTGTAAGAAAAAGTAAAAAAAGTGAAGAATATGAGGAGGGATTGTATTTGAAATATGCATTAGAGAAACATTTTCCAATGCTTCAAAGCCGTGAAGAAGTTCTGGAAAAGATACGGGAGAAAAAAGAGTTGAGTAAGATGTTCGATCGTTGGGAGGAAAGGCGAAAGGAAGAGTTTCTGGATTTCTGTACGGGCGTGAAAGGGGTTAAGATGCTATACGATTTTTGCGCAAAAGCGATTCTGAATCCGGAAGTATATCCGGAGCGGATCGAAGAACTGATTTCGCTGCTGCTGGGGAAGAAAGTGAGACTGTTAAAAGTGCTTCCGAATGACAATACGCGTATTGCGGACGAGACGTCGCTGCTGATCATGGATTTCCTGGTGGAGCTGACAGACGGAAGCATTGCTAACGTGGAGATTCAGAAGGTGGGATATGCTTTTCCGGGGCAGAGGAGCGCTTGCTATTCGGCGGATCTGCTGCTGCGTCAATACAGGCAGGTGAGGAACCAGATGACGAAGGAAACTTTCTCCTACCGTGAGATTTCGAACGTCTATACGATCGTATTATTTGAGAAGAGTACTTCGGAGTTCCACGCTTTACCGGATCAATATATCCACAAATTCCGGCAGAAATCAGATACGGGGCTTCAGATTGATCTTTTACAGGAATTTGTCTTTGTTGCACTTGACATTTATCGGGAAAAGCATCAGAATAAGAACATAGAGAAGCGGCTGGATGGGTGGCTTACTTTCTTGATCAGCGATGAACCGGAGGATATCATTGCATTGATCGAGAGGTATCCGGATTTCAAGGCAATGTATGAGCAGATCTATGAGATCTGCTGTAATATTGAGCAGGTGATGGGAATGTTTTCAAAAGAATTATATGAGTTGGACAGGAATACAGTAAGATATATGATTGATGAACTGCAAGAAGAATATCAGAAGCAGAAGGAAAAGAATCAGAAACAAAAGGAAGAGAATCAGAAACAAAAGGAAGAGAATCAGAGGCAAAAGGAAGAGAACCAGAGGCAAAAGGAAGAGAACCAGAGGCAAAAGGAAGAGAATCAAAGGCAAAAGGAAGAGAATCAACGCCAAAGAGAAGAAATAGAATATTTGAAAAGGCAAATTGAACGATTAATGGATGAAAAGAGCAGATAAAATACAATTAAGGAACCCTTTCCCGGGAATCCGAATATGTTATTAGAAAGATTATTCGTGTGAGGTTACGGGAATGGAGAAGAGAAGCGGTTCCCTAGAAAATACCTGTAGTTTTGCCGGGATCAGGCCGTTTATGGCGGATCTTCCTTACCCGCCGATACAGGTTAAGGGAAAAAACGAGGCGTATGCGAATCTGCTTAGTATTGATTATTGCGGTTCGGTCTCTGAATTGTCTGCAATCACGCAGTATATCAATAATGAGAATCGTATATCCTGCAGGAATTGTTCCCTGGCGAAGACGTTTCTTGGCATTGCGATAGCAGAGATGATGCATTTGCAGAAACTGGGAGAGTTGATTGTTCTGCTGGGAGGAAATGTTGATTTCACGGCGAGACACCGCAATGGTTCGAGGAAGATGTGGACGCCGGGATATCTGACGCTGCCGGAAGATACCGGAAATATGATACGGGCTGATATCGAAGCGGAAAAAGCGGCGATCGAACAGTATACGATGCATATAAAGATGATCAAAGACGAAGACGTGGATGCTGTATTGGAAAGAATTATTAAAGATGAAGAATACCATATTATGCTTCTTAAGGCTTTGCTTTAGGTGATTAAAAATGCCGATTTAAAAGAAATGAAGGAGCTGTTGGAAAAGGATATTCGTCTGCAGTATATTGCTGTAAGATCAGATGAATCACGGCGATATACTGTAGAGATTTGTCATTTTCCGGCAGCTCCATATGTTTTTGGGCTATGCGTACAACTGTCGGGTTATACTTACAACCGTTTTGATTTTTCGGCAGCGGCGTTGATGCAATCTATTACGGCTGCTCTCATGCCGCCTCTTTCCAGAGCTTCGCATCCTTCGATCGTCGTACCTCCGGGAGAAGTTACCATATCCTTCAACTGTCCAGGGTGAATATCTTGTTCAAGGATCATTTTTGCACTTCCAAGACAGGTCTGAGCTGCAAGCCGGTAAGCCGTTGCACGGGAAAGACCCTGCTTCACCCCGCCGTCAGCCATTGCTTCGATAAACATGGCTACATAAGCCGGACCGCCGCCGTTCAGGGCGCAGGCAGCGTCGATCAGGTTTTCCGGCACCATCTCTATCACGCCGATACTCTCATAGATGGACTTCGCAGCGGACAGTTCCTCTTCTGTAAAATCATTATCAGAACATATGGCAAAAGCTCCCTCGAATACCATTGCCGGAGTATTGGGTAATAACCGCAGGATTCTTGGCGTACCGCCGATCATCTTGCGGAGGCGTTCGACTGTAACGCCGGCAACGATGGACATCAAGGCTTTTCCGTCTAATGCATTCCCGCATTGTCCCAGAGCTTCGGCGGCATTCTGCGGCTTTACCGCAAGTAAGATGATGTCGCTGCGCATACAGACGTCCTCGTCGTCCTCTGCAAGATTAACACCCCAGGCGCCGGCTTTCTCCATCATAGCGGGATTGATGTCATATACATAGACATTTTCCTTTGGGAGAATTTTGCTCTCAAGGGCGACGTAGAGGATCGCGCCTCCCATATTGCCGCATCCGATAATTCCGATTTTCTGTGTGATCATATATTGTGTTACCTCCTTTTTGATTCCGGCAGGCCGTTAACCGCGCCGGCTGCTTATTTTATTCCCGCGGGTATGCCGTACAAGTGTACTGATACGTTCATAATCGAACTAACCTCTCTGCACTGTCACTTCATTCATTTTAATGCCGTACAAGTGTACTGATACGTTCATAATCGTACTAACAGCACCGCCCATATTGCCATCTGCTGTGTTGGCTTCCGTCAACGATGCCACCGCATCGCCTCGTTCAGCCGCCTTGCAGAGTGACGATATATTCGGCACTGTTAGTTTAAAGATGAACATGCCGGTACACTAGACGGAATGTCTGTGATATTCCCAGGCTTTCCGCAGATTCTCGGGTCTTTCGATCAATAATTTTGTTCCTTCTGCCATGCACCTTGCAGCATACAGCATTCCTTTATGTCCGATACTCATTCCGGCCTGTTTTGCTGCTGCCCAGTGATGTAAGGGCGTTCCTCTGCACATGGCTGCCGCGCTGATAGTAATGAGGGGGACGGTGTGGCTGACTTCCGCGGCGTCTGTTCCGATGGAGATAGGGACGGGTTCTGCTTCTAATGGTTCTAATCCTGTAAAATAGACTCCAGGATCAGGGAATCCGGCTTCCTGTGTGAGCCGGGCGGCGAAAGCAATCTCCTCATCCGTATAGACAGGAGCCGGGATCTTTGTCATCGCCTGATAATAAAGCTCTGCTAATACCCTGTTCACCTTCATCTCTTTGCAACTGCTGACCAGCTCAATCTCCACGCTGGTTCCGGTCATAAGGGCGGCGCCTTTCGCGCAGTTGTCCACACGCAGGCTGGCGTCGTCAGTCCGCGAACGCCTGGAGGAGCGTATGAAGTAATTAGTTCTGGCATAGTCGGGAACTACGTTGGCGGGCTGTCCGTTATCGGCATAGGCGTAGTGCATGCGGACGTCGCCGGGAACGTGCTCCCGCAGATAATTCACCCCGATATTCATGAGTTCCGCGGCATCCAGGGCGCTTCGCCCGTCTTCAGGGGAACGGGAAGCGTGGGCGCTGATCCCGTGGAAAGTGTAATTCTTAATATCCTGAGCCTGCCAGATGTCGTTGCTGACCCGGTTTCGGTCGAAGGGGTGCCAGGTTACCGCCGTATCTAAGTCGTTGAATACCCCGCGGTCATTCATGACGATCTTGCCGGACATGATCTCTTCTGCCGGGCATCCATAGACCCGGATGGTTCCATGGATGTCTCGGCTTTCCATATCCGCTTTCAGCGCGCAGGCAGCGGCGGCAGCGCCTGTCCCAAGCAGATTGTGCCCGCAGGCGTGGCCCAACTCCGGCAATGCGTCGTATTCGGCAAGAAATCCAAGGATTGGTTTTCCCTCTCCCCATTCAGCGGTAAAAGCAGTATCGAGTCCGGCGGTCTTCTTATCTATACGGAAACCTTGTCTTTCGAGGAAATCCGCCAGATAGCCGGAAGACAAGGTTTCCTTGTAAGCAGTTTCCGGATGCCGGAAGATATAGCCGGCGGTTTGGATCAATTCCTCCTCGTGGGAGGCAATCCAGCCGGCGATGATATTTTCCGGGGATGGAGCGGCAGTTATATGATTATTGGTATGCACGTATTTCAAGCCTCCTTGCCTGTATTTGGATAGAGCCCTTCCAGGACGTCCAGATACTCTGAGCCAAAGGTATGGGCAAAGTCCTGATATGCCAGTTCGGCTGCTTTCTTGCCGGCCTCCCCCAATGTGTCGGTCAGGGTCTTGCTGATGGTATGCTTCAGATGTGCCGTATGGAAATTAAAATCTTTCATACAGGAAGTGCCGAGCTCTTTCTTCTTCTTGGCAAGCAAAGAGACTTCCTCAGGCGTAAGAGGATAACCCCAGTCAAATTCGCAGCGTTCGCCGCCCCAGCTCATAGCGGCGGAAGTCGGCGTGCAGACAAAATCAGGACGAAAACCCTGATAAACTGCATTGTCGACATTGACACAGTATAGTTTGCCGTATTCGGTTAATCCATGCTTTTTCCAGGCATCGCACCAGGCACATTTAGATATGTAGGTCTGCAGAGTAGGTTCGGTCCGAAGCTGGCCGAATTCCATCTGACCGTCATAGTCCGGTTTCCATTCGCCGTAAGCCTGGTTTGTCATGGTGGTGAGAGCGTCGCCATGGGCGAGGGCATTCTTGGCCATCCGTTTTCCGCGTTCATTTCCATAGATTGTCATGCCGGAGAGAATCGCTTCCTTTCCGGCGTCTCCGCATAATTCGATCGCCCGTTTGGCAAGAAATGCGAACAGCACGGCGTGATGTTCTATCTTACAATATACAGGTTCATGTTCCATTTGAATCGTCTCCTTTTCGTATTTGCGCCATCAGGCAGAAGAAAATAGCAGATGGCCGTGTAGGGGATGTGATAATATACAAAAAGTGTAACACTTCCAGGTCCGATTTTCTATAGGTTGTTTGGAATTCATGGTACTTTCTTGGAAAGATATCCGAATACCATAAAAACAGCGCCTTCATTCCGGCAAAGGAAAGGCGCTGTTTTTATGGATATCTGGATCAGGCATAAGGAAAGAAGAGCGGAATATTCGGAGGAAAGCATGTGAATGTAAAATAGCACAGCGACAAAATAATCCACAGAGAAAATGTTGCGGTCTGAGATATCTTCCTGACGCTTATCTGATAGAAATAAGCGTCCATGTAAAAGGCAGACAGGATACTGACCAGGAAGATCAGAATATCCGCAATGAAAAAATTACGCCCGATAACGCCTGTATAGGTATAGAATAGTGTTATGGTCATACCCATGGCGCATACGGCGGAGAGAAAACGGTAGTAGAAGAACCGGACAGGATCCGGCCGGTATCTTAAGTATTCGGCAACAGATACAAATAGAATCGGGAAGAATAGGAGTTTAAGATGTTCCCATACGGATTCATTTACAGGGCAGAAAAGGGCGGCAAAAGCTTGTCCGCCGGATAACCGATAGAGAAAATGATTCAGGATACCAAGTACAACGGCGGCGACGGCATAAGTTTTGTTTGGTACGTTCTTGAGTATGCGCATAAAAAACACCTCCCCTGCTATAATATATGGCTGCACAGAAGAAAATATGTCAAATAATATTTCATATAATATATTAAATAATATGTCAAATAATATTTCATATAATATGTTAAATAATATGTCAAATTTTATTTCAAATTTTAAAATTTTTTTCTTCCATTTTTGTTTATTTCGTGATATAATACATCAGACGGGGTATTAGCGCAGTTGGGAGCGCGCAACATTCGCATTGTTGAGGCCAGGGGTTCGAATCCCCTATACTCCAGTTTCCAAGGTATAGTCCGATATTAGATATTGAGACTATACCTTTTTGCTATGAGAGCGTATAAAAAGAAAAGGAGCAGCGCCCTATGAAATCACAACTTACAATCTCCCTTCTGGTATCGGATCGGAGAGACACCTTGAAGAGATGTCTGGATTCTATCGTTCCGCTTCTGAATGCGGTAGACAGCGAACTGATCATCGTTTTCACCGGAAAAGATCAGGAGACGCTTGAGATCGCCAGGCAGTATACTTCCCATATTATTCCGTTTACCTGGTGTGATGATTTTGCGAAAGCAAGAAATGCGGGACTTACGGAGGCGAACGGAGAATGGTTCCTCTATCTGGACGACGACGAATGGTTCGAGGATACGACGGAGATCATCCGATTCTTCAAAAGCGGAGAATACCGGGAATATGAGTCGGCTACTTATATACAGAGGAATTATGACGATTGGGAGGGAAGATCCTATAATGACGCCCAGGTAGGGCGTATGTGCCATCTGACCCCAGACATCAGGTTCGTCTCGCCTATCCATGAAGGATTGTATCCTTTTGAAGATCCGCGGAAGATGCTCCAAAGTTATGTTCACCATTATGGTTATGTCGAGTCCGGTTCCGCGTCCGAAGGAAGAAAGAAGTTTGAACGGAATACAGCCTTGCTCCGTAAAGTCTATGAAGAGAATCCGACGGCGCATATCTGTATGCAGCTTGCGCAGGAATATCGTTATGTAAATGAGGAAGAGACTGCCATTGAGTATTGCCGCGAGGGATTGAGACTCGCGGAGAAGGAAGAGCGGATTCATATCTATGAGATGTGGATGCAGGTACATCTTCCGGTCATGCTTTCGTCCATCGGGAAGAAGGAGGAGGCTGTGGAGGCAGGAGAGAAGCTTCTTCTCTCCCCCCGTCTTCTGGAGGTCGGACAGGCGCATATCTACAGTATCCTTTCTACTTTGTGCTGGGATCTGCAGAGATGCCGGGAGGGAATCCGTCATGTCCGGAATTTCCATAAGACCATGCGTTATCTGGAGAGGCATCCTGAGAAAGCAGAGAGGCAGACGGGAGGTTCCGTGACGTATACCACTGCCTGGGAGCATGCGATGCCGGCTTATGTGGCGGGAGTGTTCTTTGCGGCGGAGATTAAGGATACCAAACAGATGAAGGAGATACTTTCCTGGATGCCCTGGGATCGCGAGAAACTGGTCAGCAAGCATTATACGCAGTTGGATAAGCTGAAAGTAGGCGATGAGGAGCAGAAGAAAGAGGTTCTGGACGGTTATTCCAGACTTCAGACGAACAATCCGTATGTGAGCCTTCAGAAAGCGTTTCACGCGGAGGAGAAGCATTTGCCGGCAAAAGCAGAGAAATATTATGCGGCGTGCGCGGAAAATTGTCCTTCCGGGTTTATGCATCAGATTGTAGAGATGGCGGGAAGGAACGGTTTTTCTCTTACTCCGCTGTTGGAACATATATCCTCCGAAACGTGGCAGGCTTATGTGAAGACACTGGCAGAGCAGGTGGAAGCGTCAGATATGCCGGCGCTTCTGGAGAGATTGTGTCCGCTGATGACGGACTATCCTATATATGCCGGATGGCTGGAGCAGAATCTGTTAGAAAAACTGCTTTCCCAGGGGATGACAGAAATGGAACAGCTTCTGGAGCTTTTGAAAAGATATTGCGGCAGCGTACGCCGGGAAGCGGATACACTGTATAAAGAAGAGATCCTCGCTGTTCCGGATTACTATGCGCTGCCGTCCCGATATAAATTCGTGTTTACGGCGGAAAAGGTCTTAGAAGCATTGGAACTCGGAAGATATAAAGAATGTATTAAACTTCTCCGGAACGCTATCCGCACTTACCCGCAGATGTCCGGAGCCATAAGCTGTCTGAGCGATTATATGGAAGAGAAGCTGAAGGAACCGCCGCAGCAGATATCGGAGGAATTCAAGGTTCTCGGTAATCAGGTAAAGCAGGTTCTTAACGGACTCGTGGCAAATGGACAGTGGGGCGAGGCATATGGTGTAGCGGAACAGCTCCTTGCGCTTCTGCCGGGAGATCTGGAAGTATTGAAACTGAAGCAGGAAATTATGCGGCATATGTCGTAATGTGCCTGGCTCCGGCACAAACTGCCAGTTACTTAATATTTGCTGCACCGGGCGGTCCAGGACTTCAATTTCTGACCGGATGGTGCGCTGAAAGAACAAAAAAGGGGCTGTCGGTTAATATCGATTTTTAAGCCCCTACCGAAAAATAAGCGTATCCACCAGAGTTCCGCGCTTTTCCAGCACATGTTCTTCTAGGGGATATGCTTATTTTTTCTGTATAGAACTTATTTTTAGAACTTATTTTTAGGCACAAAAACCCCTGGCATCAATTTTAATGGTCAGTTCCTTTTCTACGCTGTTTTCAGCTCTGTTTTTCCTTCAAATTTTTGGAGTTCATTGTGTAGGAAACGATGATATTTATTGATATTCCGACCAATTGCATATAGCATAAATTCCTTATACACTTTATCTGTTTTACGATAGTTAAACCTCCGGAATTTCTCATTCTCTTTGATATCCCCGAAATGTCCCTCGGTCTGTATGGAATGGGTTTGACGTTTTACGATCCCTTTTTCACTCTGGATATTTGCAGGGGATTTTTCTTTCATCTCTTCTCATATCAGAATAACAGGTAAGCAAGCCTGAAAAATCGAAATCCTCCATCACTTTTTAAGGGTATAGACTGGATCGTCATCGGGTAAACACAATTCATAGAAGTTGAAGTTAATTTTCTGTTGCCCCAAACATGTGAAATATCAGGATCTTTTATGGAAAAGCAGCTAAAAACATGATAAAATATCATGAATGATTTTATTTTTACACATGCCGTAAAAAGGAAATTACAACTTGAAAAATAAGAACAAATGTTCTATAATGTATTTAGGTATAATTGAGACGGATTAACTTGATGGTGTTCAGACGAATGGAGGAAGGTAAATGGCAAGAAATGACATTACGAAATCGAAAATAGATTATTTAATAAAGGAACACAATTTTACTAATAGATGGAGCGAAAAACCTATTACAGCAGAACTTTTGACAATAATGAAAAAAGCATCTAAAGGCTATAATAAGAAGTTTGGAAATGAGGGAATACCAGATGGTTGTTATGAAAATTCTCATGAGAAGTTACTTATTATGATGGAAATAAAGTCTATGATTGAAGAGCATACTAGTGATTGTTTTGATGAACAAGAAATAGAAAAAAAGGTTGAGATAATTGTTTCTACTTCAAAAGATAATAATAAAAAAAAATCAATTGTTGGATTGATGGATGATGTAAAAGATTATAATCCATCAAAGTATTCTGTCGATGGAATAAAATGGTATATGAGTTTCTTTAAACCGAGTGTATTGGATGTTTATGGAGAAAACTACAAGAATTTTTTGCGTGATTGGTCTATTATAGGAATTGCAGTATCCGGGGATCCTGATAAGCCGAATGAATTTTGTGTTGATACATATATGATAAAAGATGGTAAAATTCAGAATTTAAATATTCATGATATTCTTAATGAGGAAGATTATCTAACAATTGCGAATGATATTGATACAAAGGCAATCATTGAGACGGTTACAAATTCTTCGGAGAAAATTAATAATTTGCTTGTTGCAGTCGATTCGCAGCGTAGACCTATTATATTATCAGCTTTGCTTATTTCATTGTTTAAGCCAGATAAATTAGAAGATAATAGTTTTATAAATGATTATAATGGATGGTCACCTAAACATTTAGCAGAAATGATAAGACCTAGGGTAGATAATGTATTAAAGGCAGAAGATATACCACAGGAAAAATTGGATGTCATTGATGCAGAAATAGGATTTATTTCGGTGGATCCAGATATAACATCAAAACCATATTTGAAAGCAATATTAAACGAATTGAACAACAACATCATACCATTATTCAGAAGAAAGAGTAATTATGATGTTATTGGAAAGTTTTACGAGAGCTTCCTTAAATGGGCAGGAGTGACAAATGTAAAGAAAGGAATTGTGTTAACTCCAGCACATATCACTGCGTTATTCACAAAGTTAATAGATATTTCTGCTGATGATGTTATTATAGATCCATGTTGTGGAACAGGTTCATTTTTAATAAGTGCCATGAACTGTATGATAAGAATGAAGACACAAAAAGAATCGGAAATTACTGCGCAAATTGCTAATGGTTTTGGATTAGATGAAGAATTTGACTATTTAAAGGGAATAACAAATTTATCAAAGCTTGTAGAATCTGGTTTGGTTTCGAAGGAGAATGCAGATGATATATGTGAGAAAATTTCGTTAGCTAAACAAAAAGATTCAGATGGTGTTTTGCCAATTCTCACTTCGGCAAGGCAGAAGCAATTGGATGATATGATATATTTTATTAAGAAGAGACAATTGATTGGGTTTGAAAAGAATACATCAATGTATATTTTAGCTATGTCAAATATGCTTTTTAGAGGAGATGGAAAATCCAATATATATCATGTGGATTATTTTAGCGATGAAGTTTGCCATATTATTTCAAAAGAGGAAGAACAGGTATTAAAGGGAAATAATAGGGATAAAAAGGCTAAAATACAGAATGCTATTGATAATACTATCTTGGGTAAATTATCGAAAAATGAAGATATTAGACCGACAATAGGATTTATAAATCCGCCATATTCAGGAGGCTATGATAATTATGAAAAATTACAATCTGACATATCCAAGGCAGCTACCGATGTAAAAAAACAAAGTGGAAAAAAGAAACCATGGATGAAAGAAATCAGTTTTTTAGAACGTTTATTATCACAATGCTCTAGATATTGCATTATGATAGCGCCTTTATCCGCATACTATAAGGATCAGAAGATTAGAAATAGAATACTGGAAAACCATACACTTAAATATGTTATATCCATGCCTAACGATTTGTTTCAGCCTAATGCAAGTACACATACAGCTATTGCTGTTTTTGAGTGTAACAAACCACAAAAGGAAACGGAAACAGTATTTTACGATTTAAGAGATGATGGCTTTGTATTGCACAAGACTCATGGTAGGATGGATACCGGTAAATGGTCAGTATTAGAGAGTGAAATGTTAGATGCTATAACTAATGATCCAAAGAAAAATGCAAATGATTATACTTTGATTGTTCAAAAACCGGGTAAAGAAGATGAGTGGACAATAAATCAGTATTCAAAAACGGATTATAGTCAATTGTCTGAAAAGGATTTTGAGAATCAATTAAAAAAATATGCACTATTTAGGTATATGGAGGATAATGCAAATTTGGAAGAAAGGGAGGGTGTTGATTGAAAAAATTAGAAGAAATTTTTAATAAGATTGACGGGGTATTTATACAAGATACATCTATTATTAGAAAAGAAAAAGAATTTGACGATGACATTCCTTTCTTACGTCCATCGAAATCTATGGATAATTTATTGGTAGGTTTTGTTAGAAAGTGTGATATGCCAAAAGAATGGTTAAAGAAATTAGCACCAGCTTTTTCTATAATAGTAGGTAAGGATGGCGAAGGGAGTCATTCTTATTCATATGTATATCCATATGAATTTTTGGGGAATAGTAATACAATGTTTCTTGTTCCGAAGGATGAATATGCAAATATGTCATTGAATCAAAGACTGTGGTACGCACAGGCAATAAGTTTCAATCGGTATCGATTTTCATATGGAAATAAGCCTAAAAAAGATAGAATGATGAAAATTGAGTTTCCGGGGCCAAATGAGTTGCCAGGATATGTAAATAAAAAGCATATGCCAGATGTATCTGAAATTCCGGAATGTTTTTTGGAGGATGGTTATGATAAAGCATGTTGGTATCTGGATAATATAGATATGAGTGTGTTTGAAAATCAATATAAAGGTAATCCTGACGCAAATAAAATAAAAAAGCTTGAATTTAATACATGGAAAGAATATACACTAGAACAGCTATTTGTACTTCATCAGGGAAATGGATATGAATTAATTAGGATGGAAGAAGATACAGAAAGTGGCATAAACTTTGTTTCGCGTACTTCAAAAAATAATGGTGTTGTGGCAAAAGTAAAGAAAACGCTGGAGGAGCCATTTCCTAAAGGATTGATTACCGTTGCATTAGGAGGCAGTGTGTTGTCATCATTTGTGCAAGATAAGCCATTTTATACAGCATATCATTTAATGGTATTGGAACCTAGAAACGAATATAAAATGACTAATTTGGTTAAGATGTTTATTTGTACACAAATTGAGGCAAATAAATATAAATACAGTTATGGAAGACAAGCTAATAGAACACTTAAGGACATAATTGTTAAGTTGCCATATAAAGAGAATGAAGAACCAAATTTTGAGTACATTGATGATTTTATGAATTCACTTAACTATAGTAAAGCGATGAGAGAAGTTAATTAAATTCCCCCATCGCCTCAACATATCCTTGCAATCCGCCATCTATGGAAGCTAATATCGCATACAGCCTTGGACATTCTCTGGCAAGCCTTGTAAGATAAGTAATATCAGAAGGTTCGTCCAGGCGAACGGATGTATTGCATATCTGACAGTCAAAAGAAATATGGATTTGCTCATCGTCGAGGCTAACCTCAATGCAATCAGTTTCAGGGTTATATATTGCAATAATTATTTTAATCATAAGTAGCTCCTTTCGAGTGATAAAATATGTTAAAATTGACGCCAATGGTTTTTTGAGCCCAAAAATAAGTTCTATACAGAAAAAATAAGCATATCCCATAGAAGAACGTGCGCTGGAAAAGCACGGAACTCTGGTGGATATGCTTATTTTTCGGTAGGGGTTTAAAAATCAGTATTAACCAACAGCCCCTTTTTGTGTTCTTTCAGGCCTTTATATGACTTAGCTTTTAGCGCCTGACAATCTTTTGTATCTTATAATTTTATGGTTTTATGTATCTTATGGTTTTTAAGTGTCTTATAGTTTTTTGTATCTCATAGTCCTTTGTATCTTATAGTCTTTTGTATTTATAGGTCTTTAGTGCTGAAAGATCTTACGTACTTATGTCCTTTCGTGACTGAAAGGTCTTTCGTAATTTACGTGCTTACCGTCTTTGGTATTTTAAAAGTTTAAGTATCTTTAGTACTTCGCCATATCATCTACAAAGGAGCTGGTATGTGAAAAGCTCTTGGAATGTGTCGGTGTAGGTTCATCCATCATCGGTGGTTCGTATGTACTGTCTGATGATGGAGAAAAAGGTTCGTATGAATCATAAGATGAGTCATATGAGTCATATGATTCGTAGGGCTCGGGGGCCGAACTTTTTGTAACTTTAGTGGTTGTCGGCGCAGCGCTCATACCTTTAAGACGGAACCGTCCTACTAAGCTCTTAAGCAAGCTGGACTGGCTGAAGAGCTCTTCGCTTGCGGCAGCGCTCTCTTCTGCCGTAGCGGAATTGGTCTGAATAACAGAAGAGATCTGGTCGATTCCCAATGTAACCTGGGACAGTCCTTCTGCCTGAATATTGGTTGCATCCGTGATCGTGGACATATTGGTCATGATATCCTTGGTGCCGGAAACTACCTTTTCGAGAGATTCCTGTGTCTCAGCAGCAATCTGATTTCCTTCCGATACGGCATTCAGAGAATTGCTGATCAATACGGTAGTATCCTTTGCTGCTTCCGCACTCTTAGACGCGAGGCTTCTTACCTCATCCGCAACGACTGCAAAGCCTTTGCCTGCTTCGCCGGCGCGCGCCGCTTCAACGGCAGCATTCAGAGCAAGGATGTTGGTCTGGAATGCAATATCTTCTATTGTCTTAATGATCTTTTCGATCTGGCTTGAACATTCATTAATCTTAGTCATAGCAGACATCATGGAGGACATCTTATTATTACTGTTATTGATCTCGTCTCCGGTCATGGTGACCAAATCATTGACAGCGCGTGATTTCTCCGCCGTCTGGTTAACCTGGGTGGACAGATCGCTAAGCGTAGCAACCAGCTCTTCTACGGAACTTGCCTGTTCTGTAGCGCCCTGGCTCAGCGCCTGTGCGCCGCTTGATACCTGTTCGGAACCATCGGCAACCTGTTCGGACGCCTGATGAATCTGGCTCAGCGCGTCGTTCAAAGAATGAATGATCTTGGCGCCGGAATGCTTGATGGATTCAAAGTCGCCGAGATAATCCATATCCATCTCAACGCTTAAGTCTCCCTCTGCCAGGGAATCCATCCGGCTGCAGATATGTGCGATATATTCGGACAATGTTTTCAATACGAAACGAAGATTGTCCGCCAGATTTCCTAATTCATCCTTTGACTCATAAGCAATCTCCGCATGCATGTTGCCCTGCGACATTTCCTTCATGGCATCTTCCAGTTCTAAGATCGGATGTGTGATATCACGGATTACTTTGATAGACATAAGAATCGTACATACAACACAGAACGCTGCGAGCGCCAATAATATAATAGAAGAGATCTTCTTAATCTTCTGACCGGATTCATAATAGGAATCAGCCTGTTCGGCAGCAGCCTCAATCAGGTCAGTGGTGACGGTTGCAAAATTCGTCCCGGCCTCGGCATATTCTCCGTTCAGGATCTCAATAGCGCCCTCCTCGTCTCCAGCGTCCAGACAGGCCATAGCATCCTCTCTGGCTGCCAACAGACGGTCGACGGCGTCATGTGTCGCCTGTAACAATGCTGGGTCACCCTCATAAGCTTTTTCAAACTTTGAAAGGGCCTCGGTCATAATAGTGGCAGTCTGGTCGATCTCGGTAAGAAGCGACTGCTTTGTCGCATCGTCCTTCGTCAAAGCAAAACGGAACATACTCAACTGTATCTTGCGTGTCGATGACTGTGCTTGTAAAGCGGAAGATACCATCGGATATGGGGTTTTATAGAAATCTTCCAATCCCCCGAATACATTGTTAAGCGAGATTGTGGCTGCAATGATCGCAATAACAAAGAATAAAATCGTGATGCTGAAGGAGACGAAAAGCTTGCTCCTTACTTTTAAATTTTTTAACACACTCAATTCCTCCTAATTATGATAATAAATTCGTATAATTATATTCTATTTTATAACTAAATCATGAGAATGTAAATATCTGATTCCAGATAAAATGTCAAATTTTAAGGGAATTTTTCCAGAATCTGCTTTTTATTTCCAAAATAAAGGTTATAATGCATGTCAGTCAGGCGCAAAGTTGTTTATAACTTATAAAAAAAACACATAAAAACTTTTCAAAATAAAAGAAAAGTGGTATAAATATAATTAGGCACGTTATATTTATAGTATTAACCGTCAGGTGTCTTAGGTTCCACACGTCTTAAATTCGAGAAGGGAGCGGTTCGAAGTTTATGGGGATGAATTATAAAATATATGAAAATTGGTACAAGTATATGAGCAATATACTGAATCAGATACAGGATTTTTCGAAAACATACGGACAGTCTTCGGCGTCTTCTGTGCTGCAGCCGGCGGATACATTCTATGATACTCTGATGAAGATCAATACGCTGCGAGGACTTGGAAATGAAGACGATCAGGACGGGGGCCGGACGGAGAGTATATGGCAGGACGAGATCAAGTCCCAGAGTATGGATGCGATCTTCGCGGAAGCGGCGAGTCAGTACGGAGTGCCGCTGAGTCTGCTGAAAGCGATGGGCAAGGCGGAATCAGGCTTTGATGCGAATGCGGTGTCTCCGGCAGGAGCACAGGGTGTCATGCAGTTGATGCCGTCGACGGCCAAAGCTCTGGGGGTGGAGGATCCCTTTGACGCCCGCAGCAATATCATGGGAGGCGCAAAGTATATCGCCCAGAAGCTTCGGCAGTATAACGGAGACGTAGATCTGGCGCTGGCGGCTTACAACGCCGGAAGCGGCAATGTAGCAAAGTATGGAGGTATTCCGCCTTTTGCCGAGACGAAGAATTACATATCAAGAATCAAAGGGTATATGAATTCCGACCTGACGATCGATAAGACGGTGTCGGTCAAAGCGGCAGGGACAGAAGAAGCGGTATCCGGGAAATCAGTGTCAGACGGCGGTACATACCGTTTGTCCCAGACAGACGCACAGTATTTTGTAGACTTGATGCGGCTGCAGATGTTGTGCAGGGCGAGTTCCCTTGGGGGAGACTGTCCGAAAACTAATAAGTTGATGAATAAAACTAATAGGTAGATGCATTCGGATATTAAGCGAATGATTTACATAAAAATCATGTACCTTGAA
>CAJTAL010000015.1 GCA_910574285.1 Lachnospiraceae bacterium | reverse complement strand
TCATTTATCGGTTTTGTAAGTCCTATGGACTACCATTACCAAGACGTTACCGCAGAAAAGCCCGGAAAGACTATCTGTCTTTTGCGAAAGGGAAGAAACATTCCAAAAAGCAGGTGCGAAAGGCAGTAAAGAAACAGCTGTCCTATGTCCGGAGGAATCTTGGGTATCTGGAGAAATATATGGAAAAGGGCTATGCGCCAGTCAAAAAGGAGATTCCGTTTTTGCTGACGATCATGAAACTGTATGAGCAACAGTTGTACATGTATGAGAACAAAACGCATACGGTTGAACATCGCATTGTAAGTATCAGTCAGCCGTGGCTGCGCCCGATCGTAAGGGGAAAAGCGAAAGCACCGGTAGAGTTTGGAGCGAAACTGGACTTAAGCATAGATGAGAAAGGTTATAGCCGGATTGAACAGATTTCATTTGAAGCATACAATGAAAGTATTTACCTTCAGGAAGCGGTTATGAGATACTATAACCGGACTGGGCATTATCCAGAACGGATACTGGTAGATCAGATCTACAGGACCAGAGAAAACCGAAGGTTTTGTAAAAGCAAAGGGATTCGGATGTCTGGTCCCAAGCTGGGACGGCCAGGGAAGAAAAACCAGTCAAAGATAGAGAAGAAACAGGAATATCAAGATAATACGGACCGTATTGAAGTGGAACGGGAATTCAGTGTTGAAAAACATAGTTATGGCTTAGGATTAATCGTAACCAAACTGGAGGAAACCCAACTGACCTCAATAGCGTTATCGGTATTTACAGCGAACCTCTTCAAAATGCAGAGGAGGATTTTCTGCGCCTTGTTGAGTCTCTTAAGAGGCTTCCCCGAAGAGGTTTCGGGGAAGTTGGTAATAGTGGCTTAATCAGCAGGCACTAATAAACTATTTTTACTTTATCGTGGAACAAAATTATTTTCCAAATATTCTTTTACATGCGCGACAAACCGCGTCATCACGAGAGAAAGCTTCATATCCTTTTTCCATACCAATACGCATCCGCTTGTCAGCTCCGGCTCGAAGGGCCTTAAGCAGAGCATATCATGGCTGCAGGAAAAGTCCATTGTCAGCGCTGCCCCAACTCCGTTTTCTACCATATCCATCTGGTTGCTGTGTGAGAGATTGCAGGTACAGGCAATACACAGATCCTCCGCCGCCTGTCTAAACCAGTTTTCCAGTTCATTCCGCACCGACAGACGTTTCGCGATAATCAAGGGATAGCCTGCCAGATCCTTTGGCGTGATCCGTTCTTTTTCTGCCAGAGCGGAGTCTTTGCGCATCAGCACCCTCCATTTTTCTTCCAGAGGCATCCTCACGTAGTGGTACCGGCTGATTTCTACAGGTTCCAGCAAAAGCCCCATATCCAGGATGCCGTTTTCCAGCCGTTCTTTTACATCATCTGCAATGGCTGTATAAATCTGAAAACTCACATCAGGATATTTCCTCCGGAATGACGCCATCATTTCAGAAAGCGGCTTCATATTCCGCGCTTCCCCACAGCCGATTGCAATTTCCCCCGATATCACTTCCGCGCCATGTTTCAATTCTTTTTCTGTTTTTATTGTTAAGTCTACAATTTCCTGTGCCCGTCGGCGAAGCAGCAGTCCTTCTTCTGTCAGCAGGATATTATGCTTACCCCTGTGAAATAACTTAACGCCCAGTTCCTCCTCCATCTGCATAAGCTGTCTGGACAGGGTCGGCTGGGTAATGTTAAGGAACGCAGCGGCACGAGTGATATTTTCCTCCCTTGCAACAACAAGAAAATATTGCAAAACCCGAAGTTCCATTGATATACCTCCATAGTCTGTTCTTCGGTTCATCATATCAAATATTTATGCTTACCTCAAGTTATACTTCTCCGCTTCTTTTTAACTCTTTTAAGGCCTAACTTAATTTGTTAAGATTTTTTTCTTTCCGTTTATTAACTGATATCTACAATTGACATTCTTAAAATTAATCTCATATCAGAAGATGAACTACAAGTAGATAATACG
The DNA here is from genome assembly GCA_910574285.1 of Lachnospiraceae bacterium. Lineage (GTDB taxonomy): Bacteria > Bacillota > Clostridia > Lachnospirales > Lachnospiraceae > Sporofaciens. The sequence continues at coordinate 98,979 of CAJTAL010000015.1, read as the reverse complement.
ATCTCTTCCAGTAATTCTTGCCTTTCTTCCTGCATACTGCCTGCCTTATTCGCTTTCCCGTCAAAGGTATAATGCAAATAATGCTCATTGTCCATTCCCTGCACCACCGGGTAATCCACCCCGATTCCCGGAATCCGTATCCATGCCACGATATCCTTATTAATCGCCCGAAGCCCGTCAAAATCTATTTCTGTCAGATTCTCTTCCGGTTCTTCCTGATTTTCCGGTCGTCCTTCCGTCTCTTTCTCCACCTCTGGCTTCTCTATGATAAATTTCTTTAGTTTCTGATACCCGGCAGATGCTTCATGGTAATCCTCCCACACCTGAAACAGATATCCGCCTGCTGCCAGAAAATAATGCTTTTTATAACAATATTATTAAAGACTTTTTAGACAGCCGCGCCAAAAGCAGAGTATTTCCCAGCGCATTCTTCCGCGCCTCATTCGATTGTCCAGTCCTCCACTTCCAGATTTTGCACCCGGAAGAACTCTCTGGTATTATTTGTGACCAGAATCAAGCCTTCCAATCTTGCATGTCCGGCAATCAACATATCCATCGAACCGATCGGAGTCCCTTTTCTTTCAAGTTCTGCCCTGACCCTGCCGTATTCCTCTGCCGCATAGTTATCAAATTCCAGAATGGAAATGGCGGAAAGGAACATGGTAAGGGCCACACGGTTTCTTTCTCTGGCCTGGCTCTTCTCAACACCATGCATCAGTTCCGCGTAAGTAATTGCAGAGATGCATATTTCATTCGGGTCGCGCTTCTGAAAATTCTTGATCACTGCCTCTGGCTTCTGTTTGATCGTATAAATGCAAATATTCGTATCCAACATATATTTCATAACGATTCTCGCTCCTGCACGGTAGGCTGTTCCCGGCCGTCGGACATAAAATCATCCGAAAAGAGTTCAAGGCTGTTCAGAAATCCGGACCACTTGTTGTCCTTTGGCATCAAGATGACAATATCCCCCATCTTGCTGACTGCCACTTCATTTCCGGAAAAACGGCACTCCTTTGGCAATCGGACCGCCTGGCTCCTGCCATTTTCAAATAACTTCGCAGTCATCATAGCAATACACCTCCTATGCTTTTAATATATATCATGATATATACTATGTCAAGGAGCACAAGCATATCATGCCACAATATCCTTATTGATTGCCCGAAGCCCGTCAAAATCAATTTCCGGCAGATTAAGAATCGAAAAAGGGGAGCGGTTTGTCCCAGATTATGAGATTGCTGTGATTGCAGATTATTTCAAAGTCAGCGCAGACTATCTCCTTGGCAGAACAGAGCAATGACCAGCAGCCCTAAGAACTGTCGGTCATTAGTTTTTTAAATCGGTATCCTACTCCCTTGATGTTTTCTATGTAGTCAAAGGAGTCTCCCTCTGATTCCAGCTTTTGCCTGATATGGCGGAGATGGGACATGATGATTCTTTTTTCATAAGCATATTCTTCTCCCCATACTGCTTCATAGATTTGCTGGTATGTGAATACACGGCCAGGTTGTTCTGCAAGGAAAATTAAAATTTTAAATTCTAAATCCAATGTTAACAACTTAGTAGTGGTATGACATTACAACAGGATTAAGCCATTGAACCAACAATAATAGATGATAGGAATGATAAAAATACACTAAAAAAGGGCGGACTTCCCCCTTGGTGCTATCAGATGTTTTTTCATATAGTGGTTATATTGTAGAATGTAAAGAAGTTGGCATCACCACCTTTCTGAAATGGTATTAGTGTGTAGTCTTGTTATTGTAATGATGTTTGACTTTCCTTGGAGTTGTTCGTGGATTTGATTCCCCGCTGCCCTTTTTATCCCGCACCCGGTGTGATATGGCAAAATCAAATATGCAGCGGATGATGCCACACTTTTCCGTATCTGTATCAGCATCCATATATTCCCCTATATGGCGGCTCAGACATCCGACAAGCTCATTCATGTTTGTCATATATTTGTTCTGATTCCTTTTCTGGTTTATGGTACGGTCAATAATGCCGTCTGTCTCTCTCTTTATAGCAAGAGCCAGGTTTGCAAGTAATACCGATATCCAGAATTCCTGGAGAACAGAGTTCTCAGAATAGCCCCTGAAATTGGTGAGTCCGATCTTTTCTTTGACAAGCTTGTAATTCTCTTCCACCGACCATCTTAGGAAGTAACACTGGCGGAACAGTCCTTTGGCAAGGTCAAAATCATTTGTGATCAACGTTTCCGGAGTTCCGCTTGGGAGACAAAATTTAAGGATGCGTACTTTCCTGCCATCCAGGAAGAAAATATGGTCACTGATCCCGTTTCGGTCCATTGGAGCAGGCAGTGCATCGATATCTGTGTTAAATTTAGACCTTAACCGGAACAGATACCTGGCATGTAAGGAATCTTCGATAAAAGAAAATAAATTTTTTGAAGCATATCCCCTATCGAAGACAAATATGGTGTATAATAGATTTGTCCGTGCTTTGCTTTTTATATTTTGCATATGCCTTATGGCAAGGGTACGTTCACCGATGCTCATGGGTTCGAGCTGTGCATCAAGGATGCGGTGATTCAGTACATCGAAAGCAACACTGGCAATGGCAGTGGGAGAGCTGGAACCTCTCCCTATACTGCCGTATTTATCGAGAAGAGTCTTACGGTTAGGAAGAGGTATTTTAGAGCCGTCAACAGCGATGATCTGCCGTCCCCATACACCCATGAAACGAGAATGGAAATCCAGGGAATCCCTGCTGCAAAGGAAGTCAAGTACACGTTCGAAGCATTCTTTGAAAATAGAATGGTCAATGCCGGAGCGTGCCTTGCTGAAAGCCTGTTGGGAACATTTCACAGTATCAGAGATGGAAGCCCCAGACAGGTACCGCAATTCGGTAAAGAATTCATCAAGAGATGCAGAGATGGTTTTCTTGGAATTTCTTAATAACAATTTGATCAATGTCCAGTAGGGAAGTTTCCCACAATTGCGAGTAAAAGCCCCTTTTCTGTTTCGGGCTTGTTCAAGGACATATGGATCAAGTAATGTGTTACAGATAATATCAGCTAAGATTTGAATTAATTTCATACGAAGCAGCTCCCTTCAAAAAAGTGATATAAACAAGGGCTGCGCCGCATTTTGGGGCGATTTTGTCAATAGTAAATCTGCTGATTTTTCGACGAAAAATTTGTGCAATATTTTAATTGAGATAGTGGTCTTGAATGAAGAAAGGCACAGGGAACCCCGTGCCAATTAAAAGAAAAACACAATATGTTGTAGTTGCTTGAGTTAGGTTGTTAACATTGGATTTTAAGGTAAACGGCAGGGTGTTCATCCTGTCGGTGATGATGAAAAATGAAAGGAGAGAGGAAGATGGATTTCGGAGTGACAGGTAAATTGGGAGGGTACTATCTGGCGGAGCAGTACCGGAAGAATGTAGCGGCTGGTAAGAGTGGAGGCGTGAGTTTTGCGGAGCTTGTGGCGGCAAAGGCGGCGGGGCAGTCGGATGTATCGGGAATGAGTTTTAAGGATATGTGGCAGGCGAGGTATCCCGGAGCGTACTACCATGTAATGGACGGTTCGGCAATATCGCAGGGAGCATGGGACAGGAACGATTTCCCTCTTGAAAAATTCTTTCGGGATGATACTGATACATCTGCGGTAAACTGGAAGCCGACAGGAGCCGAGCCGGAAGCAACCAGTCCGCAGGTACAGTCTCGGTGGAATTCTACATTAGGGCAAAAGTCAATCATTGTACCGCCGGAATTAGAAGAAAGGATGAAGAATGATCCTGAACTGGCTAAGAGGGTAATGGCAAATGTTGAAAATTTTATAACCACATATACAGCAACCTCTGTCAGACCAGGCAGGGTATGTTCATGGTTGATTTCGCTTGATGAAAATGGGGATATTGAAAAGTTTCGTGTGACAGGGGGCGGCGGCAACATATCCGGGCCTACGGAAGAAGAACAGCGCCAGTTCGAGGCGGAGCAGGCGGCAAAAAAAAGGCGTGAGGAATATGTCCGTCTGAATGAGGAAAGCGCCCTGAAACGCAGGCTGATGGAGCAGGAAGCAGACGAGAGATATTATAAGGACAGTATAATCAAAAAGGCGGTTTCGATTGCCGCATATGAGGCGGCAGGTATTTTGAAGTAAGGAAATAGTTGCTCGGACTTATTGCAAGGGAGCGGATTCAGCCCTGAATGACAGAAGGACTGTGATACAAATATGTTTTGGAAGGAGCAGAATTATTTATGAGTATTTCAGGAGTAAACGGAGCTTTAGTGGACGCATATCAGTACGCTAATAGGACACAGAAAACATCGGCAAGTGGGGCGAGTTTTACAGAACAGTTGCAGAAAACGGGAGAAACGGCGGACACATCGAAGGTGGATGCATACCAAAAATATCTGGAACAGAAGTATGGCCCTATTATGGTGCGGGATGTCGGAAGTGACCAGGGGAGCATGGACGCATTGGGAACGGGAACATACGGAATGAACAATATAGCGATTGCTCCTAATATTTTAGAGGAGATGGCAAATAATCCGGAGAAGGCTGCCCACTATGAAAAGATTATAGATGATTTTTTTGCCTCGCAGCCTATGGTAAAAGCGCAGATGGCAGCAGGCGGGTTTGAAATCCAGTCCTATGGAGTGGTGATTCATCCGGATGGTACGGCAAACTATTATGTTTGCGGTGATGTTTCCCCGGAAAAGAAAGCTAAGATAGAGGCGCAGATGAAAGCTGAGGATGAGGAAAAAGCAAAACGCAAACAAAAGTATCGTGAACAAAGCGAAAAAGCGGCAGAGAAGCGGAGAATGGAAATGGAGACAGTTTACAAGCGGCAGACTATGGAAGGATTTTTTGCCAGCCGTATAGCGCAAACAGGCAAGGTTATCTATGCGGGAACGCCGGAGGTCATGAGTTCTGCGATTGCCGCATATGAGGCGGCGGGCATTTTGAAGTAAGGGAGATTATGCCCGGACTTACCGCAAGGGGGCATGGGCGGCCCTGAATGACAGAGGGGCCGCAGGTAAGATTTTTTGAAGGAGGATGATCATTATGGCAATTTCAGGAGTAACGGATTACACGAACACTTATGCAGCAGACAGGGCAAATGGGAGCAGTTCCCTTAATGGAGATTCACAGGTTTACCTGAATAGTCTGAAAGAGAAATACCCGGATGTGAACATAACGGTTGCGGATTTCAAAAACGGAAAACAGGAAGATGCCTATATGCTTGGGAGCAGGGGGGTATAACAACATAGCGGTTTCTTCCAGTATTGTGGAGAAGATGGCGAAAGACCCGGCTGCAGCGGCGAAGTATGGGAAAGTCTTTGCAGAAATGTCCGGCAATTCGGAGCGGATTGAGAAGTTCGCAAGGGAGAACAATGACGAGATACTCAGCGCAGGTGCCCTTATTGACAAGAATGGGAAAGTGTCTTACTGGATGGTCGGCAGGAGCAAGGACACAATGGAGAACCCCGGCACGGTCTATAAGGAAAAGGTACAGAAGCAGATAGCGGAAAAACGCGCGAAGAAGAAAGAGGAAGAAGCCTTAAAGGAGAAGAAGCTGGCAAAGGCGGAATCCGTGGAAAAACTGATGGAACAGATAAAGGCAGGAACAAGCCAGCCTGTAAGAGTGCAGGAAGAAGGCAAAGGCGCACAGTTGGATTTGACCATATAGAAGTAGGAGGGATTTTATCATGCGTATAGGAAATAACAGCCAGGGAATCTGGCAGCTTTTATCAAGGATGAACGGAGGCAAGGCAAATACTAATATGCTTTTCGGCAGCAGTGCATCGAAAGGAAATTATTGTGGTAATACCATTGATGATCTGCGTTCCGGACATTTCAAAAATTCTTATGGAGTTGAAGGCATGGGAATCACAGGAAAAACAGATTGGAAACGGATTGTCAATGTATCAGATGAAATGAAACGGCACGTTTATGATGATGTTAAAAAGGCGTTTTACAAGTATGGCGGAATGTCCGGTGATAATACTGCTGAGACAGATGCATATTATGACAAGATTCATTCCTATGTGAAGTCGTTAGATTTAAGTACCCGCCGTGCTGCACCGTGGACTTTGAGCCAGCTTCATTTGGAAATTTCCGGAAGGGTAACACAGGCTGTAAAGGAAAAAGACCCTACTTGGACAGCAGGGCAACCTATTTCACATGAAATACTGGATGAGATTTTTGCAGGCGATGCCATTTTTCAGGACAGTGTAAATGCATTGTATTCTAAAGGCAGTAAGGGAGTAGATATACAGATTTGAGATGGCGGTGTTGTTTACACCCTATTCGACGGAGGCGCAAAGGCCATGCGCCCCTGCCGGGGATAATTGGGAAGGAGGTGAAGGCGGGGAGGGGATTTGACCGGGGAAGTTAGGTGAAATGTGTTTATAAGGCAATGAACCGCTCGGACTTATTACGAGGGAGCGGATGCGGCTCTGACCGACAGAGGGGCTGCCATTAAAATAATTGATGACAATGGAGGATTTGAAAAAATGAATATTAATGGAATAGGAACAGCATGATATCCGGCATGGCAGGGAGCAAGAAAGGCGCAGTAGAATGCGGCTGGAAAGAGTTTTGCGGCGCAGGTGAATAATGTGGCAGGCACACCAAAAGTCTATAATATTTTTTCTGATGAAGATATGATATGGACGGGAGGGAATGGCACGGGGCTGTCTTATTATCTTAGGTATGCGGAAGATTCAACAGAGGATGATCCGACAATCATTGCAAAGGGTGTTGATGAGAATGGGGATGAATTGATTTCATGAACAGGAAATAGATTCCATCGGCTGTATATCCCCGATAAACCACAGCCCAACAAGGCAGGCATCCCTGGCATTCTGGCAGATTGGGGAATAATTAAAACAGTTTTTGGAAGAGGTATCATATGAAAAAGAACACTATTTTATGGATGGCGGCTTCGGCGGTAGTTATGCTGGCGTTTCCGTGGCTTGCGGTTACTTTCGTAAAAGGCGATGTAGGAATGGCGGTATGTTTTCTTCTGTTTTTTGCAGTCAATCCATTATATTCCGCGATAATCGGAACATTTGCGGGAAAGGACATCCGGCATTTATGGAGTCTTCCGGTTATTTCGGCTGTGCTGTTTCTCATAGGTACATGGATATTTTTTGACATGGGGGAAACGGCATTTATTCTGTATGCGGCAGTTTATCTTGCCTTGGGGATAGTGACCATGCTGATTTCCATGCTTATCAAAAAGAAAACGCAGAAGTAACCTGACAAGGCAAGGTAGGTATCTTCGGCGTTTTGGTAGAGTAGTAGGAGAGAAGATAATTAAGATTAAGGATAAAAGGGAATATTTGCATGAATCATTTTAAGCGGTTTTTATTACTTGTACTTGCATTGGCAGTTGGTGTGGACCTATGTATCCTGTCAGCTCTTGCCCTGTGTTTTTATAAGGCGCTGCGCCTCATCACGGTTTTCCTTGTAGTCTCGTTCCAGGCGCTGTTGGATATCAGCAAATATACGGCGGCTATATCATTGAATGTTATGGACGGATGGCCGTTTGACTTTATTAACTGGTGTGCGGGGAAAGGAATGTTCGCATCGGAAAAAGCCTTCGGCATGGCGGTAAAGGCTGGTGTGGTCATAACGCTGCTTATCCTGTATGCCTGTATTGCTTTGCTGCTGTATTTTTCATTGAGGAAGATCGTGCAGGATTTCCGGGAAAAGGATTATTTTATCAGCAGGACGGAGCTTTTGTTCATCCTTGCACCGTCAGCGGTGGGCATGATGATCTGTATGCTCCTGCGTATCATCATGATCACGCTGGAGGATGGAGTCCCTAAAATGCTGTATGACAGATATCCGATTCTCAACATCGTGATTCCTGCAATACTGCTCCTGTCGCTGCTCTCCATCCTGTACGGGGTGAAGCTGTTCCAGGACATGATCTGCTGGAACAGGGAAAAAAGCGGCAGGATCGTCCTTGAAAACCAGATAAGCAGCCTGCAGGAACACATGGAGGAGATGGAGCGCATCTATTCCGGCATACGGGGCATGAAGCATGACATGAAGAATACCCTTGCCGTTATCCAGCGCCTTTCCGCAGAGGAAGGGGGCTGGGAGCTGCAGGAGTACCTGTCGGAGCTGAACAGAGGGATTGAAAAGCTGGAAGTGCGGTTCAGGACAGGGAACACGGTGGCGGATACCCTGCTCAACATGAAATACCATGAGGCGGTACAGGGTATGCCGGACTTAAGGATGGATGCGGATAAGCTGCTGCTCCCACAGGGGATTCAGATACACAGTTATGACATAGGCGTCATCCTGGGGAATGCGGTGGATAATGCGGTTGAAGCCTGCCGGAAGCTGAAAGCGAAAGAACCAGGGGCGGATGCCTTTATCCGCATAAGCTCTCTGCAGAAAGGAAATCTGCTTATTCTGAAAGTGGAGAACAGCTTTGACGGGCGGCTGGTGCTTAAGGCGAAGGAGGAGTTCCCGGTGACGGATAAGGCAGACAGGAAATCCCACGGGATAGGGCTTGCCAATATCAAAAGCACGGCGGAGAAGTACCAGGGGGCATTGGATTTTAAGGTGAACGGCAGGGTGTTCATCCTGTTGGTGATGATGAAAAACGAAAGGAGAGAGGAAGATGGATTTCGGAGTAACAGGTAAATTGGGAGGATACTATCTGTCGGAGCAGTACCGAAAGAATGCGGCTGATAAGAATGAAGGCGCGAGCTTTGCGGAGCTTGCGGCTACGAAAGCAACAGGGAAAACAGAGAATGTAAGTTTTAAGGAAATGCTGAAATCAAAGTATCCGGGAGCATATTACAATGTCATGGATACATCCAAGATTGACAGTTCCTTGTGGGGAAGGAATGATTATCCGTGGGATAAGTATTTCAATAATAATGCGTGTGATTCTATTCTGAACTGGAAACCGTCGGGAGCTGAACCCGATATGCAGAGCCCGACAGTCCGCGCCAAGATGAATGCGATGCTTGGTAAGATTGCTGTGGTTATACCGCCAGAACTGGAAGAAAAAATGAAAAATAATACGGAGATTGCACAAAAAGTAATAGAACGGGTGGATAGTTTTTTATTAACTAATTCTACTCCCGGTGAGAACGAAGGTTTTCTGATGACATTTGATGAAAATGGAGAAATTAACCATGCTTGTGTGGTGGGAGAACTAAAATTTACTGTTTCATCATCAGAATTTGTTGAAGCCCGCAGAGCAAAGGAAGCAAGACACGCAGAATATGAAAGGCTGGCGGAGAAAGCTGCCCTGAAACGCAGGCTGATGGAGCAGGTGCGCCTGTGAAGCTGCAGGAAAAAGGCGAGGGCGCACAGTTGGATTTGACTATATAGAAGGAGGAGGGATTTTATTATGCGTATAGGAAATAACAGCCAGGGAATCTGGCAGCTTTTATCAAGGATGAACGGAGGCAAAGCAAACATGAATATGCCTTTCGCCGGGGCAAAGCGTTCCGGTGCGGGCGGCAGGAATACGCTGGAAGATTTGCTTACTGGACATTACAAAAATTCGCATGGCGTGGAAGGGATGTGCGTTACCAACAATCCAAATGCGAGGAAGATCATCAAGGTATCTGACGAGATGAAGCAGCGTGTTTTTAATAGCGTAAAAGATGCGTTTTATAAATACAATGGAATGTCCGGTGATAATGAGGCAGAGTGGGAAGAAATGGCTCAAGCAAAAAACAATTATTATAAGACATTAAAGAAGGAAGACCGTGTAGCGGCAGCTTGGACTTTAGGACAGTTGGAAATAAGCATCGGAAGGAAAGTAGCCAATGCCGTAAAAGAGAAAGTACCCGGTTGGACGCATGGGAAACCGATTCCGTCTGATGTGCTGGATGAGATTTTTGCGGATGAGAGCATCATGTCAATGGTGTCGGGGGAAACAAAGGGGTTGGACATGAAGATATAATCCATACCTGCTATTATTGATGACTCTGAAGCTTTAGAACAGTGGCTCTCAAGCATTAAAATAATCGACAGGGGGTGTCGCATGAAGCTGTTTAACAGAGTAATCGGCAGGATGGGCATTAATATGGATCAGCAGAGACTTTATGAAGAGTTTGACCGTATTTATGAGGAAGGAATGCGAGAGAAGAAGGTTGAGCGAAATAGGAATAGCCGATAGGGTTAATGATTTGGGTGCTACGATGCAGGTTGTAGCACCTAAATTATTCTGTGGAGGTTTGATGCTGATTTTTCAGCTTTAAGAAATACTCCTTTTCCTTTTCTATAAACCTGCACTGTTTTGAATCCACAATTGTAAAAGATTTCCCTTAACTCCTTTTTGCTGTATATTCTTACATCTCCACTTTTTGAAAAGGGAAACCAAAATTTATTTGCTATAAATCTGACTACTGCTCCAAAATTAGGATCGGCCACATACACTGTACCGTTTTTCTTTAAAACTCTTTTACATTCATTTACGAAACCTTGCGGATTGTCAAAATGATGAAACGCACAACAGACAGTTATAATATCAATACTTTCATTACTCCATTCAAGCGGATAGCACGGTTTTACCTCAAAACTCATATCAGGGTATCGCATCTTTGCAGAATAAATCATGTTCTCAGATATATCTATCCCATTTGCTGCGATTTTTGCTTTTTTCGATAATTCCCACAACAGAGTTCCATTTCCACATGCAACATCAAGGACAACATTACCCTCGTGCAAATCTATAGTGTTAGATAGTTCCATAATATGAAATCTTGTATATTGTCCTTCCTTTGACGCATCATATTCAGATGCTATTTTATTGTATGCAATTCTTGATTCTTCTGTTTTCTTATTCATGTTATTTCCTCGCTCCTAGTATACTGACTCTAGTTTCTCCATTTGATTATACTACTTCCATTCTCTGTTTGCCATTATATAATACGGGATCTCCCGGCAATCCGGCTCTGTCTTTTTATATTCCCCGGTCAGATTATAGAACATAGACGATCTATGCTGCAGTCATTCGAGGGTACTATAAAGAATGGGGAGTCAGTAATTTGAGATGTTATCGGAACGATAAGAAATATGGGGTATGGCGGTTGCCATGCCCTATATTTTTGTGGTAAATAGAATCAGGAAGTGATATAATCAAATCGATATATTAGAATTTATGGAGGTAATTTATGGGTCAATGGAATCAGGACGCTGAAAAAATAATGATTGATCGTTTTGGAAGAGACACGATTATAGCTTTATCAACAGTAAAAGATGATATGCCATATGTGCGGTATGTAAATGCTTATTATGAGAATGGCACATTTTATATCATTACACATGCTCTTTCAAATAAAATGAAACATATTGAAAATAATTCTATTGTTGCAATTGCAGGTGAATGGTTTACAGCGCATGGAAAAGGTGTCAATCTGGGTTATTTTGGGAAAAAAGAAAATGTTGTAATTGCTGATAAACTGAAAAAAGCTTTTGCAGAATGGATTGATAACGGACATAATAACTTTGATGATGAAAACACTATCATTTTATGTGTAGAATTAACAGATGGATTGTTATTTTCACATGGAACAAAGTATGAATTTTAGACTGCAAATTGAAGAAGATGGACATATTGAGTTATCCTTTAGCTCTTTAGAATGCATTGATAATTTAAGAATAATGGAGTGTAAAAAAAATGACAGGAATATTGATGGCTGCAATTATTACGATAACATTAGCTTTAGTTTTCTATACAATCGGTGTGTGGTCCGAGCATCGAAGCAAACAGTTGAAAAAAATTCATTTGATTTTTTTCTGGCTTGGACTTTGCATGGATACAACGGGCACTATTTTAATGGGACGGATTGCAGAGCAGCCTATGCTTTCAGGCAAGCTGTCGCTGCATGGTGTAACAGGTATGCTTGCTATTATTTTAATGATTGTACATGCAATATGGGCTACGGTTGTTTTGGTAAAGAATAACGAAGATTCCGCAAAGAATTTCCACAGACTTAGCATTGCAGTCTGGGCAATCTGGCTTGTGCCCTATATTCTTGGGATGGTTATAGGAATGAGATAAGATTTTGATTAAGGAAGAGATATAATAAACTGTGTGGAACCTTTCATGACCTTTGGCCCAGGAATAGAGGTCATGAAAATCAGTATTTTGGAAATCGTATGCATTATAAAATGCTGCTCGATAAGTATACAGAATACGGACTTATCGAGTAAAATTTAGCGGAGGGGAAATAATGCATGATATTCAAATTAGTACAGAACGATTGCTGCTGCGTCCTCTTAAAATAGCCGATGCAGAGGATGTGTATGAATGGGTTAGCGATGAAAGAGTTTCGAGATATATGGTTTACACTACTTATACCGATATTGAACAAGTAAAAGCATGGCTTACTGTTGTTGAGAATGATACAAGCGCATACAATTTTGGTTTTGAACGTATTTCAGATGGAAAGCTAATCGGCAGCGGCGATATTGGATTTAATTCTTCAAAAGGCGGTTGGGGGTTTGGATATAATTTCCGATATGATTGTTGGGGTATGGGATATGCCACAGAAGCGGTAAAAGCAATGATGAACTATGTTCATATAAACTTTGGCGCACAGAAATTTGTATCCTCTCATTGTGAGCCTAATCTTGCTTCGGGAAATGTTATGAAAAAGTGTGGGTTACATTTTGTAGGGTATGGAAAGTTTCAGAAATTGGACGGAAGTATGCAAATGCGTTCAATGGAATATGAAGGGAAAATGTAATTCCGGAAAACTAAAGTAACAGCCGCCCAATATTGGGCGGCATGCACATAAATATACAATTCGGAAGTTAACGGGCATTTAAGCGGTTGCCTCAAGTATCTGAACTATGATTGTTTTTACCGCTTTCTCTATGTTTTCTTTTGAAGTGGCGAGATTCATCCGGACGAAGGATGAGAATCGTTCGCCTCCGAACCAGTCGCCGTAATCCAGCGCCAGGCGGCATCTTTTCTGTATGAAGTCTTTTATATCTTCCGGCTTTACATAAGCTTTCATATCAATCCAGCACAGATAGGTTCCTTCCAGAGGAGAGACAACTATATCAGGAAGTTCGTTGGTAAAAGTATCTTTCACGAACAGATAGTTTTCATATATGATCTCTTTTACTTCCTCGAACCACTCTCGTCCGTCTGAATAAGCGGCTTCGGCGGCTATATATCCGAAGGCGTTTCCGTTTACGACCCGGAGACGTGTCACATATTCGTCCCACTTCCTTCGCAATGCCTCATCCGGGATGATAATGACAGAATTCTGGCATCCTGCAAGATTGAATGTCTTTGAGGGCGCGGTGACGGTGATCATCATATCGTCATAGCTGCCTGCGGTAAAGGACGGAATATGTGTATGTCCTGCGAATGTAAGATCCTGATGGATCTCGTCGGAGATCACGAAGACATGATGCTTCCGGCAGATATCGAATAATCTCTCAAGTTCGCCGCGGGTCCAGACACGTCCCGCCGGATTATGAGGAGAGCAGAGGATAAACAGGGAAACGTTGTTTTCTACGATCTTCTGCTCGAAATCTTCAAAGTCAATCGTGTATACTCCTGATGTATTGATCAGGTCGGAAGTGATCAGACGGCGGCGATTATTCTTCACCGCATCGAGGAATGGATAATATACCGGTGTCAGGACGATCACTGCATCTTCGGGTTTTGTCATAAACTGGGTGATCCAGTTGAATGCGGATACGACGCCGGGTGAGAAACGAATCCATTCTTTTTGAACATCATAGGAATGATATTGTTTTTCCCAGTTGATAAAGGAGCGATAATAAGAATCCGGGATCTTGTAATATCCGAATACACCCTGGGATACATAGGCGCTTAAGGCGTCTGTCACACAAGAAGGCGCCTGAAAATCCATATCGGCGACCCATAAGGGCAGCAGCCCTTCTTCCCCGAACATGCCGGATTGTCCGTCCCATTTGCTGCAATTTGTATTTCTGCGGTCAACGTATTTTACCAGTGACATAGTAGTGTTCCTCCTGATTCCGGTTTTTCAGCCATAGTTGTATTCTTAAGCTTTTTCTTACAGTCTACCACTAACCGGAGGGAAATTCAATCAACACGTATTTCTAATTGTCTGTACTGATGTTTTCTGTTATAGTAAGAATAGAACGAAATGTTATATCACAGGAGAGTATGGAAAATGGAGAAGTTGTTGGATTATTTTACAATAGACGATGAATTTGGTGGTAATCAGGACTGGTTCACGAATATAGTCATGCATATCGGCGGATGTGCAGCGGCAACCGCCTGCGACAGTTGTATCTATTTTGCAAAGCATAAGGGAATGGAATCTTTGTATCCGTATGACATCAACCATCTTAATAAAGAAGATTATAAGAGATTCAGCCAGATTATGAAGCCTTATATCCGCCCAAGAGTAAATGGGGTAAAGAAGCTTAACTGGTATATCGAAGGATTGGAGAGATATCTTAAGGATGCCGGTATTCAGGCAGGATCAGATTATGGTATCCGGATGGAGAAGTTCACAGGGGAACATTCTTATGAAGAGGCTTCGGTGAGAATTAAGAGGCAGATAGACGGGGGATTCCCGGTCCCTTATCTGATGTTAAGGCACAGGCTCAGCGAGAAATATAAGGACTTTATCTGGCATTGGTTTCTGGCGGTGGGGTACGAGGAGACAGAAAAGGGAACCTGGATCATAGCGGCGACTTATGGAGAGAGAGTCCGGCTTCTGCTGAAAGAATTGTGGGATACAGGATATGAAGAGAAAGGGGGAGTGATCTTGTATTCTTTCTCGCGGATGGAGTATTAGTTACCAGACTGGAAACATGGGATTACCGGGGCGGTGCTTTCTTTATCATATCGAAAATGTTATACTCTCAGTGTGCAGGAGAATGAAATATTCTTTGTATACGGAGAGTATTTTTTCTATGTGCAGAAGTACGTTCGTAAAAGGAGGACGAAAAGATGGCGTTAGGTGAAAATATACGGAAGCTGCGGGAAGAGGCGCAGCTTACCCAGCAGCAGTTGGCAGAACGGCTATATGTCTCCAGGCAGACAATCTCGCGGTGGGAAAGCGGTACGAGATGCCCGGATCTGATCACGGCGAAGAAGCTTGCGATGGAGCTTCAGATATCTCTGGATGAGCTTATCTCAGATGAAGAGATAAAGAATATGGAGGATATGAAAAGTCTGTATTTCTGGCGGAGGCCGCAGTGGGAGGAAAGACAGAGACTTAAGGATTGTAAAGACAGGTTATACAGAGTGCTGAATGTCGTTGGCACGATATATCTTACGATTCTTATTTTTTTCTCGTACCAGTTAAAGGAGAGGCCTCCGATTTGGTGTACAATAACGGGATTCGGAATAGTTGCGGTAATATGGATTCTGATCTGTATCGTGGATAAGAAAATGGAGGGCTGCATTTAGTCAATGCGGCCCGTCTGATGCAAATTGGGGTGACATCATGCAGAAAGCAATTTTCAAACACGCTTTAACGCGGAAGCTCCTTTAGATTCAATACATTCATCAATGCTTCCTGCAATACGCGTGATACATTGATGCCTGCATGTTCGGCTTCATAGTTGAGCCAGCTTGGAAGAGCAGCATTTCTTCTTAATATACACACTTAATACACAATGATCAACTCTACCCAAAAGGAAGTAATGATTAAAAGATACTTTACGAAATACTTGTTATCCGTTACAATGGATAATGTCAAATTTTTATCTAAAAAGAAGGAAAAGAGGAAACGAATATGGCAAATCCAATTGTAACATTTGAAATGGAAAACGGAGATATCATGCAGGCGGAACTGTATCCGGAGATTGCGCCGAATACGGTGAATAACTTTATCTCTTTAGTGAAAAGGGGGTATTATGACGGACTGATCTTCCACCGGGTAATCAATGGTTTTATGATTCAGGGCGGATGTCCGGACGGAACAGGCATGGGTGGTCCGGGATATAATATTAAGGGAGAATTTAGCCAGAACGGTATTGCCAATGAGCTGAAGCACACGGAAGGCGTGCTGTCTATGGCAAGAGCGATGCATCCGGATTCAGCGGGTTCACAGTTCTTCATCATGCATAAAAATTCTCCACATCTTGATGGTTCCTATGCCGCGTTCGGCAAGATTACAGAGGGTATGGACGTCGTGAATAAGATTGCGGCTGCGGACACGGATTACAATGACAGGCCGCTGGAAGAACAGAGGATGAAGAAGGTAACGGTGGATACCCAGGGAGTGGATTATCCGGAGCCGGAGAAGGAATAATGGAACGGTTTTATCAGAATACGGTAACCAGGACGATCCTGGCATTGTTGTGCTGCGCCTTATGGGGCAGTGCATTTCCATGTGTGAAGATAGGATACGAGTTGTTTCATATAGAGGGCGCGGGAAGCCAGATTCTGTTCGCGGGATATCGTTTTTTCATGGCGGGTATGTTCACATTTCTTCTGGGATGTGCGCTGAAGAAACGTATCATAACGATGAAGATATCGTCTGTTCCGTATGTATTCGGCCAGGGACTCCTGCAGACTACGATCCAGTATATCTGTTTCTATATCGGCCTGGCGCATACGACAGGCGCCAAGGGGTCTGTAATTAATGCGTCGAATACGTTTTTCTCGATCATAGCGGCACATTTTCTGATGAAGTCGGAGAAGCTGACTGCCCGGAAGGTTATAGGGTGCCTTGTGGGTTTTGCGGGAATCATAATCATTAATCTGGAGCCGGGAGCATGGAGCAGCGGCTTTTCCTGGCTGGGAGAGGGAATGGTTCTTGTGTGTGCGTTTTCCTACGGGATGAGCAGCGTGACCCTTAAGATGATATCTGACAGGGAGGAGCCTGTGACGATTACGGCATATCAATTATTGTTCGGCGGCGCGGTTCTCATTGCGATCGGCGCCATAACCGGCGGGAAAGTGCAGGGATTTAACATGCAGTCAACACTGTTGTTACTCTATATGTCGTTATTGTCAACCGTGGCTTTTAGTATCTGGGCGGAACTGTTGAAGTATAATTCTGTGGGAAATGTGGCGATCTTCGGATTCAGTATTCCGATCTTCGGAGTGGCGTTATCGGCAGTCTTTCTTGGAGAGCAGATGGCGTCTGTGAAGAATCTGGCGGCGCTTGTCTGTGTAAGTATCGGGATTATCATTATTAACCGGCAGGGGCATGAGGCTTAGTGCACTGACCGCATTATATTCAGCCAAACCTCCTTGTCTATTCACCCATCTGCCGCGTTGGATTTTCTAGCCGTAGCCACCGCTGCGCCGTCGAAAATCCGCCTTGCAGATGAACGAATATCCTGCGGAGTTTCGCCAGATATAATGCGGTCAGCACACTAGAGTGTGTAATAAAAAGCACAGAGGGAAGGGCCGTTTTGAACTTTTTGTGCAATATTAAAAATCAAGGAGGGAAATCATATGCTTACATATACTTATATCGTAGAACGGATAGACGGTGATTACGCGATGCTAAGAAGGGAGGATGAGGTGGACGCGGATGCGGAACCGAAGATGGTGGCGCGGGCGCTGCTTCCTCCGGAGATTATGGAAGGGACAAGATTATTATACGAGTATCTGCAGTATTCTATACTAGATTAGACAGACTGCTTTTGCCGACAAACAGCAGTACATAAAAAACTGAATCTTGCAAAACATATCCAGATAACGTACAATAAGGAAAGTAAATTCAGAGACAGGAGGCATCCTTATGGACATGGTTCAGACCGAGAAGTTGGTATTCGAATATGAGAAACGGGATGAAGAGGGCAATGTAATCGGTTCGTCGCGTGCCATTGATCAGGTGGATATTGACGTGAAGGAAGGTCAGTTTATTGCGATTCTGGGACATAACGGTTCCGGGAAGTCTACGTTTGCCAAGCATATCAATGCGATTCTTGTGCCGACGGAGGGGACGATGTGGGTGAACGGACGGAACACCGGCGACCCGGATGAACTATGGAATGTGCGTCAGTCTGCAGGGATGGTATTCCAGAATCCGGATAATCAGATCATCGGAACAGTGGTGGAAGAGGATGTGGGATTCGGTCCGGAGAACTTAGGAGTTCCCACGGAGGAGATCTGGAGGCGGGTTGAAGACAGCCTGAAAGCAGTGGGAATGATAGAGTACCGCCATCATTCACCGAATAAATTATCCGGCGGGCAGAAGCAGCGGGTGGCGATCGCGGGCGTTGTGGCGATGGAACCGAAGTGTATCGTGTTGGACGAGCCGACGGCGATGCTTGACCCGGTAGGACGTAAAGAGGTGCTGAAGACGGTTCAGAAGCTAAGAGAGCAGAAGAAGGTGACAGTGATCCTGATTACACATTATATGGAAGAAGTCGTGGACGCCGATAAGATATATGTGATGGATCATGGGCGTGTGGTGATGGAGGGAACTCCCAGAGAGGTATTTTCAAGGGTAGACGAACTAAAATCTTATCGTCTGGACGTTCCCCAGGTGACGCTTCTGGCGGATGAACTTCGGAAACGCGGGCTTAAGATTCCTGAGGGGATATTGAAAAAAGAAGAGTTGGTGAATGCGCTATGTCAATAAAACTAGAACATTTGAACTATATATACAGTCAGGGGACGGCTTATGAGAAGAAAGCGCTGAATGACGTCTGCCTGGAAATTCCGCACGGGGAATTTGTGGGAATTATCGGACATACAGGCTCCGGGAAATCTACGCTGATCCAGCATTTGAACGGGTTGCTCCGTGCTTCCAGCGGAGAACTGTATTATAACGGCGAGAATATTTACCGGGAAGGGTATGACATGCGTAAGCTGAGGAACGAAGTCGGTCTGGTGTTTCAGTATCCGGAGCATCAACTGTTCGAGATTGATGCCCTGACGGACGTGTGTTTCGGCCCGAAGAATCAGGGACTTTCCCCGGAAGAGTGCAGGGAACGGGCGTTGGAAGCGCTGCGCCTGGTAGGTCTTAAGGAAAAATATTACCAGAGTTCGCCCTTTGAGCTCTCCGGCGGACAGAAGCGCAGGACTGCGATCGCGGGCGTCCTGGCGATGCGCCCGAAGGTTCTGGTGCTGGATGAACCTACGGCGGGCCTGGACCCTAAAGGAAGGGACGATATCCTGGATCAGATTGCGTATCTTCACGAAAAGAGTGATATGACAGTCATCTTGGTATCTCACAGTATGGAGGATATTGCAAGGTATGCAGACCGTCTGATCGTGATGAACAAAGGGGCGGTCATGTATAACGACGAACCGAAGAAGGTGTTTGAACATTATCGGGAGCTGGAGGAAGTAGGGCTTGCCGCTCCGCAGGTTACTTATATTATGCATGACCTTGTGAAAAGAGGGATGTCTGTCAGAACGGATGTAACTACGGTGGCAGAAGCGGCCGATGAGATCATGCGTACGCTAGTACATCATTGCACTAATTCTTGAGTAATCAGCACGCGCTATCCGCGCCATCTACACGTCTGCTAACCTAGATGTAGCCCAACAGGGCTATCCGGAAGATGATTCTGAGATCGGGCGGCAGGGAAACAGGCGGCCGGCAAATAAGCTGTCATTCAGGATAGAGTGAAGATAGATTTGGAGAAGAAAAAATGATACGTGATATAACCATAGGACAATATTATCCGGCGAAAAGTATGATCCACAGACTCGACCCAAGGGTGAAACTCGTGTGTACGCTTTTGTATCTGGTTTCATTATTTATGTTCAGAA
Organism: Lachnospiraceae bacterium; assembly: GCA_910574285.1. Taxonomy (GTDB): domain Bacteria; phylum Bacillota; class Clostridia; order Lachnospirales; family Lachnospiraceae; genus Sporofaciens. Next base: position 79,317 of record CAJTAL010000015.1, on the reverse strand, counting down.
GTATATCGGGATACCTGATCGCGACATTGTTTCTGGCAGCGGTGATACGGATATCACGGGTACCGTTTTCTTTTATTGTAAGAGGGCTTAAGCCCATCGTTATGTTGTTGATGATTACGGTGTTATTTAATTTGTTTCTGACAAGGAACGGAGAGGTTCTGTTTCATGCGTGGATTTTTACCGTCACAGAGGGCGGTCTGGTAACGGCTGTCTATATGGCGGTTCGGCTTATCTATCTGATTATCGGATCATCGCTTATGACGTTTACGACGACGCCGAATGAACTGACAGATGGGATAGAAGCGCTTCTGCATCCTTTGAATAAGATACATGTGCCGGTGCACGAAGTGGCGATGATGATGTCTATTGCCCTTCGTTTTATCCCGATTCTTCTGGAGGAGACGGACAAGATCATGAAGGCGCAGATCGCAAGAGGCGCGGATTTTGAGAGCGGCAATATCATACAGAGGGCGAAGAGCATGATTCCGCTTCTCGTGCCTCTGTTCGTGTCTGCGTTCCGCCGTGCGAATGATCTGGCGATGGCAATGGAAGCCAGATGTTACAGGGGGGGAGAAGGGCGGACGAAGATGAAGCCGCTGCGTTATAAGTGCAGGGACTACGCAGCGTATATTGTCATGATTGCATATGTGGTTTTTGTGGTGGCGGTCGGAAGGATGCTGCCCTTGCATGTGTGGATCTTTTAAGGAACTGTAAAGAAATAAGAGTGTTAAGTTGTTGCTTTGCAGTCCCTAAAGGGAGGATAGATGATGAGGCGGATTAGATTGACGGTTGCCTATGACGGAACGAATTACTGCGGATGGCAGATTCAGCCCAACGGCATTACCATCGAAGAGGTTCTGAATGGGAGATTAAAGAAGCTGACCGGGGAGGATATTCATATTATCGGGGCGAGCCGCACGGATTCAGGCGTTCACGCCCTGGGAAATGTGGCTGTGTTCGATACGGAGTCGCCGATTCCGCCTGAGAGGATGGCATATGCGCTGAATCAGAAACTGCCGGAGGATATCGTGATTGTCAGGTCGGAGGAAGTGCCTGGAAACTGGCATCCCCGCTATCAGAAGCAGGTGAGGAAGACGTATGAATACCATATCTATAATGCCAGGGTTTTGAATCCGCTCAAGCGCAGATACAGCGCTTTCGTGTCATTTCCGATGGATGTGGAGAAGATGAGGCAGGGAGCGGCTTATCTGACGGGGGAACATGATTTTGTCAGTTTCTGCAATATCCGTACGAATGTGGAGGATACGGTCCGCAGGATAGAAGGGATAGAGATTGAAGAGTCCGGCGGGACTTCTGTATCCGGCAGGGATATCGTGATTCGGGTGACAGGAAACGGATTCTTATATAATATGGTGCGGATTATCGCAGGAACATTGATCCGCGTGGGGCGTGGTTTCTATACGCCGGAGAAGGTAAAGGAGATATTAGAGGCGAAGGAGAGAACGGAAGCGGGAGTGACGGCACCGCCCCAAGGATTGACGCTGGTGGGGATTGAGTTTGATTATTTATGTTATTGAAGTAATTGGAGTTTTGAAAAAATATGCAAATAATGGATTTAATTAGGAGACAGGTTGGTGCAGATTGGTCTCAAGAAAATGTAGAAAATGCAAGCTTTGATGATTTGGATTCTGAAGCTGTGGCAATGGCGAGAGAGTTTTTTTAAAGAAACATAAGGCTGCTAAAAAATCGACGGATCTACTTGAGAAAATGAGTGACATTGAGATTCTTAACAAGGCTGGGATACTGATAAAAGGACGGATTACAAATTCTGCATTGATACTTTTGGGAAAAGCGGAGTCATCATATTTGTTTGATGGGTTCATTCCGAGAATTACATGGACTTTATATAACGGAAATGGTGTGGCAAAGGCGTGTGAGCATTTTGATATGCCGCTTTTATTGGCTGTTGATAAAACCTACGCAAAAATTCGTAATGAAAAGTATAGATATATGGCAGCACAGCAGACGCTTTTTCCGGACGAGACATATCAATATGATCAGGATGTAGTTAAGGAGATTATCAACAATTGTATTGCTCATTCAAATTATCAGTTGCGTGGCAAGATTAATGTAGAAGAATTTGAGGATCGTCTTGTGTTTATTAATGAAGGTTATTTTATCCCGGAGACCATAGAGCAAGCTTTAGAGGAGGGATATAAGCCGCCATATTATAGAAATACATTTCTGTGCAGAGCAATGGTGAATTTATATATGATTGATACAAACTCCATGGGGATTCCTATGATGTATCAGGTGCAAAGAGAAAGGTGCTTTCCATTACCAACCTTTGATTTAGAAAATCCTAATAGAGTAAAGGTAACATTATACGGACAAATTTTGGATAAGAATTATACGCAGCTTTTGCATGCGAATGGCGATTTGGACTTGCCAACAGTGTTTTTACTTGATAAGGTGCAGAAGAAGGAGACTATTTCTAAGGAAAACTATTTACAGTTAAAGAAACAAAATTTGGTAGAGGGCAGATATCCTCATATTTATGTTTCATATGAAGTTGCTAATATTGTAGGGCAACAGACAGATTATGTCAGAAATAAAGGATTAAGCAACGATGTTTACAAGCAAATTATTATTAATGCATTAGAAACAATGGAAAGAGCAAGTGTTAATGAATTAAAGCAGATATTGGCTGGTGCATTGCCAGCTGTTTTGGATGATAAGCAGCAGTCAAAGAAGGTATCTAATATTCTTCAAACTATGAAACGAGAAGGTACTGCTGATGTTGATGGAACTGGACATAGTGCGAGATGGTATTTGAAAAAATAAATCTTGGACTAAATTAGTTCAAGAAATGATGTTTTAGTCTAAGATTTAGTCCAAGAAAATGCTGAAACGTTGAAAACAGAAGGTTTTCGTCTTGGACTAAGCAATATACTTAGTTCAAGAGTTAGTTTAAGATTATGATGATTCCATGTGCTTGAGGCATATTTTTTGCTCTGCCTGGGAGGTATATAATGCGTGACCCGATTAAAAGTTCTTGAAACGAGATGGAATTAGGAAATAACACGCTCTGTTAAACAGAACTTTGCGAGTATGAATAAAAAATATTATAATGGATTTATGTACGGGAAAGTATACTGATACGTTTATTGGATATCGAAAAAAGTAAGGTGGAATGAGAAATGGAAGACGGAAGCAAGATTTATTTTGATAACGGGAGTACATCCTGGCCGAAAGCGCCGAATGTCGCAGAGGCAATGGCCGAACTGCTGGCAAACGGCGCTTTTAATATTAACAGAGGGAACTATGAAGGGGCATATGAGGTAGAGGGGATTGTGTTGGATACCCGCGACCAGTTGGCGGATCTGTTTCACGCGGAGGATTCCAGAAGTGTGATCTTTACTCCGGGAATCACATATTCTTTGAACTATTTTATCAAAGGATTCCTACGGTCTGGGGATCATGTGCTGATATCGGGGATGGAGCATAACGGCGTCATGCGTCCGTTGAAGCAGATGGAAGCTAATGGTGTGACGTATGATGTAGTGAGGACAGAGGTAGACGGAAGCCTTAAGCCGGAGTCTGTGGAAGAAGAGATCCGAAGTAATACCAGGGCGATTATTATGCTTCATGCTTCTAATGTCTGCGGAACGGTCATTCCGATTCGGGAGATAGGGGAGATCTGTAAGAGGCGTCATCTGTTCTTTGCCGTAGATACGGCGCAGAGCGCGGGGACGATTCCGGTTGATATGAAGGAGTGCGGGATTGATTTTCTTGCGTTTACCGGGCATAAAGGTCTCCTCGGACCTCAGGGAATCGGAGGATTTCTGATTTCTAAAGAATTGGATGAATGCATGAAGCCATTTATTGCGGGCGGGACTGGAAGCCAGTCGGATTCCTATGATATGCCGGAGACGCTTCCGGACAAGTATGAGAGCGGGACGTTGAACCTTCCTGGAATCATCGGTCTTCATGCTGCCTTAACTTACATAGAAGAGACAGGACTTGAATCAATTCACGGAAGGAAGATGGAATTGACACGATATTTCCTGGAACGGGTGTCGGAGCTTCCGGATATCCGTATTGTGGGTAAAAAAGGGCTGGAAGATCGGGTGGCGGTGGTTTCCCTGGATTTTCTGAAAACCGATAATGCAATGGCGGCTTTTGAATTGGAACGGCAGTATGGCGTCATGACGAGGGTCGGTCTTCATTGCGCGCCGCTGGCGCATCAGACTTTGCATACATGGCCGCGTGGTACGGTTCGTTTTGCATTCAGTGCAAAGAATACGAAGGAAGAGATCGACCGGTGTGTGGAAGGGGTCCGGGCCATACTTTCTGCATAGCAGACAGGTTGTAAATAAGCAGTAATGAATGAGAACAGGAATGCAGGCGGGGAATCAGCGCTTGATATCCGTGACGTCTGTATTTTGCCTGGGTTATAGATAATAGCAATAAGAAGCCATAAATTATCAGAAAAAACGATGAATATTTGAAGGAGAATCAGTTGCCTGAAAAGAATAAAAGTGTTACGGTTGTTTTAGATGAAATATTGGGAATTGTAATGATATTTTCAGACAGTTTCCAGGCGATAACAAAAGATATAAGGAGGATATAATTATGGCTGATTATCGCAAGATGTGGGAAGAATTGGGGATGGATCTTGAGACGCATGACCAACTGTGTGCGGTGCTCCCGCAGGCATTTGGGGATGTATTTCTGTCGCAGAAGAACCGTCCGGAGGGCATGGACTATTATAATATGGTAGTAGCGGATATCCACGGTATCCGTCCGGCAGAATTGATTGAACATCAGAAGAAGGGCGGCAAGGTATTCGGAACATTCTGTGTCTATGTACCGGATGAGATTGTGTTCGCGGCGGATGCGATTGCGACAGGCTTATGCGGCGGCTCCCAGTTCTGGGTTCCGGGCGGTGAGAAGGTACTTCCGACGAATACCTGTCCGTTGATCAAGGCTTCCGTGGGCGCAAGGCTGGACCGTACCTGTCCTTTCTTCCGCATTGCCGATATGTATGTGGGAGAGACCACCTGCGACGGTAAGAAGAAAGCATGGGAGATCTTGGGCGAGGATGTGGCGGTACATATCATGAATCTGCCGCAGATGAAGCGTGCGAAGGATATCAAGGCGTGGGCAGAGGAGATCGAGGCGTTCAAGAAGGTTGTAGAGGAATTTACGGGAAATGAGATTACTGCAGAGAAGTTGGCTGAGAGTATCAAATTGATCAATGAAAAACGGAAAGCCCTGAAGAGATTGTATGATCTTCGTAAGAATGAGAATCTTCCGATCAGCGGATGCGACGCTTTGGTGATCTCACAGATCGCTTTCTATGACGATCCGGGAAGATTTACCAAGATGACAAATGCGTTGTGTGACGAACTTGACCAGCGTGTGAAGGATCAAGTCAGTGTGGTGCCTGCAGGAACCAAACGTATCCTGCTTACCGGTACGCCGCTTGCGATACCGAACTGGAAGCTTCATAACATCGTTGAGACTAGCGGCGGAGCGGTTGTCTGTGAAGAGATGTGTACAGGCACGCGTTATTTCGAGAACCTGGTGGATGAGACGAAGACGGAAGTACCGGATCAGATTCAGGCTCTGGCGGAAAGATATATGAATATCAATTGTGCATGCTTCACTCCGAATACCGGAAGGATCGATGATATCCTGCGTCTTGCGAAGGAATATAAGGTTGACGGAATCATTGATGTGAACCTGAAGTTCTGCAACCTGTATGATACGGAAGGTTATCTGGTGGAGAGAGCCCTTAAGGAGGCAGGAATTCCGGTACTTGGAATCGAGACCGATTATACGGACAGCGACGCACAGCAGCTTCGTACAAGAGTCAGCGCATTTATCGAGATGCTGAATAATTAAAGATATTTAAGTAACGCAGTGATGTATCAGATACAAAGGATGTGAGGAAGTGCCGGAGATACAGCATTATGTGCTGTTCCCCAATCATGATAATGCGATGCGGCTGCACAGAGAATTGAAGAAGATCGGGGTAAGGGCGACAATCGCCCCTACCCCGAGAGCGGCAAGCACATGCTGCGGAGTCTCCCTGTTGATACAGGAGGAAGATGTCAGTAAGGTTGAGGTCTGTGTGAAGGAGCAGGGGATAGATATCCTGAAGATCGCAGAGATTGAGAAGGATGTGAATCCGAGAAGGGACAGATATTGCTAAATATTGAGAAGGATGTGAATCCGAGAAGGGACAGATATTGTTAAGTGGAGTAGAGTGATATGGATTATGTAGGAATTGATATTGGTTCAACGGCGTCCAAGGTAGTGGCAAGGGGAAAGAAGGAGATTGAGTTCGTCCTTCCGACAGGCTGGAGCAGCAAAGAGACGACTCAGATAATTAAAGAAAGGCTGCTGGAAGACGGCGTCGACGTCCTGGCAGAGGATACGAAAGTAGTGGCGACCGGATATGGCCGGGTGGCGGTGGATTTCGCGGACTATGTGATCACGGAGATTACCTGCCATGCGCGGGGTGGAAGAGAGATGGCGGGAGAGAATTGCTCTATCATAGACGTGGGAGGACAGGATACGAAGGTGATCCTGGTAGAAGACGGTATGGTGCAGGATTTTCTCATGAATGATAAATGTTCTGCCGGGACAGGTAAGTTTCTTGAAATTATGGCGAACCGGCTGGGAGTCACTTTGCAGGAATTGTTCGATATGGCGGACGCAGGGACTGTTCTCCCGATTAGTTCACTGTGTACGGTATTCGCAGAGTCCGAGGTGATTAACTATATCGGGGAAGGCAGAAAGCGTGAGGATATTGCGGCGGGAGTCGTGGACTCTGTTGCGGCAAAAGTTGCGCAGTTGAGTCAGAAAAAGGTTTTGTCCGGACGGGTCATTCTGACAGGAGGCTTAAGCGGCAGCAGATATTTTACAAAGATATTATCAGATAAAGTCGGGCGGGAGGTAGAATCCACCGAGGGGGGAAGATATGCGGGCGCGTTAGGAGCTTCGCTGCTTGCAGAAGAGAAGTCAAGATAGGTTGGCTTCTTTTTTTGTGATAAAATTAACGATACAAAACAATTTATAAGCGTGCTTATATTGATAAAAGAATATATTTTAAGAAAAAATGATAAATTTAATAGAGTATCAAAAAATATGCTTAAAACGTGCTAAAAAAGAGTAAAAAATCTGAAAAAAACTATATACAATAAAATTTTTTGTGATAATATATTGTTAACAAGTTTTTTACAGGAGGATATGGTATGGAAATGTTTTTGAATGTGGTTCCTGTGTTGGGGATTATCGCACTCATCTTTGCAGGCGTTCTGGCGGCAAGAGTGAATAAGCAGAGTGCAGGAACCGAAAGAATGCGGGAGATCGCGTCGTCGATCAGCGAGGGGGCCCAGGCATTCCTTACGGCAGAGTATAAAATATTGGTATTTTTTGTGCTGATTTTATTCCTGCTGATCGGATTTGGAATCGGCAACTGGGTGACGGCAGTCTGTTTCGTAGTGGGGGCGGTATTTTCTACGCTGGCAGGTTACTTTGGTATGACTGTTGCGACGAAAGCGAATGTAAGGACTGCGAACGCAGCGAAGGAAAATGGTATGAATAAAGCTCTGTCTATCGCATTTTCAGGCGGAGCAGTTATGGGGATGTGCGTAGCCGGCCTTGGAGTCCTGGGTGTGAGCACGATCTACCTGATCACCGGAAATGTGGACGTTCTATCAGGATTCAGTCTTGGAGCATCTTCGATTGCTCTGTTTGCCCGTGTAGGAGGGGGTATCTATACGAAAGCGGCAGATGTCGGCGCGGATCTGGTAGGAAAGGTTGAGGCGGGGATTCCGGAGGATGATCCGAGAAATCCGGCTGTTATCGCGGATAATGTAGGCGATAACGTGGGCGATGTGGCCGGAATGGGGGCGGATCTGTTTGAGTCATATGTCGGCGCTCTGATCTCGGCTTTGACGCTTGGAATTGTATATTATAAGATAGAGGGGGCTGTCTATCCGCTTATGATCGCCGGACTTGGACTGATCGCATCCATCCTTGGAACTTTCTTTGTAAAGGGCGACGAGAACGCGAATCCGCATAAGGCGCTTAAGATGGGTTCTTATGTGGCAAGCGCGCTGGTATTGGTCGCGGCGTTTGTACTCAGTCAGTATCTTTTTGGTAATATGAACGCGGCGATCGCGATCATAGCAGGGCTGATCGTCGGACTGCTGATCGGTATTATCACAGAGGTCTATACATCCGGAGATTATAAGTCGGTCAAGGAGATTGCAGAACAGTCGGAAACTGGTCCGGCGACTACGATCATCAGCGGTCTTGCGGTGGGTATGAAGTCTACCGGGATCCCGATTCTTCTGATTTGTGTGGGAATTTTTGTGGCATATCAGTTCTGCGGACTCTATGGAATCGCATTGGCGGCGGTAGGCATGCTTTCCACGACGGCGATCACGGTAGCGGTAGATGCTTATGGCCCGATTGCAGATAATGCAGGAGGAATAGCGGAGATGTCAGGATTAGATTCCGGCGTCCGTAAGATTACGGATAAGCTGGATGCGGTAGGTAATACGACGGCGGCGATGGGGAAAGGATTTGCCATAGGCTCCGCAGCGTTGACGGCTCTGGCATTGTTCGTCTCTTATGCGGAAGCAGTTAAGCTTAAGAACATAGATCTGCTTGACAGCCGTGTAATTATCGGCTTATTTATCGGCGGTATGCTGCCGTTTTTGTTCTCGGCTATGACGATGCAGTCCGTGTCGAAAGCGGCATATAAGATGATAGAAGAAGTAAGGCGGCAGTTCCGTGAGAAACCGGGGATCATGAAAGGAACGGAGAAGCCGGATTATAAGTCGTGCGTGGCGATCTCGACGACAGCGGCATTGAAAGAGATGCTGGTGCCTGGTATTATGGCAGTCTTATCGCCTCTGGCAGTAGGATTGCTGCTTGGTCCTTCATCTTTAGGCGGCCTGCTGGCTGGCGCGTTGGTAACGGGAGTTATGATGGCGATCTTCATGTCTAACTCAGGCGGCGCATGGGATAATGCAAAAAAATATATTGAAGACGGAACGCACGGCGGCAAGGGCAGCGAGGCTCATAAGGCGGCTGTCGTAGGCGATACGGTGGGGGATCCGTTCAAAGATACGTCAGGACCGTCGATCAACATACTGATCAAGCTCATGACCATCGTGTCATTGGTGTTTGCACCGCTGTTTCTGGCAGTCGGCGGTTTGCTGTAGTCTGGAATAAGCAGGATTTGTAAATATATCCTGAAAATTATGTAGGAAAGGGTTATCGGAAAATTTGTTTCGATAACCTTTTTTACGTATTTGTTTCAGGTATAGAGAAAGGGAATTAACCATGAGATTGTTAAAAAATTATCTTTTTTAAAAAATTTGGATGTTTTTTATTGATTTTATTTATTTATTATGTATACTATATTTCAGAGGGAATCGAGACATCGGCTTCCAGTACATTATTAAAAAAGGAGATTATGAAAGATGGCAGAGATTAATTTGAGTAAGTATGGCATCAATGGCACCACTGAAATCGTACACAATCCTTCTTATGAGATGTTGTTTGAAGAAGAGACAAAACCAGAACTGGAAGGTTTTGAAAAGGGTCAGGTCAGCGAGCTCGGCGCTGTGAATGTCATGACTGGTATCTACACCGGACGTTCGCCGAAAGACAAATTCATCGTAATGGATGAGAATTCTAAGGACACCGTGTGGTGGACCTCCGATGAGTACAAGAATGATAATCATCCGGCTTCCGAAGAGACCTGGAAGGTAGTAAAGGATATTGCCCTGAAGGAACTTTCTAATAAGAGACTGTTTGTTGTAGACGCTTTCTGCGGCGCGAACGAAGATACACGTATGTCAATCCGTTTCATTATGGAAGTAGCATGGCAGGCACATTTTATTAAGAATATGTTTATCATGCCTACGGAAGAAGAGCTTGAGAAATTCGAGCCGGATTTTGTTGTTTACAATGCATCCAAGGCGAAAGTAGAGAATTATAAAGAACTGGGACTGAATTCAGAGACGGCTGCCATGTTCAATATTACAAGCCGCGAGCAGGTTATTGTCAATACATGGTACGGCGGAGAGATGAAGAAAGGTATGTTCTCTATGATGAACTACTATCTGCCGCTTAAGGGTATTGCGTCCATGCACTGCTCTGCCAACACGGATATGAACGGCGAGAATACCGCGATCTTCTTTGGCCTTTCCGGAACAGGTAAGACGACGCTTTCTACAGATCCTAAGAGACTTCTGATCGGCGACGACGAGCATGGCTGGGATGACGAAGGTATCTTCAACTTCGAAGGCGGATGCTATGCGAAGGTTATCAATCTTGATAAAGAGTCTGAGCCGGATATCTACAATGCGATCAAGAGAAATGCTCTTCTTGAGAATGTTACTCTGGACGCAGACGGCAAGATCGACTTTAACGATAAGAGCGTAACGGAAAATACCCGTGTATCTTATCCGATCAATCACATTGAGAAGATCGTACGTCCGGTTTCTGCGGCTCCTGCAGCTAAGGAAGTTATCTTCCTGTCCGCAGACGCGTTTGGTGTACTTCCTCCGGTATCGATTCTTACTCCTGAGCAGACACAGTACTACTTCCTGTCAGGATTTACGGCTAAGCTTGCAGGAACAGAGCGTGGAATCACAGAGCCTACTCCGACTTTCTCCGCATGTTTCGGACAGGCTTTCCTGGAACTGCATCCTACGAAGTATGCAGAAGAACTTGTTAAGAGAATGGAAAAGAGCGGCGCTAAGGCATATCTGGTTAACACAGGATGGAACGGAACCGGAAAGCGTATCTCTATCCGCGATACCCGTGGTATCATCGATGCGATCTTAAGCGGAGATATCCTGAAGGCAGATACCAAGAAGATTCCGTACTTTAACTTTGACGTTCCGACGGAGCTTCCAGGCGTAGACACCAACATTCTGGATCCGCGCAACACCTATGCTGACGCGGCTGAGTGGGAGACGAAGGCTAAGGATCTTGCACAGAGATTTGTTAAGAACTTTGCGAAATACGAAGGAAATGAGGCTGGAAAGGCTTTGGTTCCGGCAGGTCCGCAGTTATAATTTTTTGAATTTGATGCCTCGCTGCTTGCAGCGGGGCATTCGGATTATTAAAAGAACCGGCGCCAAGTCTTCTGGCGCCGGTTCTTTTTGTTAACCGGATGCCGGTTCGTGAACTGCAGTACTTGAAATGTTTGGTCAAAGAAGTTAATATATTTAGTGAAATGAATCATATTTGCAGATATGGATATTTTAATGAAGAGGATTCTGCAATTAGAAAAGAGGGATATCGGAGATGACAAAGGTAGACATTATATCGGGATTTTTGGGAGCCGGGAAGACGACGTTCATAAAGCAGTTGATCGAACAGGTATTTACGGGTGAGAAACTGGTACTAATCGAAAACGAATTTGGTGAGATCGGCATCGACGGCGGATTCCTGAAGGATGCCGGGATTGAGATCACAGAGATGAATTCAGGATGTATCTGCTGTACATTGGTCGGAGATTTCAGTAAAGCGCTTCAAAAGGTGTTGGAGGACTACAGACCTGACCGCGTCCTGATCGAACCGTCGGGTGTGGGTAAGCTCTCGGATATTGTAAAAGCGATCGAGAAAGTAAAGAAGAATGCTGAGATTGAGATAGGCGGAAAGATTACTGTGGTTGACGGCAAGAACGCGAAGCTATATCTTAAGAACTTCGGAGAGTTCTTCGCGGATCAGGTAAAGCACGCTTCCACGATTGTGGTCAGCAGAACACAGATGATGACGAATGAGAAGGTAGAGGAATGTGTCCGCATGCTCCGGGATGAGAATGGAGATGCCGCGATTATTACCACGCCATGGGAGAGACTGGGGAAGGAAGCTATATGCCGTGCATTGGAGCATGGAGCCGAGATAGAGGAACTTCTGCATCATCATCATGACCATCACCATGACCATGACCATGAAGAGGATTGCTGCGGCCATGAGCATCATGGTCATCATCACCATGACCATGGAGAAGATTGCTGCGGCCATGGTCATCACGGTCATCATCACGCAGATGAGATATTCATGAGTTGGGGCAAAGAGACGGCTCACAAATATACGGATGAGGAATTGGATTTCCTGCTGAAAGCATTATCCGAGACAGAAGGATACGGCACAATTCTGCGTTCAAAAGGAATCATTCCGATGGACGACGGCACATGGAAACAGTTTGATCTTGTCCCGGAAGAATATGAAGTCCGCGAAGGACAGGCAGACTATACTGGACGTGTTTGTGTGATAGGTACGGATCTGAAGGAAGAAGAATTGATGAGATTATTTCATATATAGGGAAAGAATCTCTGGATTTAATAATTTAGGTTTAATAATTTAGGAATGAAGGTGATTGCATGAAGACGCCCGTATTCATATGTACAGGTTTCCTTGACAGCGGCAAGACGACCCTTGTGAAAGACACGCTGATGGAACAGGAATGGATCGCGCCTGGTCTGACCCTGCTGATTCTGTGTGAAGAAGGTGAGGAAGAATATTCGCAGGAATATCTGGATTCCAGAGAGATGATCATGTTGAAGGTTGATGAATTCGGTCAACTGAATCCGGCTTTTTTCAAGAACTGTGAGAAGAATTATCATCCGGCGCAGGTGGTGATCGAATACAACGGGATGTGGAAGTTAGAAGACCTGCTGTCCATTAAGTATCCGAGAAGCTGGGAGCTGCAGGGAGTCTATTCCACGGTAAACGGAATGACACTGGATATGTACCTTAAGAACATGAGAAATATACTGATTGAGCAGCTTACGGAATCAGAACTGATCGTAGTGAACCGCTGCCCGGAAGGGACGGACCGCTCGGGATTCCGCAGGGCGCTGAAGGTACAGAATCCTATGGCTCAGTTGATCTTTGAAGGAACGGACGGCAGAATCATACAGCCGTCCGAGGAAGATCTGCCTTATGATGTCAGGGGGGATAAGATCCGGATAGACTCGGCAGATTTTGGGATATGGTATGTGGATGCATACGATCACCCGGAACTCTATCTTCACAAAGAGGTGGAATTTGTGGCACAGGCGTTTCGTCCTAAGGGGATGAAGGAGAATATGTTCGTCCCGGTACGTAAGATCATGACCTGCTGCGCCGATGATTTGAAATTCTATGGTTATCCCTGTAAGTCTGAGCAGATTGTGGAATTCAAGAAGGGCGCGTGGTTCAAGGTACGTGCCAGATTCGAATATGAGCAGGCGGTATCCTTTGGAAATGAACAGCCGGTGCTCTATCTGATTGATATGGAACCGGCAGAGAAGCCTGCGGAAGATATAGTTTATTTGATGTGATATGGAATCAGAAAGGTGTTTATGAAATTTGGGGGATTTAGCAGGAGCAGGTCAGGAAGATTCCTGGCATGGATGCTCATTTTATTGATTTATGTAACTTTGTTTCTGGACGGAGCAGGGACAGTTTTGTGCGGGGCTGAAGAGCAGGCGGATACGGCGGATTCCGGAGAATTGAAAGAGAACGGAGAGGAAAAGCCGAAGTGGGAAGGAGACAGGATCTACTTTGCCGCGTTTGGAGACAGTATCGCCAAAGGATACGCGGGGCGGGGAGAAGAGGATCTGAGAAGCTATACACAGTTGCTTGCAGACGACGTGTCCGCAGAAACCGGAATCCCGGCGGAATGTGAGAATTTTGCGAAGAACGGGAGAGATTCTGAGAGGCTGAATTCTGAGATTCTGGGTACAGAAGAGGCGCTTGCAGCGCTTGACAGGGCAGATATCATTACATTGACCATCGGGGCCAATGATCTGATGCAGGAATTCAGGAGGGCGGCGCAGGAAGTGTTGGGAACAGACCGGAAGTTCTTAAGCGTCTACGATGCATTTGACGCGCTGCAGGAAGGCGTGGGCGGCAATCCGCTTCTGATCGTCAAGATACTTGATGTGCTGAATAACTGGGATTATACGATGTTCGAGGAACAGTGGATCATGGCAATGGAAACGATCGCGGAGCATCGAAAAGATACGGCGCAGATGATTGTCACAAATATATACAATCCGGTGAGCCGGTTTGAACTGCCGGAGTCTATGAATGGTATCGTAGAGGATATTATCCTGAATATGAACCAGATTATGTATGAACATGCAGAAGAGTATGATTACCGGGTGATCGATTTGTTTGATTCTGAGATCTGCGAGCACACACAGGAGGACGGACTTCATCCGGATCAGGAAGGGCAGGCGCTTATTGCGGAACTTGCGGCCGAGAAGATTGATACCGGTATATTTAAGGGAGAACCGGAAAAGATAATTGAGGAAGCGCCGCGTCCCAGGAAAGTGGAACGCCGCAGATACAGTCTCTGGACGGTGTTAGGGCCGCTGTCGTGGATCCTGCCTGCAATTCTTGCCGGCGTGGCCGCCGTGCTTTTCATCTGGCTTTTCAAGAGGAAAAAAAGCGGGGAATCCGCGGCCTTGTACCGAAAAAGGAACAAAAATATAGGTAAGAATGACTAGACTTTTAACAATGTGTGGACTATAATAAAAACACACGTCAAATTAACATAATTTGCATAATTATAAGGAGGAACAACGACAATGGCAAGAAAAATGAAGACCATGGATGGTAATCAGGCGGCGGCTCATGCATCATATGCATACACAGAAGTTGCGGCTATTTACCCGATCACTCCATCATCTGTTATGCCGGAGCATGTAGATGAATGGGCAACAGAAGGCAGGAAGAACATCTTTGGACAGACTGTTCAGGTAACAGAGATGCAGTCAGAGGCAGGAGCGGCAGGAGCAGTACACGGTTCCCTGGCGGCAGGCGCTTTGACGACGACATTTACGGCATCCCAGGGATTACTGCTGATGATTCCTAACTTATATAAAGTAGCGGGCGAGCAGCTTCCGGGTGTATTTCATGTATCCGCGCGTGCGCTTGCCAGCCATGCACTGTCAATTTTCGGAGATCATTCTGATGTATACGCATGCAGACAGACGGGCGCTGCTATGCTCTGCGAGTCAAGCGTACAGGAGGTTATGGACCTGACACCGGTTGCACACTGCGCAGCCCTTAAGGGTAAGCTTCCGTTCATCAACTTCTTTGATGGATTCCGTACCTCCCACGAGATCCAGAAGATTGAGACATGGGATTATGAAGATCTGAAAGAATTAGTAGATATGGATGCCATTGACGCATTCAGAAACCATGCGCTGAATCCAAATCATCCATGCCAGAGAGGTTCCGCTCAGAATCCGGATATCTTCTTCCAGGCAAGAGAGGCCTGCAACTCATACTATGATGCTATGCCGGCGATCGTTCAGGAGTATATGGACAAGGTCAACGCTAAGATCGGTACAGATTACAAGTTATTTAACTACTATGGAGCAGCAGACGCCGAGAAGGTGATCGTTGCTATGGGTTCTGTCTGTGATACGATTGAAGAGACCATCGACTATCTGATGGCGGCAGGCGAGAAGGTCGGTGTTGTAAAGGTTCGCCTCTACAGACCATTCTGCGCACAGGCATTGATCGATGCGATTCCTGACACTGTAAAATATATCAACGTTCTTGACAGAACGAAAGAGCCTGGAGCACAGGGTGAGCCATTATACCTGGACGTTGTTTCCGCGCTGAAGGGTTCTAAGTTCGATGCGGTTCCGGTTAACTGCGGACGTTACGGATTAGGTTCCAAGGATACGACGCCTGCGCAGATCGTTGCAGTATTCAATAATGCCGAGAAGGCAAGATTCACGATCGGTATCGAAGATGATGTGACGAATCTTTCTCTTGCAACAGGTCCGGCTCTGGTTACGACTCCGGAAGGAACAATCAACTGTAAGTTCTGGGGACTCGGTGCAGACGGTACGGTCGGAGCGAACAAGAACTCTATCAAGATTATCGGTGATAACACGGATATGTATGCACAGGCATACTTTGACTATGATTCCAAGAAGTCCGGCGGTGTGACTATGTCTCACTTGCGTTTCGGTAAGAAAGCGATTAAGTCCACATACCTGATTCATCAGGCGAACTTTGTCGCATGCCACAATCCGTCTTATGTGGACAAGTATAATATGGTTCAGGAACTGGTTGACGGAGGAACCTTCCTTCTGAACTGTCCATGGGATATGGAAGGTCTTGAGAAGCATCTGCCGGGACAGGTTAAGGCTTATATCGCAGACCATAACATCAAGTTCTACACCATCGACGGTATCAAGATCGGTAAGGAGATTGGTCTTGGCGGACGT
Source organism: Lachnospiraceae bacterium (assembly GCA_910574285.1). GTDB lineage: Bacteria > Bacillota > Clostridia > Lachnospirales > Lachnospiraceae > Sporofaciens. The sequence continues at coordinate 63,073 of CAJTAL010000015.1, read as the reverse complement.
ATCAATACCGTACTGCAGTCAGCATTCTTCAAGCTGGCGGCGATCATTCCGGAAGCAGAGGCGATCGACCTGATGAAAGCGGCTGCTAAGGCTACTTATGGAAGAAAGGGCGACAAGATCGTTCAGATGAACTATGACGCTATCGATGCCGGCGCTAAGCAGGTAGTAGAAGTAGCAGTTCCGGAGTCCTGGAAGTCCTGTGAGGATGAAGGTTTATTCGCACCGGAGGTTAAGGGCGGAAGAGACGACGTTGTTGCTTTCGTTAAGAATGTACAGTCCAAGGTGAATGCACAGGAAGGTAATTCACTTCCGGTATCTGCGTTTAATGATTATGTAGACGGTTCCACGCCATCCGGATCTTCCGCATACGAGAAGCGTGGTATCGCAGTAGACATTCCGGTATGGGTACCGGAGAATTGTATCCAGTGTAACCGCTGTGCGTATGTATGTCCGCATGCTGTTATCCGTCCGATCGCTCTTACAGAGGACGAGCTTGCCAAAGCTCCGGAAGGAACGAAAGCAATCGATATGATCGGTATGCCGGGTATGAAGTTTACTATGTCCGTATCAGCTCTTGACTGTACAGGATGCGGTTCTTGTGCGAATGTATGTCCGGGCAAGAAGGGCGAGAAGGCTCTCGTTATGAAGAATATGGAAGAGAATATCGGTTCCCAGCAGTTATTTGACTTCGGAAGAGAGATTCCGGTTAAGCCAGAGGTTGTTGCGAAGTTCAAACCGGAGACTGTAAAGGGAAGTCAGTTCAAGCAGCCGTTGCTTGAGTTCTCAGGCGCTTGTGCAGGATGCGGGGAGACACCATATGCGAAGCTGATCACACAGTTGTTCGGCGACAGAATGTATATTGCCAATGCGACAGGATGTTCCTCTATCTGGGGTAACTCTTCACCGTCTACGCCTTACACTGTAACTCCGGAAGGCAAAGGACCGGCATGGTCTAACTCTCTGTTCGAGGATAACGCAGAGTTCGGCTATGGTATGCTGTTGGCACAGAAAGCGATCAGAAAGAGATTAAAAGCTCAGGTAGAAGAGATCGCAGGATCTGATAAGGCTTCTGAAGAAGTAAAGGCAGCATGTAAGGAATATCTGGATACCTTTAACTGCGGCGTATCCAACGGAGACGCTACAGATAAGTTAGTTGCAGCATTAGACGGAATCGACTGTGATACATGCAAGGATATCGTTAAGAATAAAGATTTCCTGGCTAAGAAGTCTCAGTGGGTATTCGGCGGCGACGGATGGGCTTATGATATCGGATTCGGCGGCGTTGACCATGTACTGGCAAGTGGCGAAGATATTAACGTAATGGTATTCGATACAGAGGTTTACTCCAACACAGGCGGACAGTCCTCCAAAGCTACCAAGACAGGCGCTACCGCACAGTTCGCGGCAGGCGGAAAAGAGACTAAGAAGAAAGACCTGGCAGGCATTGCTATGAGCTACGGTTATGTATATGTAGCACAGATCGCTATGGGTGCTGACTTTAACCAGACAGTTAAGGCTATTGCTGAGGCAGAGGCTTATCCGGGACCGTCACTTATCATCGCTTACGCTCCATGTATCAACCACGGTATCAAGAAGGGTATGAGCAAAGCTCAGACAGAGGAAGAATTAGCGGTTAAGTGCGGATACTGGAACAACTTCCGGTTCAATCCGGCTGCAGAGGGTGCGAAGTTCTCACTTGACAGCAAGGAGCCTGCAGGAGATTATCAGGAATTCCTTGACGGAGAGGTTCGTTACAATGCTCTTAAGAGATCTAATCCGGAGAAGGCGGCTAAGCTCTTCGCTAAGAATGAGGAAGAAGCTATGGAAAGATATGCTTACCTCAAGAAGCTGGTAACGCTGTACGGAGAAGAGTAGGATATAGTCATACAAATGAAGAGATAGATCTGGAAAGCACGATTGATAATGCGATATCAGAGCGAGTGAAAGTGAGTTTCAGATAAGGAATATACAGGAGATTCTGCACAGTGAATCAGGTGCGGAATCTCCTGTATTTTACTATTTGTGTAGGGCGAACGCTAAGGAACTGTATTAAAGCATTTGCATACAGTTTCTTAGCGGGGATATGAGTCGGATAAATTTATATGAGGTTTATACCTATCTATTTTTTTCGGGCTATGATATACTGGCTTTAATGGCAGGATTACGGGAAACTGGATGAATTTTTCAAGAAGGATTCCGTCATATGTGAAGCGATGATGTAACGGAAAGTGGGACATGCGATGAAAAGTATACAAAATGTATCAAGCCGGATAAAGGAGATCGAAGATTTCGCAAGAAAGAATGATAATGAGATCAGCCTGTTTGTTGTCCAGGATATCATTAAGAATAAGACGGTTGGAATTGACGAGGATTTGTTGAACAGAGTGCTTAATCAGTTACGGAAAGAAGGTATCAGGATTCTTCCGTTGGATATGGATGAAGGATATAAAACAGATTTGGATGAACCGGATAAATTTATTCCTTCTGACGTGAATATCACTCAGGTTCCTACGAATGTTTCTAATATTATGGAACGGCTAGAGAATGAAGAGTATGATCTGATGCCTGCATTTCAACGGCATGGTGGATTGTGGAGTGTAGAGAAACAAAGCCGTTTGATAGAATCATTAATGTTGAAGATACCTTTGCCGGCATTTTATTTTAATGCATCCAGAGAAGATAAGTGGGTTGTAATAGACGGGCTGCAACGGCTTACTGCCTTCCAAAATTATTTGGTGGGAGTAGAGTTAGAAGATGGTTCATGTGAAAAATATGTATTTCAGGGGATGCAGTACCTGAGAGATTTTAATGGAAAGACATTTGATGAACTGCCCCGGCAGTATATCAGAAGAATCAAAGAATCATCCATTGTCGCATATACAGTTACGAAAGGTACGCCGGAAGAAGTAGTTTTTAATATTTTCCAGAGGATTAATACCGGAGGGGTTCAGTTAAATGATCAGGAGATACGGCAGGCGCTTTATTCGGGGAGAGGAACAGATCTGATTAAGGAGATGGCTGAGATGGAGGAGTTTAAGGAAGCTACACAGTTTGCTGTAAAGCCGGAGCGGATGCTGGACCGGGAATATGCATTGCGTTTTTTGTCATTTACTGAGTTGGATTATGAAAAAGAATATAAAGGAAATATTGACAGTTTCCTTATAAAAGGATTGAAGAAAGCAAATACTTTTGATGAGAAAGACTGTGTCCGGGTTACCAGGCGGTTTGTACGTGTCATGAAGGCCTGCAAATCGATTTTTGGGAAATATGCATTTAGAAAGTATAATAGGGATTTTCGACGCGGGCCGATAAATAAAGCAATTTTTGAGATATGGGCAATCTGTTTTGGTGAATTAAGCAATAAACAGTTAAAAAGTATAGAAATGAATAAGGATGAATTCCTGTGTCAGTTTGGACAGTTATTGGAAGATCAGGATTTTGCTGTGGCGTTGAAAGCAGGCGATAGATATTCATTTGTGAAACGAATTGAAATGAGTCGGGATCTTATAGAGGAGTTTTTATGATTAAAAAGTTAATTCTAAAGAATTTTAAGTGTTTTGAAGAGCTTAAAATGAAATTTTCCATGGTGAATGTTTTGACCGGATTGAATGGTATGGGTAAGTCGACGGTTATACAGAGCATTTTACTTTTAAGTCAATCGCAGAAAAATATTTTATCGGATGATTCATTACTTTTAAAGGGAAAATATGTAGATCTTGGCGTGGGGCAGGATATTCTTTTTGAAAAAGCAGAAGAAGATGAGATAGGTATTGACATATGGGTTGATGATAATGAAGAGAAATTTATATTTGAATATCGGGCGGAGGAGGACAGATTACCTTTGAAGAATTCAGAACTTCATGGTGATCAAGTCAGCTTTGAACGATGGATAGGTAGAGTATTTTATTTATCAGCATATCGTATTGAACCTCAGTTTTTATATCGTATAGAGAACGAAAAAGAATTATCTGAACGATATTTTGGCAAAGATGGAGAATTCGCGATTCAATATTTGCAATTTCACGGCAGTGAGGATGTAGATAATAAATTGCTTGTGATTGGAGATGAACATAAAACTTCGATTACGGATCAGGTAAAAGCCTGGCTGGATATGATATCACCGGGAGTATCACCGGTTGTTAGTGTGAATATGTCTTCCAGGACGGCGGAATTGAAGTATGAATATATAGAGGGAAGAGAGAAAACGAATTCATACAATAGTGTGAATGTTGGATTCGGTATTACGTATGTACTTCCGGTAGTTGTCGCTTTGGTATCCGCAAGAAAAGGTGATATTATATTGCTTGAAAATCCAGAGGCACACATACATCCAAGGGGACAGAGAATGTTAGGAGAATTAATAGCAGCCGCAGGAGCCGGGGGTGTACAGGTTATTCTTGAGACACATAGCGACCATGTATTGAACGGGATTCGGGTTGCTGTAAAAAAAGGGAAGTTGGATCCAAAAGACACAGGTTTTTTCTTTTTCTATAAGGATAAGGAAGACTCCTATAAACATAAGATATTGTGTCCGGTATTAGATAAAAATGGCCGGTTAGATGAATGGCCGGAGGGTTTTTTTGATGAATGGGATAATGCGCTTCTGGAACTGTTATAAGGTGGTGATGTGAATGATAGCAGTAATTAATGATGTATCATTTCTATATCCATTTGCAACGATAGAATCTGCAGTGGAAAATATGCATAGATTCCTTGATCTCTGTAAACGAATTGAGAAGGATGAGATAACGAATATTAATGAAATAAAAACAGGTTTGATTGATTCGCAGATGGAGATTGGACCTGGTTATAAATTGATTCAATTGGTGCAGGAATTTAAAGGCAGGGAAGAAAGAACGCTGTTGCTTGGTATTTTGACTAATAAAGGAACTTACAAAGAAATTGAGGAGAGCGTGTGTGTGATAGATGGAAAAGAATCAGTAATATGTTCCCGGGGAATGGATAATATTTTAGTAAGTCTCTTGTCGAATCCAATCTTTGCATTGCCGGTAATAAAAGGATGTATTGCAGAGAAAGAAGTCAAGCTGCGGAATCTGTCTAAAGATGAGCATATAGATTATTACAGGAATGAATTGGGACTCCGAAGATATATACCGAATGCGAAAAAGCACAAATTCGACAGAGAAAATCCTTATGGGAAAGGAAAAACCGGAAGCCGGATGGATTTATATGATGATGAGGCACAGAATTTGTTAAATAAAGCGGTAAAGATCAAGGGTCGGTTATATGGAAAGAAAAACGGCAATTATTACGCGTTTCAGAATGAAAGAGATATAGATTACCATGGATATCGTGCCGATGATCTGGGGGAAGATGTAAAACGTCAATTAGACAGAGAATTAGACAGAGAATAAAGATATAGAAAGCAAAAACTACATAAGGATTTTTAAGAAATTTTAAATACGTTCGAAAGAGACATTTAGTTGAAATTTGGAGAAGGTCGGATGGAGCGTTTGGTAGTGAGGTAAAGTTATGAAAAGACTATTAGTCACAGGAGCTTCCGGTTTCCTTGGAAGCAGGATTATCGAATATTACAGAGACAGATATGAGATCTGTGCTCCGTCGCATACAGACATGGATATTACCGACAAAGAGAAGGTCGCGGCAGTCTTTCGCGATTTCAAGCCGCATATGGTTGTACACAGCGCCGCCATATCCGATGTAGGGGTGTGTGAAAGAGAGCCGGAGCAGTCGGGGAAGATTAATGTTGACGGAAGCAGGAACGTTGCCGAAGCTTCTGCGAAGATCCGTGCGAAGTGTCTGGTCTGCAGCTCTGACCAGGTATACGTCGGGAGCCAGGTACGCGGCCCTCATAAGGAAGAGGAAGACGTCGTCCCGCGCAATGTCTATGGAAGAGAGAAGCTGCTGGCAGAAGAGGAATGCCTAAGACTGAATCCAGAATGTGTGATACTCAGGCTGTCGTGGATGTATGATACCAGGACACTTAAGGAAGGGGAGCACGGCGACTTCTTCCGGACGCTGGCGCAACGGCTTCAGACAGCAGAGAATTTAAGCTATCCTGTAAATGACGTGCGGGGAATCACGGATGTGAATGAGGTGGTCTGTAATTTTGAAAGATGTATGGAGATTAAGGGCGGCGTCTATAATTTCGGTTCGCCCAATGACAGGAATACATATGAGACAGTATCGGTTATGTTCAGAGAGCTCGGATGGGATGAGGCGAGGCTTAAAAAGGATGAGGATTCCTTTAGAGCGTTGCCCAGAGACATCAGCATGGATCAGGAGAAGCTTAAGGAGAGCGGAATCATATTTCCTTCAACAGTGGAGTCTCTGGTAAGAAATATGCGGGATATTCTTCCGATTAAAGAGTATGAAGCACAAGGCGAATGACTAATCATAATCTGAGATTATTTTAGGCAATTGCAAAGAAAAACAAGGCTTCCCGAGGAAGGGAAGCAGCGGAGCGAGGATTACATTTCGGTTTGACGGCGACAGGCTAATTCTGGAATCGCAGGATACCCTGCTTTTAGAGGGCGAAAATGTCATAGGCATGAGGAAAAAGCATACAGCCCCTTTTCTGTCAGTTGACAATTGAGCTACTGTTTAGTCTCAAGCTAATCATTTCGCTATAACATGGAACGAAGAAAAGATGGTTGTTGTCAGCCATCTTTTTTAGATGGGTAAATTTTAGCGGAAATAATATGGTTGAAAAATGGAAATAAGAATGGTATAATAATGGAGAACATTAAAAGAAGGGGGAGAGGACTCCATGACGGTATCAGAGATGAGAAAGCGGAAAAAGGAATTGGGTTATACGAATGAGAAGGTATCAGAACTTTCCGGTGTTCCGCTTGGGACGGTACAGAAGATATTCGCAGGAGTGACCGATTCTCCCAGATATGACACCTTGCAGGCGCTTGAGAAGGTGTTTGTAAAGGAATGGAACATGCTCAGAGAATCTGTCACGGCATACCAGGTAAAGCGGCAGGGAGAGTACACCCTGGAAGACTATTATGCGTTGCCGGATGAGCGCAGAGTAGAATTGATTGACGGCGTGATCTATGATATGTCTTCACCGACGTCAACACATCAGATGTTGGCGACAGAGATCTGGCAGCCGCTGAAAGACTATATCCGAAGGAAAAAGGGAGATTGTGTTCCGATCGTATCTCCTATCGACGTACAGCTTGATTGTGACAATAAGACGATGCTGCAGCCTGATGTGCTGGTAGTCTGTGACCGTAGTAAGATTATCAGGAGATGTATCTATGGGGCGCCGGATTTCATTGTAGAGATATTGTCTCCGGCTACCCGTAAGAAGGATCTGACAGTAAAACTCGGAAAGTACGTCAGGGCAGGAGTGTCGGAATACTGGATTATAGATCCGGATAAAAAGAAAGTGGTTGTGTACGACTTTGCCCATGAAGAGTTTCCTACGGTCTATGGGTTTGATTCGAAGATTCCGGTGGGGATCTTTGACGGAGAGTGCGTGATTGATTTTACGGAAATTTATCAATATATAAGTTTTTTGTATGAGCAATAGCCAAAGACCTTGCTGCTCGCGGGAATAAACGAAATCAACATACTGGTGAAAGGAGATTCCTACATGGATTTTAAGGTTGGTGTCGGCAAGTCAGATTTTGCTGACCTGCGCAATTCGGGTAACTATTACGTGGATAAGACTGAAATTATATATGAGCTTGTATATGATACAGACAATAAAGTAACACTGTTTACCAGGCCTCGCAGATTTGGCAAGACACTGATGATGAGTATGATGGAGAACTTCTTCAGTATAAGAAAAGACAGTGCAGAGATCTTCGAAGGACTTAAGATTGCTGCACATAAAGAATTTTGCAGTGAGTGGATGAATCAGTATCCGGTACTTTTTGTTTCGTTTAAGGATGTTGAGGCAGAAAATTTTAATGATGCATTTGATATGCTCAAGGTCAGATTAGCGGATATCTGTAAGGAGTATTCCGATCTGCCGGATCATGGCGCCGTTGATGCTGACGACCGGGAAATCTTTTTGAGATTAAAGGCACAGAATGGGACTTATGCTGATGTGAAGAATTCGCTGAAAACGATTATGCGTATGATGCAGGCAGTGTATGGAAGGCAGGTAATCTTTCTTCTTGACGAATACGATGTTCCGATTGCGAAAGCGAATGAGAAAGATACCGCGGCGAATGAATTTTATTCTGCCATGCTTGATGTGATCAGGGGTGTAATGGGGACAGCCTTAAAGGATAATGAATATCTCAAATTTGCAGTTATAACGGGGTGTCTGCATATAGCAAAAGAGAGTATTTTTACCGGAACGAATAATTTTGTTTCATATTCTGTCCTGGATGAAGATTTTTCAGAATATTTTGGCTTTTTGGATTGCGAAGTGGCAGAGATTCTGTCGGCTGCCGGCAGATCAGATAAGGCAGATGTAATAAAAGAGTGGTATGACGGGTATATATTTGGGAATAGTTCACTATATTGTCCATGGGATGTAATGAATTATGTGTCTGCATTAAGGAAAAGAAGAAATGCGAAGCCCAAGAATTATTGGAAATTTACCAGCCATAATGGGATCCTTCTAACCTTTGTTAAGAGAAGAGATTTTAAGGTAAAAAGTAAATTCGAAACTCTTATGAACGGAGGTACGATTGTTCAGACTATTTCGGATAAGCTGACCTATGATACGCTTCATTGCTCTGAGGACAATCTTTGGAGTGTGATTCTGATGACAGGGTATCTGACAAAAGCAGATGCCGGGGAGGAGGAAGAGACGGTAAGTCTTAAGATACCGAATCAGGAGATAGCTTCTATCTTTGAAGATACAGTTGTTACATTTTTTGAAAATACGATAGATAACAGTATGCAGAAATCAATGATGGATGCGCTATGGAATCAAGATGAAAGAGAAGCATCCAGGGTTATATCAGAGCTTTTGTGGAAGACTATAAGTTACAATGACTATCATGAAGATTACTATCATGCTTTTCTGACCGGTATATTCGTGGGATTGGGTTACGAAGTGGAATCTAATAAGGAGAAGGGACTCGGCAGACCGGATATTCTGCTAAAAGATGATGATAACCGCAGGGTAATTATAATAGAGGCAAAGAGGTCTGGCAGTGAATCGGATATGGAGGCAGATTGTAGAGAAGCGCTTCATCAGATTATCGGAAGAAAATATGCGCAAGGTTTATATGGCTATGAGCAGATTTTCTGTTACGGTGTTGCCTTTTTCCAGAAGCAGGCAATGATAAAATGCGACAAAATGATTGACAAGACTGCCGAAAAGTGATATAAATGCACTATGTGAATAAACAGACTTGATAGAGGCGCGGATTTCATCAGTATGTCAGGGTGATAGTATGGGAGACTGTCCCGACGGAAAGGGGAAGCCGCCGAAGGAGTGCAGGGGACAGGTGTTTCCGGGTATCCCAGACCACACTCCTGGGACGCAGTCAGAAGATGCTGCGGACTGTCACATCAGTGGAGCGCTATCATAGGTATAAGATTATGCAAAGTAACGGATAATGACGGTTATTTATGCCATGAATGCGCCCGGTAAAAGCGTTGTTCATGGCATTTTACGTATAAGAAAGAGAGGGAATCTTTACAATGAGAGGAAAGAAGAGGGTATTCTTAAGTACACTTATGCTCCTTTGTATCCTGGTATGCAGTTCTGTGACTGTATTTGCTGCAGATGAGGCGGCGGAATATGTACCGGATATGTATGCGTCATTCTGGTCGTTGATACCGCCGATCGTAGCTATAGCGCTGGCTTTGATCACAAAGGAAGTATACAGTTCATTATTTGTTGGAATTCTGATAGGAGGAATCTTCTATTCAGGGTTTACTTTTGAGACTACGGTTACACATGTATTTCAGGATGGTATCGTAGGAGTGCTGTCTGACAGCTACAATGTGGGTATTCTGGTATTTCTGGTAGTTCTTGGGATCATGGTCTGTCTGATGAACAAGGCGGGAGGTTCTGCGGCGTTCGGGCGATGGGCGAGCGAACACATTACAAGCCGTGCGGGAGCCCAGCTTGCCACCATCCTTTTGGGTGTCTTGATCTTTATTGACGATTATTTTAACTGTCTGACAGTGGGAAGCGTAATGCGTCCGGTAACGGATAAGCATAATATTTCCCGCGCGAAGCTGTCTTATCTGATTGATGCTACGGCGGCGCCGGTATGTATCATCGCGCCGATCTCTTCCTGGGCGGCGGCGGTAACCGGATTCGTAGAGGGTGAGGACGGGTTCTCCATTTTTATCCGTGCGATTCCTTATAACTATTATGCAATCCTGACGATTGTTATGATGGTTACCATCGTGATTCTGAAGATTGATTACGGCCCGATGAAGCTGCATGAGAAGAATGCATTAAGCGGCGATCTTTATACTACGCCGGACAGGCCGTATGCCAATGCAGAAGAGGATGTTGACGAGAGCAAGGGAACAGTTTTGGATCTGGTATTCCCGATCGTAGTGTTGATCATTAGCTGTGTTATCGGCATGATCTATACAGGAGGTTTCTTTGAAGGCGCAGGCTTTGTAGAAGCGTTTTCCAACAGCGACGCGTCCGTGGGACTGATGCTTGGAAGCTTCTTCGCTCTGGTAATTACGATTGCATTTTATGCTGTGAGAAAAGTGCTTAAGTTCAGCGAATCTATGGCATGTGTACCGGATGGTTTCAAAGCGATGGTACCTGCGATCCTGATCCTGACATTTGCATGGACTCTGAAAGCGATGACAGACAGCCTTGGGGCTGCGGAGTATGTGGCAGGTATTATGGATTCAGCGGCAGGCGGACTTGTGAACCTGCTTCCGGCGATTATCTTCCTGGTAGGATGTTTCCTGGCATTTGCGACAGGAACGTCATGGGGAACCTTTGGAATCCTGATTCCGATTGTAGTAGCCGTATTTGCCGGAACCAACGAGACGATGATGATCATCTCCATCTCTGCATGTATGGCAGGAGCAGTCTGCGGCGATCATTGTTCACCGATCTCTGATACTACGATCATGGCGTCGGCGGGCGCTCAGAGTAATCATGTAAATCATGTAACGACACAGCTTCCATATGCGATAACGGTTGCGGCAGTGTCATTCGTTACATATGTGATTGCAGGATTTGTGAAGAATGCATTTGTCTGTCTTCCGGTCGGAATTGTTCTGATGATAGGAACGCTGGTTGTGATCCAGAAGATGACGGCAGAAAAAAAAGAATTATAATGAAAGTGTAATCCCTGTAACTGCCTGTACGGTTTGCTGTACCGGCAGTTACAGGGATTCTGTTTTTATGCGCAGCCCGTGCAGAAGAAGTATGCCGCTAAGACGGCGCACGGGGCGCGCGGCGAGTAGGGAAAAGTCTTCCCTGCTCGATTTCCCGCAAGCAATGAGCTGAGGGTTAATAATATACTGAATGCTGAATCAGATAATATACGGCGCCGATTATCCCCGCATTATTGCCAAGCATGGCGGCGCGGAGATCAAGATGGGTTCTAAAGTTCGGCATTATATTTTTCATTACTTCGTCACGAAGTTTAGCAATAAATAATTCTTTCTGTACACTGACGCCGCCGCCTATGATAATCAGTTCCGGATTGAATATATGAACCAGGCTGACAATTCCGGCAGCAATATCATGAATCCAGGCGTCTACGATTCGGATAATTGCTTCGTCTCCTTTCTTGACGGAGTCAAAGATGCTCTTGCCGTTTACCGGACAATCGTGCATGTGATCAGGTTCGGCCGTTTCGTAATATCTGATTACCGAGTTTACCAGAGCCGTCATAGAAGCGTATTGCTCAAAGCAGCCCTTGTTGCCGCAGGTGCATGTGACACCCTCTTTATGAATGGAGAAATGTCCGGTTTCTCCGCCAAACCCGGACTGGCCGAGTAAGATCTGATCGTTGACGATGATACCGCCGCCAAGACCGGTACCAATGGTCAGGACGATAACATCTTTTGCGTTTTTTGCGCTTCCTGTCCATTTTTCGCCCAAAGCAACGCAATTAGCATCGTTTATGACTGTAACCGGTAAATGATATTTTTGCGTAAATGCTTCCTTGAGGTCTGAGCCTTCCCAGTTACGGATATTCCCGCCGCTGCCTGCGACGATTCCGTTTATGGCGTCAATCTGCCCGGTAGCGGATATTCCGATTCCATAAAGATCATCCGGTTTGATATTATTTTGATTTAAAAATATTTCAGATTCTTTTAAGACCGTTTGCAGGATCGGAGTGTCATAATGATCGAAAGCAACCGGAGCTTCACTGGAAACCAAAAGGTTCCCGGTATCGTCCACAATTCCAATTTTGACGGCAGTACCGCCGATATCTATTCCCAAATATTTATTCATGTTCGTATTCCTTAACTCTGTTTATAAACCGGGCGGCAATTTCAAGGGGGCGGGTGATGGCGCCGCCCACGACAACGGCATAGGCGCCTGCCTCTAACATCTGTACCGCCTGGTCAGGAGTATGTACCTTTCCTTCCGCGATGACCGGAATATCCAGGTCTTCGCTGAGTCTGCGGACAAGTTCTGTATCAGGTCCGCCCTTTTTCGGAGAATAGCTGGTATATCCGCTTAGGGTTGTACCGACAAAGTCAACACCGCATTTCCAGGCATTTACCCCTTCTTCATAGGTGGATATATCTGCCATAAGGATGATGTCAGGATATTTTTCCTTAATCTGTGAGAGAAATTCATTGATGGTGGTTCCGTCGCCCCGGCTTCGCATGGTACAGTCGAGAGCGACGATATCGGCGTCCGCCGCTACAAGCTCGTCGATTTCCTTCATGGTAGGAGTGATGTAGGAATCATATCCTTCGTAATTGATCTTAATTATACCGATGACAGGCAGGCCGGTCTCTTCTTTTATTGCGGTTACGTCGCGGATACTGCTTGTCCGGATACAGGGAGAACCTGCTTCTTTCGCGGCTCTTGCCATCAGATACATGACGGATTTTTCCGGTACGTACAGAGGTTCTCCGGGCAGAGCCTGGCAGGATACAATAAGCTGTCCTTTTATCTTGTTTAAAATTTCACTTTTTGAATATTTCATGGTTTTTATTCCTCCATCTTGATCTTAAATACGATTTTTCTGACGTCTGCCGGCCGGTCTTTCATCATTGCCACTTTGTGGGCGTCGCTGGGGAAGCAGACCATAAACTGGCCGGGTTTAAGCTCATAGCATCCGTCCGCGTCACCCTTTAGGAATGCAATATCTTTTTCCGGCGCGTATGGTACTTCATAGGTTAACGAGCAGATATCGGACGTTGCGATCCGCTCTACGCCGCTGACAATAAAGTGCAGATCGATATAATTGCGGTGTGCTTCAAAGAGACACTCGTCTTCTGGTTTTGAAGTAAAGGTAACGAGATTACAGAACAGCCGGTCCTCATCAAGAACGACCGTGGGAGCGGGAAGTTCCCAGGATGGCAGGCTGTCCAGGTAATTAAGCGCCTGATACAGGGCAGGAAAATATTTATAATTATCCTTGTTTTTTAAAGAATCAAAAATCATAAGAGCCTCCTTTGATCAGATTAGAATATGATGTTGTTTTAGTGTGTTTCTTTATTGCTTTCATTATATGACACAGAGGGCAAAAAAAAAACATACGTGAGCTCTAAAAATAGCATAATAGGATTGAAATGTAAGAAAATTATAAGGTATAATATGGATAAGAAACCGTTCTTAAGTTCGTATGAGGAGGTAAAGGAATGAGCAGTGTTGTTGATAATGTGAGGTTTAATTTTCTATATATTGATACATATTCATTTGGAAGGAACTGGGTCTTTCCGGAAAGTATGATTCCATATAATATGCTTCGTTATATAGAATCGGGAGTCGGAACGTTCTTTATAGACGACGAGGAAGTGGTCGTCCGTAAGGATCAGATTGTTTATATTCCTATGGGGAGCAGGCTGTCCTGTTATGCGATGGAAGATAATTTTTCCTTTACCAGCATTCGGTTTACTACGTCCGTATATTTCGAGGGGGGAGACTTTCTTTCAGATTATTATGGGATTCGGAAGGTTATGGTATGTAAAGAGGTGAAGACGTATTTTCAGCAGATCTATCGTTGGGTAAAGGAAGATAGTCCGGCGAAAATGTATTTCGTGAGAGGATATCTTGAAATTCTGATCGGCACTCTGATCTCTAAGATGAGTACAAAGGAAAATTGTAAGGAAGAACATCAGATTACGGATGATAAATATAAGCTGGAAAAGATCCGAAGGCGGATACGGAGAGTCAGCAATAAGGTAGATCCCCGGATTCAGGTTGTGATGGATTATGTTGTGCTTCATCCGGCGGAAAAATACACTCCGCAGAGTATGGCGGATATGGCGGAGCTGAGTAAACAGAGGTTTAGCTGCCTGTTTAAAGAACAGGTAGGAAAGTCGCCGATGGCATACATCAAGGAGCTTAAACTGACAACGGCGGCAAGAAAATTGCTGGTGTGCAATGAGACTGTCAGTGAGATTGCCTATGAGGTGGGATACGAGGACCCGAACTACTTTATCAGAGAATTTAAGTCTGCTTTTGGGTATACGCCCAATCAATATCGGAAAGCGGCGAAGGAGTAGAGATTGAGTGTAATGTGCTATTAATAGGTTTTTTTGTCTGAATTGTCATAAAAAAATCAGATTATTGAAAAAATAAGAAGGGCGTATGTCTGTATATTACGGGCGGCGTCCTCCTTTTTTTGTTCTTTTTTGGAGGAAAAGCGGATGAAATTAGAGGTTTAAACTACAGGCGTATTATGCTATTATTGAGATTTCTTGCTGTAGAAATACACAAAAAAATATCGTAAAATCTATCTCAACAAAGCAAAAGCAACAAAAAAGTACTAGGAGGTAACATTATGAGAAAGAAAACGCTGAGTGTTTTGTTAACGGCGCTGATGGTAGCATCAATGGCAGCAGGATGTGGAAAAGATTCTGGAGGAGCAGGGGGAAGCTCGGAGAATGACGGAGAACTGAAAGGGGACATCACATTCTGGCATTCCTTTACACAGGGAGGACGAATGGACGTAATCCAGGAGGCAGCGGAGAAGTTTATGGATGAGAATCCGGATGTCAATATTACAATCGAGACATTCTCCTGGGGAGACTTCTACACGAAATGGACAACTGGCCTGGCGTCAGGGAATGTGCCGGATATGAGTACGGCGTTACCCGGACACGTAGTTGAGATGATGGATGCGGAGGCCGTGATCCCGGTTGACGATGTGATCGACGATATCGGAAGAGACCGTTTTGCAGAAGCAGCATTGTCCGAAGGTGAGAGGGACGGAGAGTGTTATTCCTTACCGCTGTATTCACATGCACAGGTTATGTGGTACAGAAAGGATCTGTTGGAGGAAGCGAATCTGGAAGTACCGGAGACCTGGGAAGAATTTGCGGAAGCGGCAAAGACATTGACAAAAGACGGTGTATACGGCTGTTCCTTCCCCTGCGGTTCCGGTGATCTGATGGCTACGCGGTTCCTTAACTTCTATGTGCGAAGCGGCGGCGGAAGTCTTCTGACAGATGATCTCAAAGCAGATCTGACAAGCGATATTGCGATTGAAGGAATCAATTACTGGCTGGATATTTATGAAAACTGCTCACCGAAGGATTCTGTGAACTATGCAGTACTTGACCAGGCGAATCTGTATTATCAGGGAAAGACAGCCTTTGATTTTAACAGTGGATTCCATATCTCAGGCGTAGAGACGAACTCTCCGGATCTGGTTGACAGCATTGACTGTGCGCCGCTTCCAAGGCTCAAAAAAGATGATCCGATCTACGGCGCGGAGACGTCCAATATCCCGATGGTAATCTGGTCTAAGTCCGAGCATCCGGAGATCTGTAAAGCATTTATCGAGACTCTGTATGAGGAGGAGACATATACGGATTTCCTGGCGGCTACGCCTGTGGGAATGCTTCCGTCCATTACGGGAATCTCTGATACGGAGAAATATCAGTCTAACGAGATCGTGCAGAAGTTCTCCAATGCGGAACAGGTTATCTCAGAAGCGGTAGAACTCTCCGCCGCGATCGGGTTTGAGCACGGACCAAGCGTGGAGGCAGGTCTTTTGACATCTCAGAGTATTATAGAAGAGATGTTCCAGGATATTATAACAAATGGTACTGATGTAGAAAAAGCGGCTAAGGCGGCCGAAGAAAAGATGAACGAGGTATTTGAATCTGTTCAATAGTGTTTTGGAGCTGCCCTGTATGAGAACCATGGCGGGGCAGCCTTTTTGAGAAAGGTGGAAGTCGCGAGTGAAAACAAAAAAAATTGATTATGGCAGATGGCTGCTGGTATTACCGGCTTTGATCGTTGTCGGAACACTTCTGGTATATCCGATTTTTTCAAGCCTTTATTACAGTTTAACAACCAAACATCTGATAAAAGCGACCTATGACTTTATAGGATTTGACAATTATATCAAGGTATTGACGGATCCGGATTTCTTTAAAGCGTTTTTAACGTCTATATTATGGACGGTCGCGTCTCTTCTCGGACAGATCGTCGTGGGATTTACTGCCGCGCTGGCATTGAACCGGGTAAACCATCTGAAGGGTGTCTACCGGATATTAATGATCATACCGTGGGCGTTCCCGTCTATCGTAATCGCATTGGCCTGGAAGTGGATTCTTAATGGTGTGTCAGGATTCCTTCCGAATTTACTGTATGAGATGGGGGTTGCCTCGGAATTGCCGCAGTTTTTAAGTGACAGCAGTCTTGTGTTCGGAACGCTTATTTTTATCAATATATGGTTTGGGGCGCCGATGATCATGGTAAATGTGTTGTCTGCATTGCAGACGATACCGCAGGATCAGTATGAAGCGGCACAGATCGACGGGGCGAGTAAGTTACAGCAGTTCATGTATATTACCGTGCCGCATATCAAAGTGGTCGTTGGTCTTCTGGTTGTGTTAAGAACAATCTGGGTATTTAATAACTTCGATATTATCTATCTGATCACCGGCGGAGGACCGGCAAATGCGACGACAACGGTTCCGATCTATGCATATAATATGGGCTGGGGAACAAAACTTTTGGGCAGATCGTCTGCAGTTACGGTGCTGTTGTTAGCATTTCTTCTTATCGTATGCTTCATATACTTTAAGATCATTGGAAAATGGGAAAAGGAGGATAAGTAGATGTCAGGTAAGTTAAAGGGAAAATTAGGAAATGTCGTGTGTCATCTGTATCTGATCATCTTGTCGGTCATTGCAGCGTTCCCGCTGCTTTGGGTACTGCTCTGTTCCGTAAAGTCCTCAGGAGATCTGACGTCTAATCCTACATCGATTTTACCGAAGGAATTTACGTTGGGACATTTCAAAAATGTGATTGATACACTTGGATTTACCAGGAACATAGGGAACAGTTTGATCATAGCGTTCTTTACGACCGTGATTGCGATCGCGATCTCATCGCTGGCCGCTTACGGAATCGTAAGATTCTTCCCGAAGTTCGGAAATATTATGTCCCGGGCGCTGGTTACTACATATATGTTTCCCCCGATCCTGCTGGCAATACCATATACGCTGGTCATGGCAAAGCTGGGGTTGACCAATACCCGCGTGGGTCTTGTCATTGTATACTTGTCATTCAGCGTACCATATGCAGTATGGATGCTGATCGGATTCTTTAAGACGGTTCCTATCGGAATCGAGGAAGCGGCCCGGGTTGACGGCGCGAACAAGATGGTTACATTTGTAAGGATTGTGCTGCCTCTGGTGGCGCCTGGAATCGTGGCTACGGCTATCTATACATTTATCAATGCGTGGAATGAATTCCTGTATTCGTTGATCCTGATCAACAGTACGGAGCTGATGACGGTTTCCGTAGCCCTCAGGTCATTGCAGGGAGCAGAGATACTTGACTGGGGAAGTATGATGGCCGCTTCAACATTAGTTGTGATTCCATCGGTAGTATTCTTCATGTTTATCCAGAAATATATTGCCGGCGGTATGACAGAAGGTTCTGTGAAATAAAGAAGGTTCAGTAAAACAAAGATTTTATAATATTAGAGGAGATATCAAAATGAAAAATATAGGTTACGCGGTAGTTGGTACAGGTTACTTTGGGGCAGAGCTTGGACGGATCATGAAGGAACAGGAAGGCGCGGCTATTACGGCAGTGTACGATCCGGAGAATGCGGAAGTGATCGCAGAAGAGCTGGGATGTGATGTAGAGACAGACCTGGATACACTGTTTAGCCGTGAAGATGTGGACGCAGTGATCGTTGCTTCGCCGAATTATTTACATAAAGAACCGGTTATTAAGGCTGCAGAACATGGTGTTCATGTATTTTGTGAGAAACCCATTGCATTGTCTTACGCTGACTGCGACGCGATGGTAAAAGCATGTGAGAAGCATGGAGTGACATTTATGGCGGGACACGTGATGAACTTCTTCCGCGGCGTCAGACATGCGAAGAAGTTGATCAATGAGGGAGTGATCGGCGATGTTCTTTACTGCCATTCCGCGAGAAACGGGTGGGAGGAGCCGCAGGAATCCATCAGTTGGAAGAAGATTCGCGCGAAGTCAGGCGGGCATCTGTATCATCATATCCATGAGCTGGATTGTATCCAGTTTATTATGGGAGAGCCGGATTCCGTGATCATGATGGGCGGAAATGTGGCGCACAGAGGCGAGCAGTTCGGTGATGAGGATGATATGCTTTTCATTAATCTGGAATTCCCGAATCGTAAATTCGCCGTCCTGGAATATGGTTCTGCGTTCCACTGGCCTGAGCACTATGTATTGATCCAGGGAACCAAAGGCGCGATCCGGCTTGACATGGCTAATGTGGGAATGACTGTGAAGACGGAAGCGGGAGAAGAGCATTACCTGGTTCATGAAACGAAGGAAGAGGACGACGACCGTACAAGGATCTATCACGGTACGGAGATGGATGGCGCGATCATGTACGGCAAGCCGGGCAAGAAGCCGCCGATGTGGCTGCACAGTATCATGAAGAATGAGATGAAATATTTCAATGAGATCATGCACGGTGCGACAGTCGATGAAGAGTTCAAGCCATTATTGAACGGTTCCGCGGCACGGGCGGCGATCGCCACGGCGGATGCGCTTACCCTGTCTGTCAAAGAGAACAGGAAAGTAAAGGTTGCCGAGATTAAATAACAGGCGCAGTGAAACAAGAGAAGACAAACAGAAGCAGTAAAACAGGAGTGGAAATAAGAAAATGAGAGATTTGGAAAAATATAGAGGGATCATACCTGCGTTTTATGCCTGCTACGAGGACGACGGCAGCGTAAGTCCCGAAAGAACCAGAGAATTTACCCGGTATCTGATCGACAAAGGTGTAAAGGGCCTGTATGTGTGCGGTTCTTCAGGAGAGTGCATCTACCAGAGCAAGGAGGAAAGGAAGCTGATACTGGAAAGTGTCATGCAGGAAGCAAAAGGCAAGATTACGATCATCGCGCATGTCGGATGTAATAATACCGCAGACAGCATGGAGTTAGCGGCGCATGCGGAGAGTGTAGGTGCAGACGCGATCGCGTCTATTCCGCCGATCTATTTCCATCTTCCGGATTATGCGATCGCGGAGTATTGGAATGATATCAGTTCTGCGGCTCCGAATACGGATTTTATCATCTATAATATCCCGCAGTTGGCGGGAGTGGCTTTAAGTATGCCGCTTTACCAGGAAATGCTGAAGAATCCAAGGGTGATCGGTGTGAAGAATTCTTCCATGCCGATCCAGGATATTCAGATGTTCAAGGATGTCAGGGGCGATGACTGTGTCGTATTCAACGGACCGGACGAGCAGCTTGTAGGCGGACTTGCCATCGGCGCAGACGGCGGTATCGGCGGAACTTACGCGGCTATGCCGGAGCTTTATCTGAAGATCAAGGAACTTGTGGACGCCGGAGAGACAGGTAAGGCCAGAATGATTCAGAATGACGCCAACAGGATTATCTATGAAGTGTGTAAATGTCATGGGAACCTGTATGCGGTGATGAAAGAAATATTGAAAGAGTATGGACTGAACCTTGGAGGAGTCAGAAAGCCTTTGGCTTCAGTGACGGAGCAGGATTATCCGCAGATTGAGAAATGTAAGAAGATGATCCGGGAAGCTGTCGAGAGATTATAGAAATAAAAGCCTTGATGTAGGACGCTGCATCGGGGCTTTTTAATATGTTTTGAGTTAAACTCTGAAAATGAAAAACTCTGAAAATGTGTAGATGGAAGCTTGTGTCTCTGCTGATTTTGAAGTACAATTGTAAATAAGATACATCAGGAAAGCTGAGGTAGGGAGTATATGATTCTTTATCATGCAAGTAAAGAAATTGTCGAATTTCCGGGGATACGAAAAACGAGGTATACAAAAGATTTTTCATGGGGATTTTATTGTACGAATAATTTAGAGCAGGCAATACGCTGGGCGAACCGTGGAGAAGGCGAGCCAATTATCAATTATTATTCTTATCAACCAGCAGGTAAATTATCTGTTTTAAAATTTGATAAAATGACAGATGAGTGGCTGGACTTCATAGCGAGATGCAGAAGCGGAGAAACGCATTCCTATGATATAGTAGAAGGTCCAATGGCAAATGATACAATCTGGAACTATGTAAATGATTTCCTTGCAGGAAGAATAAATCGAAAACAGTTCTGGGTACTGGCAGAATTTAGATATCCTACGCATCAAATAAGTTTTCATACATTGTCAGCATTGAATTGTTTAACTTTTGACAGGAGTGAGGTTATTTATGACTGAGAAAGAAAAAAATGATTATTTTTACGTTTGTTCGCTCATTGAGTACATTGCCCGGGAGACGAAGAATAAACGCGGAGTGATTACTGGAATTTTGGGTAAAAAAGGTATCGAAAAACTCTTATATGACGCGGAAGCAGATCATTGTCTTTCTTTTGAACAGGTGAGCGACGAGGTGATAGAACAATATAGGATTTCCAATGGAGATTTTGATACGATTACAGAATGTAAATATACGATTCCAAGTTTTATGGACATTGGGAAGTTGTATAGTATTATGATTGAGGATTGTGCAGAGCCTGGTAAAGAGATCGATGAGTTACTGAAAATTTTTTCTTCTTTTATCAGCGACAAAATATCTGATTTTCGAACAGATGTTTATTATCAAAATCCCAGCTATCTGGAATGTTCTTATGAAGCCGGATATCTTTTGGATTAGAGGATAGTATCAACAGAAGAAATGTCATGGACGCGCCCGGTAAAAGCGGTGTTCACGGCATTTTTATTTTTTTCGAGGAAAATCACGGGTTCATTCATCTAATAGGTGTAAAAGAAAACAGAAAGGTCCGGAACTTTCAGAAAGGAGCGCCATGGATATATTAGTCAGAAAGGCCAAGAAACATGATAAAGAAGCTTTTGGCCAATTAATTAAAATGTACACTCCCAGTATGTATAAAGCGGCAAAAGCGATTTTGAAAAATGACGAAGACACAGCAGACGCAATCCAGGAGACGGTTTTGACGTGTTGGGAAAAGATTGGAACATTGAAAAAGGATAAATATTTTAAGACATGGCTGATACGGATCCTGATTAACCACTGTAATCAGATCTACAGGGAGAGAAGCAGAAATATCTCGGAAGTGCGGCTGCCCGAAGAGGGTAGCATGGAAGAGAATTTTGCGGCGGTTGAATGGAAGGAATTTCTTCAATGTCTGGATGAAAAATACCGTATTGTCACAATCTTATATTATGTAGAAGGATTCAAGATCCGTGAGATCGCCCAGATACTTGATATCAGTGAGAAGACCGTAAGCGGACGGCTTGCAACGGCAAGAGACCGGATGGAGAAGCAGTATATGCGTGAAAAACCGTCCGCAGTCATCTATCAGATGAATTTGAAACGAAAGGAGATGTTATTATGATGCAGTTTGAGGAAATGATGGATAGGATCGGCAGTAATAATGAAGTACCGGAACGTGTCTGGAAGAAACTTGATAATGTACTGAATGATTTGCCGGATTATGAGGAAGAGCTGCCGTTTAGAAGAAGAGGACGACAATATGCGGCGGCGGCAGCCATAACGGTGTCAATGGGAACTGCATTTTGCGTCTCAAACCCTGCGTTAGCAGCTAAGATTCCTTTTATCGGCAGGATATTTGAAGAAGTGGAGAATAAGATTCCGTTTTCCGGAGATTACAGTGAGAAAGCAGTGCTCCTGGAACAGACGGCGAAGGAGGATGAAGAGGGGAATCTGCATGCGGCTTCCGGAGTTGCGAAAACAGACGCGGGAATCACATTTACCGCATCAGAGGTATATTGTGACGGATTATCCGTATTCCTGACGGCACAGATTGAAGTAGAGCAGGGCGGTCTTGAGAATCTTCCGGGACATTATATCGACGGAGGAGACGCCACGGCAGAGATGATGTATCTCAGAGGAGAATGGAATCTGCCGGGAGGAGACGCCCGTAGTCTCTCGAATGATAATCTGGAAGGTAAAGTGATTGATGACAATACATTCGTAGGAATGCTGAAGCTTGATCTGGAAGATTATAAATCAGGCGGCGGAGGACTTAGCCTGCGGCTGTCCAGTATCGGCTGGGATGATGTGACGATGGCGGATGCAGAGAGTATCTCGGAATCATATCGGATAGAGGGCCAATGGGATTTTGATATTCCGTTTTCTGTGGATACGGAATCGGTAAAGGAGATCGCTGTAGGCCAGGAAGGCGGAGGATATACTCTGGAAAAAGTATTCGTATCTCCATATCAGGTGGTGACGTATGTGGACGTACCGTATGAAGACAGAGAGATCACAAGGGAAGAATACGAAGCATTGGCGGCGGAGAAGACAGGCGGAACAAAAGATCTTGGTATCACTTATGAGGAGTATGTAGAAGAAGCCGGAAAGGTGTATCCGTTCTGGAACACCGTCATATGTAACCAGGACGGAGAGATACTCTTCTCGAATCCAGAAGATGTGGGAAAGACAGTAGCCGCCGTAGACGGAAAAGAGATTTCCGCATTGCACATCTTCGTGTTTGACGACGCGGACGCTGATCTTGAGATAGAGAAAAGCAGGCTTGGCAACGGGACAGTGGATATGAAACGCGCGGAAGAAACAGCGGTAGTTTCTGCGGAAGTCGAAGTAAAATAAATCTGTTGAGTAAAGGTGCTTTTTGATATGTTCTGCGGGTCTGTTTTACTGCAAAATGCCGGAGTTCATGAATATATCTGATAAAAAGAGAAGGCATATGCGCTGATGCATGTGCCTTTATTCCCGTGAGCAATGGTTCAGGCATTCAGCTTTTAGCGCACTATGACGACCTGTATCAAAATGATCGTTTTTCAGTATGGCATAGGATTTTTCAGAGTTACCCTGCCGCATATATTTGATCATCTTCTTAAGATTCCCATTTGTTTGTGTAATCTGCATTCCATTACGGACAGAATATTGTCCGATACGGATCAGTTCATTTAGATTCGTTTCGTAGATCTTGTTGATCCGGCTGTTTTCAAAGATACTTATAATCTCCATATGCATGGCGGTGTCAGCAATTTCCCACTGGTAGACATCCTCAGCAGCCGCGTTCATACGAACGACCTTCTCTTCGATGCGGTAGGAATACTCTTCGTTTCTTCCGGAAGAGAAGATCAGATTGAAAGCGGCGCCTTCTATGAGTTCGCGGATCTGGTAAAGTTCGTTAATATCCTTATCGGTGATCTCCCGGACTGTAATGGATTTGTAATAGTCGGATATGAGCAAACCTTCCGTCTGAAGCATCTGGATGGCAGAGCGGACGGGGCTGCGGCTCATGCCAAGTTCTCTGGCGAGCATGGCTTCGGTGAGCGGCATGCCGGGGGGATAGGTCAGATTCAATATATTTTCTTTAATCTTCTCATAAGCCTGAGCGGTAAGAGATGCAGTCTTCTCGGTCATAGAAGAAACCTCCGTCTATTAAATTTAAATCTAGAATAAACTAAAACCATGAAGAAGTCAATTCTTAAAATATGGGCAGCTTTGCAAAGATATGGTATAATGGTTGGGGTTGACTCAAGGATAATTCTGTGTTATAGTCAACACAGAGAATTTGTATACAATTTATTATATTGTATACAAATTCGTTATAGCAAACATACAGATGTGGGGTATGTACAAGAATAAGAGAAGGAGGATGTGTCTGAATGAAATTAGGATTTATCGGAACCGGGAATATGGCGTCAGCTATCATGGGAGGAATTATCAAAAAGCAGATTGTTGCGGCAGACGAGATTATCGGAGCGGATTTATTTGCACCGGGAAGGGAGAAGGCAAAGTCGCAGTTTGGTATCCATGTTACGGGCAGTAATAAAGAAGTGGTAGAGAAGGCAGAAGTGATCGTGTTGTCTGTAAAACCACAGTTCTATGCGGATGTTATCCGCGAGATCCGTGACGATATCAGGAAAGAGCAGATTGTAATCACGATTGCGCCAGGGAAGACGCTTGCATGGTTGTCTGAGCAGTTCGGTAAGGACGTGAAGATCGTGCGGACTATGCCGAATACGCCGGCGATGGTAGGAGAAGGTATGACGGCGGCATGTCCGAACGAATATATGACGGAAGAAGAGACAGCGTATGTGCGTACGCTTCTTGAGAGTTTCAGCCGTGTGGAGATAATTCCGGAGCGTTTGATGGATACGGTGGTTTCTGTCAGCGGAAGCTCACCGGCATATGTATTTATGTTGATTGAAGCTATGGCAGACGCTGCGGTTTCCGGCGGGATGCCAAGAGCACAGGCCTATCAGTTTGCGGCACAGGCGGTTCTCGGGAGTGCGAAGATGGTACTGGAGACAGGGAAACATCCGGGAGAACTGAAGGATATGGTATGTTCACCGGCAGGGACAACGATCGAAGCTGTACGTGTACTGGAGGAGCGAGGCTTTAGAAGTTCAATATTCGAGGCGATGAAAGTCTGTGAAGAGATATCCAAGGGGATGTAGAACCTTGCTGACGGAAATTATTTGTAAATTAGGGAGGAAAATGGATGAATAAAATTGTGGAAGCTTTGTATGCAAGAAAATCTGTGCGTGTGTACACGGAAGAAGCTGTTTCACAGGAGGACAGGGAGATCATCTTACATGCCGCGTTGCAGGCGCCGACTGCGGGATGTCAGGTGCTTTATACGATACTGGACATTACGGATCAAGATAAGAAAGAGAAGCTGGCAGAACTCTGTGACCATCAGGCATTTATTGCGAAAGGGAAATTGGTGCTTGTGTTCTGTGCGGATTGCCGGAAATGGCTGTCATTCTACCGGGAAGCAGGTTTGTCGCCGCGGATGCCCGGCGCAGGAGATCTTTTGCTGGCGGTAGAGGATGCGCTGATCGCAGTCCAGAATGCGGTGACGGCGGCAGATAGCCTTGGGATTGGCTCTTGTTACATAGGAGATGTGATGGAGAATGCGGAGGATATGAAAGAGCTCCTGGGACTTCCGGAATATGTATATCCGGCATGTATGGTGGTGTTCGGACATCCGACGAGACAGCAGGCGGAAAGAAAGAAGCCGGAAAGATTCCGCCTTTCGGATATTGTCTGTGAAAATGTATACCAGGATAAGAACAGCCAGGAAATCCGGGAAATGTTTGACGGCAGAACAGGTAATATGGGTTATGAAGAATGGATGGAGGCATTCTGGAAGAGAAAGTATGAATCGGATTTCTCTAATGAGATGAATCGGTCTATGGAAGTATATCTGAAGGAATTCCTCTCTTGAATCAGAATATGAAATTTGGAGAGCCTGAAATTTGAGGGGCTCTCTTTTTGATGCGCCGGCGCAAGTTAAGTAGGGTGCTGCCGATCAATGACAAATCTGAAATTAAAGAAATACTTGCAAAATATAACGGAGCATAAGATTTGGAGAGGGAAAAATAAATTCATTTACTGATAAAGAAAGGAATGCTATAATATAAACAAAGGTAATGTATGGAAAAAGGATAAAAATCTTATAGAGCTGTTAATTAAGAAACAATTCTGACGAGAGGTATAAGAGATGAAGCAAAATGACAGAACATGCAGAAAGGAGATTCGGGCGATGAAACAGAAAATCATGGCTGTAGTATAATAATTAACAAATTCTCTGGTTGTAGACAGAAAAAGAGATGTGCGGACGAGGCTTTTGGGATTATCAAGATGAAATGGCACGAAGGGAGATTATACTATGAGATATCAGGATGAATGGCTTCTCCTGGAGGCGGAAGATGATGTTGATGAGATAGAGCATCGGCAGCCGACAGAAGAATTTCTGTTTTATCAGGCGGTGACCAATGGTGATGTGGAAGCGGTCAGGAAGAACTGTGAGCAAGAGAGATTCTTAAGCAGTGAAGGGGTCGGAGTATTGTCCAGGAATCAGGTTACGAATCTAAAGTATCATTTTGTTATTACGACTGCAATGATTACCCGACTGTGTAAACAGAAAGGTATGGAGTTGGAACAGGCGTTCCGGATGAGTGATTTCTATATTCAGAAGTTGGATGATATACATACGGTAGGGGGAGTGCACAGCCTTCATGATGAGATGGTTCTGGATTATGCGGAGAAGATGTTCAGAATCTGCCATAGTGATACGAATTCCAGACACATCAGTCTCTGTAAGGAATATATTTATTCCCATATAAAAGAACGTATTACGGTTGAGGATCTGGCAGATGAGCTTGGAGTATCGGCCAGTTATCTGTCACGTTTGTTTAAAAAAGAGACTGGAGATTCAGTCAGCGCTTATATACGAAGGCAGAAGATCGAGATGGCTAAGAATCTTCTGCAGTACAGTGAATATACGATGATTGATATTGCAAATCGTCTTTCTTTTTCTTCACAAAGTCATTTTATCCAGCAGTTTCGGGAATATGTCGGTATGACGCCGAAAAAATACCGAGACTTGAATCATATGATTCGTTGGGATATTGAGACGGAAGTACAGGATAATAAGGAAAAATAGCAGATAATAGATGGATAAGAAGAGGCTGTTGCAAAATAGAAAGATTCTGTAACAGCCCTTTTTTGATATATTCTAGAGAAGCATCAGGATTTCGTTTTCGGCTTTAAGAAGGCCGGCAGGGATGTGATTATCATCGAGTTCTTTTCCGTTTATTACCAGTTTTACATATCCGGATTCCTTCCCCTTCGGGTTTTCGATCAGTATATGCAGATGTTTTCCACGAAAATCTTTTTCTATCTCCAGGTGATTCCAGTCCTTTGGGATAGATGGAGATATGGTTATGCCGTCTATATCGGGACGAAGTCCCAGGATACCCTCGACGCATCCGACCATCATGGTTGAGGCGGTTCCGGTCAGCCAGTGGACATGTGATCGGCCCTGGTGTTCACTGGCGCGCCCTTCTGTGAACTGTCCATAGCAATATGGTTCCAGACGGCGGATTTCTGCCTGATCGTTCCAGGCGGCAGGTGCATTTTCCATAAAATATCTAAAGGCCCGTTCTCCGTGGCCGCGCAGGGCTTCCGCGAGAACCAGCCATCCTTGAGACTGGGAGAAGATACCGGAATTCTCTTTTGTCCCCTGATTATAGATGACAGCCAGGGCGCCGTCGAAAGCGTCCGCATGGTAAGGAGGGTCCATCAGAAGGGCGCCATATTCAGTGTTTAACCGCTCATAGACATTCGTGAGTGCCGTATCGGCCTGTTCGACAGAGGCAAGTCCGCTGATGACAGACCAGCTCTGTGGATTCAGCCACAGATTGGCTTCCGGGTCGCCTGATGCGCCGATCCGCTTTCCGGCTTCTGTATACCCGCGAATGAAGCGGTCCTGATCCCAGCATAATTTTTGAATCGTGTTACCGGTCTCTTCTTGTTTTTCTTCAAGGTACTTTATATACTCTGTGTCCTTCGTGTATTCGGCAAATTGCTTTAAGACGGTCATTGCATAATAGAACTGCATTGCAACGAAAGAGGACTCGCCGTTTGCACCCAGACGCAGACAGTCGTTCCAGTCTGCATAGAGTCCGGCAGGCATGCCGTGGGGGCCAAGATGAGCAAATGAGAATGCGGCGGCACGTTTCAGATGTTCATAAACACTGGCTTCGTCTTTATCTGCAAAGGGAATCACTTCATTTAAAAATTCCATATCTCCTGTTTCGGCAATATATTTGTACACGGTCGGAAAAAGCCACAGCGCGTCGTCGGCACGATAGGCGGGATGTCCGGTTTCCTGTCTGTACGAAGCGTCGTCCGGCGTATCTTCATGTCCCGGGTTATGCGTGAATTTGACGAGGGGAAGCCCTCCGCCGTTACTCACCTGCGCGGAGAGCATGAATCGGAGCTTCTCTGCGGCCATCTCCGGCGCAAGGTGGATGATTCCCTGGATATCCTGTACCGTATCGCGGTAACCATATCCGTTGCGGAGACCGCAGTAAATGAAGGAGGCGGCGCGAGACCAGATAAATGTCATGAAGCAGTTGTAAGCGTTCCAGGTGTTAAGCATCGTATTGAATTCGGGGCTGGGCGTGCTGACTTTCAGATGGTCTAATTTCTCGTACCAGTAGTTTTTAAGCTCAGACAGCTCTTGTTCCATCCTTTCTTCCGGGTCGGTATAAGTATCAAACAGGGGTGACGATTCGTCAAAGCCGCCTGTTCCGAGTAGAAAAGCGATGGTCTTTGTCTCTCCCGGAGCCAGAGTGACACGGCAGGAGAGGGCGCCGCAGGAATTTTCGTTGTAGCTGGTCACATTGCCGAGGTCACCGGATATAATTCCCTGGGGATTGCCGTAACTATGATATCTGCCAAGGAAATGTTCTTTCTCCCCGCAATGAGAGGAAATATCGGCGCCGGCAAGACCAAAGAAGCGTTCGGTTACATTTTTTTCGTCTACTTGTTCATTGTCCGGCAAGGCGTCCAGATTCCCGTGAATCTGCTGTATGATCCGATTCTTTTTAAATAATGTTTTTGTAATAAACAGAGAATACTGCAAATTCACCTGATCCTGTTCGTAATTGCTGTGGTTTGTAAATTCGGCGTATCCGCTTAAAGTGAGGCTTCTGGTATGTGCCGAATCATTGGTAATAGAAAGACCCCACACCTCATAGGATTTGCCCAGAGGAACATAGTAGAGGGTCCTGGAGGTGACGCCGTCATAATTTGCAGTCATACAGGTATAGCCCATACCGTGGCGGCATTTACTTTTATAACTGTTCAGATCTTTGCCCACCGGCTGCCAGGAGGCAGACCAGTAATCTTTAGATTCGTTGTCACGAATGTAAAGGTATCGTCCGGGCTGATCAAAGTTATTGAATATGTAACGGAGAATTCGTCCGTTAGCGCCGGATTTTGCAAAACTATATCCGCTTGCATTATTGGAAATGATTGCTCCGTAATCCGGAGATCCCAGATAATTTACCCATGGCGACGGCGTGTCTGGGCGGTCGATGACATATTCCCGGTTTTTATCGTCAAAATATCCATATCTCATATTATTATATCTGTCCTTTCGTTATTTTTATAAGTTCAAAGTATCTATCCAGAATTTGATTTTTGCTATATCGGAACTTACAGAAGATTTACGATAATAGTGTGCACTTCATCCGATAACGCAGTGAGTGTTTTGCGGTGGATATTGATGAAAGAAGGATCGTTTACTGTAATCTTATTTCTATCGCATGAAGCAGAATCAATAATGTATTCTCCAAAATCTTTGCCGTTTATATTTTTATAAATAACGGTAAAGTTTTTGCCTGCGAACGGAATGCTTATGGAGGCGGCGCCTTCTGTATCGAACTGGCAGGACAGAAGCTTCGGATACAGGATTAGATCTCCTGCGTCCCCCCGAACGCCGAAAACTTCCGTGATCATGGTCATCATAAACCAGCTCGCGGCACCGGTTAAGTACTGATACATTCCTCGTCCGTCAGAGCGGAAATATTCCGGGATTCCCGGGTAGATATGGCTTGTGTCAAAGTCCAGGGCCGTTTCGGCCAGTGTTTTCAGCGCTTTCCACCCTTCTTTTGCAAATCCGCGGCGGTACAGGGCGTTGGCATACATAACCGTCATATGAGAGAATACGGCTCCGTTTTCCTTCTCTCCATAGGCGAATCCAAACATACGTCCCATGTCGAATTTCAGTTCATGGAAATCTGTGTTCAGACGGTAACCGCCGATCTCTTTTCGATAAAGGTAACGGTCGGCGCTTCTTGTAATTTTTTTTATCTGACTGTCTCCTGCAGTCCCGCTCATGATGGCGAATACTTGCCCGGTCAGCATCATACGCACATGGTCCCTGAAGAGGCCTTCCACGGCGCGGCCGTGGTTATCATAATAGCTGTTAAACCATCCTTCTTTGTCGGCGCCTTCAATCCATTCCTGAGCTCTCAGATGTTCCATAAGCCAGTCTGCTTTTTGAAGCAGATTTGCGGAGAGAACCGAAAGGGGGATATCGACATATCTGCCGCTGGTCTTATGGCGGCACCGATTCATGTAATCCGAAAGTATTTTGTGTTTCTTATTGATATCGCAAAAGACTTTTGTGTCGTTTTCCAAGAGAATCGTAATTTCTTCTAAAAGTCTGGCTGTGTGGGCGGAAGAACGTCTGTTAAGAAGACGGATTATTTCTGCAAGATTCGCAAGGTTGCCAGCATAAGCACAGGTGAAAGCAACGCTTTCACCGTGTTCAGAAGCCATGTCCAAGGCGTCGTTCCAGTCGGCTCCCCGGAGCCGGCAAATGTTATGGTCTCCCACCTCATAGAAAGCAGTCAGCTGCTGGATGAGTATGTGCTCTAAGATACTTCCGGTACAGACGGCGCCGTCATCGGCGCGCTGTTTATCTCCATATTCAGGATTCCACAGAGTATCAGCCTCGGTTCCCCGCATCGTCTGGGAGTCTTTAAAATAAGTAACCGGCTTATTTAAGATCTCAATATCTCCCGTCTGGTCTATATAAAGCTTTGTCGTCATCAACGGCCATAGTGCGTGATCCATCCATACTCTGGCAATTCCGTTCCGGTCCGCGAGAAAATTACCGTCTCCGCTTCCGATGATCGTCGCGTTTGTTCCGTCGACGCGGACACCGCCGTAATTCAGGGCTATCATGTGACCGACTTTCTCTGGGTCCATGAAAAGCAGGGAAAGGCAGTCCTGCCATAGATCCCGCCATCCGCGTCCGCCCCGTCCATAATCATGATGCGGAAGAAAGGAACAGCCGAACAGACGGCGGAGGAACGGCTGAAAGCAGATCCATTTCATCAGGTGGTCAAAGTCCGAATCGTCCGTATGGAACTTAACGTTTACCTGGTTTTGCCAGTAAGATTTGGTATCTGAGAAAGACTTCTGTACCTTGCCGGCGGTATTGTATTGTTCAAAAAGATCAAGAATCTCTTTTTCGCTGTCTTCCACTCCGATGAGAAGGATGTAATCTGCCTTTTCGCCGGGGGCAAGCAAAACGGGTTCAAAGCGGAAAGCTCCCATCGCTTCCTTTCCCGCCGAAGATGTAAGCGCCGGATATCCGGGATACTGTTCATAAACGGCGCGGGGATGTGTGAAGGTTCCGCCTTCGCCGATGAAATCTTCTACGGTTGGATAGAAAGCCTTTGGAGCGCTGCCGTTTCCCCTGCAGCCCATGACATAATAGATATGTTTATTCGGGCGGTGTCCTTTTTCATCGAAGGACATGGTGGGGCAGACTATGACTCCGTTTTTATTCGTACTGATCCGGTGAAGCATGGAGGTAACGTTCCGGTGGTCGCGGATATTATCCGCGCTGCGGCCGTAGATGGGAACGGCGGCATAGGCAGTTAATTCCTGTGTAGTATCTGAACAGTTCTGAAGGGTTACATACATGATTTCCACATTGTTGTCTCTTGGAATAAAAGAGGTAACCGTAGATTCTAACAAGTGGGTTTGGGAGTGTCTTGTCAGTGTCTGCCACATAAACCCTGCCGTCAGTCTGCTTTCATCCTGCATTTCTGAAAACCGGGCGTTTTCCTGTTCGGCAGAAACTCCGGAAACGGAATATACATCCGCGCCGTTTTTCAGAACCCAGAAGTTGCGGGTGGAACGGTTATTATGCAAATTTTCGGAGCTTACCGGTTCTAACAGGAAGGTTTCCTGGTCAAGTTTGGCGTCTCCCCCGAGATTCGGTGTGATGGCGCTCTTAAGTCCGGTTTCCGACGCAAGAGGAAAATAGAGATAACTGGTATTTTCCGGTTGGTCCATCACAAAGCTGCCGTGTTCATCCATAAATTTTAAATGATACAATCTTTCTTCTCCTTTCATTTATCTATTTAGATAAGGAACATCATAGAGGAAATCGCGTATTAAAAAAATCAAATACATGCGAAAAATATCAGAATCATGACCTAAAATAAGACGGGCTATATTCATATTCTTATAGGTAAAAAGCCGAATAGAGCCGTCTGTACAGGGATAATACGGCAAAAAAGAAAAGATTTAAAATGTGTCATGAATCTGATATTTTGGTAAGAACTCTAATATAACTAAAAAGATATTTACGTTATAATCCGTACATCAATAAACGTGAAGCAGACGCTTCACCCAATATAGAAGGAGGATTTTCAAATGAAAAAGAGAGCAGTTAGTATCCTGTTAATCACAGCGATGACAGTGAGTCTGGCAGCAGGCTGCGGTAAATCGTCTGGTTCAGGAGGAAAGGTTATTAATATTTACAGCTGGAACAACGAATTCCGCGAACGTGTGGAGGCGGTTTATCCGGAAGTAAAGGAAACATCCAAGGATGGTACGGTGACTACTTTAAACGACGGTACGGAGATTCACTGGATTATCAATCCTAATCAGGACGGCGTCTATCAGCAGAAGCTTGACGAGGCGCTGATGAAGCAGGCGGACGCCGCGGCAGATGATAAGGTAGATATCTTTCTGTCTGAGACGGACTATGTAAATAAATACACAGATAAGGACGCAGATGCCGCTATGCCCCTTAAGGATCTTGGAATTGACCCGGATAAGGATCTTTCTGATCAGTATGATTTCACGAAGGTTACGGCTTCTGATACGGACGGTGTTCAGAGAGGTTCCACCTGGCAGTGCTGTCCCGGATTGTTGGTATATCGCCGTGACATTGCCAAAGAGGTATTCGGCACCGACGATCCCGAGGAGATCGGGCAGAAGGTTAAGGATTGGGATACGATCGAGCAGACCGCAGGGGAGTTAAAAGATAAGGGATATTTTACATTTTCATCTTATGCGGATACCTTCCGTCTCTATGGAAACAGCATCGACGATTCCTGGGTTGCTCCTGGAGAGACTGTCATTAAGGTTGATCAGAAGATTATGGATTGGGTTGATGATTCGAAGAGATGGCTGGATGCAGGATATCTTGACAAGAATGTAAAAGGGCAGTGGAATGACGATTGGAACAAGGCGATGGGTTCGGCGTCTAAGGTATTCGCGTTCCTTTTCCCGGCATGGGGAATTGATTTTACATTAAGTAAAAACTGGGACGGAGAAAACGGTGTGTGGGGCGTTACCAATCCTCCGCAGGAATATAACTGGGGCGGTTCTTATGTTCATGCATGTACTGGAACGGATAATGCAGAGCTTGTTAAAGATATCATACTTGCAGTAACGGTGGATAAAGATAACCTGTTGAAAATTTCCAAGGATTATTCGGACTTTACAAACACTGTAAGCGGTATGCAGGAAGCTGCACAGGACGATTCCTATACATCAGAATTCTTAGGCGGACAGAATGCGTTTACATATTTTGCACCGGTTGCAGAGAACATTGAGATTGCGCCGCTTTCTGCTTATGACCAGGGATGTGTGGAGCTGATCCAGAATTCCTTCAGTGATTACCTGCAGGGTAAGGTTGACTATGAAAAGGCAAAGACTAATTTTGAGACGGCGATTATAGAACGGTATCCGGATATCACGGAGATCCAGTGGCCCGAATAGAGAGAATCTGTCTGCGGGGCAATGACCATCCCCGCAGAATACCTGAATAAAGAAAGGAATGTCAGTTTATGAAACAAAAGAATAAAAAAATTGATTATTCAAAATGGGGGTACTATTTTATCCTTCCGTTTTTTATAAGTTTCTTCATTTTTTCATTTATTCCTCTGGTCGATACGATCCGGTACAGTTTCTTTGAATATTACCGTTCGGGAATAAAAGAGGTCGGGCCTAATTTTGTGGGAATGGCGAATTATGTGAGCCTGTTAGGTTCTGATATGCTGAAATACGCGGCAAATACCATGATCTTGTGGATCATCGGATTTATTCCCCAGATTGTGATCGCGCTGGTGCTTGCGGAGTGGTTCGTAGATGCGCGGCTTAAGATTCACGGGACACAGTTTTTTAAGGTGGTCATCTATCTGCCGAACCTGATCATGGCGTCTGCATTTGCGATGTTATTTTTTACCATGTTCTCTACCAACGGACCGGTAAACGGGATTCTGATGTCCATAGGACTGATTAGTAAACCCATTGATTTTCTGGGCTCTGTTATAGGAACCCGTTCGCTGGTGGGGTTCATGAATTTCCTGATGTGGTTTGGTAATTCAACGATCATGCTTATGGCGGCGATCATGGGTATCAGCCCGGATATCTTCGAGGCGTCTGATCTGGACGGCTGCAACAGCTTCCAGAGATTCTTCTATATTACGCTTCCGCAGATCCGGCCGATTCTTGCCTACACGTTGATTACGGCGATCATAGGCGGATTGCAGATGTTCGATGTTCCGCAGATCCTGACAAACGGCCAGGGAAGTCCGGACCGTACGTCTATGACGCTGATTATGTTCCTGAACAGCCATCTGAAGAGCAAGAATTATGGTATGGCAGGCGCGCTGTCGGTATATCTGTTTATTGTCAGCGGCATCCTGTGCTTCTTTGTATACCGCATGACGAATAACGATGATCCGGACGGCTCAAAGGCGGCGGCGAAGAAAGCGAAAAAACTGGCGAAAAAGCAAGGAAGGGGATAGGGATATGAAATCAAAACAGCCAAGTCATTTACGGAGTATAGTTGCGCATGTCGTGTTGATCATTCTGTCATTCATGTGCCTGTTTTTCTTCTATATTCTGATTGTCAATGCAACCCGGTCACATGCAGACCTGCAGAAAGGATTTTCGGCGCTGCCGGGAAGCTATTTATTCAAGAATCTGAGCAATGTCGCCAATGACGGAACGTTTCCGATGATCAGGGGAATTCTGAACAGTCTGATTGTTTCCGGATGTTCCGCGGCAATCTGTACATATTTTTCGGCGTTAACAGCGTATGGCCTGTATGCATATGACTTTAAGCTGAAAAAGGTTGCCTTTACATTTATCATGGCAATCCTGGTTATGCCGACACAGGTAACGGCAATGGGCTTTCTGCGGTTGATCACCAATATGGGGATGTATGATTCTCTGCTTCCATTGATTATTCCATCCATCGCGTCTCCGTCTGTGTTCTATTTCATGTACAGTTATCTGCAGTCGTCGCTTCCGCTGTCTCTTGTCGAAGCTTCGAGAATCGACGGCTGCGGGGAGTTCCGTACCTTCAACCGGATCGTACTTCCGATTATGAAGCCGGCGATTGCGGTGCAGGCGATTTTCAGTTTCGTAGGATCCTGGAATAATTATTTTGTTCCGGCTTTGGTGATCCAGTCCAAAGACAAGATGACGGTGCCGATCCTGATCGCGACACTGCGGGGCGCCGATTATATGAACTTTGATATGGGTAAGATTTACACAATGATTTTGGTGGCGATTGTACCCATTATTATCGTATACCTGTGTCTTTCCAAGTTTATTATCGCAGGTGTGACTTTGGGCGGTGTAAAGGAGTAATAAAATATTTTTTCAGGACTGCTGTAGTGTAAGCCTTTTGAATTGCGAAAAGCGGCTATGGCAGTTTTTTTGCTTCACTTTTTGGCCTGGGAGAGTGATAATAGAATTAGTCAATACAACGAGAATGAACATGAGAAGGAGGAAAAAGGTGGAAATTATGAATCATAGCGGTACATTGGAGACACAGCTTTCAGAGAGGGAGATTGCACATGCTCAATTAGCAAGAAGAGCGGCGGCGGAAGGTATGGTTTTGCTGAAGAATGACGGAGTTCTTCCGTTTCGGGTTCCTGCGTCTGTTGCACTGTTTGGCGGCGGTGCGGTTCGGACGGTTAAGGGCGGTATCGGTTCGGGGGATGTCAATAACCGGGAGAGTATATCAGTCTACAGGGGCCTAAAAGCAGCAGGAGTAACGATTGCAAGCGAAGATTGGATTACAGATTATGAGGAGCGTTATGAAGCGGCAAGGGCTGCATGGAAGGAAAAGGTTTTAGAGGATGTGAAGCACACAGAAAATCCTTTTGACGCGTATGCGGCAAATCCTTTTTCGCTGCCGGAGGGACGGAAGATTACGGCGGAAGATCTGAAAGACGCTTCGGCAGCGATATATGTGATCAGCCGAATTGCAGGAGAGGGCAAAGACCGCCGCAGAACCAAAGGAGATTATTATCTGAGCGGCAAAGAGGAGGATGACATCCGATACTTGAATCAGACAGGCGTGCCGATCATATTGCTTTTGAATGTCGGAGCGCCGATAGAGCTGATTGATATACTGCAGGAGGCGGAAAATATTAAAGGAGTTCTGAATATTTCGCTCCCCGGGCAGGAGGGGGGACACGCGGCTGCAGATGTGCTGACCGGACGCGCGCAGCCGGGAGGCAGATTGACCGCTACTTGGGCGAAGCATTATGAAGATTACCCTTCGGCGGAAAATTATGGCTATTTGAACGGAAACTTAGAAACTGAAGAATATAGGGAAGGTATCTATGTCGGATACCGATATTTTGACAGTTTTGATATAGAGCCGTTGTTTCCTTTTGGTTATGGGATTTCTTACACTACGTTTTCCATAGAATTTGAAAAATTACAGAGAACAGAAAGAGGCATGGATATTATAGTCTCAGTAAAAAATACCGGGATATCTTATTCCGGGCGAGAAGTGGTGCAGGTATATGTGACACCGCCGCAGTCAGACACTGCAAAGGAGTATCAGAGGCTGGCCGGGTTTGCGAAGACCGGCATGCTGAAACCTCAGGAAAAAGAAAGACTTGTGATATCGATTGATCAATCGTATCTTACCAGTTATTCAGAACAGATTCATGCATGGCTCATGGAGGCAGGGACATATGGCATATGGATTGGGAATCATGCAGCGTCATTACGGCTTGCGGCATTATTCACGGTTCATGAACAGATAATATTGGAACGGACAAAGGAAATATGTCCCCGAAAGGCGGTGTTTGAAGAGCCCGGCGCTGCAGAAGCTGCCGGAAGGAAAACAGATAAGTGGCTTAAAACGGCAAAGGAACAGGAGATTCCGAGCTTTTCTTTTACGCCGCAGGAAGAGAAAAAGAGGATATATCAGGCGCCGTTTGCCAAAGAGCAGTCTGTGGAGGAATTAATACCGCTCTTGTATGGAAATATTACAGAAGGAACCAGCATGCTTGGTTCTGCGGGCATTCGGGTGCCGGGCTCTGCAGGAGAGACGTCGGAGTCGCTGGAAGAAAAGTATGGAATTCCCTCTTTGATCATGGCAGACGGTCCGGCAGGACTTCGGCTGAGACAGAGTTATGAGGTGGACCGCGGGATAGATTCTGTATATGGCGTCGGTGTTTTAGGGTCTTTGGAGAATGGTTTTTTGGAGGAGATAAAGCGCCATGAGAACGCAGATACTTATTATCAATACTGTACTGCATTTCCGGTAGGAACGGCATTGGCTCAGTCATGGGATACAGACCTGATGCGGGAGTTCGGAGAGGCCGTCGCCCTGGAGATGGAAGAGTTTCATGTTGATTTATGGCTGGCTCCTGGTATGAATATCCAAAGGAATCCATTATGCGGGCGGAATTTTGAATATTATTCGGAGGATCCTTTTTTGTCAGGAATCATGGCGGTGGCTGTAACGGACGGTGTACAAAGCCATAGAGGATGCGGCGTGACGATTAAGCATTTTGCCTGCAATAATCAAGAAGATAACAGAATGGGGGTGGATGTACAGGTCTCTGAGCGTGCTCTCAGGGAGATTTATCTGCGCGGATTTGAGATTGCGGTAAAGAAGAGCAGGCCGGCGGCCATGATGTCTGCCTATAATCTGATCAATGGCATCCATGCGGCAAATAACCGAGATCTCTGTACGGTGGCGGCGCGAGAAGAATGGGGATTTGAAGGTGTGATTATGTCTGACTGGAATACGACGGTTCCCGAAGACGGAAGTGTACCTTGGCAATGCATTGCCGCGGGAAATGATATCATAATGCCTGGGAATCAGAAAGATGATGAGAATATCCGCAGGGCATACGAACAGGGAAAACTAACAGAAGAAATGATACGGTGCAGCGCAGGCCGGATCATCCATATGATTCATAAATTACAGCAAAAATAGAACGATCTGCTTATGCGTGCACACTTTTTGCATCTGAGCCGGCAATTCAGGGGTGTTATTTTTTTTAGGATGTGATAGAATAATTATGGCACAGCATGTTTACTGAATTTAATTTACTGAGTTTAGAAGAAGGAGATCGTATATGGGAGGATTTTTTGGTGTTGCAGCACAGAGGGATTGTGTACTAGAACTTTTTTACGGTGTGGATTATCATTCGCATCTGGGAACGCGGCGAGGCGGAATGGCTGTCTATGGGGAAGACGGGTTCAACCGTGCCATTCACAATATTGAGAATTCTCCGTTCCGGACAAAGTTTGACCGGGATGTCGGGGAGATGAAGGGGAATCTTGGAATTGGCTGTATTTCGGATTTTGAACCGCAGCCGCTTTTGATCTGTTCTAAGCTTGGCAGTTTTGCCATTACGACTGTGGGCAAGGTGAATAATTATGATGAATTGCTGAAACAGTTATATGACAGCACACATTCGCATTTTCAGGAGATGACGAACGGGCAGATTAATGTGACGGAATTGATCGCGGCGCTGATCTGTGAAAAGGATTCCATCGTAGAAGGGATTGAGTATGTCCAGGATATCGTGGATGGTTCTATGACGCTGCTTCTTATGACGAAAGAAGGTATCTATGCGGCGCGTGACCGTTACGGGAGGACTCCTCTCGTTATAGGGCATAAGGAAGACGCGTACTGTGTATCTTTCGAGAGTCATGCATACATTAATCTGGGTTATACGGATTACAGGGAATTAGGACCGTCAGAAATCGCGTTTATCACTCCCGGCGGTGTGAAGACGCTTCGGGAACCCCGGGATAAGATGCGGATCTGTTCTTTCCTGTGGGTATATTATGGTTACCCGACTTCGGCTTATGAAGGGGTCAATGTAGAGGAGATGCGTTACAAATGCGGAAGTATGCTGGCAAAACGGGATGGAGACAGTGTGCATCCTGACATAGTTGCGGGTGTGCCGGATTCCGGTATTGCCCATGCGATCGGGTACGCGAATGAATCAGGGATTCCGTATGCGAGACCATTTATCAAATATACACCGACCTGGCCGAGATCTTTTATGCCGACAAATCAGGAACAGCGTAATCTGATCGCGCGTATGAAACTGATACCGGTACGGGCGCTGATTGAGAATAAGAAGCTTCTGCTGATCGACGATTCGATCGTACGGGGGACCCAGCTTCGCGAGACGACGGAATTCCTGTATAACAGCGGCGCGAAGGAGGTTCATGTCCGTCCGGCATGCCCGCCGCTTTTGTATGGATGTAAGTATCTGAATTTCTCGCGGTCCAAGTCAGACATGGAATTGATTGCAAGGCAGATGATCAGGAAACGCGAGGGTGAGGATTGCCCGAAAGAGGTGCTGGACGAGTATGCAGATCCGTGTTCCTGTAAGTATGTTCAGATGTTGGAGGATATCAGGGAGCAGCAGAATTTTACGACGCTTCGGTTCCACAGGCTGGATGATTTGCTTAAGTCTATCGGAATCGAACCCTGTAAAGTGTGCACGTATTGTTTTAACGGAAAAGAATAGACATGCCGATGAAGCGGTGTGCGTCTTGATACGATATCACAGGCGTACGCCGTTTCTTATATTTTTATTGGTATCATAACGGTTTATAATAGTTTTACAAATAATTGATTCCGCTTATACTGTTATACGTGGTATAATGAAGTACATTGATGTATAAGCGGATCGTATATTTTCAGTGTAAATCGGCGGTATGGTTCGCTGCCCGTGGGGCATAAAGTTTATTTCGGAGGAAATATATGAGTGGATTTGTTATACTTAAGGATGTGAAGAAGAGATACCGTATGGGAGAAGTCGAGATTATGGCGGCGGACGGGATTGATTTTCAGATTGAGAGGGGAGAGTTTGCCGTCGTGGTAGGACCAAGCGGTGCGGGGAAGACGACGGTATTGAATATTCTCGGCGGTATGGATACGGCGTCGGAAGGAGAAGTGATCGTAGACGGCCAGGATATCACGGCATATACGCAGAGACAGCTTACGGCTTACCGGAGAGATGATATTGGATTCGTATTCCAGTTCTATAACCTGATTCCGAATCTGACCGCTTTGGAGAATGTGGAATTAGCGCTTCAGATCTGTAAGAATCCGATGGACGCCCGGGAGGTCTTAGAGGAAGTAGGGTTGGGGGAAAGACTGGATAATTTCCCTGCACAGTTATCCGGCGGGGAACAGCAGAGAGTGTCGATTGCCAGGGCGCTGGCGAAAAATCCTAAGATTCTCTTATGTGACGAGCCGACGGGGGCGCTGGATTATAATACGGGGAAGGCGATTCTGAAGCTTTTGCAAGATACATGCCGGATGAAAGGGATGACGGTTGTCCTGATCACGCATAATTCTGCGATCGCGCCGATGGCGGACCGGGTGGTTAAGATAAAGAACGGGCGGGTGGCAGATATTATGAAGAATTCATATCCGGTACCGGTTGAAACCATAGAGTGGTAGGAAGGACAGATGAAGAAGACGAAGAAAGCTACAAGAAAAGATTTTTATATGGAGATTCGGAAGAGCCCGGGGAGGTTCCTGTCGATTCTTTTTATTGTCGCTCTTGGCGTGGCGTTTTTCTCGGGTATCCGTGCTTCGGAGCCGGATATGAGATTAAGCGGGGATTCTTATTTCGATGGAACCGGTCTGATGGACGTTAAGGCGCTCTGTACATACGGCATCACCGAAGACGATATCCGCAAGATGAAAGAGGAAGACGGCGTGGCGTATGCGGAAGGGGCGTACAGCGCTGATTTTCTCTACAATACTTCGGATGAGCAGCAGGTGCTTCATGTGATGTCTCTGCAGGAGAAATTGAACCAGGTTACGGTGAGCAAAGGAAGACTTCCGAAGAAATCCGGGGAATGTATGGCGGATGACAGTTCGGCGTTCCAAATCGGAGATGAGATCAGGTTGGAATCCGGGACGGATGACGCGGTTACGGATACCTTGAAGACGGATACCCTGACGGTGGTCGGTCTGGGCAATAGTCCATGCTATCTTTCTTACGGAAGAGGGAGCACTACCGTGGGAGACGGGAATATCAGCGCGTTTCTCGTATTACCGGAAGAAACCTTCGATATGGATGTCTATACGGAAGTCTATCTGCAGGTGGAAGGCGCGAAAGAGCTGACTGCATTTACGGATGCGTATGAAGACCTGATAGAAAAGGTAATGGATCGTATAGAGGATCTGGCAATGAAAAGAGCGGTATCACGCAGGAATGAGCTGCGGGATGAGGCGAATGAGAAATTAGACGAAGCAAGGGAGGAACTGGAGCAAGGAAGAGCGGACGCGGCGAAGGAGCTTGCAGAGGCGGCTAAAGAGATAGCGGACGCCGAGATCCGGCTTGCGGACGCCAGAGCGCAGATAGCGGACGGACGGGTAAAGATTGTCAATGCCAAGTCAACTTTAAACTCTAAGCAGAGGGAGCTTGACAATGCCTGGGCAGACTATCAGTCGGGGCTTGCGCAGTGGGAGGAAGGCGACGCGGCGTATGAACAGGGACGGCAGCAGTATGAGGGGGCGAGAGCCGAAGCCGAGGCACAGATGCAGGAAGGGTTGGAATTGCTGGAAGGTCTGAAGGCGCAGATTGACGCAGATGAGCAGAATTATGAGATTTTGCAGGAACAGATAGCGAAGCTGAAAGCTCAGATAGAGGCTCTTATGGCACAGGCCGGAGGTTCCATGAATCAGGGGACGCAGCAAAGATATCTTCCGCCGGAACCGGAAACCGGAGGAGAAGGGCAGCCGCAGCCTGATCAGCCGGATTCCGGACAGGAGGGAAGCGAAGGAGATGGAGAGGAGCCGCAGCCGGTTCCTACCCCTGATCCAGATCCAACCCC
This sequence comes from Lachnospiraceae bacterium, assembly GCA_910574285.1. Classification (GTDB taxonomy): domain Bacteria; phylum Bacillota; class Clostridia; order Lachnospirales; family Lachnospiraceae; genus Sporofaciens. The sequence continues at coordinate 20,842 of CAJTAL010000015.1, read as the reverse complement.
AACCCCAACCCCAAATCCTGACCCTAACCCAAATCCTGTATTACCCGGCCAGAACCCGCAGGAACTGATCGAGCAGCTTCAGCGGCAATTGGCGGAATTAGAGACGAATTCGCAGATGCTCCTGTTTAAGATAGAGGTAGAGAAGCAGGCGTACGCTATCGGGATGGAAGAGCTTCAGGCAGGCCAGACAGAATTGGAAGAGGCAAGAGCTCAGCTTGAGGCAAGCAGGGAAGCGTTGGAAGCTTCAGGGGCTCAACTGTCGGATGTGCCGTCTCAGTTAGCGTCCGGACAATCCCAGATCGACCAGGGATGGAGCGAGCTGCAGAATCAGGAAGCGGAGTTGGACAAAGGAGAGGCCGAGATAGCATCCAACGAGACGAAGCTTGCGGATGCAAAGAAGGAATATGAGGAAGGAAAGGCCGAGGCTGAGGCAGAGATTGCAGACGGAGAGAAAGAGATTGCCGAGGCGGAAGAGGAGATCGCCAAGATCGAGCTTCCGAAATGGTATGTATATGACCGCAGTACGCTGATTGAGTACAGCGGATTCGGTGAGAACGCGGAACGTCTCGGAGCTATAGGAAGAGTATTCCCGGTTCTGTTCTTCCTGGTAGCGGCATTGATCAGCCTGACAAGTATGACCCGTATGGTGGAAGAACAGCGGACGTCGATCGGTACGATGAAAGCGCTCGGTTACGGTAAGGGCGCGATTGCTTCCAAGTATATTGGTTATGCCCTGCTTGCCACGGCAGGAGGGAGTATCATAGGCGTTTTGATCGGAGAGAAGATTCTTCCGTATATTATCGTCTATGCGTATGGGATTCTGTACCAGCATCTGCCGCAGATCTTGGTGCCTTATGACTGGGGATATGCGGCTATGGCTTCCGGCGCGGCGGTGTTCTGTACGATATTCGCCACGGTTATGGCCTGTTACAGGGAATTAGACGCCCAGCCGGCAGTATTGATGCGGCCTCCGATGCCAAAGAATGGCCGGCGTGTGTTGTTGGAACGGATCGGTATCATCTGGCGGCATCTGAACTTCACATGGAAATCTACGATCCGGAATCTGATGCGCTATAAGAAGCGTTTCTTCATGACGATATTCGGCATCGGTGGGTGTATGGCGCTTATGCTGGTTGGATTTGGCCTTAAGGATTCCTGTTATGAGATTGCAGAATTGCAGTATGCCGAGATTCAGTTCTATGACGGCAGTGTGTATCTTCAGGAAGATATCACAGAAGAACAGCAGGAATCGCTCACGAAAGCGCTTGATGAAGAAGAGCAGATTACGAAGTACATGGAAGCGGATATGAGGAATATTACCCTGCTAAAAGGTAAGAAAGAGCGGGCCGCTTATGAGTGTGTATTCAGTGAGGTGGAAGATATCCCGCAGTTTGTAGATTTCCACGATCGAAAGACGAAGGAAACATATCTGCTGTCGGATGAGGGAGTGATCGTAAGTGAGAAGACGGCGAAGCTCTTAGGGGCTGAAGCCGGGGATACCATCGAGATTAAAGACAAGGAAAACGGCAATAAGGAGGTCAGGATCGCGGCGATATGTGAGAACTATATGGGGCACTACATCTATTTTACACCTTCTTACTATGAAGATGTGTATGGGGAAGAACCGGAGTATAACAGTATTCTGTTTAAGGTAGAAGATGCCTGTACAAATACGGATATGGAGAAGATCGGAAGAAATGTCCTGAAAGAAGAAGGGGCGCTGAGCGTCAGCTATACCCATGACATTGAGAAACAGTTGGACGATATGCTTCGGAGCCTGAACCTGGTAATTGTAGTATTGATTATCTCAGCGGGAATGCTTGCGTTTGTAGTATTATATAATCTGAATACGGTGAATATCGCTGAGAGGAAGAGAGAACTGGCGACGCTTAAGGTCCTGGGATTTTATAATAACGAAGTGGCGGAATATGTATACAGAGAGAATATCCTGCTGACATTCCTGGGCGCGGTTGTGGGCGTGGTATTGGGAAAGTTCCTTCATCTCTTTATTATCGAGACTGTGGAGGTAGATTCCGCTATGTTCGGAAGGAATATCAATATGCCGAGTTTTATCTATAGCCTGGTTTTGACAGTGTTGTTCTCGTTGATGATCAATGGGGTCATGTATTTTAAGCTCAAGAAGATAGATATGGTAGAATCATTAAAGAGTATAGAGTGACAGTACACTAGAACGAAAAGGGAGCCGGAATGGAAATTATTATTATAGTTTCTGTTCCGGCTTTTACGGTCTGACTGTTTATGGAAGAGTTTGCTTTTGGCCGAAAATTGTGTATTGACAAGTGTAAAACGGCTCATTATAATACCACTGCCAGAAAATAAAACGGAAGGGATTAACCAAAAAGGAAATCGGGAGGTAATCTGCCATGATTACAGATATTATTGATGAAAGCGGGGTCGAGGTTATATTTTCATATTCGCCGGCATGGGAGATGTTTTTCTCTATGCATGTGCTTTCCGGACCGGATCACCATGTAAGCAGAAGGAAGTGGAGACAGTCGGTAGAAAAGAAGAATCCGGAGCTGGCAGAAAGAGTCCGGAATCTGCAGGATATTACAATCGGATGGACGCTTTTTATCGATATACCAGTCTGGGATGAGCTGCGGCAGATGGAGATTCCTGAGTTGTTTGAATTTCTGCGCCGGAAGAATATCTATGAGTGGAATGAGATGATCCTGCCGCTGGGTAAGCAGATGAGTATTGAAGAAAGGAATCAGGTATTGGATACATCGGGTGAATACTATCGTCTCATCTTCAAGAGAGAAGAGGTTGTGTTAAGGTCCTATATCAGCCGTATTCTTAAGGAAGAGAAGGAATCCTGTATGAAGAGGGGAATCTGGAATTGGTGCCGCAGGATTCATCCAAGACTTTTTGTAGGAGAAGATTATATTACGTATCTTAAGAACAGAGAGTATTCGTTTCAAAAGAAAGAGATCAAGAGAATATATGCTTCGGTAAGTACTTTTGTCTCACCGCACCTGTGGATGTATGAAGAGGCGCACGGGCTTGAGATTGTGAAAGGGGTCCAGGTCGAGTATCCGGAGGATTCGATTCCGGATGATTTCGTAAGACTTCTTAAGGCTCTGGCTAATCCGGTCAGACTCAGAATTGTGAAATTATTGCTTCAGGATATTCAAACGATACAGGAATTATCCCGGCGCCTGGCTATAAGCGAGGCGGGAGTGTATAAGCATCTGAAAGTCCTTGATGAGGCAGGGCTGGTCAAAAAGAAGAGAAAAGGAGCCTATGTAGAGTATTATTTTCAGACAGAGATGATTGATTTCATTCCGTATACTTTCTATGAGATTATGAATTGATATACGAAAGACACCGGAAAATTCTGTAGAAGGAGAATGAAAGTTATGTGCCAGGTTATGTTTGCTACTTACAGGAAAAACAGAATCGGAATCTTAAGGGCTGTACCGTGGTCATTTATGGTTTCAAGAGTGATTACCGGAGTTACTCAGATTATATTTCCATATTTTATGTATTACTATCTTATGCAGGGGAATTTGAACGGGGAGTTTCAAGAATATGCCAATGGAACAGATTATATAACGTATGTCGTGCTGGGTTCCGCGCTGAATGTGTTGGCGGTATCTACGCTCATGAATATAGGCAGGGCTCTTATTACGGAACTGAGGGAGGGAACACTGGAAGTTCTGCTGATGACGCCGATGCCGAGAAAAGCGTATTTTGCCGGCTGTCTGCTGGAACAGACGGCGAGGGCTCTGCTGGAATTTGGGACGGTGCTGGCAGTCGGCGGGGCAGTCGGTGCGGATTTGAGATATTTGTTCTCGGTTCAGGCGATTGTCGTAATCTTATTGGCGGTTATTAGTTTTTTCTGTATGGGTCTGGTCTTGTCTGCGGTTATGCTGCATACCAGAGATACCTATCTGACACAGAATACTCTATTTATAGCGATGAATCTCATCTGCGGGATCATGTATCCGATTCAATATCTCCCGGCAGGACTTCAGTATATTGCTCAGAGGTTTCCTCTGACACCAGCAGTCAGCCTGTTTCGGAATGTAATGACGGAGCATCAGAGTCTGGGGGGAAATAGCTTACTGATCTTGCAAATTCTTGTATTGTCTTTTGTGTATCTGTTGATCGGGACTGTCTGGTATAAGAAGATGGAACCCCGCCTGCTTGAGAGTATATTTGGTTAAACTAACCGTATTGCCTTGCTCGGCCGAAAAAATATGTATTAAATTTAGGAACGATATCTTATATTTTTACATATTTTACCGAAGAATAGTATCAAAGGTATATCGGCAAATGAAGCAGGATATATTGGAAAGGATGTAAATAGTAAATTCAGTGATTGGGGGTGACGGAAATGGAAGTAAGCGTATTTGAACTTTTAGCAGCTGCCAGGGAGATTCAGGGAACCGATTATGTAGACGGAGACGGGATCATGTGCGGCAAAAGGTACGATAAACAGACTGCTCATATGATAGAATTTTCTTTTTTAGAAGAGAAGAACGGTCTGTCGGGGAAGAGCAGATACCACAGAAGTTTTCTGACGGACGATGGTTACAGGCAGGCCCTTGCAAAGGAAGCGCATGGGGAGATACGGATCGTCCGGTATGCCAGGCTGAACGGCAGCGCTCTTAGTTATAAAGCGCCTCCGGTAGAGTTGGCTGCCGGATAGCCGCAGCCCTTTATTCCCGGAAGGGAATCCCTGTCGGGAAGGGTTGATCTTCCGACAGGGGGAAAATATCAGGTCACACCTTTAAAACTCTCTCTTATCCATATATTTCTTAGGGAAAACAAATCTTGCTGTCTTTTGGGGATCTACGACCTGTGAGATCTGAACGTCTCCGACTAAGCTCATGAGCATTATGATATCGGGACGGGAAAGGCTGCTTCTCTCTTCCAAAAACAGGCACATCAACTCGGTAGCGTAACGGATCGCTTCGTCGACAGTTTCTTTCGAGACGATAACCGCAAAACTGTTTTCATTTTCAATTATGGGATATTCCGGCGCCTTTCCTTTGATTACTTCTAGTTTTACGGTGACCTCTGCAGGCGTTTCAAGACCGGATACACCGATCTCTCCATCACCCATGACAGAGTGCACGTCACCCAGACCGAACAAGGCGCCTTCCACGAAGACTGGCAGGTAAAGGACGGCGCCTTCTGTGATCATAGTAGTATCCATGTTTCCGCCGTGCATGCCGGGAGTTCCGTTATTAATTGATCCTTCTTTCGGAGCAACACCAATGACGCCGATCATTTTACGTAAGGGGAGTTTATATTTCCCCAGAAAATCTGCATAATCATCTGTGATGTTCATAACATGCAGATATTCGCCCTCCAGCATGTGGCCAAGGACGCCGTCCCCCTTGCAGCAGCAGACCGTGCCAAGTGTATCCAGATTAATCTGCTCGACAGTTACTTTCAGCGTATCTCCAGGCATCGCGCTTTCTACATAGACAGGACCTGTCGCCGGGTTTATTCTGTCCCAGTCCAGAGACTGCAGTTTATCATCTTCATTTCTCAATTGATTCGAGAAGCAGTCCAGTGTCTGGATTGTGATAGAGGCCGGGGCAGCCGTGTGAAGTACAGGCTTATTTGTTTTAGAAAAATTAAAGCAGACTTTGTCGTTTGATAGTTTCATTATGCGCACCTCTTCAACTTTTTTCAATTAAACATAGTAATACTATTTTAACATTTATAGCAGAATCGTCAACGGTAACTTCGGCGGCGGAGCAGGTTTTTGCAGATTTTACATACCGCATGCCGTCGCCGATTCAATAAGGCATCGGTCATTCATTACTCCGTCATAAAAACGGAAACCTCCTGAAAAGTTATATACGTCATATCCGTATCCCGACAGGATCCGCGCCCCGATATAACTGCGCAGACCGCTCTGACATATCACATAGACCGTTTTCCCTTTCTCAAGCTCGCTGATCCGCTCTCTCAGCTCATCTACCGGAATATTCACAAAACCTTCGATATGTCCGCGCTCATATTCCCCTTCCGTCCGGACATCCAGCAGGATCACACTCCCGTCCCGAGGCAAATTCCCGACGTCCTCTGCATGGAACTGCTTCAGAATTCCTTTGGAAATGTTTTCAATCATAAAACCTGCCATATTGACCGGATCCTTCGCGGAAGAATAAGGCGGCGCGTAAGCAAGATCCAGCTCCTTTAAGTCGGCTGCTTTCATACCCGCATGGATTGCTGTAGCAAGAACGTCGATACGCTTATCCACACCCTCGTATCCTACGATCTGGGCCCCCAGCAGATTTCCGCTCTCCTTCTCAAAGACCACCTTCATCGTCATGACTTTTCCGCCCGGATAATAACCTGCGTGGTTCATAGGCGATAAGATCGCTTTATCCACATGAAGTCCTGCTTTTTCCGCGGTCTTTTCATTGATTCCGGTGGCTGCGGCTGTCAGATCGAACACCTGAATCACGGAGCTTCCGAGAGATCCCCTGTATCTGCTGTCGCCGCCGCAAATATTATCCGCGGCGATACGTCCCTGTTTATTCGCCGGACCGGCAAGTGAGATCAGTGCGTCCTGTCCGGTGACATAATGCTTCACCTGCACCGCGTCTCCAACGGCATAGATATCGGAAATGGAGGTTTCCATCCGGTCATTGACGATAATGCTGTCCTTGATTCCAAGCTCAAGACCTGCGTCTTTTGCCAGCCGTGTATCTGGTGTAACACCGATGGCGAGAACTACCATATCCGCGTGAAGAGGCGCCTCATCCCTGAGAAGAACATCTACGCCGCCATCTTTCTCCTCGAAGCCCTCCACTGTATGGCCAAGAGCCAGCATGACGCCGTGTTTGCGCATCTCTCCATGAATAAAGGCGGCCATATCCGGGTCGAAAGGGTTCATCAACTGCTTCGGACGCTGGACAATCGTAACCTTCATGCCAAGGTTTCTCAAGTTTTCGGCGAGTTCAAGTCCGATAAACCCTCCGCCTGACAATACTACGGATTTCGGATGATTCTGCCGGATATATTCTTTGATACGGAAGGTGTCTTCGACCGTACGCAGGGTAAAAAGCCTGCTGATCCCTGTCCCCGGAATCTTTGGCTGAGTCGGTTTTGCTCCGGGAGAGAGAATCAGCTTATCATAGTTTTCTTCAAACTCTTCTATTGTTTCCAGATTCGTAACAGATATCGTCTTTTTCTCCGGATGAAGAGCAGTAACTTCGTGGCGCACCTTCATCGTTACGCGGAAACGTGAGAAGAAACTCTCTGGAGTTTGAAGCGTCAGCTCTTCCGAATCTGTAATGATGTCTCCTATGTAATATGGCAGACCGCAGTTTGCATAGGAAATATATCCGGATCGTTCAAATACAACAATCTCTGCCTGTTCATCTAATCTTCGGATTCTGGCGGCGGCAGTCGCTCCTCCCGCCACGCCGCCTACAATTACAACCTTCATACTATCTTACCGCCTTTCCTGTATAAGAGCTGATACCGCCTATGTTTTTCACATTACTATATCCCATCTGCCGAAGCAGGCTAGACGCCTGACGGCTTCTGCCTCCGGAATAACAGTATACAAAAACCGGCGTATCCATTTTGTCTGTGACCGCCTTCATGTTTCCGATCGATTGAAGCGGAACATTCTTGCTGTTGGGGATGTGCCCTTCTTTATATTCCTGCGGCGTCCGCACATCTAAAAGTACGGCGCCCGGTGTGTTTTCATATTCTTTCAAGCCCTGATTGATATCGGCGCCCTTTAGTAAATTAAAAAAAAACATCTTCCTACCTCCTTCTTTTCTTGTATGAATTATTATAATAAATTATTGAAATTTTTTCCGTGATTTTGTCACAGAATTAATATCTATTCGGAATTAAAAAGTTGGATTTGACGTGACAGTATGCCGGCTTTATGTTTTAATCATTTATATATCCCGTCTTTCTGCGAAAGACACCAATGCGTCATGAAACAGTTGCACTGGCTTTCGCTTTTTATTTTTGCTTCCTTCTGATACTATTTTTATAAGACTGACACACTACAGAACACGTGGAGGTGAGTGGCGGGGCTGTATAGCGGCGACCTCGTATTTATATATGTTGTCGGTCATCCGTTAAGGCATCAATGAGTGGCGCATAACTATAGCCTGTAAACTTATCTCTTCCGAAGTCGACTCGATCTCGCCGGATGACCAGTCACTGTCAGTTTTATCACTATATTATCAGGAGGTAGTTACTTGTCTTTCAAAATTTTAAAATTCAACTGCTGTGGGCTCGATGTCCACAAAACATGGATCTATGCCTGTGTCGGTATCACTGATTCCAATAATCGTACAGAGTATAAGCAGGCTCACTTTTCTTTCTTCACAAAAGGATTGAATGAGCTGTGTGACTGGCTTGCAAAATACAACTGTAAAGATGTATGCATGGAATCTACCGGTAAATATTGGATCCCTGTATTCAATATCTTAGAGCAACATGAAATCTGGGTTACTTTATCTCATCCCAAATACACAAAACCGATGAAGGGAAATAAGACCGACCGCAAGGATGCCAAATGGATTTGTGACCTTTACATGTGCGGTATGGTGAAACCTTCCTTTATTCCACCTGCTGACATCAGAGAACTCAGGGATCTTGTAAGATACCGTTTCAAACTCACTTGGATGATTACCGACGAGAAAAATCGTGCTCAAAATTGTCTTACTGTATCCAATCTTAAACTGGATGATGTCTTTTCTGATGTATTTGGTAAATCTTCCCGTTCTATTACAGAACAGATTTTACACACTACCTCTTTGTTTCAAACTTATACTATACGAAATTTCAATTATGGGTTAAACCAGATAGGGATAAAAATAGATATGTATCGGCAGGAGCATAGATTTTCTCCTGCCACGCCTGTATTTAGGCGGTTTGACGTGTAGTGCGCTGCATATGTTCCCGTTCCATTTGCCGCATTTCCTCGTCCGTGGGGATGTCCACAATCCCGACATAGGAATAGTGGATGTCGATTTGCTGTGTCCGTTTCCCGTCCTTTTTCTCACGCTCATGGATTACGATTTTATCCACAAATGCGTTTAGGACTTCGGGGGTTAGCTCGTCAATGCGGGTGTATTTTTTGGTGACTGCTATCAGCTTGGCAACATTGGTCGCTTCTGTATCGGCTTCGCTGACCTCGGCTGTCAAGGCTTCAATTTCCTGCTTTAGCTGTTCCTGCTCGGCTTCATATCCATCCGACAGCTTATAAAAGCGTTCGTCATTCAGCTTTCCGTTGACATTATCCTCATAGATTTTACGGAACAGGCGGTCAAGCTCCTTTATCCGCTTTTCGTCCTTTTCTATCTGTTTCTGCTTTGCGGACAATTCGTATCTGCGTTCCGCAAGGGTGGCGTCAATCTGCTGTCGGATAAACACACGCTCAAACTGCTGTAAATAGGAGAGGAAATGCTGAAGCTGTTTCAGGACCAACTGTTTTAATGCGTCCTCTCGGATATAGTGCTGCGTACATTCCTTCGCCCTGCTCGTCCTTTTATACATGGAACAGCGGAAATGCGCATATCCGTTTGCCGTGGCTAGGCTGAGTTTCGCCCCGCAGTCGGCACAATAGAGCAGCCCCGAAAAGATACTTGTCATTCCGCTTTTGGTCGGTCTGCGTTTGTTCTCCCGTATCACCTGCACTTTTTCCCACATATCCCTGTTAATAATGGGGGTATGGGCGTCCTCGATATACGTCCGCCTGTCCTTTGCGGTGGGGATGCGTTTCCTGCTCTTAAAGCCTAAACGGGTGGATTTAAAGCTCTCCGTCACGCCGATATATGCCACATTTTCCAGAATGGATGCAATCGTGGCTGGCTCCCAGTTATAGGGATGTTCCGATTTTTTTGCAACGCCGATTCCCTTTGACACTTTGTAGGCTGACGGGGTTAGCACTTTATCTTCCCAGAGGGCTGTGGCGATGGCTGACACGCCTTTTCCCTGCATACAGAGTGAGAATATCCTGCGGACGGTTACTGCTGCTTCCTCGTCCACAAGCCAACGGGTTTTGTCATCTGGATTCTGTAAATATCCGTATGGCGGTGCGCCCAGATGCTCCCCCGCAAGCCCTTTCGCTTTCTTGACTTCCTTTACCTTTTTGCTCGTGCTTTTTGGATACCATTCGTTGAAAAGGTTGGTAAAGGCGGCAAATTCGTTGCTCTCAAGGCTGCCCGTGTCCACGTTGTCCATGATGGCAATGAACCTTATGCCCGCTTCGGGGTAGATGATTTCGGAGTAAGAGCCGACTTCAATATAGTTCCTGCCGAAGCGTGATAAGTCTTTGACAATGACCGTTTTTACAAGCCCTTTTTCAATGTCCACCGACATTTCCTTAAAGCTAGGGCGGTCAAAATTCGTACCCGTATAGCCGTCGTCCACGTAGAATTTCGGGTTAGGGAAACCGTGTTCTTTCGCGTATTTCATCAGATATTCTTTCTGGTTTACAATGCTGTTGCTTTCGCCTTCCCGTCCGTCATCTTGGCTTAACCTACAATACAATGCAGTAAATTCTTCCTGCTGTCTTTTCATAAAGCTCTCCTTTCCGACAGCAGACACGGTATTGTGAAGTGTAGGTACAGTGTACCACATCTGCCCTTAAACTTCAACGCTTTAAAGCGATAATTCTTCCGCTGCCTGTTATTCCCCGTTGTCATCACCCCAATTCTCATCATAAAATCCATATCCCTGTGCGCTGCGCCGAAAAATATCTGTAAGCGTTGCAAGCAAATCCCGCCCGTCTTTTCGGAAATGGGCGTTGACGGTGTATTCCGTGCCGCCGATTTTCTCGGTAATGCTCATCGGCTCTGGGATGCGGACAAGGGGCGTGACGTTCTGGACAGGCGGCAGAGGGGGATATATTTTATCTGGATTTACCATAGGGATGTCCTTGTATTCCTCCATAATCGCCTGTATTTCTTCCTCGGACAGTCTGCTCATCGCAATGATTCCTCCCTCCTGCGGTCTGTTTTAATTAGCTGTTTCTGTCGGTTTGGACGCTGATTTTCCATCGTGTCATGGATTTGGTCTAAGCAGTCATCAATGTGGGCGGAGCGTTTCTCAATCCCGTCTGCATATTTCAGCCGCTTCCTAAGCTCCGTTATCCGCTCCGTCACGCCCTGTTTTTCGGCTCGGAGTGTTTCTTTTTCGGCTGGTGTGGCACGGCGTACCTTATTCCGCAAGTGCTGGCGGTAGTCGATAAGTTTATTCATTTCACTCTGGTTTTGCTCCCTGTCGGCGTGTAAGTCGGAGAGGGTGGAGATGTTATGCTTTGACATATACCGCACCTGTGCGGTAATCTCGTCCAGTTTCCGAAGCTCCTCTTTCATCATCGGGCTTGTCGGCTTGTAGTCCGTGCCTTTGGGGAATATCCCTAACTGATAGCACCAGTAATAGTACAATGCTAAAATCCCCGTGGTTTTTTGGTGTGGTTTCCATGCGTTTTTGTACTGCTCTGGCATATGCGGGGAGTAGGAAATCCTTGCTTTGTAGTTCCCAAATTTGTATGCTCCCTTTAAACATGACTGTATGAAATTGGGAGTCAGCCGCTCGTCAAGCGTGTCTAACCTTGTGAAATGGTTGTATTGCGGCAGCTTCATTTTCCAATGGCTGCCCGAAAAATCAACCTCATATCCCTTGTCGGCAAGGTATTTTATCATGTGCTGTAAATCCCTGCTCCCGTTGATTGCCTCCCTCAAATCCTCCCGATAGACGTTGTAGCGTGTGGGTTTGCCGCTTTTTTCATCTAGATAAAGCGGTCTTGACGGGGCTTTCTTCGGATGCTCTATGACTGACAATCCGTACTCAAAACACAATCGGTCGGACACTTCCCTCAACCGTTTCTGCTCCGATTTTGAGTAATTATATTTGCTCCCATCCAGATAAGAAACGGAGTTAAAGCAGAAGTGATTATGCAGATGTCCTTTGTCAAGGTGGGTGGCAACGATTATCTGGTACTTGTCGCCCCACATCTCCCTTGCTAGCTTCAACCCGATTTCATGGCACTGTTCGGGCGTTACCTCGTTTGGCTTGAAGCTCTGGTAGCCGTGCCAAGCGATATATCCGCCTGTCTTTTGGTACTGTTTTTTTGTCAAAATCATCTGCTGTAATGCTGTTTCTTTCAGACAGTTGATTGCGGAAACATACTCGCCCTCATTTGTTTTTAACAGATTCTTCACATAGGAGAACACGTCAAAAAAATCCTGCATATCTCGATTCGGCACGGTTTTTTCTGGATTTTCTATATAGTCAATCACGTCTTTTATGCTCCCTTTGACATGCCATAGGCTCGTTACTGCCAAATTAAACTGCCCCCTGTTCTGTCAATTCTTCTACGCTAAATCGTTGTGGGAGAGTTGTTTTCTGTTGCAGTTCTAAGATAAAATCCTCAATCTCCATACAGGTATCAGCGGCGGCAGGGTAATAAGGAACACACTTTTTGAAAGCGTCATGCACCTCATAGAGTTTGTTTAACAGCTCCCAAAACTCGGTTTTAGGCTGTGGCTGTGGGGCGTTTCCTTTGCATAACTGGCGCATAAATTCGGCTACGGACAGACCGCAGGCAGCGGCGCACTGCTTTAATTTTTTATGTTCTTCTTCGTTCAATCGGACGGTAATCGGAACATTCCGCGCGTCCTTTTCTGATTTTTCTCTGCTCATTTTTCTTATCCTCCAGTCTTGAATTTCATTTTTAACAGGGTATTCAGGGATGTTCCCTGAGTAAGTCCACGCCCACAAGCGGCGTGGATTGGGATTGTGGCTGACACAATCCGATGCTCGCTATCTCTGTGGACAACGCCGCAGAGCATTTTCCTGTGCAGCGGCATCTTTAACGCCTGCCTTACCCTCCGAAAAGAAAACCCCTATGTCCTTTCCACCTCCGTTCTGGATTCGATTTCTCTTGACTTTTGGATAAATGAAAAAGCCGCTACACGGCATCACGAATGACAGGAGTGTTTTCTCCTGCTTGGATTCGCAATGCTATGTAACGGCTTTGAAATTCAAAACCATGATTCCACTCATCAGCCGAAAACAGAAGTTTATTTTCGGCGGCGGTCAGCTTTGTCCGCTGGCTGACAATCCATTCTGCAATCTATGCGCTTATTTCATTTTCAATCTTCCAATTCCCTTGTGGGTATTTTAGAATATCATAGCGGCTGCACCCATGTCAAGAAATTTGGCAAAACTTTTAGTATTCCCTGTGGACAAACTTTTTATACATCCGTTTTTAAAATTGGGCGGGGGAATTTTATCCCTCACCCAATAGTCCATAGAAAAGCGGGAAATATTAGACGCTTATAAAATTTTCCGCAGCTTTTTCCGCAGATGGTTTAACCTTGCATAAATAGCCCCCGCTGTCAGTCCAACAAGCGGGGCAATCTCCTTTGTGGAATAGCCCTGCATTTTCAGCAGGACGATTTGCAGGGTACGCCTATCCACCGTAAGCAATGCCCGATATAGGGTTTCGTTTTCAATTTCGTCCAGTAAATCGGCAACGGTCATTACCTCCGCCTGCTTCTCCCTGTCTGCCATTCCCTCAAGGTATTCCCCGAAGTTGCTTGACCAGTGGTAAAACCGCCTGTTGGAATTGAAGTCTGCCCTGTCGTCTATGCGGATTTGCTCAATGGTGGTTTCATCAACTCCATGTTCCCGCAATATTTTTTCTTCGGCTTCTTTCCAGATACGCCATTTCCTGTCTTCACGTCCGTTGTTGTATGCCATTCTCCTTTTTCCTCCAATCTGAATTGAGCAGGCTTCTGCCTGCGATGCTTCTTGACCATTAGGTCAAGAAGATTGCTGTTTAACTAATGCAGATGGAAAAGGCGGCGAACGGCAGCCAACATCAGAAAAAGCCCTGCGGCGTATTCCGATAAAAATTGACAAAATAAAAACCGCAAAGGTACTGTGACCTTTACGGTTGTAGGAAATGCAGCTTCTACCATTGGGATATTCTATTTCTGTTTTCATGGCGAGAAGCAGCCTTACATATGCAGGGATTTTTTTAACTGGCTTCCTGCCAGTCCCCGATATGCTATGTATGGATGAACATTGCGTTGTATGGACAAATAAGTAACTGCCCGAAAAAAGAACATAAAAAATCTCCCCAAACTTAAAAACAGGTCTGGGGAGTGTCTGTTAAGTCTTTTCGGGCATAGCAATACCGCCCACCATACGCCGTTTTTTTATTTGGTGGGCGTTTGGCTTAAAACCTTATGAAATAAAATAGAGCCAACGAACTATGATATAAACTCACAAGTTCATCGGCTCTGCGTCTTAAGCGTCTGGCTCTTTGATGACAGTTACTTGTAACTCTTTTACATTAATCAACGTTTCCTGCTTACATTTCGGACAGTAGAGCGGATAGTTTTTCATAATCGTATCCGATCTAATTCTGTCACGAGTTTTACTACCGCAGATGGGGCAGCGTATCCATTCTAATTTCATTTTTCAAATACCTCTCTATTATTTTCGAATAATAAGCTATTTCTCTTGTGTGATTGATTCGCATATATTTACCTATCCTTTGCATGGCTTTTTCAATTTTCAATCATTCACGCTCTTGCGAAAACTGTGGTGACGGTGATGATGTCATTATCGATTTTCGCAAAAATCTCGCCATTCATCTTGCGCATGAGCTGTCTGCAAATGTAAAGTCCCAGCCCGTTGCCGCCAATGTTTCCTGCATTTGCTCCGCGCCAAAAGCTCTTGAAAATATGCGTCAAATCGTCCTTCTCAAGCGTACAACCGCCGTTCATGATTGCAATTTGGACGCATTCGTCGTCTTCGGGGAAAATCAATTCCACACGTCTGCCATCGCCGTATTTGAGGGCATTTTCCATAATGTTTTGCATCACTTCAACGCTCCTGCTCAAATCCCCCGATAGCAGACAGTTTTTATATTTTCCGATAATAAAATCTGTTTTGATAAGTGCCAGTTTTTCCTTGTAATATCCCGCGATTTTTTCAACAAGTTCCGAAAGATAAAACTCGCCCATATTCACTTCAAAGCTGAAGAAATCTTCTCTTGAAGCCGTTATAATCTGTGAAACATAGCCCTCGATCTCCTCCGCTTTTTCGTTGATGTTTTCAGCGATTTTGTGCTGCTTTTCCGCGTCCGAATACAAATTTTTCGACAGTGCTGCCGAGTACAATTTTATAGCGGAAAGCGGCGTTTTAATATCGTGCGAGAGCGATAGCAGCAGTGTTTTCTTTTCTTTCTGCATTTCCAGTTCGCGCTGCTTTTGCTGTTCTATATTTTCACGGAGAATATTGATCCCCCAAAGAAATTTTCCGAAAAAACGGCTTTTCGTTTCCTTTATCGGCGCGGCGAGATTACCCTTTGAAAGCTCGTAAGGGATACCGCTCAGACGTTCAAAGGGCATAAGAATTGCGAATTTTATATAAAGCAAAACCGTTATGATTAAAATCGCCATAACGCCGAGAACAGCATTTACAATTCCTGTAAGCTGCGTTTTGTCGGAGTAGCCGTTAGTATTGTAATCAAAGCGATAAAGTTCTCCGTTTATTTCACGGATAACATAGTCGCTGTCCGTGATGTAAAATTTTTCTCCGTATCGTTCAATATTTGTAACGTACACACATTCGGAAATGTCGGCAGAACCATTCGTTTCTATTTCATGGACAAGACGGCTTATCTCCACTCGATATTGCCTGCTCCCATTGGTTCTGTCGGCGGCAAGAATTATATTCACTACAACAAACAACAGGATTACGGCAATCGCAACTACGGAGAAAATTTTGTTAAACGCTTTCATATTTATAACCCACCCCCCATACGGTAACTATTTTTTTAGGGTTTTTGGGGGCGTCCTCTATTTTCTGCCGCAGCCATTTTATGTGTACCGTCAGTGTCTGCTGTTCTGAAAAGCTGTCGCTGCCCCAGACCTGTTCAAAAATGTATTCCTTGCTTAAAGCCCTGCCCTTATTCTCCATTAAAAGCAGAAGCAGCTCAAATTCCTTCGTGGTCATTTCAAGTTTTTTTTCATTTTTGTAAACGGCACGGCTCGCCTTATTTATGCGTATATTGTCGTCAGTAATTTCGTCAAGAGCGTATCGTCGCTTAAAAATCCCGCTTATTTTTGCGAGCATAATATCAATATCATATGGCTTTTCTATATAATCGTCTGCGCCGAGATTCAGTCCGTTCAGCTTGTCATCCTTTTCCGTTTTCGCACTTACAATCAATACGGGCGTGTTGCTCGACCTGCGGATTTTTTCCAGAACATAAAATCCGTCCTTATCGGGCAGCATGATGTCAAGCACGACAAGCCTTGCGCCGTATCTTTTGTACAGCAGCAAGGCTTCTTCGGCTGTTTGAACCGCCGATACTGTATAATTTTCCGCACGGAGAAAATCACACAGCAGGTCGGCAAGCTCCTTGTTGTCCTCAACAATGAGAATATCCATATTACCACCCTAATTCCAGAAGCCAGTTATTCAATGCGCGCTCCCGTTCTCTTATCTGTGTGGAACAGTCGCTTAAGTCGTACTCTCCCTTTATGTTCCCGTCAACAATGTACATGACCCTTGTACATTTTGCCGCGACCTTAACATCGTGGGTAACGAGCATGATTGTTGTTCCCTCAGAATTTAATTTTACAAGCTCTTCCATTACCTCGTCGGAGGAAGTGCGGTTCAATGCCCCTGTCGGCTCGTCGGCAAAAATCATTTTCGGGTTGTTTATCATACTGCGGCAAATGCACGCCCGCTGGAGCTGACCGCCCGAAACCTCATTGATGTCGTTGTCGGCAATGTCGATAATGCCGAGCTTGCGCATGAAATCTTGGCCGCGCCGCGCCGTTTCCCTGCGGGGTTCACGCTGCTTTTTGGATTGCGTTGCAGGAAGTATGATATTATCCAATATGGTGAGGTTTTTCAGCATATACATTTGCTGAAAGATAAAACCCATTTCGTCAAGGCGCAGGGCTGCAAGTTCTTTTTCTCCTATCCCTGCGATATTTTTCCCACAGAAACTCACTTCTCCTGCGGTAAAGTTATCCATGCCCGAAACTGCGTACAGCAGCGTGGATTTTCCAGAACCTGACGGACCCATAACGGCGACCATTTCTCCCTCGCCAATCGTGAAATTTACATTTTTCAATACGTTGTTCTGCCGCTTGTTTACGATATACGTTTTGCAGAGGTCCTTTACTTCGAGAATATTCATAATTGATTCTTCCTTTCATTATTCAATGCTTGCTGTATCGGAGGATTTGATTTTTCTTGTGTACAAAGAGGTCAAAAACGCGCTTACGGCTGTGGCGGTAAGGACGATAACGGGGAATACTGCGTATATCTCCACAGGGTTTTGCATATATTCTACGCCCATTTCAAGCCCCATCGTCCCGAAAATAGGGTCAAAGCAAAGCTTTGTAAGGGGCATACCCAAAAACTCCGCAAGAAGTACAGCCGCCGCCACCGCAATGAAAAATCTTAATGTGTACTGTCCATATATTTTGGCGTTCCTAATGCCGATGGCTTTCAAAAGGGCAATTTCCGCCTGCTCCTTTGCGATAAAGGAACGCGCCATAAGCACGGTTATAAGTGCGGCTAAAATTACCGTAAGGACGGCGGACATTTTTTTAACCGCGTCTATGGCATCGCCGACTCCGGTGGTGTCCTTTACGGTTTCGCCCGCTGTTTTAACGCTTGAAAACTTAGGATAAAGCTCCTCGATTTTTTCAATTCTGCTTAATACTTCCTTATCGTCGGGGTCGTCGGTAAATCTTATCTGCGTACTGGGGGAGCCGATTGCTGCGATATAGTTGATATCGCAGTCGGTATGAACCCTTACGGATATGCCCTGGTTGACCATTGCCTGATACAGAGCGGTTATGATGAACTCCGCCGTTTCGCCCGTCGGGTAGGACAAGGTAACGGTATCGCCTATTTCCGCACCCAGCTTTTTTGCCAAAAGGGTTGTCATCGCAATTTCGTCGCTGTTTTGGGGAGGAGTACCCTCTAAATATTCGTACATATCCATTGTTGTTCCCGTACCCTGAAGTATAGCTGTCTTGCTTTCATATTCGCCGTATCTTATCATCGTATAAATATAATATTCCGTCATACATTCCGCGGGCATACCGTTTTCCGCAAGGGTCTGCTCCATATCATCAAGATATTTTTTAACCTTTTCATGTCCGTCCACGGTCATAAATTTCACAGCTTCGTCGCCGATGTCCGCAACGGCGTGGCAGTCTGCATTCCCGAAATATTTCAGCAGCTTTCCGCTTTTAAGAGACGCCGTGACATTGGAAAGCATTATCAGCAGCGACATACACAGAAAAAACGTAAAAGCAATGACAGCGTAGCGTTTGGGACTGCTTACAATATCGTTTGCGGCAAGGAAAGCCGTCGTGCCAAGCCGCGATTTTCCAAGGCTCATAACGCCTTTTTTGCGGAAGCGTTCCCCTGTCTGCCCGTTCCTTACAGCGTCGATAGGGGACATTTTGCTCACCCTGCCCGTACAACTGAGACAGAACAGGAGAATCACAGCCGCTGTCAGAACCGCGCAGGCAATGTTTACAAATCCGTTATTGCTGCTGTCTATTATAATAGACTCCGAGGAATAACTAATAAGCATTTTCCCGAATGGGTAGCTGAGTATCAAGCCGAGTGCTGCGCCGACAACGGAAATGGCGAAGTATTTTGTAAGGTACAGCCCCCGAATTTTTATGTTCCGTATGCCTATTGCTTTCATAACGCCTATCTCGCGGAATTCTTCGGAGAGGGTAAAGGCTATGGTGAACCGCAGTACCGCAAAGGATATGATGATAAGAATAAGGCTCACCGCAAGGATAAGACCCAAGATTATCATGTTAAAAATATAGGCTTGACCCAGTGTATCCGTGCCACTCGCAAAGGTAAAGCTGTCGGATATATCCGCTATCTGGGACAGGGTCTTGTCAAGATTGGCGGTGTGTATGTATAAGAATTTCCCGCCGTACATATTTTTCATCGTTTCGTCGGACATATATTCGTCAAATTCCTCGCCGTTCATGATAAACCTTTTAATGCCCATCAATTCCGTGCCGCAGACAGCGTCCTTGAAACTGCCCGCAAAGGTAAATTCGTGGCTTACGCCCTCTATTTCGACAGTAATTTTGTCGCCTACCTTAAGTCCCATGCTTTTCTCTATGAAACGGGTAGCGTAAATTTCCCCTTTCGGTACGCTTTTAAGAATATTTTCGTCGTCCAGGAAATAATTCATCCCCATATCGCTGTCGCTCTGTAATACAAATATCTGATTGGCGTTGGAATCGTTAAGCGGTTCGCCGGCCCGCGTAATATTGGACTGGGACACACGGACGTACTCCTCGATACGGAACTCGTCTATCGCGGAGGCGTTTTCAAGTGTCCCACAAATGTCCTTGTCTGAGGATTTGTTTTCGCTCATCGCCCAGTAATCGGGTACGTCCGCCATTTCAAAATAGCTGTCCAGCGCAGTCGTCACGGTGATGATGTTGCTCACGCCTGAGGACATGAACATCGACGCGAGTATAATAAACACCAGCAATATCACGTTCATTGCCCTTTTGCGCTTTAGGTCTTTTTTTAGTATTCGTAAATACATTTTTTTATTGCTCCTTTCGCTTTGTGATTCGATTGTAGCATAGAAGTTATTAAATAATCCTTAAATCGGTTTGCGGCAATCAAATTATGGGTGATAATGAAAAACGTTTACCCATTCCCAATGTTCATTAGCCTAATTTCTCCTATGCCGACAAATAATTTTACATAAAGATGGAAAAGCAAATCTATTTTGTCCTCGTTGAAATCTGTAAATAGCAACTTCAAAAACTGTGAATGGCGTTCTCCTATTTCTTCGGCATATTGACCTGCTTTATCGGTTAGCTCAATACGGACAGAATTATTTCCCTCTAATAGCAAACGGACAAATCCTTTCTTTTCAAGAGTTAAAGCTAATTTTTTTATATTCTGTCTGGAACAGCCCATAAGGTTTCCGATATTTGTTAATGTTCGTGGCTCTGGACAGCAAGCTGTCATTGCAAGTAATAACCATTGCTTTAGGGATATTTCCGTTTGAAGTTTTTCACCCGCTGTCTGCATACGATTTTGTAGTATAAAGATACTTGAAAATATCGCTTGTACTCTGTGTTCGGTATCACAGTTGTATTCTTCAAAGAGTTCATCCATTTTCATCTATTTTTCCTTTGTACTTAGTAGTAACAAGTTCCTGCCGAATAGCATAGTAACTCATTACTGCCATGTCAATATATTCAGAAAAAAATCACTATTAAATCAGATGCTTCCCGAAAAGAAAAGCGACAGAGCTTTTCCCTGTCGCCTTGCTGTCTATGCGTAAATGATTTCATCATATACAATCTTCCTCGCACAAGCTCTTATGTTATTCATTTTTCCTGAAATCCAAACTTCAAAAAAATCCAAACTTTTACTCATAACCTCAATGAATGCAATGTTTTGAAGGAAAAAAGTTTGGATTTCTTTTTTTCTTCATCTCCAGCTATCATAATGATGGAGGTGATATAGATGAATTTATTTCATTCAGACAAAACTTATGAAGATCTTCTTCAGGACATGCAGAAGGATGGATACAGCCAGAATTATATGAAATGTGTTAGACGCGAAATCCGCTGGTTGGAAAACCATCAGAACATTTATCATTTTGCTTCTTTTGAAGCTGCCTGTCAGATAAGGGTGGCGCAGACTTCGTCCCCGGAAACACAGGCAAACCGAAAAACGATTTATAATCTTTTTCACCGTTACAGCAAATATGGTAGCTTATCAGAAGGGAAACGTAATCCGCTTTTCAGGTTCGGGGCATACACAC
>CAJTAL010000014.1 GCA_910574285.1 Lachnospiraceae bacterium | reverse complement strand
AAATAACGGTAATTGTAAAAAAATCGGCACTGGGAATTGATTTTAGAAATGTCGAAAAAACAAGATTTTACATACCAATTTACGACAATACACAGTTTATTTTACAGTCTCGGCAAACTCAGCCTTTGGAGGCTAATCGGCTGATGATTAGCCTCCGGTCTGACTGTCTACACAACCGCTTCAATAAGAAGTTTATTTCCAATCTGTAATTCTCGGATATCGATCTGTTTCTTCTTATTAAAATTAAAGCTGAGCATATATCCGATATCCAGGTGATAATATTCCAGATAGTTTAATAATTGTTTTTCACCGCGTTCCTGATATGCGTTTCCCCGCCAGAGCTTTAATTCGATGATGAACTGTTCTCCATGATAATCTACAATAACATCTGTGTGTTCCATGCTGCGGGTCTGTGTTTCAATGCAATAATTACCGGAGCCGTTAATGATCGGGCGCAGGTAGAGAAGAAAATAACGTCTGCCTTCTTCTTCGAGAAAGGACTGTTGTTTGTCGCCGTATAAATCATTGAAATGGATTACAAATTTTTCCAACACTCGCTGCATGTCCAGATATCCGTCGCAGACAAACTGGTTTTTATCCCGAAGCGCTTTGTCATAAATCGGCTTCTGCTGCATAGAGGGGGAAGCAAGGAAGAGGTTGTACAATAATGTCTCAAAGATTCTGTTGGCTATCACAATATTGTTGTTTGATTTTTTTACAAAGCCGAACATGAGAGCCATCTCGACGGAGTGGAGACCAACTACATAAGGAACTTCTTTTCCTATGAATAATAAGTCATGAAGCATGACTTTTAATTCGGGGTAATCATCTAACTTATTGATTAAGGATTCAAATAAAGTGTTTTGTTCTGAGGGCAGAATCCGTACAGCTTCTAACACTCCTTCTTTAGACACAATCATTCATAAAATTACCGATATGTGCTATGGATATCAATAATTGCTAAAACACCTCGGAGTACTAAAAACAAGGGTTTTCACATATTTCATATTGATTGATTGTTTACTTCATATATGGTAATATTTTCTTGGAGATATTACCGATATGCAAGGAGCGAAAATATGAAATCTAGCAGAATACCTGAGGATGTTAATAGATACCGTCCCGGTCCATGTACCGAGATAAAGTTGATCGGTGGACATTATTATGTGTATATGTATAACGCTGTGCAACTCCCCAGTGGAAAGTGGGGAAAGAAAACCGGCAAAAGTATTGGAAAAATCATTCCCGGTACGGGATTCATTCCTAATAAAAATTATCATTTGTTTCTCGGTGAGAATTCACAAGATGACATCACTGTTCTTGAGTATGGCCAGTACGCCCTGATAGAGACAGTTGCGAAGGACATACTGGATTCCTTGAAACAATTCTTCCCGATTGATTATGCGTCTCAGATCTTTGTGTATGCAAGCATACTGTTTGCAAATGACTTTGTTCATGTTGACCAGGTGCAAAACTATTATGAGCAAAGCTGGCTGGCTCAGGAATATAAACCGTTCTCCTTTCATATGGGGAGAACCGCCCTGGGAACTCTCTTTGATCATCTTGGGAGGAAGACTCAAAGGGCTTCTAATTATGAAATAGCGGCTGTAAAGAAATCTTCTTCTGCAATCGCCATTGATGGTCATGCAATCCGTTCCTGTTCAGAAGAAAATGACTTGGGAGAATCAGGATATAAATTTCATCTCCTAAAAGAAGATCAGGTAAATCTCCTTATGGGTTATGATGTCAATACAGGACTTCCGTTGTTTGCAAGAATGTATCGCGGCGTCTGCAATGATAAATCGACAATCGAGGATCTCACTGACCTGATAAAATTTTCAGGAATACTGTTTGTTATAGACAGAGGTTTTTACAGTGCGAAGAACCTTGAAATCCTTGCCTCGAACGACAACACATATATCATTCCTGTTCCTGCCCATATTAATGTCTATAAAGAAGTGATGCGGTCGTTGAAATATACCGATAGTTTCTATTATAGATCTGGTAAGAAACATGCACGGATTGAATATATGTTAAAAAGGATTTCGGAAACGGATTATATTTATGTGTTTCGTGATATAGACGAAAATGAAAAAAGTCGGTTCAATTATCAGCATAGTATAGGGCTTGGCAAATCCGGATACACATCTGAAGGGTTTGAGAAATACAAGGAGTATTTCGGTGTATATGTCCTTCAAAGTAATAGTGCAATGACTCCCGAAGAAATATTTTCCGGATATAAAAAACGTTGGGGTATCGAAACCTTTTATCAGTATCTTAAGAATCGTGGTGATTACAACGACCTTATGTTTCAGGATTACTACAAGGAGCAAGGCTTTTCATTTATTATGCTTATAGCAGGTCAAATTCATCAAAAGATGATAGAAGCCATAAAATTACTACATGATAATACGATATCGATACGAGATATCCTGCTTATGGCCAGGTGCATGAAAATGGAAAAACGTGGTAATGTATGGAATCTCAAAAATACCCGGAAGAAAGATCTTGAGATTTTTGCAAAGCTTGGTTTTGAACCCATGCAATCAGCACTTGACTAAACTAACTTGGAACATATCGGTATTTCTCTGAATGATTGTGTTTAAAATAGTTATAGACACAATTTTGTTTTTAATTAGTTATTATATCCAACAGAAAATAGTTTTTTAGAAATAGGAAAGGTAAAAAAATTCATTTGTCATAATATGTCGAGCGATTTAAATTGACATCCCTTCATATTTATATCATTATAGAATCAGGAATACAGGAATTGAGTCATATATTTGGCGAAGAGAGCGTATTTTGTAAATCTATGACAGAATGAGGTGATATGAACATGAATAACAGCATGAAGGGAAGCATGGAGACGCTCAGCGCCATGCAAGTTACTTCCGACACAGAAGGGCAGGATATTCAGAGCAAGACGATCCTGTGTCATCCGGAAGTGTTGGCGGTAATATTAAGGGATACGGCTGTAGAGTATAAGGACTACAGTTGGCAGGAGATCAGGGAGTTTATAGAGGCTGATACGATTACCAGTACTATGGAGGTCTCACCGGGCAGAACCAATACACCGATCAGAAAAGACAGCACGGAATACTATCATCTGAATGAGAAGACATCTAATTTCGATCTGGCGTTTCGAGCCAGGAATCCACAACTTTCCACAAAAGATATACAGGTTAATTTACATATCGACGTAGAACCGCAGAAAACCTACAAGACAGATTATCCAATTGAGAAGAGAGGAATGTATTACCTTTCGAGGCGTTTGTCTTCCCAGTTGTCCCTGGTTCTGCAGGGAACAGACTATAACCAGTTGTCCAAGTGTTACAGCATTTTCATCTGCAGAGATGATATCCCTAAGGAAGAACGTTACAGCATAGCGGTTTATGAGATGATGAATACGAAAAACACGGCTCAGAATGCAGTTGCCAGAGAAAATTATGATTTGATGACATTAATAGTTATCAAATTAGGCGACGAGGTGTATAATGGGGACAAGGAAGAGGAAGGCTACGTGCTTTTTCGCTTTCTGAACCTGATTATGTATCCGCATAAGGATGATTTTATGGTGAATGTGTCAGAGTATATTGATTACTCTGATAACGAAGAGCTGTGGAAGGAGGTAACAGATGTGAGTACTATAGAGCAGATCAAGTATGAAGGAATGAAGGAGAAACTCACAAAGGAACTCACAGAACAAGTCACGAAAGATGTAACAGAACAAGTCACAAGGGAACTCACAGAACAAGTTACGAAAGATGTAACAGAACAAGTTACGAAAGATGTAACAGAACAAGTTACGAAAGATGTAACAGAACAAGTCACGAAAGATGTAACAGAACAAGTCACGAAAGATGTTACAGAACAAGTTACGAAAGATGTGACAGAACAAGTCACGAAAGATGTAACAGAACAAGTCACGAAAGATATAACAGAACAAGTTACGAAAGATGTTACGGATCAAATCACAAAAGAAGGTATCAGGATATTTATTCTGAGTAGCCTGGAGGATGATATTCCGGAAGAGAGAATTCTTGCAAAGCTTCAAAAGCATTATCATATTACGAAAGAAAAAGCGGAGCAGTATTACAGGGAGTTTACGGCGGAAATATAAATTTAGCATTAAAGAAGCGCAAAAATATTCCCGACTGAAGCGTAGCGCAGAACAAAGCCCCCGCGGCTTTGCAGAGGGGGCTTTGACCATATAAGCCTTGGCAAATCTGACTTTTTGAAGGTTAAGCGGAGGTTGATAGGTCTCTTATTTGATAGTCTGCATAATCATATCTATAAAGTTTCTTATTCCCGCGGACAACGAGCCAATCTGCAATTTTCTGATGATAATCGATTTCTTCCTATTTTAAAAGTGAAATTAATCATATAATACATATGAACTGTTCTTCATAAAACCGTTCTTCGTAAATCTCTTCATGTAAATTTCTCTTCATATAAATCTTTCTTCGTGTCAATCTCTCTTCATGAAAAATATGTTGACATATATACACGGGTGTGGTACTATAGTCAAGGACAATTTAGCGCTTTAAAGTGTTACGCTTTAAAGCGAGCATTTGCAATGACCTGGGCTTGATGGTCTGGACTTAATGAAAGGTACTTGGAGGAAATGAGAGATGTCAAAAGAAATATTGTGTGTGATTATGCTGATTGTGTTTTTCGCGGTTATGATCTATGTGGGATTTTATTCCAGGAAACACGCGGCGGATGTTGATGGATTTGTGCTGGGCGGCAGAGGGGTAGGTCCATGGCTTACTGCGTTTGCGTTCGGAACGTCATATTTTTCTGCGGTTATTTTTGTAGGTTATGCAGGGCAGTTCGGTTGGAACTTTGGAATGTCTGCCACATGGGCGGGCCTGGGCAATGCGTTTATCGGTTCTCTGCTTGCGTGGAATATACTCGGAAGAAGAACCCGTGTTATGACGCAGCATCTGGATGCGAAGACTATGCCGGACTTTTTTGGAAAGCGTTTTGATTCCGTGCCTCTTAAGGTGGCGGCTTCTATTATTGTATTTATCTTCCTGATTCCATATACGGCGTCGCTTTATAATGGATTATCCAGTCTGTTTGGCCTGGTGTTTGATATTCCTTATTGGGTGGTTATCGCTATTATGGCGGTGTTAACAGGATTCTATGTCATTTTCGGCGGTTATATGGCGACGGCGATCAATGATTTTATCCAGGGGATTATCATGCTGTTTGGTATCTGTGCGGTAATCGGAGCCGTCTTGTCTGAGAACGGCGGGCTGCTGGAGGCGACGAAAACGCTTGCGTCAATCACAGGCGACGCGGGATGGGAGGGCGCATATTCAGCTTTCCTTGGTCCGGATCCGCTGGCGCTTCTCTTTGTAGTCATGCTGACGTCCCTTGGAACCTGGGGGCTTCCGCAGATGGTCGGGAAATTCTATGCGATCAAGAGCGAGAAAGACATACATAAAGGGACGGTGATTTCAACGGTATTTGCAATCATTGTTGCCGGGGGATGTTATTTCCTGGGTGGTTTCGGAAGACTTTATAGTGATGAAGTAGTCGTCAACGAAGCCACGGGGAAACCGTTATTTGATACAATCGTGCCCACCATGCTGTCGACGCTTCCTTCTGTCATTATAGCGGTAGTGATCGTTCTGGTTCTGTCGGCATCCATGTCGACACTGTCTTCTCTGGTGCTTACGTCCAGTTCTACATTTACTCTGGATGTGATTAAGCCGGCGTCTAAGAAGGGGATGTCGGATCAGAAGCAAGTGTCTGTTATGCGGCTCTTTATCGTATTCTTTATTCTGGTATCGGCAGTGATTGCAATCTTCAAGGATGCACATCCGGAGGTAACGTTTATCGCGCAGATGATGGGCGTATCATGGGGAGCGCTTGCGGGAGCTTTTCTGGCGCCGTTCCTGTATGGTTTATACTGGAAAGGAGTTACGAAGCTCTCCGTTGTCGTATGCTTTGTATGGGGATGCGCGATTGCACTGCTTCAGTTGTTTGTAACACTGGGAGGAGTTGATGTGACAGGGTGGGGGACGATCCTTGGATACATCTTCAAGTCATCGATCAACTCCGGCGTGATCGCCATGGTCGGCGGTTTGATCATCGTGCCGGTGATCAGCTTATTTACAAAGAAGCAGAATGAAAGTGAGCTTCAGAAGATATTCTCCTGTTACGAAGAGAAAGTAACGATCACAAAGAAATCCTCTCTGCAGGAATAAAAGGGAGGATTTGTCAGCCATCTGCTTTTTCTGGCTGCCGGATCGCCTGCGTAGCTGCCTGCATAACAGCAGGAAAAGCAGATGGTTGGCAAATAAGCAGTAATGAATGAGAAATTGAAAAAAAGGATAAAATACATCAAGGGAAGTGATTAAAATTATCACTTCCCTTTTTCTTATACATATGATAGGATAAGGAGGGTTAAAAAAGAACAACAAAATTGATGATTATTATCCCTGTTAAGAGCTGTATGTAGAAAAGCAAGGAAACCGATCTACGGATTGCTTCATTATTATAATAGTTTAAGCAACAAGGCGGATAATTTCTCACTGGCTGTAAGGAATATTAACCATTAATATATTGTAGTAGAAAGAAAGGATGTAGATTATGAAAAATTGTAACAAATATGAAAGAACGTATTTTATGCCGCCAGAAATCACATATGATTGGGTGAAAAAGGAGTATGTTGACAAACCGCCGATCTGGTGCAGCGTCGATCTGCGTGACGGGAATCAGGCTTTGATCGAACCTATGAGTTTGGAAGAGAAGCTTGAGTTTTTCCAGATGCTGGTGGATATCGGTTTCAAGGAGATTGAGGTGGGATTCCCGGCGGCGTCAGAGACGGAGTATCAGTTTATGCGGACACTGATCGAGAAGGATATGATTCCGGACGACGTGACGGTGCAGGTGCTGACGCAGGCAAGAGAGCATATTATTAAGAAGACATTCGAGGCGGTGAAGGGCGCCCCTCATGCGGTGGTTCATCTGTACAACTCGACTTCCGTTGCGCAGAGGGAGCAGGTATTCAGAAAGAGCAAAGAGGAGATCAAACAGATTGCCATCGACGGGGCGAAGCTTCTTCTGAAGCTGGCGTCGGAGACGGACGGAAACTTTACGTTTCAGTACAGCCCGGAGAGTTTTCCCGGGACGGAAGTAGACTATGCGGTAGAAGTCTGCAATGCGGTACTGGACGTATGGAAGCCGACGGCGGATAAGAAAGCGATCATTAACATCCCTACCACGGTGGAGAATGCGATGCCGCACGTATTTGCCTGTCAGTTAGAATATGTGAATAAACATCTGAATTACAGAGATCATGTAATTCTCTGCCTGCATCCGCATAATGACAGAGGCTGCGGCGTAGCGACGGCGGAGCTTGGAATCCTGGCGGGGGCGGACCGTATTGAAGGGACTCTGTTTGGAAACGGAGAACGTACCGGTAATGTTGATATTGTGACTATGGGAATGAACATGTATTCTCATGGCGTAGATCCTGGGCTGGATTTCTCTGATATGAAACATATCCGTGAAACCTATGAGCGTTTGACGAGGATGCAGGTGTATGACCGTCAGCCCTATGCGGGAGATCTTGTATTTACGGCGTTCTCCGGTTCTCATCAGGATGCCATCGCCAAGGGCATGACCTGGAGAGAGGAGAAGAAGTGCGGTACCTGGACGGTTCCGTATCTGCCGATTGATCCCCAGGATGTGGGAAGAAAATATGATTCGGATGTTATCCGCATCAACAGCCAGTCCGGGAAAGGCGGCGTCAATTACATCCTGAAGCAGAGCCATGGAATCAATCTGCCACAGAAGATGCGGGAAGAAGTCGGTTATCTGGTGAAAGATGTATCCGATAAGGCGCATAAGGAATTGAATCCGGATTGGATATACCAGATCTTTTCAGATCATTATATTAATACGAAACCGGTGTTCCATATAGATGAATGCCATTTCAAACAGGTAGACGGGATTACGTCTGAGGTGACGATCAATCACGGCGGAGATACCAGGGTGATTACGGCCATGGGAAACGGGCGTCTGGACGCGGTCAGCAATGCCATCAAACAATACTTTAATATCAGTTATGAGCTTCGGTTCTACGAAGAGCACTCGCTCACCAGAGGTTCTTCCTCCAAAGCGGTCTCTTATGTGGGGATTGTCTGCAATGGCAGGACGTTCTGGGGTGTTGGAATCGACGCGGATATCATCAAGTCATCGATCGAGGCCCTTACCGTTGCGGTGAATAAGATCGAGGAGATCGGGAATGCCGACGGCTGCAAGGATGAGCGGATGATTGAGATCATGAATTATATCCAAGCAAACTATATCGACATTACGTTGGATGACCTGGCGGAAAAGTTCTATCTGTCTAAACCATATATTTCGAAATATATAAAGGAAAAATCAGGTCTGACTTTTGGCGAGCTGGTGAAGAAGATCAGGATGAAGAAAGCGAAGGCGCTTTTAAAGAGTAGCAATATGACGGTAGAAAATATTGCGCTGTCCGTAGGGTATCAGAATGTAGAGCATTTTAACCGGATGTTTAAGAAAGCGTATGATACCACGCCGATGCAGTTTCGGAATCAAAAATAGCGGCAGACCGGGATAGAAAAGTATTGCAGGAAAGAGGCAAAAGGGCTATAATATAATTGGCAAAAATTTGGTTCTACTTTATATTCATATTTTTTGTGGAAGAAGTACAACCTACTTTTAATATGTAAGAAAATGGAGGGCTTGACTATGGGCAACATGGCAACAAAAAGTGCGGCAAGCGACAGGATTATATCCCTGCTTGACGCAGGAAGCTTTGTTGAAATCGGCGGCGCCGTTACGGCCAGAAGCACAGATTTCAACATGCAGGAAAAAGAGACTCCGGCGGATGGCGTGATCACCGGTTATGGAGTGATCGATGGAAATCTGGTGTATGTATACAGCCAGGATGCATCCGTACTGAACGGTGCGGTCGGTGAGATGCATGCCAGAAAGATTGCCAATATCTATGATATGGCGATGAAGATGGGAGCTCCCGTGATCGGTCTTGTGGATTGTGCCGGATTCCGTCTTCAGGAGGCGACAGACGCGCTGAACGCGTTCGGTAACCTCTATCTGAAGCAGGCGATGGCTTCCGGAGTAATTCCTCAGATTACGGCGATTTTTGGGACATGCGGCGGCGGACTTTCCGTGGTTCCGGCTTTAACAGATTTTACATTTATGGAGGCTTCCAAAGCAAGATTATTCGTGAATTCTCCGAATGCGATTCCGGGAAGCAATATGGCGAAGCTTGACACGTCTTCACCAGAATATCAGAGCAGCAAATCCGGTCTTGTAGACGGTATCGGATCAGAGGATGAGATCCTTGACGAGATTCGTTCTCTGGTGTGCATCCTTCCGGGCAATAACGAAGAGAATACTTCTTACGACGAGTGTACGGACGATTTGAACCGTCTCTGCGGCGGCATCGAGAATGCGGCGGAAGATACGGCGATCGCTCTTACCATGCTCTCTGACGACAGTGTATTTTTCGAGACAAAGAGAAATTATGCAAAAGATATGGTGACCGGATTCATCCGTTTGAACGGGATGACGGTGGGCGCGGTTGCGAACCGTTCCAAAGTATATAATGAAGAAGCGGAAGCGGTGGCGGAATTTGACGGTTCTCTGTCTGCCGACGGAGCAAAGAAAGCGGCGGAGTTTGT
This sequence comes from Lachnospiraceae bacterium, assembly GCA_910574285.1. Lineage (GTDB taxonomy): Bacteria > Bacillota > Clostridia > Lachnospirales > Lachnospiraceae > Sporofaciens. The sequence continues at coordinate 93,522 of CAJTAL010000014.1, read as the reverse complement.
GAAATTCTGCGACGCGTTTAACATTCCGGTACTTACGTTGACTAATGTGACCGGATTTAAGGCGGGAGAATGTGAGGAGAAGAACCTGGCGAAAGAGACGGCACGTCTTACCTATGCTTTTGCGGATGCGACGGTTCCGAAGGTGAATGTAGTGATCGGTAAGGCATTTGGCAGCGCATATGTGGCGATGAACAGCAAAGCCATCGGCGCGGATATGGTCTATGCATGGCCGTCGGCGGAGATCGGTATGATGGAGGCGAATCTTGCGGCAAAGATTATGTACGCGGATGCAGACGCCGCAACTCAGAAGGAGAAAGCCGCAGAATATAAGGAGCTGCAGTCAAGCCCGTTGTCTGCTGCGAGAAGAGGTTATGTGGACTCCATTATTGAGCCAGATCAGACCAGAAAGTATGTGATCGGGGCATTTGAGATGTTGTTCACAAAAAGAGAAGATCGTCCGATGAAGAAGCACGGATCGGTTTAGTGAGGTGAGGCGAAGTGAAGAAAAAAATTAGTTTACTGCTCGGTCTGCTCGTCCTGGTTTTTAGCTTTACCGGATGTGCCAAGACAGAAGAACCGATCGAATATAATGAGACTGCTGTCGGGCAGCTAATAGATTTTCTGATACAATACTGCGAGGATGTGGACGACGAGACGCTGGAAGAGTGGAACAATCTTTCGGAGTATACGCAGAACTATCAGTTCATGCAGTCGGGACTTAGATTTACCCCGGAGAATTTCTCGGCGGCGGTAGCCAGTTGGAAAGCCGGCGTGGAAGAATGCGGCGCGTATATCGGACATGGTGATTTTATCTATACGGCGTCGGGAGAAGGATTAGAGGTTTCGACGCATGTTGAGTATGAGAACCGGGAAGCGGAAGTCGTATTTGAATTCGATGAAAAGCTTTATCTGGAAAGTGTGAATGTCAATGCGGAGTTCAGTACCGGCGAGATCCTGAAGAAGGCGGGACTCAATACCCTGTTAGGTATGGGAACTGTATTTGCAGTATTGATATTTATATCGATTATCATATCTTTATTTAAGTTTATTCCTTCCGGAAATAAGAAACCTGCGCAGGCGGCGCCTGTGAAAGCAGAGACGGTACCGGTTGTGGAAGAGACGGTGGAGGAGACTGACGATCTGGAACTGATCGCAGTTATATCAGCGGCGATTGCGGCGGCAGAAGGAACGAGTACGGATGGATTTGTTGTCCGCAGTATCAGACGCCGGCCGGCGAACAGATGGAATTCATAAGGAGACAATAAGGAGGATATAGAAGATGAAAAATTATACCATCACAGTGAACGGAAATGTATATGATGTAACCGTAGAGGAAGCAGGGACAGGCGCGGCTCCGGCAGCAAGGGCAGCGGCTCCGGCGCCAAGACCGGCGGCGGCACCGGCGAAGGCGGCGGCAAAACCGGCGGCGTCAGCAGCAGGGTCCATCGAAGTAAAAGCAGGAGCAGCCGGTAAGGTATTCAAGATCGAGGCGAATGTCGGACAGAGCGTGAAGAAGGGCGACGCCGTAGTAATTATCGAAGCGATGAAGATGGAGATTCCAGTTGTAGCACCGGAAGACGGAACCGTAGCGAGTATTGAAGTTGCCGTCGGCGATGCAATCGAATCCGGTGCAGTATTAGCTACATTAAGCTAATCCTGTTCCTATATGAATACGACTGGAGGTTAAGAAATGGAATATATAACAACAACATTAGGAAACCTCGTGCAGCAGACTGCGTTTTTTAGTCTCACATGGGGGAATGTGGTTATGATCGCCGTGGCGTGTTTCTTCCTGTATCTGGCGATCAGGCATGAATTCGAGCCTCTGCTTCTTGTACCGATTGCATTTGGTATGCTGCTTGTAAATATCTATCCGGATATTATGCTTCATGCAGAGGAATCCGCGAACGGAACCGGAGGATTGCTTTATTACTTCTTTATGCTGGACGAATGGGCGATTCTGCCTTCCCTGATCTTCCTGGGAGTAGGCGCGATGACAGACTTTGGTCCGTTGATTGCGAATCCGAAGAGTTTCCTTCTGGGCGCGGCGGCACAGTTCGGTATCTTTGCGGCATACCTGGGCGCCATGGCATTGGGATTCTCGGATAAAGCGGCGGCGGCGATTTCTATCATCGGAGGCGCGGACGGACCGACATCCATCTTCCTTGCAGGTAAGCTTCAGCAGACGGCGATCATGGGACCGATTGCGGTGGCGGCATATTCGTACATGTCGCTGGTACCGATCATTCAGCCGCCGATTATGAAGCTTCTCACGACAGAAGAAGAACGTAAGATCAAGATGGAGCAGTTAAGACCGGTATCCAAGCTTGAGAGAATCCTTTTCCCGATCATTGTTACGATTGTAGTATGTGTGATTCTTCCGACGACGGCTCCCCTTGTCGGTATGCTGATGCTGGGGAATCTCTTCCGTGAGTCAGGCGTGGTAAGACAGCTTACCGAGACGGCGTCCAATGCGCTTATGTATATCGTTGTTATCTTACTTGGTACATCTGTAGGAGCGACAACCAGCGCGGAGGCGTTCCTGAACAGGCAGACCCTTTATATCGTGGCTCTGGGACTGGTAGCGTTTATGTTTGGTACGGCGGCCGGAGTCATCTTCGGAAAGATTATGTGCGTTGCCACAGGCCGCAAGGTGAATCCGTTGATTGGTTCTGCAGGTGTGTCTGCGGTTCCTATGGCGGCACGTGTGTCCCAGAAGGTCGGCGCAGAGGCTGATCCGACGAATTTCCTGCTGATGCATGCGATGGGACCGAACGTAGCCGGAGTTATCGGAACAGCGGTGGCAGCCGGAACGTTTATGGCTATTTTCGGGGTTATGTAAGCTTTAAAGGAATTAACTATGATTGTTTAGATGAATAGATCATTATGGAGGATATAAAATGGCAGAGAAAAAACCAATTAAAATAACAGAGACGATTCTGCGTGACGCGCATCAGTCTCTGATTGCCACACGTATGACGACGGAGCAGATGCTTCCCATCGTCGAGAAGATGGACAAAGTCGGTTATCATTCCGTAGAGTGCTGGGGCGGAGCAACGTTTGACGCTTCCCTTAGATTCTTAAAGGAAGATCCATGGGAGAGACTGCGTAAATTCCGCGACGGGTTCAAGAATACGAAGCTTCAGATGCTCTTCCGCGGACAGAACATCCTGGGATATCGTCCGTATGCGGATGATGTAGTTGAGTATTTCGTACAGAAATCCGTAGCAAACGGAATCGACGTCATCCGTATCTTCGACTGTCTGAACGACCTCCGGAACCTGCAGACAGCGGTTACGGCGGCGGTAAAAGAGAAAGCGGACGCGCAGGTTGCATTGTCCTATACATTAGGAGACGCTTATACACTGGAATACTGGGTTGATATCGCGAAGAAGATCGAGGATATGGGAGCGACGTCTATCTGTCTTAAGGATATGGCGGGACTTCTGGTTCCTTATAAAGCAACGGAGATGATCGAGGCCCTTAAGGAGGCAACCAGCCTTCCGATCCAGCTTCACACGCATTATACGTCGGGCGTCGCGTCCATGACATACCTGAAAGCAGTCGAAGCAGGCGTAGACGTAATCGATACGGCGATGTCGCCGTTTGCCCTGGGTACTTCACAGCCGGCCACAGAAGTTATGGTTGAGACCTTCAAGGGTACGCCGTATGATACCGGATTTGACCAGAATCTTCTTGCGGAGATCGCGGATCATTTCCGTCCGATCCGTGACGCAGCGCTGGAGAGCGGTCTTCTGAATCCGAAGAACATGGGTGTAAATATCAAGACTCTGCTTTACCAGGTTCCGGGAGGAATGTTATCCAACCTGACTTCCCAGTTGAAAGAGCAGAATGCGGAGGATAAGTATTATGAGGTGCTTGAGGAAGTTCCGAGAGTGCGTCAGGATCTTGGAGAACCGCCGCTTGTTACACCGTCATCCCAGATCGTCGGTACGCAGGCCGTATTCAATGTATTGATGGGCGAGCGTTATAAGATGGCGACCAAAGAGACCAAGGATATCTTAAGCGGCAAATACGGCGCAACCGTAAAACCATTTAATGAAGAAGTGAAGAAGAAAGTTCTGGGTGAAAATCCGGAAGTTATCACCTGCCGTCCGGCGGATATGATCCCGGATGAGCTGGATACTCTGCGTAAAGAATGTGAACAGTGGAGCCAGCAGGATGAGGACGTGCTGTCTTACGCATTGTTCCCGCAAGTTGCTACTGATTTCTTTAAGTACAGAGAGGCTCAGCAGACAAAGATCGACCCGGCGATGGCGGATACAAAGAACGGCAATTATCCGGTTTAATTATTTATATTAAGTTTAGAAAAGGGGCTGACATACGGCCTCTTTTCTGTTACAATCCTCTCTTGAATGTTTTGGATTTCGGCTTTATAATAGTATCGGTGTGAGAGAACAAGGAAAGAGGCTTTTATATATTATGAGAAGCAAGAATGAGTTATTGAAGAAGATCGAGGATGGTTATCCGAAATTCAGTAAAGGTCAGAAGAAACTGGCGGATTTTATTCGGCTGGATTATGATAAAGCGGCATTCCTGACGGCGGCAAGGATGGGAGAAGAGGTCGGAGTCAGCGAGTCTACAGTGGTACGTTTTGCCATGGCTCTTGGTTATGACGGATATCCGGAATTCCAGCGTGCGCTTGGCGAGATGGTACGGATGAAGCTGAATTCCATCCAGCGCATGGAAGTGACATACGGAAGGATCAGCCAGGGAGAGATTCTCGCAACGGTGCTGCATTCAGATATTGAGAAGATTAAACTGACAATGGAAGCGATCGATCATGAGACCTTTGAGACAGCGGTGAACGTGATTCTGAACGCAAGAAGAATCTATGTGATCGGAATCAGAAGCTGTGCGCCCCTTGCAAGTTTCCTGTGTTTCTACCTGCACCTGGTATGTGACAATGTGATTGAAGTGAACACTTCAAGTCCCAGTGAGATATTTGAGCAGATGATTCGGATCAATGAGGAGGATGTCATAATCGGAATCAGTTTTCCCAGATATTCCATGCGTACATTAAAGGCACTTGAATATGCCAGTAACCGTAAAGCGAAGGTGATCACGCTGACGGACAGTGTCCATTCGCCTATGACCATTTATTCTTCCTGTAATCTGATCGCAAGGAGTGATATGGCGTCTATCGTAGATTCTCTGGTGGCTCCGCTGAGCGTGGTGAACGCGTTGGTGGTAGCCCTCTGTATGAAGAAACAGAAAGAAGTTATCACGACGCTTGAGACACTGGAGGAGATCTGGGACGAATATCAGGTGTATAATAAGGACGAACTGAACATGGTGGGAGATAAGATGGAGATGCCGGGAGCGAGGGAATTGTCCGGCGAGCAGGAGGATGCGGCCCAAACTGAGGAGGAGAAGTATGAGTAAGGTTCTGATCGTAGGAGGAGGCGCCGCGGGGATGTTCGCGGCGATTACGGCCGCAAGGAACGGGCATGAGGTTAGTGTCTATGAAAAGAATGAAAAATTAGGGAAGAAGCTTTTTATCACAGGAAAAGGAAGATGCAATATTACGAATGCCTGTGATATGGAGACGCTTTTTGCATCGGTGGTCAGCAATTCCAAATTCTTATACAGCAGTTTTTACGGATATACGAACCAGGACGCGATACGTTTTTTTGAGGAATTGGGGGTAAAGACGAAGACGGAGCGGGGAGACCGGGTATTCCCGGAATCAGATCATTCCTCAGATGTGATCCGGGCAATGGAACGTGAGATCAAGAGGCTTGGCGTCAGGGTATATCTGAATACAAAGGCAGAAAAGATATTGACGGAGAACGGGAGATTTTCCGGAGCGGAGTTTGTGAGAGACGGGAAGGAAGACAAAGAAGGAAGAAAGGAAATAAAAGGAGACGCCTGCATTATCGCCACGGGTGGATTATCCTATCCCTTAACCGGTTCGACAGGAGACGGATATCGTTTTGCCGGCGAATGCGGACATAGTGTGGTTCCTTGTATGCCGTCGCTGGTGCCTATGGAAGTCAGGGAATCATGGGCAGGCGGTCTTATGGGGCTTTCTCTCCGTAACGTCAGGTTGTTGGTTTATCAGGGGAAAAAGCGGTTGTATGAGGATTTCGGCGAGATGCTGTTCACGCATTATGGCGTCAGCGGACCGTTGGTCATCAGCGCCAGCAGTTATGTGGGCCCTAAGCTTAAGAAACAGGAATTAAAGATTGAGATTGATTTAAAACCGGCGTTAGATGAAGAACAGTTAGATCAGAGGGTGCAAAGAGATTTTGAGGAGAACCAGAACCGCCAGTTTAAGAATGCGCTTGGAAAATTGTTCCCTTCCAAATTAGTTCCGGTTATGGTAGAATTAAGCGGGATCAATCCGGAGAAAAAGGTCAATGTTATTTCCAGGGAAGAGCGTCTTAGATTCGTGTACTTGATCAAGCATCTTACTTTGACTGTGACAGGGCTGCGGGATTATGATGAGGCGATCATTACCAAAGGCGGTGTTAAGACAAAGGAGATCGATCCGGGAACGATGGAGTCGAAGCTGGTGAAGGGACTTTACTTCGCGGGGGAAGTGCTGGATCTGGATGCGCTGACCGGCGGGTTTAATCTGCAGATCGCATGGTCTACGGCATATGCGGCCGGAAGCAGTATAGGCCGGTAAATATATATCAGGAACAAAGAAGAATCAGAGAGTTCATAAATATAGAAAGGGAGAAGAGACGATGGGATACAACGTTGCGATTGACGGACCGGCGGGTGCGGGAAAGAGTACGATCGCCAAACTGGTGGCGGAGGAAAAGGGTTATATCTATGTGGATACGGGGGCGATGTACCGAGGGCTTGCAATACATTTTCTGGACAGAGGGATTCAGGCAGAGGATACGGCAAAGATCATCGAGGCATGTAAGGACGCGGATGTGAAGATTCAATATGAAGACGGTGTGCAGCAAGTCTATCTGAACGGTGTGAATGTCACAGGAAGGCTCCGTGATGAGGCAGTCGGGCGGATGACGTCAAAGTGTTCCGTAATTCCGGAGGTCCGTGCCAAGCTTCTGGATCTCCAAAAGGGGCTTGCAAGGACACAGGATGTGATCATGGACGGAAGGGACATCGGTACTTGTGTGCTGCCGAACGCGGATGTAAAGGTCTACCTGACGGCGAGTGTCAGAACCCGCGCAAAGCGCCGTTATGACGAGTTGATCGCCAAAGGCGGGGTCTGTGATCTGAATGAGATAGAGAAAGATATCAGGGAGAGGGACGAACGCGATATGAACCGTGAGACGGCGCCGCTTAGGCAGGCTAAGGATGCGGTTCTGATTGACAGCTCGGATATGACGATCGAAGAAGTCGTCAGGAGGATTGTCGGATTGTGTGAATAGGAAGGAACCGAAGATGAAGATTGAATCAGCGAAGAGGGCGGGGTTCTGCCCCGGTGTGAAGCGCGCGGTGGAAACGGTGTATGAACAGGTACGGCTGCGTCAGAATCAGAAGATATATACCTATGGCCCCATTATCCATAACGAGGAAGTGATCCAGGATCTTGCCGGACAGGGAGTAGAGATCATTCATTCCGAAGAAGAGTTGAAAGAGCTCCATGAGGGAACGGTTATCATCCGTTCTCATGGTGTTGCCAGAAAGATATATGAACGGATGGAGGCCCAGGGGCTTGCTTACGTCGACGCTACCTGCCCGTTTGTGAAGAAGATTCATAATATTGTGGATGAAGAAAGCAGGAAGGGAGCTTATATTGTAATTATCGGGGACGGCAAGCACCCTGAGGTGGAAGGTATCAGGGGATGGGCGCAGGATCAGGTCAGCGTGATACAGACGGAGGAGGAAGCGCACCGGTTTCAGCTTGAAAATGCAGACCAGAAAGTATGTGTCGTATCCCAAACGACATTTAATTACAAGAAATTCAAAGATTTAGTTGAAATTATCTCTAAAAAGAGGTATGATATAATTGTTTTAAATACGATTTGCAATGCGACAAAGGAACGCCAAGAAGAAGCGAGGCGGATTGCAGCGAGGGTCGACGCGATGCTGGTGATCGGAGACAGGCGCAGTTCGAACACTCAGAAGTTATTTGAAATATGTAAGGATGAATGTTTGAATACGTACTACATACAGACACTTGACGATTTGGATATGAATCAATTAAGGTCCGTGGAAACAGTAGGTATTACAGCAGGGGCATCCACGCCCAATATTATAATTGAGGAGGTTCAAAATAATGTCAGAATTAACTTTTGAACAAATGTTGGAAGAGTCTTTCAAAACAATAAGAAATGGAGAGGTAGTAGATGGTACTGTCATCGATGTAAAGCCCGATGAAATCATCTTGAATATAGGTTACAAGGCGGACGGTATCATTTCAAGAAGCGAGTACACGAACGAGTCGAATGTAGATTTGACGAAGGTGGTTTCGGTGGGCGACTCCATGACTGCAAAGGTTTTGAAGGTGAATGACGGTGAAGGTCAGGTGTTGTTGACGTACAAGAGACTGGCGGCTGAGAAAGGAAATGAGAGATTAAGAGAAGCGTATGAGAATCACGAAGTGCTGAAAGCTCCTGTTGCACAGATTCTCGGCGGAGGTTTAAGCGTTGTAATTGAAGAGGCAAGAGTATTCATTCCTGCAAGCCTGGTATCAGATACTTACGAGAAAGATCTGAACAAATATCAGGATCAGGAGATTGAGTTTGTGATCAGTGAGTTCAATCCAAGAAGAAACCGCGTGATCGGAGACAGGAGACAATTACTTGTTGCGGAGCGCGCGAAGAAGCAGAGCGAGCTTTTTGCAAGGATTCAGATCGGAGACAGGATGGAAGGAACTGTTAAGAATGTAACAGATTTCGGCGCTTTTGTTGATCTGGGAGGCGTCGACGGACTTCTTCATATCTCTGAGATGTCCTGGGGCCGGGTAGAGAACCCGAAGAAAGTATTCAAGGTGGGTGAGACTCTGGAGGTTATGATCAAGGATATTCATGATACGAAGATTGCCTTGAGTCTTAAGTTCCCGGAGAGCAATCCATGGGCGAATGCAGAGGAGAAGTATGCGGTTGGTACTGTTATAGACGGAAGAGTTGCTCGTATGACAGATTTCGGTGCGTTTGTTGAATTGGCGCCCGGAGTAGACGCGTTGCTGCATGTTTCACAGATTTCAAGAGCGCATGTGGACAAGCCGTCTGATGTATTGTCTGTAGGACAGGAGATTACGGCTAAGATTGTAGACCTGAATGTGGCTGAGAAGAAGATCAGCCTGAGCATGAAGGTGTTGGAATCTGCGGCGGATGAAGCGCCTGTACAGACAATAAGTGATTCTGAGGATGAATAATGAAGTATAGAAAATAGAGGTCATATGACCTCTATTTTTTATGCACAGCCCCGATTGCCATAGGAGATTTTGTTCCTGCATTATAAAAAAATTTCTGGGCTTAAAAGTGTTAAAAATACGACAAGATGTTTATGAAAATATACAACGAAATCCACGATTTTACTAGATAAATAGAGGATTTTGATGTATAGTAATAAAAGAGAAAAAAGGAAGGAAGGATATAGGGATGGCATTGTTAACATTTAAGGGTGGTATTCACCCGGATGACGGCAAGAGCCTGGCAAAAGAGAAGGCCATTGTCGAAGTAAAACCCAAAGGGGATCTGGTATATCCGGTATCCCAGCATATCGGCGCCCCGGCGAATCCAATCGTCGCGGTAGGCGACCGTGTCTTAAAGGGCCAGATGATAGCAGAAGCCGGAGGCTTTGTGTCGGCGCCGATCTATGCGTCGGTTTCCGGTAAGGTGAAGGCGATCGCCCCGCGTCTGAACCCGACAGGCGGGACGGTGAACAGTATTGTGATCGAGAATGACGGAGAGTATGAAGAGGTAGAATATCCGGCTGTAAAACCGTTGGATGAGATGACCAAGGAGGAGATTCTGAATACGATCGGTAATGCGGGAATCGTAGGCATGGGCGGCGCCGGATTCCCGACCAGAGTGAAGCTCTCTCCGAAGGAGCCGGATAAGATTGACTATATTATAGCAAACTGTGCGGAGTGTGAACCATATATCACGGCAGATTATAGATGTATGCTGGAGGTTCCGGAGAAACTGGTAGGCGGGATGAGAATTATCCTCAAGCTTTTTGACAACGCAAAGGGCATATTTGGGGTAGAGGATAATAAACCCGATTGTATCGAGAAGTTACGTGAGCTTACGAAAGATGAACCGCGTATGGAAGTGCTTGCGCTTAAGACGAAGTACCCCCAGGGCGGTGAGCGTCAGCTTATTTATGCAACCACGGGAAGGGCGATTAATTCAGCGATGCTTCCGGCGGACGCAGGATGTGTGGTTGACAATGTTGCGACGATGATCAGCGTCTATGAAGCGGTAGCGGAAGGCAAGCCCTCTATGGAGCGTGTGACTACCGTAAGCGGCGACGCGGTGAATGAACCGGGGAATTTTAAGGTTCCTTTCGGCCTGAATCAGGCGGAGCTTATCGAAGCGGCGGGCGGATACAAGAATGAGCCTGAGAAGGTGATCTCTGGCGGCCCGATGATGGGATTCTCTATGTTCACGCTTGACGTGCCGATCACCAAGACTTCTTCTTCGATCCTCTGTCTTACGAAGGACGAGGTCGCGAAGTATGAACCGACGGCATGTATTAACTGCGGACGGTGCGTGGATGCGTGCCCGAGCCGGCTGATTCCGTCCAGGCTTGCAGATTATGCGGAGCATCACGACGAGGCTGCGTTTACAAAGCACGAGGGCCTGGAGTGTATGGAATGCGGTTCCTGCAGCTTTGTGTGTCCGGCGAAGAGGCCGCTGAAACAGGCGATCGGTTCCATGAGGAAGATAGCTCTGGCGAACCGTAAGAAGAAGTAGAGAAATAAAAAGAGAGGAAGAGGTGAACGAACGTGAGTGAGAACAAGTTAAAAATGTCATCTTCACCACATATACGTTCCAAAGATACTTCTGGTAAGATTATGCTGTATGTAACGATCGCGTTGCTGCCGGCGTCTGCTTTTGGTATCTGGAACTTTGGATTGTCGGCTCTTGTGATGCTGATCTGTACGACGGCGTCATCTGTCCTGACAGAATACATATATGAGAAATTAATGCATAAGAAGATCACGGTAGACGATTTCAGCGCGGTGGTTACCGGCTTATTGCTGGGGCTGAACATGCCGGCTTCCGCACCGTGGTGGATGGGAGTGATCGGCGGTATCTTTGCGATCCTGATCGTGAAGCAGCTCTTCGGAGGACTGGGGCAGAACATCATGAACCCGGCTCTTGGCGCAAGATGCTTCCTTCTGATTTCATTTACCAGTCAGATGACCACCTTTGTCTATGACGGTGTGACGGGACCGACGCCCCTTGCGCAGTTAAAGGCGGGCGAAGCGGTCGACAGCATGAGTATGCTGCTTGGACGGATTCCGGGAACCATCGGTGAGACGTCCGTGATCGCGATTATCATCGGCGCGATCTTCCTGATTCTGATGGGCGTAATTGATCTTCGGATTCCGGGAACTTATATTGTGACATTTATAGTATTCATCGGTATCTTCGGGCATTTCGCGAATCCTGACATAGGATTCTTCGATCCCCAGTATATCACCGCGCATTTATGCGGAGGCGGACTGATGCTCGGCGCATGGTTTATGGCCACTGATTATGTGACTTCACCGATCACGAAGAAGGGTCAGATCGTCTATGGTATGCTCCTTGGTATCCTGACGGGTCTGTTCCGTCTCTTCGGCGGTTCCGCGGAAGGTGTATCTTATGCGATCATCATCAGCAACCTTGTGGTGCCTTTGATCGAGAGAGTTACTCTTCCAAAGCCCTTTGGTAAAGGAGGAGAGAAGTAATGAATAAAATTATAAAGAATACATTGATTCTGACGGTGATCACGCTGGTTGCGGGCCTGGGGCTCGGACTGGTATATGAGATCACAAAGGCTCCGATTGCACAGGCGCAGGAGACGAAGAAGAAAGAGGCATGGCAGAAGGTATTTCCGGAGGCGGATCTTAATGATTTCGAGCAGATAGATATCGACCAGGCGGTCGCCGACCAGGCGATTGCCGACATGGGTGTGAACGGGACGATTGACGAGGCCTGTACCGTGGGCGATATGGGATATGTTGTGACTGCTACGGATAAGGATGGCTTTGGCGGCAGTATCCAGGTGACGGTAGGTATTACCGGCGACGGTACGGTGAACGGAGTGTCTATCCTGTCCATCAATGAGACGGCGGGTCTTGGAATGAAGGCGACGGAACCTGCATTCTATGGACAGTATGAAGGAAAACAGGCAGAGAAGTTTGTAGTATCTAAGGACGGAGGAGACGGGGAACCCATCGACGCGTTGAGCGGCGCGACCATCACCTCAAGATCTGTGACCGGTGCGGTCAACGCAGCGCTTGGATATTATCAGGCTGCATTTCAATAAGAGACGGGAGGTAGTAAGATGAATAATTGTACCGAAAGAATCTATAACGGTCTGGTCAAAGAAAACCCTACCTTCGTGCTGATGCTGGGTATGTGTCCGACCCTGGCGGTAACCACGTCCGCCATTAACGGTGTAGGTATGGGACTGTCCACGACGGTCGTACTTGTACTGTCAAATATGCTGATCTCCATGCTGCGTAAGATTATTCCGGATTCTGTCAGAATGCCGGCGTTTATCGTAGTTGTGGCGTCATTTGTAACGATCGTACAGTTCCTCCTGGAAGGTTTCGTTCCGAGTCTGTATGATTCCCTTGGGCTTTACATTCCGCTGATCGTAGTAAACTGTATTATCCTTGGCCGTGCCGAGAGTTATGCGTCCAAGAATCCGGTTCTGCCGTCCATTTTTGACGGTATCGGTATGGGACTTGGATTCACGGTGGGCCTGACGGCGATCGGTATCGTGCGTGAAGTGATCGGTACGGGAGCGGCTTTCGGAAAGCAGATCCTTCCGCTTGCGGATGCAGCGGCAGGAAAGGGCGGTTATGTGCCGGTAACGATCTTCATCCTTCCGCCGGGGGCGTTCCTGGTATTGGCGTTCCTTGTAGCTTTGCAGAATAAGGTAAGGAACAATGCTGCGAAGAAGGGCAAGAAGGTTCCGGAGGCGTCCGGATGCGGAGAAGGCTGTGCTTCCTGCGGCAACGGTGCATGCAGCGGTAAAGTTTTTCCGACAGGAAATGAGAAGTAGGAGGGGTACATAGATGAAAGAATTATTGATTATTGCAATCGGATCTGCTCTTGTGAATAACGTTGTACTCAGCCAGTTCTTAGGGATATGTCCGTTTCTCGGCGTATCTAAGAAGGTGGATACCGCGGCAGGTATGGGCGGAGCCGTAGTATTCGTTATTACGATAGCATCTTTAGTTACCAGTTTGATCTATAAGTTTATCCTGATGCCGTTAGGATTTGAATACCTGCAGACTATCGTATTCATCCTGATTATCGCGGCGTTGGTTCAGTTCGTGGAGATGTTTCTTAAGAAAGCGATGCCGCCGCTTTACAATGCGCTTGGTGTGTATCTGCCTTTGATTACCACGAACTGTGCAGTGCTTGGCGTAGCGCTCACCAACGTACAGAAGGAGTACAGTATCCTTCAGGGTGTGATTAACGGTATCGGAACATCTGTCGGATTCCTGATCGCGATTGTGATCATGGCGGGGATCCGTGAGAAGATCGAATACAACGATATTTCAGAGTCCTTCCAGGGAACGCCGATCGTGCTGGTGACAGCAACCCTTATGGCGATTGCGTTCTGTGGATTCTCAGGACTGATATAGGAGGGATGTAACGATGAGTGTTACAGGTATTATCATTGCTGCGGTAATCGTGGGCGGCACCGGTTTGTTCATCGGTGTGTTCCTGGGAGTTGCAGGCAAGAAATTTGCGGTAGAGGTTGATGAGAGAGAGGAAGCCATCCTTGGAGTGCTTCCGGGAAATAACTGCGGCGGCTGCGGTTATGCAGGCTGTTCCGGTCTTGCGGCGGCCATCGTCAAAGGAGAAGCCGAGATCGGGGGCTGTCCGGTAGGCGGCGCTCCGGTCGCAGAGAAGATCGGCACGATCATGGGGATAGAGGCAGGCGCGCAGGCGCGCCAGGTTGCTTTTGTGAAATGTGCCGGAACCTGCGATAAGGCAGGAAAGGATTATGAATACCATGGTCTGAATGACTGTGTGATGGTTAACATGATGCAGGCCGGAGGTCCGAAGTCCTGTAATTATGGATGTCTCGGCGAGGGAAGCTGTGTGAAGGCATGTCCTTTCGACGCTATCCATATTGTGAACGGCGTTGCCGTTGTGGATAAGGAAGCGTGTAAAGCCTGCAGTAAGTGTATTGCTGCATGCCCGAAGAAATTGATTGAGCTTGTTCCGTATGACCAGAAGCATCTGGTACAGTGCAGTTCTCACGATAAGGGCAAAGACGTCATGAAAGCATGTTCCGTCGGATGTATCGGCTGTAAGATGTGCGAGAAGGTCTGTGAATCTGACGCCATCAAGGTGGAAGGCAATGTTGCGCATATTGATCCGGAGAAATGTACGAATTGCGGTAAATGCGCCGAGAAGTGTCCGAAGAAGATTATTATGTAGGAATGGGTTTAGATGAGACGGACTTTTATATCGGCAGTACAGGATGTTTTCAAGATATTATGGGAAGATATAAAAGATGTGAAATGGGCGATTATATTTTTTATCGCCTATTTTGTGTTTGGGAAAAAATATCTGCACAGCCTGTGTCCGATGGTTATGCTTACTGGGCTTCCGTGTCCGGGATGCGGACTGACGAGGGCGGTTTTCTGTCTGTTCCGACTGGATTTTTCCGGGGCTTTTCGTATACATCCTTTTATCTATCCCATCGTTTTCTTTATAGCGCTTTTCAGTTGGAACCGATATATCAGGAAGCAGAATATGGGGTTCTGGCTTAAGACTCTGGCGCTTCTGTTGGCGGTGGCTGTGATTGTGTTTTATATATGGAGAATGTTAAAATTTTTCCCCGGAGATCCGCCAATGAGCTATTATTCGAGGAATCTGCTGCGATGCTGCGGAATCGCCGGACGAAGATTTTTTGTTGATATTCTGCACTTCCCGTGGTAAAATAGACAAAGAAATGTTAAGAGTTTACGAGGAGGATATTCATCATGGACAATAATTTTGATAATACACCGAAAGACGACAGTACTTCAGTGAGTTTATCTAAAGAAACAGGCGCTGAAGGAAAGGATATGGAATCCGGGAACGCCCAGACAGATGCAAGTCAGCAGTATACGGATCCGAATGCGAATCAGACGGGTATGAATAATGCCGGTCAGCAGCCATATGGAAATCAGCAGAACAGCTATAACTATAATTATAATCAGCAGAGCAATGGATATGGTTATGGTCAGCATGACCAGCAGAACAGCGGATATAGCTACGGCCAACAGAGTCCGCAGAGTAACGGGTATAATTATAATCAGCAGAATAATTACAATTACCAGGACAATTATAGCTATAATACCGGGAATAACGGGAATTATAACTCATACGGATCGGGACAGGATACTTCCCCGATGTCTATGGGAGACTGGATTCTTACGATATTGGCGGCTATGATTCCATGCGCCGGAATTGTTATCTATTTCATATGGGCGTTCAGCAAGTCTACGAATATAAACAGGCGGAATTTCTGCCGCGCTCAGTTGGTTATTATGGGAATCGTTCTGGCAATTTATCTGATATTTGTCGTTTTGTTTGGTACGATGATTTTCAGTGCGTTTGATTCAGGAATGTTTTATTAGTACTTGGTAAAAAAGGAGCTGGCGGGGAAAGTCACATTTCCCTTCAGCTCCTTTTCTTATGCAGATATCTAATGTTTGTGCTGGAAATTTTTTGAATAGTGGATCTCATTGTCGTTCGTGATAAAAACCGCGTCTACATTGTCCAGTTGGTTAACCAGCCGAAGCCCTTTTTCATAACCTAACAGAAAGCAGGTAGTACTCAGAGCATCCGCAGTAAGAGATGAGTTTGTAATGATTGTAACACTCTGGAGAGTATTCTCGCAGGGATACCCTGTGTGTGGATCCAGTATATGGTGGTACATTTTACCTTCCGATTCAAAATAGCGCTGGTAAGTACCGGAAGTTACGACGGACTTATCTGACAGCCTTACGGATGTTACGGGTTCTCCGGTTTGAGCAAAAGGTTTTTGGATGCCGATATTATATTCAGAGCCGTCTAATTTTGTGCCGATGGCAAGGACATTACCGCCAAGATTGATGAGTGCATGGCGGATGCCGTGGTCTTTCAGATAATCTTTCAGCCGGTCTGCGATATATCCTTTTGCGATGGCGCCGACGTCAATGGCGGCATGGGGATCCAGAAGCTGAATAATATTGTCTTTAATCAGAATATTCTTATAATCCACATGACTTGCGGCTTCCGCAACAGTCTCTGCGGCAGGAGGGACAGGCTCGTCGGCATGAAAATCCCACAGATTCGATATAGGAGCAATCGTAATATCAAAGGCGCCGTTGGACAGATCGCTGTAATAGATGGCTTTCTCAATCAGAGTGACAGTCTCAGAGGATACTTCGACGGGAGCGCCGCCTGCGTTATTGATACGGGAGATCTCGCTGTCCTCCACCTTATTAGAGAACATGGAATCATATTTTTTACAGATCTCTTCACAGCCTTTCAGGATGTCCTCGCTGGCAGAGTCGTGTATTTCGATGCGGATTACTGTGTCAAACAGTGTGTCTGTGTAGACTTGCTTTTGTTTCTGAGGAAGGCCGGAACAACCGGACAAAAGAAGAAGAGCAGATGTAAATAGTGCGGTTAATCTCTTATATCTCATAAAACACCTCCGGCATTTTTTAGAAAATGCTATACTTATGGTACACTAAAGACAGTATAACACAAAAAAGAAGATATGCAATCGAACATGTGGTTGAAGAGAGTGATTTCTTGTGATAGAATAATGCGTAGAGAAAAAGAGGTGGAGGGTATGGGAATAGGATTGAAGAAAAAGGATGTGCTGCTGGCTTTGATTATCCTGTGTGTGATCGGTTTCACAGTCCTGATCCGCACTTATATCGGCGGAGCCGGCGCGAACAGGGTCGTGATCAAGGTGAATGGGGCGATTCAGGGGGTATACAGTCTGGCGGAGGACAGAGAGATCGAGATTAATGAAGGGACGAATATTCTTAAGATCAAGAATGGAGAAGCGGATATGGTT
The DNA here is from genome assembly GCA_910574285.1 of Lachnospiraceae bacterium. GTDB lineage: Bacteria > Bacillota > Clostridia > Lachnospirales > Lachnospiraceae > Sporofaciens. Next base: position 76,326 of record CAJTAL010000014.1, on the reverse strand, counting down.
GAGGCGGATTGTCCGGATCAGCTCTGTGTCAATCAAAAGCCGGTTTCCCTGGACCATGAGAGTCTTATCTGCCTTCCGAACCGGGTCGTTGTAGAGGTCGAGTCGAAAGAGGAAAGTGAATATGACGCGGTGACGAATTAAGATTACTATTTGCGCCGAAAGGAATGAGTGGTTTTTATGAAGAGTAAGGTGGCGTATTTCGGTGTATTTACGTCGTTGGCGCTGATCTTTAGTTATGTGGAGACATTGATACCGGTGAATTTCGGTATTCCCGGAGTAAAGATTGGGCTTGCGAATCTGATTATCGTGACCGCGCTGTATAAGATGAGACTTCCGGATGTATTTCTGCTTTCTGTTGTCAGGGTAGTGCTGTCAGGGTTTATTTTTGGAAATTACTTTAGTATTATATATAGTCTGGCAGGCGGAATCTTAAGTCTTGCCGTGATGGCGTTCCTTAAGAGGGCAGGCGGGTTTAGTGTGACAGGGGTCAGTATTGCCGGAGGAACATTTCACAATATCGGGCAGTTGCTGGTGGCGATGTTGGTGGTGGAGACGTTCAGTGTGATCTATTACGTTCCGGTTCTTTTGGCGGCGGGGATGCTCACGGGCTTTGTGATCGGGGTTACGGCGAATGAAATATTGAAAAGGCTGACGGCCGTTAAATAGTCAGGGAGGAATTTATGATATCATATTTGAGAGGAGTTCTTGCAGCGGTGGAAGAAGACAAAGTAGTCATTGATGTGGGAGGTGTCGGCTACGGAGTCTATATGTCCGGCCATGCCATGGGGAAATTGCCGCCCATAGGCCGGGAAGTGAAGATACATACATATCTGAATGTCAAGGAAGATGCTATGCAGTTATATGGTTTTCTTACGAGGGACGATCTGTCGGTTTTCAAGTTATTGATCGGGGTAAACGGAATCGGTCCCAAGGGAGGGCTTGGAGTTTTGTCGGCTTTAAGTCCTGATGATCTGCGCTTTGCGGTTCTGTCTAACGATGTAAAAGCGATCTGTGCGGCTCCCGGGATCGGAAAGAAGACGGCGGAGAAGCTGATTCTGGAATTGCGGGACAAGCTTAAGCTTGAAGATGCTTTGGAGCATATCGCGGCGGAATCTGAGGTATCGAAAGAAACGTCTGTATATAGCGAGATACAGAGTGAGGCAGTACAGGCGCTGGTGGCTCTTGGATATGGGAGCACAGAGTCATTAAAGGCAGTAAAAAAAGTAGAGCTTCAGGATTCTATGGAGGTAGAAGATGTGTTGAAGCTCGCTCTTAAGCATATGGTGTTTTGACAAGATTTTTCAACGGTTTGGTTTCTTGTGCTGATTGTGCGGCATAAGGAGAAATGTATGTGTAAAGATTATTAAGATGAGGGTGTTGACAGACATGGGCAGACGAATTATGACGACGGAGAATCTGGAAGAAGATATTAAGATAGAGAGTCATCTGCGTCCGCAGTTGCTGGAGGATTATATTGGACAGGAGAAAGCAAAGGAAACTTTAAAGATATATATTGAAGCGGCAAAGGCCAGAAAGGAGCCCTTGGACCATGTGCTGTTCTATGGTCCGCCGGGACTTGGCAAGACTACGCTTGCAGGAATCATCGCCAATGAGATGAATGTGAATATAAAGATTACTTCCGGACCCGCGATTGAGAAGCCGGGGGAGATGGCGGCAATCCTGAATAATCTTCAGGAAGGAGATGTCCTGTTCGTAGACGAGATACATCGGCTGAACCGTCAGGTAGAAGAGGTGCTCTATCCGGCGATGGAGGATTATGCAATAGATATCATGATCGGAAAGGGGGCAAGCGCCAGATCTATCCGGTTGGATCTGCCGAAGTTTACGCTGGTTGGGGCTACTACCAGAGCGGGTATGCTGACGGCGCCCCTGCGGGATCGTTTCGGGGTGATCAATCGTATGGAATTCTATACAATCGATGAATTAAAGACAATCATACTTCGGTCTGCGAAGGTCCTGGAGGTCGGCATCGATGTGAATGGAGCATATGCGCTGGCAAGGCGGTCGAGAGGGACTCCGAGGCTTGCGAACCGGCTGCTTAAGCGTGTGCGGGATTTTGCACAGGTAAAGTATGATGGATATGTTACGGAAGAAGTGGCGAACTATGCATTAGATCTTTTGGATGTGGATAAGGAAGGGCTGGAGCAGACAGATCGTAATCTGCTGCTGGTGATGATCGAGAAATTCATGGGAGGCCCGGTCGGGCTGGATACTTTGGCTGCCGCGATCGGTGAGGATGCCGGGACGATAGAGGATGTGTATGAGCCGTATCTTTTGAAGAACGGATTTATACAGAGGACGCCGAGGGGACGGATTGTGACGGACAGTGCATATCTCCATCTGGGAATTTCACGTGAAATTATAGAAAAATAGTTGGTTTTTGCAGAAGTTTAGTTTATAATAAGGGACAGAGATTAAGAATTTCGAGGAGGCTTCTAATGGCATCATCAAAAAACTTTACGGAAGTATTAATCGGGGGAAAGGTGTTTACCCTGAGTGGATTTGAGAGTGAAGATTATCTACAGAAGGTATCTACATATCTGAATCATAAGATAGAGGAGTGCAGTAACAGTGACGGATACCGAAAACAGAGTGCCGAGACCAGAAGCATTCTGTTGGCGCTGAATATCGCGGATGATTATTTTAAGGCAAAGAAGCAGGGCGGAACATTAGAAAGTGATATAGAGGCAAAAGACAAGGAGATGTATGATCTCAAGCATGAATTGATATCCGTACAGATTAAGTTGGAAAATGCGGAGAGATCTATGGACAAGCTTAAGGAAGAGAATAAGGAATTTCAGATGAAGATTGTCCAGTTGGAAACAGAGATAAAGAATAATCGTAAGAAATAGGCTGTCTTTTGACAGCCTATTTATCATAATAGATCTTAATAGAAAATTTCGGGGCGGATAAAGAGATTGACAGGGAAAGGAAGAGATATGGACAGACAAGTTGAGATACTGGCGCCGGCGGGGTCCAAAGAGAGCCTTAAGGCGGCGGTTTGCGCAGGTGCGGACGCGGTTTATACAGGAGGCGCCATGTTTGGGGCAAGGGCGTATGCGAAGAATCTGGCAGAGGAGGAGTTGTTGGATTCGATTGACTATGTACATGTACACGGAAGAAAGCTGTATCTTACGGTGAATACGCTGTTAAAAGACCGGGAGATAGACTGTCTGTATGAATATCTGTATCCGTATTATATGCGCGGACTGGACGGTGTTATCGTACAGGATATAGGAGTGATCGAGTTCCTGAAAAGATATCTTCCCGGGCTTGCCCTCCATGCGAGTACACAGATGACGATTACGGGTGCGGACGGAGCCGCATTTCTTAAGGAGCAGGGAATTACGCGGGTGGTGCCGGCCAGAGAATTGTCACTTTCAGAGATACGGCGGATGAAAGAAGAGACAGGGCTGGAGATCGAGTGTTTCGTACATGGCGCTCTGTGTTATTGCTATTCCGGCCAATGCCTGCTGAGCAGTATGATAGGCGGCAGGAGCGGGAACCGCGGGCAATGCGCTCAGCCGTGCCGTCTCCCTTATCATGTCGAAGGAGGGAAAGCGGCAGATTTGATGAGCCTTAAGGATCTCTGTACGATTGATCTTCTGCCGGAGCTTATGGAAAACGGAATCGATTCATTTAAGATCGAGGGGAGGATGAAGCAGCCGGATTATGTATATACGGTTACCAGGATGTACCGGAAGTATGCAGATTTGTATCTTGAAAAGGGAGCCAAAGGATATAAGGTTGCAGAAGCGGACCGGGCTGAGCTTTTGTCGGCTTACCGGCGGAGAGGGTATACAGACGGTTATTACAGGCGGCACAACGGTAAAGAGATGATTTCTTTCAGGCGCCCGGATGAATTTGCCGAAGAAGACCAAAGTCCGGAATATAAAATGCAAGAAAAAATTAATGGTTATTTAATACTTTCTTTGGGAAAGCGTGCTAAACTAGTATTGGAATATCAGGAATTGCGGATAGAGTGCGAGGGGGAGACGGTACAGACCGCTCTGCGGCAGCCTTTGGACCGTGTAAGGACGGAGAAGCAGATGCGGAAAACCGGCAATACAGAGTTTCAGTTCGAACGATTCCGTGTGGAGACAGACGGAGATGTGTTCCTGCCGATACAGGCGCTGAATGAACTTCGAAGGAAAGGAATTCAGGAGCTTACAGAAAGTATCTTGTCTAAGTATCGTCGGAAGGAACCAGAAGCAGTCAAAGATATGTCTGCAGACCGAATCTGTGAAGACAGGGGAGAATCGCAGGTGCAGGAATCCCGCGGAAATGAAAAAGAATCCCAGGACAGGCCGAAGAAGGAAGCGTTGTCACTCATGGTTCAGTCCGGGGAGCAGTTAAGGGCTGCGCTTACCTGTGCATATGTGGATATTATCTATATAGACGGACCGTCAGGATTCGGGAAAGATACGGCTGAGCTGATTGGGAGAATACGGAAGAAGTGTAAGTGTTTTCTTGCGATGCCTTATATTTTCCGCAGTTCGGATGCGGGGAGATGGGAGAAGTATTATGCGTACCTGGAGGAAAGCTGCGATGGTGTGCTGATCCGGAACTGGGAGAGTTTCCGGTGGCTTAAGAGGCATGGATATAAAGGTGAGATCCGATCCGATGCTAATTTGTATGTATTTAACAGATATGGCAAAACTTTTATAGAGAAGCAGGGGATAGGGATATTCACGGTTCCGGCTGAGCTGAATGCGGGGGAGCTTAAGACTCTGGGAATCCGGGAAGGGGTATTGCCGGTTTATGGATATCAGCCGGTGATGGTTACGGCAAATTGTATCCGCAAAACCACCGGCAAGTGTTCGAAAGAGGGAGGATATCTTTATCTTAGGGATCGGTATCAGAAGCGGTTTGCGGTACAGATGTGCTGCTGCGGCTGCTATAATATAATCTATAACAGCGCTCCGCTTTTTCTTGCAGATAAGGCAGAAGAAGTCAGGAGGCTTGAGCCGCGGGAATTAAGGCTTGATTTTACGATTGAGACGGGAGAAGAACTCAGGCAGGTTATAGAGCTGTATGCAGATGCTTTTATCTGCGGGAAGACCAGGACGGCGCCGAAGACAGAATATACGAGAGGGCATTTTAAGAGGGGTGTAAGGTAGGTGAGGATTTGGTAAATATTGTTGTTGAATTATCAAAATATCTGATGATACTTCTGATCGTGATGTATACGTATCTGTGTTTTAGTGTATTCGGATATTATGATCCATATATACAGAAAAGAATGTTGAGAAAGCAGAATGTGTTAATGTTTATGATACATATTGTTGCGTTTGCAGTGATGTATCTGGAGAAGAAGGATGTGAAGATACTTGCTTTTTATGCGATTCAGGTTATCTTATTTGTGGCTGTGATATTGCTGTATCATATGCTTTATCCCCAGTCCTCCAGGCTGGTAATCAACAATATGTGTATGCTGCTGTGTATCGGCATGATCATTTTAACAAGGCTTAATTATGAGAAAGCAGTAAAACAGTATGTGATTGCTGCAGGGGGTATTGCCATAAGCCTGGCGGTTCCGGTGATTATCCGGAAGTTTAAGCTGCTTTCGGAATGGAGGAAACTGTATGCGGCCGCGGGAATTGCTTCTCTGGCAATTGTCGTAGTCGTAGGACAGGTATCTTATGGGGCGAAGCTGGGATTTTCTATCGGGGGGATCAGTATCCAGCCTTCGGAATTGGTGAAGATCATCTTTGTATTCTTCGTGGCTTCTAGTTTTAAGATGTCTCTGGAATTCAGGGATATCGTGATCACGACAGCGCTTGCCGCGTTTCACGTGCTGATCCTGGTGGTATCGAAGGATCTGGGCGCGGCATTGATCATCTTTGTAGTTTATCTGGTCATGCTCTATGTGGCGACGCATCAGTTCCTTTATGTACTGGCGGGAGTCAGCGCCGGAAGCGCCGCGTCCGTGGCTGCTTACTATTTATTCAACCATGTTAAGACCAGGGTGGTGGTATGGAAGGATCCTTTTGCCAATTATGACAACGGCGGTTATCAGGTGGCCCAGTCTTTGTTCGCTATCGGGACAGGCGGTTGGTTTGGGATGGGCTTATTCCAGGGGATGCCGGATAATATACCGGTTGCGGATGAAGACTTTATCTTTTCTGCAATATCCGAAGAAATGGGACTGATATTCGCGCTCTGTACAATCTTGATCTGTGTCAGTTGTTATGTGATGTTTTTGAATATTGCCATGCAGCTATATAATTTTTTCTACAAGATGGTGGCATTGGGGCTTGGGACATGTTATATATTCCAGGCGTTTCTGAATATTGGAGGAGTGACGAAGTTTATTCCTTCTACAGGAGTGACTTTGCCTCTGGTAAGTTACGGAGGAAGTTCGCTTCTCAGTACATTGATTATGTTCGCGATTATTCAGGGATTGTATATAGTAAGAGAAGACGAGGAAGAGGATATTGAGAGAAGGAAAAAGGAAAGGTTACGAGCAAAGAGAAGCAGACAGGCATTTCCGGAGAGAGCAAGAAAGACGGGAGATGACTCGGAAAGAGCGCCGCAAGGCCGACCGAAGAGACAGGAAAAAAGCTGGGGTAAAGCGCGTAAGGAACAAAGAATTCGCTAGAGTTACGTATATCTTTGTAGCTTTGTTTTTGGGAATGATGGGTTATATCGTGCACTTTCAGATTGTCAAAAGTCAGGAGCTGGTTAACAGCCCTTATAATGCCAGGAAGGATTCTTTTGCGGAACAGGTGATCAGAGGAGATATTCTGGACCGAAACGGAATGGTGCTGGCAAGAACGGTGGTTGCAGAAGACGGGACGGAAGTCAGGGAGTACCCTTATGGGAGCCTGTTTGCCCACGTGATTGGCTACAGTGAACACGGAACATCGGGGCTTGAATCGGTTGCAAATTTTGAACTCCTTACTTCGAATGCATTTTTCCTGGAGAAATTAAAGAATGAATTTCAGGATCAGAAGAATCACGGGGACAGTGTGGTGACGACGCTGGATCTGAATCTTCAGCAGGCGGCATCAGATGCGCTTGGGAGTCTGAAGGGAGCAGTCGTGGTGATAGAACCGGGCACAGGAAAGATATTGGCGATGGTCTCTAAGCCGGATTTTGATCCGAATCTGGTAGATTCCAACTGGGATTCGCTGAATTCGAATGAGAATAGTGTGCTTCTGAACCGCGCGACTCAGGGACAGTACGCTCCGGGTTCTACGTTTAAGGTGGTGACAACATTAGAATATATGAGGGAAAACCTGGAGGAATACCCGCTGTATGGTTATAATTGCAGCGGAGCGATTGAAAAGGATGGGACGACGATAAGCTGCTTTGGAGGCCATGTACACGGACAGGTATCCCTTGCAGATAGTCTGGCGTACTCCTGTAATGCCTCGTTCTGTAATATCGGCCTTACTCTGGATGTGCTGGGATTTCGGAATACGGCTAAGGAGCTGCTGTTTGATTCTAAGCTTCCGTCGGTCCTTCCCTACAGCGGCAGCAAGTTTATGTTAGATGATACGGATGGGAGCGCGGCTAAGATGATGACTGCCATGGGGCAGGGGCAGACACAGGTAAGCCCGTATCATATGGCTCTGATTACATGTGCGATCGCAAACGGCGGAGTCCTCATGAAACCTTATCTGATAGATTCTGTTATGAATTATACGGGACAGGAAGTAGACAAGAATCTGCCGAAAGAATACAAGACGCTGATGGCGGCCGACGAGGCGGCAGAGTTGAAGAAATTTATGTCGGGAGTTGTGGATTATGGTACGGCTTCTGTCTTAAGCGGCCAGAGTTACACGGCGGCGGGAAAGACAGGTACGGCAGAATACAGTTCTGATAAGGAGAAAGATCATTCCTGGTTTATCGGTATGACGAATGTGGATAATCCGGAATTGGTAATCAGTGTTATCATAGAGTCGGCAGACGGCGCGGCTAAAGCCGTGAATGTTGCAAAGCAGGTGCTGGATAGTTATTATTAGAAATTTTTGGAATTTTTGTATACAAAAGGAGTGGAATATGAGATACTATAAGTATCTTTATCTGTCAGAGGGAATCAGAAAGAAGAAAAGGAAGATCATCCGTAAACTGAATGAGAATAAGCTGCAGATGAATATCCATGTTATAACTCTGGCTCAGAATGAGAAGAATCAACTTGAAATTTATAATTCGATGCTGTTTTTACAGCCGAATTTTCCAAATGATGATTTTTTTGTGATCGGTATTGCAAAAGATTATGAAGATGCGATAGAAATGGTGGAAGAAATCTCACAAGAAGTGTATAATAAGACAAAAGGGGCAGATATTCGTTCCTATATATTAAAGAGAGAACAGGAAGAGTAAGATGCTACATATTCTATTGTTTATCTTGAAGATCATAGGGATTATAATTGCAGCGATACTGGGGATACTTGTATTGCTGGTTTGTGTTGTTCTCTTTGTTCCGGGCAGATATGATATAGAGGCATCTTGTGACGGTTCGTTTTCAGAGATCCGGGCGGCGGCACGAGTAACATGGTTTTTGAATCTGATCAAATTTAATGCGTGTTATGAGAATAAAGAAGTGACCTGGAGACTACGTATTGCATGGAAGAACAGACAGAGCGGACAGGAAAGTAAGAAAAAGATAAAAAAAGAGGTGGAAACGTATGGCGAAGAAATGGAAGAACTATGGAAAGATCCTGAAGAAAACGTGGAAGAAAGATCCGAAGAAAATGAGAAAGTTGTGGGAACTCCGAAAGAAATCCGGGAAGAGGAAGACAAGCCTGGGCAGTCTGAAAAAATATTGGAAGAAATTCAGGACGAATCCGAAAAAAGTTATGGAGAAACGGAAAAAGTCGCTGAAAGGCTTTCGGAAAGCGGAGAATCTCTGGAAAAGCAGACCAATGTTGGTGAAGACATGGAAGAAGCAGAAGCCGGTATTGATGAAGACATGGAAGAAGCAGAAGCCGGTATTGATAAAGACATGGAAGAAGCAGAAACCGGTGCTGATGAAGACCTGGAAGAAGCAGAAACCGGTATTGATAAAGACCTGGAAGAAGCAGAAACCGGTACTGGTAAAGGGTTGGAAGAAAATGAGCGGTGCAGCGAAAAAGAGCGGAAGCATATATGGCAGAAAATTGCAGATAGCTGCCAAAAAATTATCCGGAAAATAGCAGATCTATACAGGAAGATAACTGAGATCCCCGGAAAGATAGGAGAGATATTTCAAAAATTCTCTGACCGGATCAAGACGTTATCTGAGAAAAAGAATAAGATCATAGACTTTATAACAGACGAGGTTCATAAGAAAGCGCTTGTAAAAGTCAGGGATGAAGGATTATACCTGCTTAAGAAGCTGAAACCGAAAAAGTTCCTGGCAGAAATTCATTTTGGATTTGACGACCCGTGTTTGACCGGGAAATTGCTGGCAGGGGTTAGTATGGCTTATCCGTTTCTGGGAAAAAATGTGGATGTCAGCCCGGATTTTGAACGGCAGGTGCTGGAAGGAAATTTAAAGATTGCGGGAAGAATCCGAGTCAGTTATTTTGCAAGGTTATTGTGGAGGCTTATCTGGTGCAGAGAAGTACGCATGACATATAAGCATGTGAGAAATTTTGAATTTTAATTAATAAATATCAATATACTTTTGGAATCTCTTAAATGTCTGGATTAGAGAAATTCCCGGAGCGTATGTGATGAATCAGGAGGGTTAATGTATGTCAGAGAATCAGTTTAAAGGGACAGTAGAAGCTTTGTTTCACGGGATGGACGGCGTGATCTCATCAAAGACGGTGGTAGGAGAGGCAATTCATATCGGTGATACGATCATCCTTCCTCTGGTGGATGTATCTTTTGCGGTGGGCGCGGGAGCGTTCAACGGGGATAAGAAAGAGAAAGGCGCCGGAGGTCTTGGCGGTAAGATTACTCCGAGCGCGGTGCTTGTGATTCAAAACGGACATACGAAGCTTGTGAATGTGAAGAATCAGGATACCATGACGAAGATTCTTGATATGGTGCCGGATGTGATCGATCGCTTCGGTTCTAAGAAAGAGGAGAAGATGACGGAAGAGGATGTGATGGATATTCTGGATTCTGCAGAGAATGAAGAAAAATAGACGTCATCTTTTCGGAGGCGGACGCATATGATATAGAAAACCTGTGCAAGGGTGAAGAATATGAAGCGTGTGGCAGGGTTCGCTTTGTTCTGTGTGGCGATAGGTATGGTTCTTGCACTGATCCTTCCGAACATGTTTGTGGAAGTATTATGTATCATGTTATGTGTGCTGATCGGATACAATTTGTTTTTTTGCTAAGAATTGTCAAATAGTACTTGCAATTCTTACTTGTATCTGTTAAAATATCAGTGTTGTGAGTCTGTGGGACAGACTATATATGGAGCGTTAGGAGGTGCAGTCATGGCAAAATGTGCTATTTGTGAAAAGGGTGCTCACTTTGGAAATCACGTAAGCCACTCTCATAGAAAGACACCGAAGATGTGGAAATCAAATGTAAAATCCGTTCGTGTGAAGACAGAAAATGGTGGAACAAAGAAGATGTATGTTTGTACTTCTTGTTTAAAGTCAGGAAAAGTCGAACGTGCATAAGGGAAGTGACAGTTGAACTCAGATTTCACTTGAAATCTGAGTTTTTGTTGTAATATAGGGAAAAAAAGTGTATAATATTTCTATTATTATGGATTAATAGATTGTAGAATGGAATGATAGGAGGCATCGGGTATGAAAGGATGTATGAGCACGGATTTTGGTATTGTCACGATTGATCCGGAAGTTGTCGCAAAATATGCAGGAACCGTGGCGGTGGAATGTTTTGGAATTGTGGGTATGGCCGCGGTTAATATGAAGGACGGGCTGGTTCACCTGCTTAAGAAGGAGAGCTTAACCAAGGGAATCAAAGTAGCGATATCAGACGAGAATCATATCAGTATTAGCTTTCATATTGTTGTTGCGTATGGCGTAAGCATTTCAGCCGTTACAGAGAATCTGATCAGTAATGTCAAGTACAGGGTAGAAGAATTTTCAGGAATGCCGGTAGATAAGATTAATATTTATATTGAAGGTGTCAGGGTCATCGATTAAGTTAAGGAGGAACGTAAGAAGTGGCTACGAAAATTATAAGTGTGGATATGCTTGCAAAGATGTTTCTGGCAGGTGCGCAGAATATTGAGGCAAAGAAAGAATATATCAATGAACTGAATGTATTTCCGGTGCCGGACGGCGATACGGGAACGAATATGTCGCTTACGATCATGGCGGCGGCTAAGGAAGTGACGGCTCTTAAAGAAACGGATATCAAAGATCTGGCGAAAGCAATCTCATCCGGGTCTCTGCGGGGCGCCAGAGGAAATTCAGGTGTAATCCTGTCACAGCTTCTGCGGGGATTTACCAAATCCATCCGTGAAGAGAAACAGATCGATGTCCGGGGACTTGCGGCGGCCTGTGCAAGGGCAAGAGATACGGCGTATAAAGCAGTCATGAAGCCGAAGGAAGGTACGATCCTTACGGTTGCCAGCGGGATTGCGGAAAAGGCTGCAGAGATGGCGGAGGAGACGGATGATCTTGAAGTATTCCTTCCGGCCGTGCTCGAACATGCCGAGGCGGTCCTTCTTAAGACACCGGATATGCTTCCGGTATTGAAGGAAGCCGGAGTGGTGGATTCCGGCGGACAGGGATTGCTGGAAGTGATCAGAGGCGCTTACGACGCGTTCCTTGGAAAAGAGATTGACTACAGCGCCATTGCTCCGGGAGCAGGGGAGAAAGTTACGAAGGTCACCGCGCAGGATACGGCGGAGATTAAGTTCGGATATTGTACGGAATTTATCATTCTGACGGAGAAGGAATTCACGGATACGGATGAGAGAGAGTTTAAGGGATATCTTTCTTCCATCGGAGATTCCATCGTATGCGTGGCGGATGACGATGTGGTAAAGGTTCATGTGCATACCAATGATCCGGGGCTTGCGATCCAGAGAGCGTTGACATTTGGACAATTGTCGAGGATGAAGATCGACAATATGCGTGAGGAGCATCAGGAGAAGCTGATTAAGGACGCCGAGAAGCTGGCGGCCAGCGAGGCGGCAAAGGAAGCGGAACTTAAGGCTGAAAGACAAGAGGCGAAGAAGTCGGGCGAGCCGAGAAAGCCGATGGGATTCATTGCGGTGTCGATCGGGGAAGGAATGAATGAGATATTCAAAGAGCTGGGCGTCGACCATATCATTGAAGGCGGACAGACGATGAATCCGAGTACGGAGGATATGCTGAATGCCATCGACCAGGTGAATGCGGATTGTGTATTTATCCTTCCGAATAATAAGAATATAGTCCTTGCCGCGAACCAGGCGAAAGCACTGGTGGAGGATAAGGAGATCGTAGTTGTTCCTACGAAGACTGTTCCCCAGGGAATCACCGCGGTCATCAATTTTATGCCGGATGCGGATGTCAGGGAGAACGAAGAGGCGATGCTTGAAGGAATCCGGAATGTGAAGTCCGGTCAGGTCACCTACGCAGTCAGGGATACGCACATTGACGATAAAGAGATCCATGAAGGCGATATCATGGGAATCGGCGACGCGGGAATCCAGGCGGTAGGAAGAAGTGTTGAAGAAACTACGAAAGAACTGTTGTCGCAGCTTGTGGATGAGGATTCTGAGTTAATCAGCCTGTATTATGGGGAAGAAGTAAAAGAAGAGGACGCAGAGCGATTCATTGCAGAGATAGGCGAACTCTACCCGGATGTGGATGTGGACGCTCATTACGGCGGACAGCCGATCTATTATTACGTGCTTGCGGTAGAATAGAGAGATATGCGGCGGTTTCGGAAGCGTTCCGTAAGGAAGAGCTGAGGTAATATAGTTCTGGAAGTGTTTTGTAAGGAAGAGCTGAGGTAATATAGTTGTAATGCCAGATATTTGTCGGAGGGACAGATTCTGGCATTCTGTTTGTTTTTTTGGTTATATTAGAGGTAATCATGATAGAGAAGACATGTATCAAAGAATTGAAAGGAATCGGAGAGAAGACCCAGAGATTATTCGAAAAGGTCGGGGTCAGTACGGTGGGCGATCTGATCCGGTACTATCCAAGGGGATATGACGTCTATGAGGATCCGGTACCGGTCAGCGAAGTGGAAGAAGGCCGGACACAGACGGTCAGCGGGGCGATTTTCGGAAGGGTTCAGGTTTCAGGAAGTACAAAGATGCAGGTGACAACACTGTATGTGAAGGATCTGACAGGGACTCTGAAAGTGATCTGGTTTCGTATGCCGTTTCTTCGCAGTACGTTTGCGAAGGGCGGCGCGGTCACGCTGCGGGGAAGGGTGGTCCGAAGAAAAGAAGGGCTTGTGATGGAGCATCCGGAGATCTTCTATCCCGTTACGAAGTATGAGGAGAAACTAAATACGTTGCAGCCGCTCTATGGCCTGACGGCCGGTCTTACGAATAATGCCGTGGCAAAGGCGGTGCGTCAGGCGTTGGACGGAATGGATCTGGCATCGGAGAAACTGCCGGAAGAGATCAGGATGCGTTATGGACTGGCGGAATATAATTATGCGATTCGGGGGATTCATTTTCCGGAGGATAAGGAAGTATTCTATCATGCCAGGGAGCGTCTGGTATTTGAAGAATTTTTGACCTTCATCTTGTCGATTCGGAAGCTTAAGGATAAGAATGAGAAGCTTGCGAATGAGTATGTGATGGAAAGGAAGGAGGAAACAGACGCTTTTCTGCGGGGGCTTCCGTATCAGCTTACAGAAGCGCAGCAGAAGGTATGGCGGGAGATCAGCGCCGATATGGCGGGAGATACGGCGATGTCAAGGCTTGTACAGGGCGACGTAGGTTCCGGGAAGACGATTGTGGCGGTACTGGCGTTGATGAACACGGCGTTGAATGGATATCAGGGAGCTATGATGGCGCCGACAGAGGTTCTGGCAAGACAGCATTACGAATCGATTACCCGGCTGTTCGAGACTTATGATATCAAGATCAAGGTGGAACTTCTAACTGGTTCCATGACGGTGAAGGAGAAGAGAAGGGCCTATGACAGGATCGAATGCGGCTACGCCCGGATCATCGTAGGAACCCACGCATTGATCCAGGGAGGGGTGAATTATGATTGTCTGGCGCTTGTGGTAACGGACGAACAACACCGGTTCGGCGTAAAGCAGAGAGAGGCTTTTGCCAAAAAGGGAAGTGTGCCGCATGTGCTGGTCATGAGCGCGACGCCGATACCGAGAACTTTGGCGATCATTCTGTACGGAGATCTGGATATCTCTGTGATCGACGAGCTTCCGGCGAACCGGCTGCCGATTAAGAACTGTGTGGTAGATACCGGATATCGGAAGACGGCGTATACATTCATGAAAAAGCAGATTGCCGAAGGGCGTCAATGTTATGTGATCTGCCCTATGGTGGAGGAAAGTGAGACCATGGAGGCGGAGAACGTGACGGATTACGCTTCCATGCTTCAGGAGGAGATGGGGGATAGAATTGCGGTGTCATACCTCCATGGAAAGATGAGGCAGGCAGAGAAGGATGATATCATGGAGCGTTTCGGAAGAAACGAGATACAGGTCCTGGTCTCCACCACGGTGATCGAAGTGGGGATCGACGTACCCAACGCGACGGTTATAATGGTGGAGAATTCCGAGCGCTTCGGGCTGGCTCAGCTTCATCAGCTCAGGGGAAGAGTCGGCAGAGGACAGTATCAGTCTTATTGTATCTTCATGAGCAGCTCTAAAGCAAAAGAAACGAAAGAGCGGCTGGATATTCTGAATCAATCGAATGACGGATTTAAGATCGCCAGTGAAGACCTGAGGCTTCGCGGCCCCGGCGATCTGTTCGGTATCCGTCAGAGCGGCCTGATGGACTTTAAACTTGGGGATGTGTATCAGGACGCGAAGATCCTTCAGATGGCAAATGAGGCTGCAGACGATCTTTTAAATTCAGAAATTGACTGGATGAAGAATCTTCCAGATTATGAAGGAACTTCTAGTGTAATAATCTAAATCCTCCATATACTATCGGTGTAACAAAAATAAATGTTACAAAGATACAAAATCAAAAAGTTACAAAGTTACAAAAAGGAGGAGATAACTATGACAAGTTCATCAAACAGAGCAGCAGTACCAGAAGCAAAGGGAGCATTAGACAAGTTCAAATATGAGGTTGCTAACGAACTGGGCGTACCGCTTACGGAAGGTTACAACGGAGACCTGACTTCCAGACAGAACGGTTCTGTCGGCGGTTATATGGTTAAGAAGATGATCGAGCAGCAGGAAAAGCAGATGGCTGGCAAATAAGCAGTAATGAATGAGAAAAAGCATCTGACGGATGAGAAACATCCGTTGGGTGCTTTTTTCTGCACAGCTCCGTACAGAAGGAGTATGCCGCTAAGGCGGCGTACGAGACGCGCATCGATTGGGGAAAAGTCTCCCCTGCTCGATTGGGAATCAGTTATATAGGAAATATTGCAGTCCCCTTCCTCTGAAGTTCATCCAGATATTCCTGTGTAATGGGGATTATGCACATATGAACGCATTCTCCAAGTGCAAAATAAGGGTAAACGCCAATATTTCCCCTGTAATATAATGCACAAGGTACAGATTCGGAAGTATATTTTATGGTCGTTACATTCTCATATGCAAGTTGATTGAGGGTGGTATACAAATTAATGAGGGTTTCATCCGGAAGATCCGGAAAGAAGACCTTCAGTGTATAAAAACACATTTCTTCATAAATATCGTATAAAGAGTCCATATAACTATGATCGTCGAAATTAACTGTAATTTCTTGTATAAAATCGCCGTTCGACGGCGCATAAACCGTAATTGTCGGAAACGGCAGGATTTCCTCGTCTTTTGAAAAGATATAGCAGCACGTCTCATAAGCAGAATGGACGGCCTTATCATACAGATATGCGTTCCACTCTAAGGAAGGCAACAGATAGCGGACTTCTTTATCTTTCCAATAATATCCGTTGTAGCTGTCTATAAAATCATCTATAGAAGCCTGAAATACCAGCTCGTTCTCTCTGTTTTCCATGATCTGAAGATCTAGCTTTTTAATTGGCGCTTCCTGATTCAGGATTTTTGATAAGGACTTTTCATAAGAATCAGTATCCGGGTTTTCTTCCGCAATGGTATTGACATCTTTTTTCTGCGTCTTTGTATGGTCCGGAAAATGTGAAAAAAATATGGCGACCAGGCCGGCGGATGCAGCCAGGATGAAAATGATGAGAGCTAAGGATTTTATAATTTTTTCACTCAAATATGTTTCCTCCGATTCTATCTTCATATACTTTGCTGCTCTGCAGCGCTGCAAGTTTGATACTTCGTTGCTTGATGTCTCTGACTATATATTACACGTGTAAGATATAGTTGTCAAGAGTATAAAGAATAATGCGGGCCGTAGGAAATATGTTAGTTGTTTTTCACACCCACGCTGATCACACTGCTGATTGGTCATGAAAAAGGCAGGCGCTTAGGCCTGCTTTTGAAGATATGTCCCGTGATACGGGCGGTAGAGAAAACGGAATGTATATATGTATTTCCGTTTCAAAATCGGGCAGGATACCCAATAAGAAACCTTCGCATTTTTCTACTCCGAAATTTCTCTCATGTAACTCAAGTAATATAATACTACTTTTTATCATAAAAAACAATAATTTGTCTGATATTATTTTATTATCGCTCCCCTTTTCTCGACAATTTACTACATATTTCTATTAAAATCATTGCCTGTGTGAAAATGGCAAATCGTAAAATAAGTGCATATAATACATGCATATTTTAATTATGTTCTGATAGAATAGTAATAATATCAATAGACTTATAAGGAGTCAGTATATGAGATCAATTGTGGCAATATTGATAAGTGTTTTCTTGTGTATGCAGCCGGTATACGCTATGTCAGTGCATGAACCGATTTTATATGCGCAGACGCCAGAAGAGGCGGGAAGCTCTGAAGAACCGGAGATTCAGGCAGAAACGGAGGAAGAAAATAGTGCGCAGGAGGAAGCGGGCGGCTCAGAGAAAACGGCAGAACAGGAAGGAACCGCACAACAAGAGGAAACGGCGCAGGGGGGGATTGATGTCAGCGCACCGTCAGCAGTTCTGGTGGAAGCGTCTACAGGGCAGGTCATCTACGAGAAAGATGCGGATACTCAGCGTCCTCCTGCAAGTGTAACGAAGGTTATGACGCTTTTATTGATCTTTGACGCGCTGAATGAGGGAAAGATAACACTGGAGGATCAGGTAACTACTTCGGAATATGCAGCTTCTATGGGTGGTTCCCAGGTGTTTCTGGAGCCGGGAGAGGTCCAGACGGTCGATACGATGATCAAGTGTATATCGGTGGCAAGCGCCAATGACGCCTGTGTGGCCATGGCAGAACATATCTGTGGAAATGAAGAAGAGTTTGTTTCACAGATGAATCAGAGGGCAGAAGGGCTTGGGATGACAAATACACATTTTATAAATTGCAACGGTCTGGATGCGGACGGCCATATGACGACGGCGAGGGATATTGCGCTGATGTCGCGGGAGCTGATTACGAAATATCCGCAGATTCATGATTACTGTACCATCTGGATGGAGAATATCACGCATACAACGAAGAAAGGGACTTCCGAGTTCGGGCTGACCAATACAAACAAGTTGATACGGCAATATGAATACGCAACCGGACTTAAGACCGGTTCTACCAGCAAAGCGAAATTCTGCGTGTCGGCTACGGCAAAAAAGGATGATATGGAACTGATTGCAGTCATTATGGCGGCTGAAAATAGCAAAGCCCGCGTCAAAGACGCGATCACACTTTGTAATTATGGATTTGGAAAGTGCAATAAATATCAGGAAGATAAGGCGGAGCCTGTTCAGCCGGTCAAGATTGTAAGAGGTGTAAAATCAACCGTCAAGGCAGAGCAAAAGGAACCATTTACATATATTGACACGACAGGGGCGGATCTGAAAGGAATGAAGCGGAAAGTGTCGGTTGAGAAGAAATTAAAGGCGCCGGTTAAAAAAGGAGATAAAGTGGGGGAAGCGAAGTACTATCTGAATGATACGGAAGTGGGAAGCAGAGATATCGTTGCTTCTGAGTCCGTCGAAGAGGTCAGCTATCAGAGCGCGCTTGCAGATACATTCGAGGATTGGACGCTGTAGAAATTGCAATAAGATTTTGAGTAAATGGGGCTGTCGGGAAATAGATAGCTCCTTTTCGCTTCACTGTAATACAGCTTTTAGGTTTTACATAAATGATCTGACACCGATTTTATTAGTGTACTGTCTGAAGTGTACTGTCTGAAGAGAGAAACTTTTTTGAGGGTTTTTTAGAAAGTCTTTTTGGAATATCTTTTTAGAATGGCAATTGTAACTATTGACATTACAACAAATACGTGATAACATATAGATGTAATAATGATGTTTACAACAAACAAATTATGGGGGACATGCATTTATTGACGGCCAAAGGGAAAGAATTTTACAGGCAGGTCATCCGCTATGCATGTAAAGATAGCTCAGGCGGAGCTTTCGTAGAACAGAAAAGGAGTTAGAAATGAATCAGAGTGAACGGAGGAAGTTTTTGATACGGGAACTTCTGCAGGAAAATGCACAGTATCAGGATTGTGAGATACCGGTACGGGAGGAGGAGCAAAAGCGGCTGCTCCGGGGATTGATGAATATCCGGTGTCCCGGTCAGATCAGCAGAGATTTTCTCAAAGTGCAGGATGAATACCTGCAGGCGGAAACGGCTGCGAAAGGGATTACAAAATTGGACGACCTGAATCCAGTGTCGGAAGGTTTCTATCTCTGGCAGGGAGATATCGCCACACTGTGCTGCGACGCTATTGTGAATGCGGCAAACAGCGGCATGACGGGATGTTATGTGCCAAACCACAGGTGTATTGATAACTGCATTCATTCTTTCAGCGGGATACAGCTCCGCATGGACTGTGCGGAAATGATGCGGATGCAGGGGCATGAGGAAGAAACGGGGAAAGCTAAAATAACGAAAGCCTATAACCTTCCATGTAGATATATCCTGCATACGGTGGGGCCGATTATCAGCGGCATTCCCACAAAGGCAGACTGTGAATTGCTGGCGGGGTGTTACCGTTCCTGTCTGGAACTGGCGGCGGAAAACAAGCTGGAGAGTGTGGCGTTCTGCTGTATTTCTACCGGGGAATTCCATTTCCCGAATGACAAGGCGGCGCAGATTGCAGTAGACACGGTTAAGGAATTTATGCAGCAGGAAACAAGTGTAAAGAAGGTGGTTTTTAATGTTTTTAAGGATTTGGACAAAGAAATCTACAGAAAATTATTCTGAGGGCATCGGGAGACTTAAAGAGGCGGTAAAAGAAACGGATGCTGTTATGATAGGCGCAGGCTCCGGTCTATCGGCTTCGGCGGGGTTTACTTATTCTGGGGAGCGGTTTGAGAAATATTTCGGGGATTTTATAGCAAAATATCATATTCGGGATATGTATTCAGGAGGGTTTTATACATACCCTGCTCTGGAGGAATACTGGGCATGGTGGAGCAGGCATATTTATTATAACCGGTATGTGGATGCCCCGAAGCCGGTCTATCCGGCATTATATGAGTTGGTTAAGGACAAGGACTATTTTGTACTGACAACGAATGTAGACCACCAGTTCCAGAAAGCGGGATTTGATAAAAAGCGGCTGTTTTATACCCAGGGAGATTATGGGCTGTGGCAGTGTTCCAAACCATGTCATCAGAAGACGTATGATAATGAGGATGCGGTGCGGAAGATGATTTCAGAGCAGCGGGATATGAAGATTCCAACGGAGCTGATACCCAAATGTCCCGTCTGCGGCGCGCCTATGACAATGAATCTGCGTTGTGACGGTACTTTTGTGCAGGATGAAGGCTGGTATGCGGCATCAGAGCGGTATAATGATTTTATCCGCCGGCATAAAGAGACACATATTTTGTTTCTGGAGCTTGGAGTGGGAGGAAACACCCCGGGGATCATCAAGTATCCTTTCTGGCAGATGACGGCGGATAATCCTAAGGCGGTGTATGCCTGTGTCAACGATGGGGAGGCCGTCTGCCCGCAGGGAATTACGGGGCAGTCGATCTGTATTGACGGGGATATCGGATGGGTTCTGCATCACTGCATTTTCTCGTTTCCTGTCTGTGATACGTAAAGAGGATGGAGCACACTTTCAGAAATTAAATTTTTGAGTTTCGAAAATGGAGTGATTGCATATTTTACGTGTATCTGGAATCTCTGGATAAATTTTATCTGTGCGACACAGGCATCCGCTATGCGGTTCTTGGACGCAGGAATATGGATTATGGACGGATATATGAAAATATCGTCTGTATGGAACTTCTCCGAAGGGGCTTTGATGTCTATGTGGGAAAACTGTATCAAAAAGAAATTGATTTTGTGGCACAGTGTGGAAGTGAAAAAATATATGTTCAGGTCAGTGATCATATTACCGAAGAGGATACGTTTAAACGGGAGACCGCACCTCTTTTAAGCATACGGGATGCGTATCCTAAAAAAATAATTGCCAGAACAAAACATCCGAAATACACATATGAGGGCATTGAGATATGGGATATTGCGGAATGGCTTCTGGAGAAATAAGTATACGGTATAGAGAATTTCATCGCATGGTGTGCAAAGAACATAACACGCCGGGAATTATCAAGTGAATAAGTCAAGTGAACAAGTCAGGAGAATCTTGCGATGTCCATCCCGGACAGGATGGACATCGTTATCCCAGCCGCGCTGCTGCCAGTGGCTTTATCGTCGGCGCTGATGTTTGCCGCAAAGAACCAGGTATTGTCAGGGGATTCAACATAACCGACGAACCAACCGTTTATATCCTTGCCGTCGATACATCCTGTACCGGTTTTTCCATAGAATTTCCTGGTTTCGGAAGAGGACAGAAGGATAGAATCCTTCACTGAATTGATATTTTCGAGGCGGAAGCCGAAGCTGTTTTCATAGAGCTTTTGCAGAAGCTCCACCTGCTCGAGGGGAGAGATCTTTAAAGAAGACTCAAGCCAGTAAGCAGAAAGATTGCCGTCGGTGTCCTCATTGCCATATCCGATTTCCCGGATATAATGGCTGATGGCGGAAGCCCCCATCTGTTTGTCTATTGCCTGAAAATACCAGTTCACGGAGGAGCGCATGGCGGACTGCAGAGTCTGGTCTGTATTCCACTCCTGAAATGAATAACGCTCCCCGTTCCATTCCATAAAGGAATTATCTGGCGTGATAACGCTGGCCTCCAGTCCGAAGAGGGCGTCATATATTTTGTAGGTGGAGTCCGGGGAAACCCGCAGGGCGGCGCGCTCCATATTGTAGATGCTCCATGCGTCCGCTTTCATATCATACAGGACGAAGCTTCCGTCATATTCCTCAAAGTAGGAAGACAGATCTATGGAGGAAATATTTTTATTGGAAGTATCCCACCGGTAATATCCATGTCCTGCCGCATTTGCGGATAGAAAGGGGACAAACCCCTGGAGAAGGACGATTATCATCAGGAAGGCTGTCACGCCTGCCAGCCGTTTCCTTAAGTTTGGTTTTTTATAGAGGGCGATATTGAGAATACGCCGTCTCATCTGTGCCATATGACCGCTTAATCCTGCAGTAAATGGAGAAGCGGGGGCTGCCAGCTTTTCTGCAAAATCTATCAATGTCCTTCCGTAATCCGCGTAAGAATCCGGCGTAAGCAATTCCAGTACAGATGTATCACAGGCGATTTCTCTGTCATTTCGCATTTCCCTCAGGGCAAGCCTGACAAGGGGATTGAACCAGTAGAAGATTCCTGCAAGGGTCATCATATAACCCGTAAGCACATCCTTATGTCTGTAGTGCTGAAGTTCATGCAACAGCATGTATCTGACCGGGCGAAGCCCTTCTGCGCTGTCAGCACGAGAATTATAGGGCGCGCTGTAGGCGGCCTGAGAATCTGTGCGGCTATAATCGGAGATGACGTGAAGGGGAAGGTAGATTCGGGGTCTTAGGAAACCGGTTATGACCGGGGACTGCAAAAATGCCGTACTGTATATAGGAATCTCCTTTGATATATGAAGTTCTTTCAAACAATGGCGGTATAATCTTCGGATTTCCGGGTTCTGCAGAGGCATGGCGGACTGCTTTATATTCCGCAGCCGGAACGATGATTTTACAGTCGCCAGAATCATAACAAAGATGCCAGCCAGCCATATTCCCAGCAAAATGCTTCCGGTAACGAAAGGGGTTCCGGCGCTTACGGAAAGGGTAAAGTCGTTCAGCCAGCCTGTATTCCCGGCAGGAATCAGGATTCCCGGATTTCTCATATTGCTGTAATCAGACATAACTAGGGTACGAAGCGAATTAAGCGGAGATAAGAACCGGGGAAATCCAGCCTTTCCCAAGGGCAGGAAAGGAACAGCAAGCAGACCTAAAAACAGACACCACAGGCGGTACTTAAGCCGTCCGGTCAGGATATTTTTCAACAGATGCCCGGCAGTCAGAAGGATTCCCGCCATGGCGCCGATAAACAGGTTGCATATGAGAAAGCGGATCATAAAATTGTTCATATAATGGACTCCTTTGTTGTTTTGACAGAGCTATTCTTTATTTCTCTTTATTCTTTCTTGTGGAAAGAAGAGAACGAAGCTGTTCAAATTCGGCCTCGGACAGAGCGTCATTTTCTATATACGCAGACAGCATGGCTGTGATATCTCCGCCGTAAAAGCGTTTCAGAAAAGAGCGGCTTTCCTGGCCGACATATTCATTTTCCCTGACAAGGGGGGTATAGACGAATATTCGTCCCTGTTTCTCATATGAGAGAGCGCCCTTGGTTACCAGACGCTTGATCAAAGTCTGTATGGTTTTCGGACTCCAGGCGGTGGTTTTCAGTAATTTCTCAGTAATCTCATTGGTATTGATCGGTGCGTATTTCCATACGATCTTCATCACTTCATATTCAGCTTCGGAAATCTGCGGTAAAGCGGTCATTATATATCCCTCCAAATCTTACATTTGTAATAAAAAGAAAATCTGATGCAAAAGAAAATATCGATTAAGATTCCTCCTTTGAACGAACGTCGGAGTTCAGGATCTGCTGTTCATAATTTTCCGGACGTTTTCGCCATTCATAAGGGGTAACGCCCATAATCTGTTTGAAATTACGATAAAATGTGGAGACGATGGAAAATCCGCATTTGTATGAAATATCGGATATGGATTCGTCTGTTTTTTTCAGATAATCGCAGGCATTTTGTATCCGAACCAGATTAATATATTCAAGCGGGCTCATCTGCATATATGAAGAGAAGACCCGGCGGAAATGTGTTTCGCTGATATGGCACCAGTCTGCCAATTGTCCTATTTTCAGTGGTTCATTGTAATGAAATGAAATATAGTCCAATGCGCGTGAAATCGGTATCGTGATCTGGTTTTCCATGGTTTCACGGGTTCTTTGTTCATCCGGTTCAATATTTTCAGTATCATATTCACGGAACACATTAATAAGAAGCGCCAGCAGAAAGCCGTTAATTTCTTTCATGTAGAGATATTCTGTTTTACGCATAATATTCAGGATCTCTCGGATAATTCCTGCGGTTTTTGGTGATTCGTCAATATTTTTTAGAGTAGCCTGGGAATTGATCCGGTCTATAACATGTTCCATCTTTTTTACACTTTCGCCCTCGCTGTAACTTTTCCGCAGGAAACCGTCTACGTCGACAAACAGATATTCCCATCGGCTGAGGGTGCCTGGATCGCTCATGGTAGTATGCGGATAGTTCTTTGGAATAATCGAAAATTGGTTGCCGGAGAACCGATAATCCTGTTCTCCCAGCGTAAGGTATCCCTGACCTTCGTAGCAGTAGCCGATTTCCATATAATTATGGAAATGAAGAAAGTCAGTGCCGATGCCGTATTCCTGGATCCACTTTTGTCCAAGCAGCGCCAGAATCGGACTGTCCGCCGGCATCTTATAATAACGATATTCCATTTTTGCTTTTTTCTTTTTACCCATACTGTACTTTTCTCCTCTTTATAAATATTCCGGGAAGTCATAATAACGATTCAGGATCGTGGATTGATTATATCACAATACGGAGTAAAATTATCGTAAAAATTAGAAATGTTGTCTAAAATAATTTGATGGCCGAAAAGATAAAGGATTGATATTGCATAAAACAGAGTTGAATATGAGAACAATTAATATATTACCGTTGATATAATATACACAGATTACTTCCCAGACAAAACGGGAAATTTGTGCACAATGAACCGTTATAGAAACGGCCGTGAAAAGAATTATGGCGAAGTAAACAAAAAAATTCTAAGGAGAATGATTGTTATGAAAAGAAAAATATTATCCATACTATTGGTTTCTGCAATGATATTTTCGATGACGGCTTGCGGCAGCAATGGCGGTACGTCAGACGGAGGGAACAGCGATAATGGCGCGAAAGTTCAGGAGGGAGATTCCGGAGATGAGAATACTTTGACCGTCTGGTGCTGGGATCCGAATTTTAATATCTATTCGCTGGAAAAGGCGGCTGAGATCTATGCAAAAGATCACGAAGGCTTTAAGGTGGAAGTCAGTGAGATTCAGTCAGACGACATTGAGTCCAAGATAACGACGGCTGTTAATGCAAATGATTTAAGCACGCTGCCGGATATTTTCCTGATGCAGGATAATTCTTATCAGAAGTATGTTTCATTCTATCCGGATGTATTTACGGGGCTGTCTGATAAAGGGATTGATTATTCCCAGTTTTCACAGGCAAAAGTGGCATACTCTACGGTAGACGGGGAAAATTACGGAGTTCCTTTTGATAATGGTACAGTCGTACATTGTATCCGCAAAGACTATATCGAGGAAGCCGGTTATACAGTTGAGGATTTTACGGATATTACATGGTCTGATTATATGAAAAAGGCAAAAGTAGTTCTTGAAAAGACCGGTCATCCCATGTTGTCAGGAGAGGCTCATTCACTTGAGATCGTGGCTATGGCTTTGTTGTCTTCCGGCGGATCTTTTTTCAACGAAGACGGTTCTGTGAATATTGAGGGAAATGAAGCGTTGAAAGAGGCGTGTGAGAATTATAGACAGATGGTAAAAGACGGAACGTTTCAGGAAGTAACTGACTGGGATCAGTATCTTGCTTCTTTTAATAAAGGCACGGTGGGTGGTGTGATCAACGGCTGCTACAGTCCGGCGGCAATATCGACGACGCGCTGAAAACTGCGCAGGAAACTGTCGAGTTCGGCATGGGTGAATAATCGGGTGAAAGGTCTGGTGCTTCCATATAGGCGGCAGACCTTTCTACATAAGGAATAAGAAAAAGGGGGACTATGTTTTATGAGCGGTCAAGAGAAGAGGAAATTGACGCTGCAGCAGAGACATAAGCGGATAGGGTGGATATTCCTTATGCCGTCTGTCATCATGATCTGTTTGTTCAGCTTTTATCCGATGATTCAGGCATTTGTACTGTCGCTTCAGACAGGTTTGGGTGTAGATTTAAAGTTTGGAGGACTTAACAACTATATACGTATTTTTAAAGATCCGACATTCAAACAGACTTTATTTAACACATTTTTCTATTTGATTATTCAGGTTCCGATTATGCTGGTGCTGGCTTTATGCCTGGCTTCTATGCTGAATAACAAGGATCTGCGTTTTAAGGGACTTTTCCGAACCTGTATTTTTCTCCCATGCGCGACGTCATTGGTATCTTATGCGATGATCTTCAGATCTTTGTTTGCAAATGAAGGATTTATCAATACAATTCTTAAGGATGTCGGAATAGATCCGATTAATTGGTTCGGTAATGCATGGACGGCCCGCGCCGTAATTATTATCGCTATGATCTGGCGGTGGACAGGATATAACATGGTATTTTATCTGTCCGGGCTGCAGAATATAGAATATTCTGTATATGAGGCGGCGAGGATCGACGGGGCCACACCTTTGCAGTCATTCTTTAAGATTACGGTTCCTTTGTTAAAGCCGATCATTTTACTGACGACAATCACGTCTACCAACGGTACCCTTCAGTTGTTTGACGAATCATTGAACCTGACCAACGGAGGTCCCGGTACATCAACGATGACAATGTCGCACTATATCTACAATACATCTTTTGTACACAGCCCCAACTTTGGATACGCGGCGGCTTTGTCTATAGTAATTCTTGTTATGGTTGCAGTCCTTGCATTGCTGCAGATGAAAGTAGGTGATGAACGTGAGTAAAGGTAAAAAAATTGTTGTGTATATGTTTTTAACGGTTGTGTCCCTGATCTCTGTATTTCCGTTGTATTATATGATTTGTGCGGCGACGAACAAGAGCATTGATGTGATCGAAGGCAGGTTGATTCCGGGGACATATTTGATAGAAAATTATAAGTCTTTGATTGAGCAGCAGGATTTGGCGCTGGCCCTGTGGAATTCCTTCCGTAATGCTACTATATTGACGGTTCTTTGTCTTCTGGTATGTTCGGTTGCGGGCTATGGATTTGAGATATATCATGATAAGGGGAAAGACGCGGTATTTGCCATCCTTCTGACTGCGATGATGATTCCTTTCGCGGCGGTCATGATCCCTATGTTTCGTATGTTTTCGCGGTTAGGTATGGTGGATACTATGGCTGCCTTTATGCTGCCTACGATTTCTACCCCGTTTATGATCATGATGTTCAGGCAGGCGTCCAGGTCGTTTCCGCATGATATTATCGAGGCAGCCCGGATTGACGGATTAAGTGAGATTGGAATCGTATTCAGAATGTTTGTACCTACGATGAAGTCTACCTATTCGGCAGCCTTTATCATAACTTTTATGAATGCATGGAATAATTATCTGTGGCCGAAAGTAATTCTACAGAAAAACAGTTCTGTTACCATGCCGATGCTGGTTTCAAATCTGCTGGGAAGCTATTCGATAGATTACGGCGTGCTGATGCTGGGAGTTTTTGTCTGTACAATACCGACGGCGATTATTTTCTTCTGTTTCCAGAAGAGCTTTACCGAAGGTGTTACGGGCGCTGTTAAATAAAAACTCATAAGGCAGGAGATTCAGGAGGAAAATATAATGAGCAGAGAAGTGAATTTTGGGAAACTGCTGCATGGCGGCGATTATAATCCGGAACAATGGCTTCATGACCCGGATATTTTGGAAAAGGATATTGAATATTTAAAAAAGGCAAAGATTAATGAGGTATCATTGGGGGTATTTTCCTGGTCTATGTTAGAACCAGAGGAGGGAGTATTCCGGTTCCAGTGGATGGAGGACATAATAAACCGTCTGTATGAAAACGGAATATCAGTGATTCTTGCAACACCGTCAGGCGCGCGGCCAAAATGGATGGCAGATCAATATCCGGAAGTACTGAGAGTAGATTCGGCCGGGAACAGGGCTTTTTTCGGAGGCAGGCATAATCATTGTTACACGTCTCCCCTGTATCGGGAAAAGGTCAGGATTATGAACAAAAAGCTGGCTGAGAATTTCGGAAACCACCCGGGAGTGATCGTATGGCATATATCAAACGAGTACAGCGGAGAATGTTATTGTCCTTTGTGTCAGGAAGAATTCCGAAGCTGGCTGAAGGACAGATACGGCAGTATTGAGAAACTGAACTTTGCCTGGGCGACAACTTTCTGGAGCCATACATATAACAGCTTTGATCAGATAGAAGCTCCTTCACCCAGAGGCGAGGAGGGGATTCACGGGCTTAATGTGGACTGGCGCCGGTTTGTAACGGACAGAACCAGGGATTTTATCATACATGAGATCCGGGCAATTCGGGAAGGAGGCTCGGATAAGCCGGCGACAATTAATATGATGTATGATTTTAAAGGACTGAATTATCACAAGTTTGCCGATATTATTGATATCGTGTCATGGGATAATTATCCTCATTGGCATAAGAAAGAGGAGTATCTGACGGCAATGGACGGCGGCATGCAGCATGATATTATGCGCAGTATCCAGAAGAAGCCGTTTCTTTTAATGGAAAGCTGCCCGTCGGCTCCAAACTGGCAGGCGGTAAGTAAACTGAGGAAGCCGGGAATTGTCCATGCCGCATCTATGCAGGCCATTGCGCATGGCGCGGATAGCGTCCTGTATTTTCAGCTTCGTCAGAGCAGGGGGTCATCCGAAAAGTTCCACGGCGCGGTTATCGACCATTATGGAGGAGACGATACCCGCGTATTTCGTGAAGTAACAGAGATAGGGGAGTCTTTGGAAAAACTTCGGGATGTTGCGGGAGCCGGGGTCAGGGCGGAAACTGCTGTGATTTTTGACTGGGAGAACCGTTGGGCGTTGGAGGACGCGATGGGGCCCAGAAATGAAGGGATGTTTTATAAAGAAGCAGTGGAAAAATCATATTATGCATTTCGTAAGCTGGGGCTTAATGTGGATATGATCGATATGGAACAGGAGTTAGAAGACTATAAGGTTGTTGCGGCGCCTATGCTTTATATGTTCCGGGCCGGGTTCTGGGAAAAGGTTCAACGGTTCGTAGAGAAAGGCGGAAGATTCATATTGACATACTGGTCAGGTATTGTGGATGAGACAGATCTTTGCTTTTTGGGGGGAACGCCGTACGGCCTGATGGACGTGATGGGGCTTCGCAGTACAGAGATCGACGGTCTGTACGAAGGAGAGAGCAATGTGGGAATTCCGGTACAGGGTAATTCTATGCATATGACATCCTCATATACATGTAAGAATCTTTGTGATCTGGTCAGACCCTCCGCCGCGGAGGTTATCTTGACCTACGGTGAGGATTTCTATGCGGGGATGCCGGCTCTTACGAAGAATTCCTTCGGGAAGGGTTATGCTTATTATGTGTGTGCGGATTTTGAACAGGGATTTTATGATGAGATTTATCGTAAGATCGCTGCAGAGGCAGGAATAAAGCGAATAATAAGACATATACCAAAGGGCGTGGAGGTATCGACGCGTCAGACGGATAAGGCAGAGTATGTATTTGTGCAGAACTTCAATCGAGAGCCGGTAGAGATTCAGCTCCCGACGGATGAGTATCATGTATGGACGGGCAGTTATGACGGAACAATCGGCGGATTCGGTACGGTAGTTTTAAAAAAGTAAAAGGAGCAGGCTATGTTTTTGACACTAGACAAATTTCAAAAAAGAGTGGAAGAGTTGGGCAGAAGACGATATTTCGGAAATGTGAGTATCGCTCCATTCACATCTATGGAGGGCGGTCTTTCGGAAAATGAAATCTACCGGACTCTTCCGGATCGAATTGAGGGGAGTTCCTTTGGCCTTGACGATTTCTTCGCCGGGAGAGACCGGTATCTTTGGCTTGAAAAGGAGGCGGTGATTCCAAAGGAGAAAGAAGGCTGTAAACCTGCAGGACTTTTTGACTTCGGAAAAACAGGAGAGGGGTATAACAGCGGCTTTGAATCTATGCTTTATGTAGACGGTCATCCTTATCAGGGCGTGGATACGAATCATAATGAAGTATTGTTTCAGGGATTGGGGGGAAAGAAGGTACGGTTGACTTTTCTTCTATGGACAGGTCTTGAAGGAGGCGGCAAGCACCGTGTATTCTTCCATCAGTGCCGGCAGGCAGATATGGCGTATCTCCATATAAAGACGGATGAACTCTATTATCTTGCGCGCGCCGTTACGGAGACGCTGAGGCTTCTGGACCGGTATGATGAGCAGTATGAGAATTTGAAAGCCGGGCTGGACCGGGCCCTGCAGTATATTAACTGGGATGATGAGTATTTTTATGAATCTGTGGATGTGGCGCATCATGTGCTGAAGGAGGAGCTCGGCCGTCTGAAAAAGAATACGGATTTAACGGTAAACACAGTAGGCCATACCCATATTGACGTGGCCTGGCTGTGGAGATTGAAGCATACAAGAGAAAAGGCGCAGCGTTCCTTTTCTACCGTACTTCGTCTGATGGAACAGTACGGCGAGTATATCTTCCTGCAGACCCAGCCGCAGTTATATCAATATATCAAAAATGATTGTCCCGAACTCTATCAGGTGATCAAACTGCGGGTGGATGAGGGAAGATGGGAAGCAGACGGAGGAATGTGGGTGGAGGCAGACTGTAATATATCCTCCGGTGAGGCCCTGGTTCGTCAGTTCTTGTATGGAACCCGCTTTTTTGAACGGGAATTTGGGAAGAAATGTGAATATCTATGGCTTCCGGATGTGTTCGGTTATAGCTGGGCGCTTCCTCAGATTCTGAAACTATGTAATATCCGCACATTTATGACTACGAAAATAAGCTGGAATCAATTCAATACTATTCCGGATGATCTGTTCTTCTGGAGAGGGATCGACGGAAGCGAGATATTAACGTATTTTGTAGATACACCTGAGGAGGATCAGGATATTAACAGCAGATATTCTACCTATAATGGGAGAATGACGCCCCACTCTGTGCTGGGAAGCGTCCGAAAGTTCAAGAATAAGGAGTTAAGCAAAGACACCTTGATTTCCTACGGTTATGGAGATGGAGGAGGCGGAGTTACAAGAGATATGCTGGAGATGCAGAGGGCTATGGATATTATTCCGGGACTGCCCATGTAAAAACGGCGCGGGCAGGAGATTTTTTCCGTAAGATTCATGAAAATGTAGAAAAGACCGATCGTTATGTACATACCTGGGACGGGGAATTGTATCTTGAATACCACAGAGGAACTTATACTTCTCAGGCATATAATAAAAGGATGAATCGGTATCTGGAGAATAAACTGGTGCAGATTGAGTGGCTTTCTTCCCTGGCTTATATGAAGGGAGGAGAATATGCGTCGAAGGAACTGAAGGACAGTTGGGAATGTGTGCTGCTTCATCAGTTCCATGATATTATTCCGGGTTTTCTATCCGTGAAGTATATGAAGATTCCCGTGTGAATTATGAGGCGGCAAAGAAGTGCGCGGCCGGAGCAGAAGAGAGTGCGCTGAAGACTCTTATAAGAGAAATGCCTCATGCATATAGTATATATTCCTCGAACAGTTTCGGAGGTAATGAACTGGTATTTATCGCAGTTTTGGGGGAAGGAAGTTTTACAGACGAATCCGGAGAAATCCTTCCGGCTCAGAAAACAGAGGGAGGTTATGAGGTTTTAGTAAAGGTTCAGCCGTTCGGGGCCGTAACCGTATGGTTCCGTCCAGATGCGGACAGAACCGAAGAAGCAGCGGAAAATGCGGTCTTTAAGATGGATAAGAATCTCTTGGACACACCATATTATATTATCAACTGGAATGAAGAAGGACAGCTTACCAGAATATACGATAAAAAGACTGAACGAGAGATCTTAAGAGAAGGACAGAAGGGAAATGTCCTGGAGATATATGAGGACAAGCCAGTGAATTATGATGCATGGGATATTGATATTTTCTATATACAGAAGATGGAAACGATAAAAATG
Organism: Lachnospiraceae bacterium; assembly: GCA_910574285.1. Taxonomy (GTDB): domain Bacteria; phylum Bacillota; class Clostridia; order Lachnospirales; family Lachnospiraceae; genus Sporofaciens. The sequence continues at coordinate 44,921 of CAJTAL010000014.1, read as the reverse complement.
TCCAAGGCTCCTCAAATGGTGGAAAGTGGAAATTTAAGAGCGGTAATCCGTTTTTGTTACCAATACCACAGGTCTGTTATCATACAGGATATGATTGTATACAGGGATTCACGCAGGATTGATTTCAAAACCCATGTGGACTGGAAAGAAGAGCATCGCTTGCTGAAGACAGCCTTTTATACAGATATCCGATCGACAAAGGCGGTATATGATATTCAGTTTGGCCATGTGGAGCGTCCGAATCACTGGAATAACAGTTGGGATTGGGCGAGATTCGAGGTGTGCGGCCACAAGTGGGGAGATTTATCCGAGACGGGATACGGCGTCAGCTTGCTGAATGACTGCAAATATGGTTACAGTATTAAGGATAATGCCATTAAGCTGAGTCTGTTAAAGAGCGCCAGATATCCGGATCCATGCGCGGATATGGGCGGACATGATTTTACTTACGCGTTATACCCCCATTCAGGAACAACCGTGGAGGGAGGAACGATTGAGGAAGCGAACCGGTTAAATCTTCCGGCGCAGGCTGTGCAGGGGATATTTGAAGATAAGAGAAAAATCGCGGCGGTAACCGGACGGGGTGTACAGATTGACGCAGTGAAAAAAGCAGAAGATGAGGAATGCCTGATCGTCAGGATCCACGAGTGCAGAGGTGGAAGAGAGAAGGTAAAGCTGTATTCTGAATACCCTGTGAAGCGCTTTGTACCATGTAATCTATTGGAGCATGAGTGCGGTGAAGCCGCAGAAGGATCTTGTGTGGAATTTACGATAAGACCATTTGAGATTCGGACATTTAAAATGCAGTTTGAAGATTAGAAAGCATTGCCAACAGAATCGGTGTGGTGTATAATTTGGGTAGTTTATTAAAAAATGATTGTATTCAAGGAGCAGTGATCACGATTGGATGACACAAAAATCAAAATTATGTCTGCAGCGATAAAGGCGGTACGTCAGTATGGTCTGGAAGGTGTGAGAATACAGAACATCAGCGAGTTGGCGGGAGTGTCTCCGGGGGCATTGTACCGTTACTTCAACGGTAAGGAACAGTTGATGATGGAGTGTTTCACATATATAGACAGGCAGGCGGCGGCAGTCTTTGAGCACCTGCAGTTTGAACCCCAGATTATGTTTACAGACCCGGTTCAGGCTGTGAGAGGCCTATGGGCGCCCTACTTCCGTTTCTGGTTGGCAAGGCCGGATGAGACCGTTTTTTACCATCGGTTTCGGGACAGTACTTTTTTCCCGGTATATGACAAGACCCGGGATGTGAGTTACTTTGATACTTTTGTGGGTATGGTTCAGACCTTCTTTCAGACTTTCCCCGGTTTGAAGCAGATCAATCAGGATCTGCTGTGGCTTCATGTGCTTACCAGTACGGTGATGTATGCAAAATATGTGGTGGAGGGAGTACTTCCGGATAATCAGGAGACGGAAGATACTGTATTTCGGTTTTTAATCGAGGGATTGAGCGGATATCTGAATCTGGAAAAGAGCTGCGCAGAAAAGGGATAAAGATATACCACAGAGGATGGTTGGTTATAGATACATGAGAATAAATATTTATTTACTATTTCGCCGTTAAGATATTGTCAGGCGATATTTTTTTTGTTATCATGTAAGTAAACATTTATTCACAAGCGAATTGGCGAATGAAGAGGTGTATCAAAAACATTAAGAGGTGATGAGAGTGAAAAAATTATTAAAAGGATTATCGGTATTGGAGATTGTGTTGGGAATTCTTTGTGCTGTTGTCGGAATAGCAACATTATTATTAGGGAATTTCATGGATGGGGCGGTGAAGATGCCTGCGGAACAGCAGGCGCTTGTTTCAATGAAGGTATCTGCTGTTCTGGGGCTGATTTCAGCCGTGTTTAATTTTGGATGCGGTTATTTCGGACTCAAGGGAGCGGGAGGGAATCAGGATAAATTGGCTGCGGCAGTGAAACTGGGGTGGATCGGCTTTATTGCCGCGATAGTATCCGCAGCGTTGGCCCTTATCGGAGATGCGGGTATCGACCGGATCTGTACGGCAGTATGCAGCAGTATCGTGCCAATTCTATTTCTCATATCTGCCAGAAGCGTGAAGAAGGATCTTGATGATTTGCGGTGAGGTTGATATAGCAGGAGAGTCAGAATATGGAACTTAACAATCAGATAAAGTTATTGCTGAAAAAAATAGACAGGCAGGGAAAGGAAAATATTGCGGCGGCATTCTTACTTATGCTGCTCATAGGCATTGGATTTTTTGCAGTCCTGTGGCGGCTGCAGTCCTATTCTGTAGATTTTTGCCTGCGCACTCTTAAAGAGGAGACACAGGAAGCTCAGGAAGAGATCTATCTGCAGATTTCCTTCGCCCAGACTCAGTTGGAGATGCTGGCCGGCATCATAGAGGGGGAGGATGAGATTACCTCTGAGCGTGTGGCTGAGATCCTGCAGTCAGATAAGGATATGGGACTGGTCTCCCGGCTTGGTATCGTCCTTCCAAACGATCAGATCCTTGGGCAGGACGGGAATGTGCAGGAGTCGGTGAATGGGATTACGTTTGAGGCGTTGGCTGAAAAAGGTTCTTTTATTACGAATGTTGAGCAGGATAACCTGGAGGAGGATCGGTCTGTCCTATTTATTAATATTCCGATTAAGAGGGGAAGCCGGACGGAAGGAATATTATTCGGCGTGATAGATCCGCAGGAAATGTATGATTATTTTGAGGTGGAGATATTTGACGGCAATGCAGATATTTTTATCGTAGATACCCGGAACATGGAGTTTATCATGGATACCTTGCACGGACATACGAAAAGCTCTGATGCGTTGGAAGGACGTAAGATCAAAAAGGGATACAACGAAAAGCAGGCGGCAAGGGATTTTGCAGACGGTAAGGGAGGAATCACGGCATATTATTCCAGAACGCGGGACGAGTATCTGTACACGGCTTATGAGCCTGCGAATGTTAACGACTGGTTTGTTATGGTTACAGTCCCGGAAAGCATTGTCTTCAGGGAGAATGCACATATTGAGAAAGTACTGTTCTGGTTTGGTATCTATGAGGCGGTTATTCTGATTATCTATTTTCTGTGGGATGTCGTTCGTACACATAAAGAAATTCATGCGAAGGAGAAGATGGCAACTACGGATCTTCTTACAAATCTTAAGAACAGGAACGCATATGAACAGATACTTGCACAGTACAGCACGGAGCTTCCGGCGTGCCTGTCTTGTGTTTATGCGGATGCGAACGGTCTTCACGAATTGAATAACAGCCAGGGGCATGCTGCCGGAGACAGGATGCTGCGCACCGTTGCGGACGCGTTTGTCGAGTTTTTCGGACAGGAGCAGGTCTATCGTATCGGAGGAGACGAGTTTCTGGTGTTTGCAAAGATGGATCTGGACCAAGTAACCGAGAAAGCCCTCGCAGTCAAAGAGAAGACTACGGAGGCGGGGTATCATGTCTCTGTGGGGACGGCGTCATGCGAGGCGGATGTCGTTGCCGTCGTAAAGTTGGCGGAGCAAAGAATGTATGAAGATAAAAAGCGTTATTACATGGAGCATGGAGACCGCCGGAAGATGCGCTGAAGCAGTATCTTCGAGGTTTAGAAATGGCGGCAGACTGTCCGGAATGATTTTTCAGGCAGTCTGTCAAGAGGCAGAGAATATAAACTTCTTAAACCATAGCCTCTATCAGTATCTTGCCTTTATGATGCACTTCCTTTACACCAATCTCTTTCTTTTTATTAAAATTAAAGGTAAGCATGTATCCTGTCTTCAGGTGATGGTGCTCCAGATAACGGGTAAGTTGATCTTCTCCTTCCAGATGCTTTGCTGCGCCGCGCCAAACCTTTGCTTCTATGACAAATTGTTCCCCGCAGTAATCTATGATCAGATCAGTCCTTTCCCGGTTCCTGGTTTCAGACTCAACATAACAGTTTCCGCTTCCATTAATAATAGGTTTCAGAAACAGCATAAAATAACGTCGTCCGTCGTTTTCATAAAATTTCTCATCCTGGTCGCCGTACAGCGAATCAAAATGCTCTACAAATCTTTCTAAAACCAATCTCATATTCAGATGACCATTTTTAATAAACATTGTCTTATCTTTTAATGCTGTATCATAGAGTTCTTCCTGCTGCATGGATGGAACTGCAAGGAAGAGATTGTATAGTAATGTTTCAAATATTCTGTTGGAGATCAAAACCTGATTCTTTTTGGAAATCTTTATAAAACCAAACATTAATGCTGTTTCAACAGAAGGTATCCCTATAACATATGTGATTTCTTTTCCTGCAAACAGAAGGCTTCGAAGCATGTGATTCAACTCGGGGTAATCATTCAGCTTGTTAATGAGAGAATCAAACAATGTGTTTGATTCGGTAAGCAGAACGCGGACAGCTTCTAAGAATCCTTCCTTTGTCCATCCGGACTTTGGAGAATTTTCTTTAACAGTAATTCTTTCGTCTATCAGTTTGCAGAGGCGTGACACCAGAAAGGGATAGCCGGAGGTATAATCATAGAGCAGATCAGACATCTCCTTGATATCCATGCCGGTATGATGGTCTTGTTCGTAATTTTCAAGCATTCCTTTTATCTCATTGGCAGAAAAACTCATGTCAATCAGAAAATCGGCGGCAATGTTCCAGGGACTGTTATTTTTATGTTCTTCGTCCGGGCGGAGTTTCCGGCGGATATTTTTGATATCGTATACGCCTGCAAGAATTACGGATTGGAAAGTTGGTCTTACGTCCCGGTTCATGTAATAGCCGCGAAGTTGTGCGAGAAAATCCATAAATACTTGATTATTTGCCGCGCTGTCTACTTCATCAATAATCAATATGATTGGTTTGGATGATTGGCCGCACCATTGGCTTAATACTCTGAACATTGCCGAGAGGGTTGTAATTTTTGGGGATTCTTCTGTAAATGCGGCAAGTTTTTCACGGATATCCTGCGGGATATCCGGAATACGGTACAATAATTCTTCGGAAAATGATGCCGAAAATGTCCGTTCATTCTCAAAATCTGCATGGCTCATCATCTGGAAATCCAGGCTGATCACCAGATATTCGTTTTTCAGGAAACGTGCAAGCGCCCGCAGTGTAGTTGTCTTTCCATATTGACGGGCACGGTTTATTGAGAAGTATTCTCCCCGATCTATCATTTTTTTGATCGCTTCGAGCTTTGGCTGAATATCGACCATATAATGCAGTCCGGGTTTACAGTCGCCGGCTGCGTTAAAAAATCTGCACATGTTGTACACCGTACCTTTCCAGTTCATCTAATTTGATTTTATACTATCATGTGATGTGTGAAATAGCAAGTTGCCAACCGGTTTTGAAGAATAAAATCTATATTTGAGCATGTCTGGCAATGCTTGTTTTTTATGTTTTGCATAGTATGATTCCGTCTTTGACAGTTTGGAGACGCCTAAAGTACCAAACTTATGTTATTGAATATGGTTCTGTAAAGTAGTATAATACGAGTCGTAGAGCCGCGGCAGTGAAAGAACCGAGATTTTCTCCGATAGAGCAGGATGAACTTGATAAGCTTACGATCAGTGTGGATGTGCTGGGCGTTACGGAAGCGATCGACTCTATGGATAAGCTTGATGTGAAGCGTTATGGCGTCGTGGTAACCAAAGGATATCGCCGGGGATTACTGCTCCCGAATCTTAGCGGAGTGGATACGGTAGAGGAACAGATTGCCATTGCGAAGCAGAAAGCCGGAATCAGAGAAGAGGAAGAGGCCGAATTGGAAAGATTCGAAGTGGTTCGGCATTATTAAAAAAAGTAACTGAGAGGGGAAAAACTTGGGAACTTTATCGTCAAAAACCAGTGATAGCGCGAATAAAACGGACTTCTTAAACGGAAAGATATTCATGCCGATGCTCTGTTTCGCAATTCCGGTCTTATTTTCTATATTTTTTCAGCAGTTGTATAACACGGTAGACACTTTGATCGTGGGACATACTTTAGGAGAGACTGCGTTGGCGGCGATCGGCGCGGCTGTGCCGATCTACGACCTGTTAATCGGATTTGCCCTTGGGTTTGGCAACGGTATGGCGATTGTAACGGCAAGGTGCTATGGAGCCGGGGATGAGCAGATGCTGAAAAAATCCGTTGCGGCATCTATCGTTATCGGTATGGCGGTTGTGGCGGTGCTTACCGTTCTGTCAGAGATTATCATGATACCGCTGCTTCGCTTATTACATACGCCGGATGAGATCATGGGAGAAGCATATCGCTATATTTCAATCATTACGAGATTTACACTGGTGATGTTCGCATATAATTTATGCGCAGGGATACTTCGGGCAATCGGAAACAGTATTATGCCTCTTGTATTCCTTATTATTTCTTCCATTTCCAATATACTTCTGGACTATCTGTTCATTGCCGTGCTGGACAGGGGTCTCGGCGGCGCCGCAGAAGCCACCGTGATTGCACAGAGTTTCTCGGTATTGCTCTGCCTGATCTATATTGTAAAGAAAGCCCCGGTACTTGTTCCTTTAAAGGAACACTTTAAAATAGACGTGGAGCTTTACAGAGAAACGGCAGCACAGGGATTATCCATGGGATTTATGGGCTGCTTTGTGTCGGCGGGCAGTGTGATCCTGCAGTCAGGCATCAACGGACTTGGATATCTGGTTATCGCGGCGCATACTGCGGCGAGAAGGATGTACCAGTTCTGTATGATTCCTTTTATCGCTATGATGCAGACGGTCAATACGTTTGTGTCTCAGAATTACGGGGCGCGTAAGCCGGGACGGATTCGCAGGGTTATGAGATACGCATATATGTACACGGCGGTTTTGACGGTGATTATCACCATACTTGTCTGGATTCTGGCGCCATACATGATCAGATGGATATCTGGTTCCGATGAGGCAGAAGTGCTGCGAAACGGAATGCTGTATCTTCGGATCGTTGCTCCATGTTACTTTATATTAGGTCTGCTTAATCATACACGGACGGCTCTGCAGGCGATCGGGCAGAAGATTCTGCAGGTTCTTTCCAGTGTGATTGAATTAATCGGGAAGATACTGTTTACTGCAGTTCTTATCCCCAGGTTTCAATATATGGCGGTCATTATATGCGAGCCCGTTATCTGGTGTTTTATGGTGGCAGAGTTACTTGCCGCATTTTGGGGGAATCCATTTATCAGAGAAGGAAGAGGGAGCTCAACGCAATAGATATATAATGTGACAAAGCTCAAACTTACCATGATGGAAAATGGATCATGTTTGAGCCGGTGGATACCTCTTTGTTTAATGACTTCATTAAATTGTTGAGAATTAAAAGAAAACCAAACAGGAAGTAATTTTTATTTTATCGTTTGAGCGGCCATTATTTCTCTTGCTAAGGGGAAAGTGTATGGCATTCGAAATATGTGAGATTATAGTGAAAAAATGTGATAATCCTTCTGTCTTCCAGGTAATGCGTGGGAGACAGAAGGGTTTTTAATTTTATTTTTAATTTTGTTTTAATTTTTGAATTCATCTTGACATATATATCGAAGCGTGATATATAATATATAACGAGGTTCGATACAATGTATTTCGATACATTGAAATGAGATGTATTGGATTACGTTATACTGTAACAGCGGGAATCAGGGTTAGATATGGTTGGCAAATAAGCAATTACAACGGAACAAAAAGGAGTGAAGTGATGCAGGACAGGATTAAAAGGATATATGTTCCTATGACGGAGACCGGGTTCTACATTCTATTCTGCTTGCAGAATGAGATGCACGGATATAATATCGGGCAGAGGGTAAAGCAGATGACTGGCGGGGCGGTAACCATCAGTCCCGGAACCATGTATGGAACTCTGTCTAAGATGGAAAAGGACGGTCTAATCAGGTTTGTAAGGGAAGAGGAGAAGAGGAAACTGTATGTGATGACAGAGCTTGGGCGGGAGGTTCTTGAGATAGAGCTTCATCGGATTGAACGGCTGTATAAGAACAGTAAAGGAGAGTATGCAGATGGCAGATAGAATATTATTCCGTTTTTGGACGATCATGGATTATGAAGAGGAGGAACAGTTTCTGCGAGAGCAGCATCAGAAGGGATGGAGATTTAAGAGATACTTGCTTCCGGGTTTTTATTTTTTTGACCGGTGTACTCCGGAGGATGTTGTCTACAGGATGGATTTTGATCAGGCGGGTACAGGAGAGAAACCGGGATATCTGCAGTTGTACCGTGACTATGGATGGGAATATTTGTTTGATGTGAATAGTTTCAGCTATTTCAGGAAGCCTGCGGATATTATAGAGGACGATCTGGAGATATTCAGCGATAATGAGTCGAGGCTTGAGATGATCAGAAGGATATACAGACGGAGGATGATACCCCTTATGATTATATTTCTCTGCTGTGTCGTACCGCAGCTTATCATTCAGTCGAATAACTGGCTTGACAGGGGAGACGTGGGAGCCAGGGCGTTTACATTGATTTTTCTTGTGTTTTTCATGTTGTATGTGTGGCTGTTCGTCCACTGCGGCAGAAAGATCCGAAGGCTTCGGCAGAAGTATGAGAGGGATGTATGATAGCATGAGATTTTTTGACGTATTCTTACAAAAGGATACGAAGAGGATATATTAGAATGGTAGAGTACCACCATACAGAAAGCGTGTCCGGACATTTTTCTGTATACGATATACATACAGTTTGATTGTGGAGAAGGTGTATGGAATTGAAGTTATTGATTGTGGAGGACGATCTGCTGATCTCAGAAGCCGCTTCCGACTATTTTTCAAGTAAGGGATGGGATGTGGAGACGGCAGGAGATGGATTTAAGGCTCTGGAGCTGGTGAAGAGAAGAAGCTTTCATCTGATTTTATTGGATATTATGATGCCGGGAATGGATGGATTTGCCGTATGCAGGGAAATACGCCAAGACTGCGACGTACCGATCATCTTTATTACCGCCCGTGTATTGGAGGAGGATAAGCTGAACGGATATGCTCTCGGTGCGGATGATTATGTAACGAAGCCTTTTTCCCTTCCGGTATTATACGCTAAGGCAATGGCGCTGACAGGAAGGATACAGGGGAGCAATGCGTATGTGGAAATAGGAAGTCTTAAGATAGATGTGAGAAGCCATAACGTCCAAAAAGACGGAAAGATTCTGTCCCTGCCGCCGAAGGAATATGAGATGCTCCTGTTCTTTATGCAGAATCCGGGGCGTATTTTCAGCCGGGAACAGCTTTTAATCCGTTTCTGGGGATATGATTTTGACGGAAATGAGCGGGTGGTGGATAATCACATCAAGAAGCTGAGAAAGGCAATCGGTTCCTGCGGATGTACCATACAGACTGTGCGGAAATTTGGATATCGTCTGGCTGTTTCGAGTTAAAGGGCTGGCGGCAGTCGCCGAGCGTACATGCTAAATATGCCTGCTTGACTCGCTGCCCGCAGGTATAAAAGGCGTGCCGGACGTAAGAAAGGATTGGCAGAGGTGGTACGATGAAGGGAAGTTTAAGAAGAAAGAAGAAGAGATTCTGGAAACCGGTTATGGCGGTCTTTCTGGCGTTGTATCTGGTGACGATGGTTCTGGTAACTTTGCTGGTGAAGGAAAGATTCATGAAAGAATATCTCCGTACGTTTGAGGAAGTGGCTGCATCTATATTAAGGAAAGCTTCCGATCAGGAACGTTCCCAGACAGAAGCCTATGAAGAATTGAAGCAGAATGCGGCAGAAGAAGCATTAGAAGCCTATGAAGAATTGAAGCAGAATGCGGCAGAAGAGGCATTAGAAACTTATGAAGAATTGAAGCAGAATGCGGCAGAAGAGGCATTAGAAGCCATAGACGATGAAAGGGAGAATCATGAAGAATCAAAAGGAAGTGTGGAAGATGTAGTGGAAGAAGTATTTGAAGATGGTTCAGGTACAGTTACCGGAGGAACCGGGAAATGGAACGATAAGGAGAGAAAAGAATTCTATCAAAAGCTGGTGAATGAGTATGTCTTGAATTCAACGAATCCGGATCTGATGATATCGGCTGCTGCTTATGATAAGAATAAGAAACTGTTGGCAAAGAGCTGCGATACCATCGGCGATACGATGTATACGGCGGATACTTCCGGTATTTATAACGGTCCTTACATATTGGATAACTTTCTGACATTTGAACAGAAAGAGGAGTTGGCAGAGTATCGCTGGAAGAGCCTGCAGTCGACGAAAGATTATACGCTGCCGGAGAAATACCGAATCCTGATCCGGACGTCTTCCGACGGGCAGGAATTGTATGATATCTATGTCCAGGAACTTACATGGCGGGAAGGGGAAGAAGACGGGAAACAGGCTGAGGATCAGTATGTGGATCCGCTCATGAACAGCATCGTCATGTCGACGACAGGGACGAAGATAGATTATGCGACGGGGGCGGAGACCGGGGAAGAGAAAGTGTTCCGTGAAATAGACAGCAAAATAGTGTGGGAGTGGGCAAATCCTGACATCAGCGGCAGACAGCGGGAAAGCGGAGAGATAAAGACGCCCACCATCGGATTTCCGTACATGTTACAGGGCTCTTATGAGAAATGGCATAGATGGAGCAGCAGTGAATTCCTCCATGAATTTCCGAAAGAGGGGCATTTTTCCTGGAATGCGGAAGAAGAAATTCCAAATTATGGTCTGTATCCGGTGAAGGAAATGTTTTATATCGGCGCGGGATATCAGTTGAAGATTGGATTAATCGATGATCCTTTTGCTTATTTAGTTGTCCGAATGGAAGCAAGTCCATGGTTTGCCGCGTTTGACTATATGAAGTCGCTTTATTTGATCGGGCTGCTTTTGACGTCTGTATGTATGTTTCTGGTCGTTGTCATATTTGAAGATGCATATAAGCAGCAGATGGCGCTGGAGGAGACAAGACGGGACTTTACCAATGCCATGGCGCATGAGCTTAAGACGCCTCTTGGCATTATCCGGAATTTTTCGGAAAACCTGATGGAGCGTAATATGGAAGAAAAGCGGGACTATTATCTTACGCAGATCATCGGACAGACGGAAGAGATGGACCGTCTGGTGGCAGAGATGATCGAGATATCGAAGATGGATTCGAAGGAGCTGGTTCTTCGGAAAGAACCGGTGTCTTTCGGGGAATTAATCCGGGAGGAGATGAAGCGCTTTGAACTGCAGGCAGATGAGAAGAATCTTCAGATTGATTATCAGGAGGGAGAAGATTTCCGGGTAGAAGGGGATCGGGAATATCTTGCGAAAGCCGTATGGAATCTGCTGTCCAACGCGGTGGAATACAATGTGTTAGACGGCAGGATCCTGGTCAGGACAGAAGCAAAATGCTGCAGTATTGAGAATACGGGGAAGCCTATGAAGGAAGAGGAACTTCTTCATGCTTTTGATCTGTTCTATACCGGGAATGAGAGCCGGGGCGGAGAAAGCAAGCATATGGGGCTGGGACTGTTTCTGGCAAAGAAGATCCTGGATCTCCACCATATGAGCCTGTCGATTGAGAATACGGAGGATGGCGTCCGGACAGTGGTCAGGAAATGATAACGTTACAATTATTTTTTAATAGCTGTTTTTTGCGGTGCTCTCTGCATTGGTAACGATTCATGCAGAGAGCATCAATTTGTTTGAATTTGTCTGTTAATTTATTACATATTGACATAAATTCCTTTTACTGATATAATAGCAACTATCGTTATGCAACATAAGTTACCGAAAGGAGAATAGGAAATGCCGCCGAAACCAATTATTGATAAAAATAATGTTATGGAAGCTGCAATTCAATTAGTTAGGGAGAAGGGAATGGACAGCATAAACGCCCGTAGTTTAGCAAAAATCCTTGGATGTTCGACTAGACCGCTTTTCCGTATATATCCTAATATGAATGAATTGAAAAAAGACGTTAAAGTTGAATTAGACAGATATTACAATACTTTTATGGAAAATAGAATAGATAGTGAAAATCGTTTACTAAGTCAAGGAATTGCGTATATTGAATTTGCGCGAAGAGAAAAAATGATTTTTAATGCTTTATTTATGAGCATGACAATGGCAGGTTCATCATTACAAGATATTATTCATGCAGACTGGAACCGTGCTTCTATAGAAAATGTAAAAAAAATAACGGGGTTATCTACAAGTGAATCTGAAATGGTATTTATCAATTGTTGGTTATTTTCACACGGGATAGCGACACAACTGGTATCGAACGATATATCGATATCTTTTGATAAGGTTACTGAGTTAATGACTAATGCGTTTAAAAAATTTTCAATGGATAGTGGGGAATGAGAAATGAGTAAAGATAGATTGGAAGAAATGAGTTCTTTTTTCAATTCTCGGGCAGATATTTATGATATAAATCATATAAGTGATATCGATGGAGGCATTGAAAGTAAAAATATTCTAGCGACTTTTATGCCAATGGGTACAGAAAGAATATTAGATTTTGGGATAGGTACGGGGTTGGAACTTGTTGAAATTATCAAAAGATTTCCGAATATAGAAATAACGGGAATTGATATATCTGCAAATATGTTGAAAAAAATAGGTGAAAGATTTTCACAAAATAATATCAGAATATTTTGTGGCGATTATCTTAAATTGGATTTTGGTAATAACTATTTTGATGTTGTTTTGTCATCTATGACGCTGCACCATTACAATCATACTGTTAAACTCGATCTATATAAAAAAATATACAGATGTTTATCGGAAACAGGACTATATATAGAAAATGATTATATGCTTTCAGAACATGAGTTTATTGATCCGCAAAAACAAGAAGATAATTTATTCTCAGAATATGAGAAGCTAAAAAATGGTCAGCATTTAGAAAGTAGCACATATTATCATTTTGATACACCTTGTACTGTTGAAAACCAAAAAAAGTTACTGCTATCTGCAGGTTTTTTTCTGTAAAAGAGGTTTGGAGAAAAAAGAATAATGTAACATTATTAGCCCGTAAAGGAAATGATCTGGAGGATAATAAATGAAGAATTTGATTTTTATTAACGGGACTATGGGTGTTGGCAAAACAACTACCTGCAGAGAACTTCAAAAAATTCTTTCACCGTCTGTATTTTTGGACGGTGATTGGTGTTGGGACATGAAACCTTTTATCGTAACGGATGAAACGAAGAAGATGGTTACGGATAATATATGCCATATGCTTAATAATTTTTTGGCTTGCCCGGAGTTTCAGAATATTATTTTCTGTTGGGTTATGCACAGACAGGAGATTATTGACAGCATTTTAGAGAATTTAAATTTGGATGAGACTCATTACTATCTGTTTACGTTGACAATATCGGAGCAATCTTTACAAAAGCGTTTCTTTAAGGATATTGCGAGGGGTATAAGGAAGAAAGATTCGTTTATAGAAAGCAGCAACAGATTATCACTCTATGAAGAAATGGATAGCACCAAAATTGATGTCAGTGATATGACAGCAAAAGAAGCAGCTGGAATGATTGCTTTGGAATTTGGACGGGTTTGACCGGAATACAGCTTTGACGCTTAAAAAAATTTAATAAAAAAACCTCCCATTTTACGGGAAAATGCGAGATAATAGAATTAACCACAAAACTATTTTTTCGCACACCCATAAAAGAGGAGGTTTTACTATGAAGCAAGAATAAAAATCACAAGAAAAGAGGCCAGGGAACACCTGGAACAGTTTCACCTTGCCTGTAAACTAGTCAAACTAATCCGGCATTGTTTTCCAGACCTTTTGCCATTATTAAAGCAAATCCCGAATCCCCGGCATCAGAGTTATATTACATACCCAGGTGTGATACTTCTTATGACCCGTATCCTTTCTTCTCTATTTTACATCAACAGTATGCGTAAGACAAGTGAAGAATTCAATTCAGAGAACCTGATAAAAAATATCTGGATACTGTGTGGGGAAGAACCTGTCACAGAGGAACTTCCTTACTGGGAAACAATCAACCGATACCTGGAACGGGTGGATCCAGAAAAACTACAGGAGGTCATGCATAGCCTGTGCCGTACACTGTTGCGTAGCCGGGCATTTGGAGATATGCGCATCCGAGGAAACTACTGGCAGGTTATTATAGATGGGACACAGCTTCACAGAACCCGGAAGGAATTGGACGGGGAGAGTTTGCATCGGACGCATAATAGGGGAACCGAAAGAGAATACCGTGAGAATTATTATTATGTGCTGGAGGCGAAACTGGTGCTGCATCCGAAAATCCTGGTCAGTATTCAGACGGAATTTGTGGACAATGAAGACGGGAAAGAGATGGAGAAGCAGGACTGTGAAAGGAAAGCCTGCTGGCGTCTAATGGAAAAGCTGAAAAAGGCATTTCCAAGGCTGCCAATTTGCTTGTGCGCAGACAGTTTGTACGCTTGTGAAGGCTTCTTTGAAAGATGCAAGGAGAAAAACTGGCGTTATATCCTGAGATATAAGGAAGGGAGCATCCCGACCATCGGAGCAGAATACCGGGAATTGAAAAAATGGGAGAAGAATTACCAGGAACAGATATGGGAGAACGGAAAGAAATGGTATGATTATATAACAGATATTGATTATAAAGGATATAAAATAAATCTGGCAGAATACGGGGAAATTAAGGAACATATTTGCAAAAAAGGAAGGAAAAAGGGAAATGTGAAATTGTTCCGAAAAGAATTTTGGTATCTTACGGATTTGCCGGTCACCAGAAAAAACGTAGACGATCTGATAGAGCGGGGAAGGATGAGATGGAAAATAGAGAATGAAGGTTTCAATGCACAGAAAAAACATGGCTACAGCCTGGAGCATCTATACAGCAGAAATTATCAGGCTGTGAAAAACCATTATTATCTGATTCAGATTGGACACATGATCGGACAGTTTATGGAAGCATGGGAAGGGATATGGAAAAAGGTAAAGCAGAGTTTGGAGCAGAAACATAGGCGGCTGCTAGAGTCCATGAAAGAGATATCGCTGAAAGAATATATGGAAGAGATAGACAGAAAGATACAAATACGGTTTATATAAAAATGATTCGGGAAAGGCGGTGGTTGTAGTAGACAGGCGAAAATTAAAAAGGATGAGGGCGGGCTATAGGGATTTTATGGCTTAGAGATAAGAATGTATTACTCAATAAGTATAAAGAATAGAATCCAGATTGCCTTGAGAGAGTAAACATAACTTTAATCGTCAGAACTGAACCAGACATTCCGCCTATTGTATGATGGTTAAAAATAGGGTATAATATAGAATATGTGTTCAGCGCACGAACTGAAAGCGGCACCGTGAAAGTAAAATTACACAGAGAAGAAAGGAGTATTCAGATGTTAAGAATAGGAATGCTTACGAGCGGAGGAGACTGTCAGGCTTTGAACGCGGCTATGCGCGGAGTAGTAAAGGGAATATGTTCTAAGAGGGATGATGTCGAGATTTATGGATTTCAGGAGGGATATAAGGGATTGATCTACTCGAACTTCAAGATGCTGACTTCCAGGGATTTTTCGGGAATATTGACCATAGGCGGAACGATCCTCGGAACATCCAGGCAGCCTTTTAAGCTGATGCGGGTACCGGATGAGAACGGGCTTGACAAGGTTGAGGCAATGAAGCACACTTACCATAAGCTGAATATGGATTGCCTGGTAGTGCTTGGAGGAAACGGCACGCATAAAACGGCGAATATGCTGAGAGAAGAGGGGCTGCATGTTATTACGCTTCCGAAGACGATCGACAATGATCTGTGGGGAACGGATATGACTTTCGGGTTCCAGAGCGCGGTTGATATCGCGACGGATACCATTGATAAGATTCATACGACGGCGACGTCCCACAGCCGGGTGTTCATCATAGAAGTTATGGGACACAAGGTGGGCTGGGTAACACTGCATGCGGGGATTGCCGGCGGGGCGGATATTATCATGCTTCCGGAGATTCCGTATGATATTAACGTAGTAGTAGACGCTATCGAAAAGAGAAAGGCCGCAGGCAAGAGATTTACGATCATTGCGGTTGCTGAGGGCGCTATTTCCAAAGAGGATGCGAAGCTGTCCAAGAAGGAGCTGAAAGCGAAGCTGGAGAAGAAAAAGTATCCGTCTGTTGCATATGAAGTGGCCGAGAAGATTCAGAAGAGAACGGATCAGGAAGTGCGTATCACGGTTCCGGGACATACCCAGAGAGGAGGATCTCCTTGTCCGTATGACAGAGTGCTTGCGACGAGGCTTGGCGCTGCGGCGGCAGAGGCCATCCTGGACGGAGACTATGGTTATATGATGGGTGTAAGGAAGAATGAGATTGTGCGTGTTCCCCTTTCAGAGGTGGCAGGCAAGCTTAAGTACGTAGATCCGAAGTCAAGCATTATCAAAGAAGCCGAGATGACGGGTATTAGTTTCGGAGTGAAATAAGGGAGTGTAAAAGGATGTCATATGTGGCATTGTACCGGAAGTTCCGGCCGAATGAATTCGAGGATGTAAAAGGGCAGGATGCCATTGTGAAGACCTTGAAGAATCAGATCAGGGCGAATCGAATCGGCCATGCATATTTATTCTGCGGGACCAGAGGAACCGGGAAGACAACTGTGGCGAAGATATTTGCAAAAGCGGTGAATTGCGAACATACGGCGGACGGAAGTCCGTGCGGCGAATGCGCCGCGTGTAAGTCGATAGCTTCCGGCGCTTCTATGAATGTGATTGAGATCGACGCGGCGTCTAACAACGGTGTGGACAATATCCGGGAGATCCGGGAGGAAGTGGCATACCGCCCTACGGAAGGGCGGTATAAGGTCTATATCATAGACGAAGTCCATATGCTGTCTATAGGGGCGTTCAACGCGCTCCTTAAGACGCTGGAAGAACCTCCGGAATATGTGATATTTATACTTGCGACGACGGAAGCACATAAGATACCGGTTACAATTTTAAGCCGATGCCAGAGATATGACTTTAAAAGGATCAGTATCGATACGATCTCTGCAAGGCTTCGGGAGCTGATTGATAAGGAGCAGTGGGATGTGGAGGATAAGGCAGTCCGTTATATCGCGAAGATGGCGGACGGTTCCATGCGCGACAGCTTAAGCCTTCTTGACCAGTGTGCGTCTTTTTATATCGGTGAGAAGCTGACCTATGACCATGTGCTGGAGGTATTGGGAGCGGTTGATACAGAGGTATTCAGCCGTCTTCTCCGGGAGTTGATCTCGATGGATGTGCGCCGGGTGATTAAGACGGTGGAGGATCTGGTGATGCAGGGGAGAGAGCTTTCGCAGCTTGCGGCGGATTTTACCTGGTATCTGAGGAATCTCCTCCTGGTCAAGGGATCTGATCACATGGAGGATATACTGGACGTATCGACGGAGAATCTTGCGCAGCTTAAGGAAGAGGCGCAGATGATTGATAATGATACGCTGATCCGTTATATCAGGATATTTTCCGAGCTTACGAATCAGTTGAGGTATTCGGCGCAGAAGAGGGTTCTTCTGGAGGTAACGCTGATCAAGCTGTGTTGTCCCGCTATGGAGACCTCTCAGGACGCTCTGCTGGACCGTATACGTGCGGTGGAGAAGCAGCTTAAGGAAGGGCTGCCCCAATATCCGGTACGGGATAGGGATGCCAGGGAAGAACAAAGCACAGAGAGGCAGACAAAACAGCCGGAGCCGAAGCTTCCGGAGGCTTTGAGCGAGGATGTGAAGGCAGTTGCAAAGAATTTCCGCACGATGGTGAACGATCTGTCTCCGATGCTTAGGAGCTGCCTTAAGAAAGCAAGGTTAAGCGCGGGGGAAGGCAGCCGTCTGCAGATCGTATGCCAGGATGAGATGGGGGCCGGCGTAGTCGGAACGGAAGAACATAAGGCAGAGATAGAGAAAGTGATCGAAGAAAAGATCGGGAAAAAAGTTGAGATTGAGGTTCGGCAGATGGAAGCCGGGCGCAGGTTCGAAGATCAGTTTGTAGATATTGAGAATCTCGAAGGGCTGATTAATATGGAGATTACCGTGGAAGATTGATGGGCTTGCAATTGACCGGACGGCGGGATGAGATGAGCGGGCCGGCAGAATAGAAGATCAGGAGGATGTATAATTATGGCAAAAAGAGGTGGATTCCCGGGCGGGGCTATGCCGGGAAATATGGCGAATCTGATGAAGCAGGCGCAGAAGATGCAGCGTCAGATGGAAGAGCAGGCGAAGGAGATGGAGATGAAGGAATTCAGCGCGACGGCAGGCGGCGGCGCAGTCGAGGCGGTTGTGTCCGGGGCAAAGAAGCTTCTGAAAGTCAGCCTGGACGAAGAAGTGGTGGACCCTGAGGATGTCGAGATGTTAGAGGATCTGATCGTGGCTGCGGTGAACGAGGCGATGGATAAGGCAGACGAAGCATCGGCGTCCGCGATGTCTAAGTTTACCGGCGGTATGGGCGGCCAGATGCCGGGATTATTCTGACACAGGAGCGTAAGAGACAGATGGATTACTATAGTAACCAGATCAGCAGGTTAATTGAAGAATTGTCATGCCTTCCAGGCATAGGATCAAAGTCAGCGGCAAGGCTGGCTTTTCATTTGATACATATGCCGCTGGAAGATGTGGACCGGTTGGCTTCGACTATTGTTGAAGCGAAGAGGAATGTCAGATATTGTAAAGAATGCTGTACACTGACAGATCAGGAAGTGTGCCCGATCTGCAGTAACAGCAAGAGAGACCATAAGACGATTATGGTGGTGGAAAATACCAGAGACCTGGCCGCATATGAGAAGACAGGAAAATATGGAGGAGTGTATCATGTTCTCCACGGCGCGATCTCTCCGATGCTGGGGATCGGTCCGGAAGATATCAGGCTTAAAGAGTTAATCGGACGTCTGGAGGGAGATGTGAATGAAGTGATCATAGCGACGAATTCCAGTCTGGAAGGGGAGACGACGGCCATGTATATCAGTAAGCTGATCAAACCTGCGGGGATTAAAGTCAGCAGGATTGCAAGCGGGGTGCCTGTGGGAGGCGATCTGGAATACATTGACGAGGTGACTCTCCTTCGCGCCCTGGAGGGGAGGACGGAGCTCTAGCCGAAAGAGGCGGCGGGCTGTGGGAATAGGTTTTTAGACGGTCCGCCGGGAAAGGGAGAACGATGAAGAGAAAGGTTACATCGACAGATATTGCGAGGGCGGCGGGAGTGTCGCAGTCTACGGTCTCTATGATATTGAATAAGAAGTATAGTGTTTCTTTTTCGAAGGAAACAATAGATAAGGTAGAAGCGTCGGCGAAGGAACTGGGATATGTGCCGCCTAAGAGGAAGACCAGAAAGGGAACGAAGAAGGAGAGGCTTCTGGTGGTATTCTGCTCGAACCTGACGAATCCTTATTATGTCATGCTGCTCCAGGGGATTGAATTGCGCGCCAAGGAGCAGGGGTTTGGGTTGTTCGTATGTAACACGCAGAGAGATCTGAAGATGGAAGAGCGGTATCTTAAGATGATGTGGGATCTGCGTCCCCTGGGAATCATCTATACGTGTAATCCGAGTCATTGCTTCATGGAGCTTGTGCAGGAACTGGCGCAGAAGATACCGGTGGCGGTCATTAACAACCAGAATGAGAAGATGGATGTAGATGCCGTGGAGCTGGATAACTCCAAACTTGGCCGAATCATGGCAAAGCACCTGCTGGAGCTTGGGCACCGGAAGGTGGCTTACATCGCGCCGCCTTTGACGGCACGTCAGAAACAGCGCTCCAAGAGGGTGGAAGGTTTCCTGAAAGAGTTTGAAAAAGCGGGATTTAAGAATCAGGTTATCATTAAGGCAGCCAAAGAAGAGATCGATCTGGACGTTGCGCATATAGATTCGGAATATAAGATCGGTTATGACCTGACCAGGGAACTTCTGAAAGAAGAGACGGGGATTACCGCTATCGCAGGACTGAATGATATGATCGCGTTCGGGGTTCTGGATGCGCTGCATGAAGCCAAGATCAGAGTGCCGGCTGATATGTCTGTAATGGGATGTGATAATACTCTGTTTGCACGTATGCATAAGGTGGAGCTGACGACAATAGAGCATTTTGTTATCTTTAAGGGGCGGGATGCCTGCGACATCATTATGAAGAAAATAGCCTCCCGGCAGTCCTCGTATTCCGGGATAGAACCGATCAGTACCTACCACGTGGAATATGAGCCCCAGTTGATTGTAAGGGGGACGACAGGTTATGCAAGAGTAGGGGCGAGACGAGGAAAGAAAAAATAAAATTAATATATTTTTAAATATTATTATTAATAAGTATAAACTGTGATATGTGGATATCAGGGATTAAAACGATAAAACAGGGAATATTTTTACTAATAAAACGACTTTATTAATGAAAACAATTACTAATAAAATCGGGCGCTATTGACCGGGAGGATTCGTATCAGTTATAATGAAATCAGCCGATAAACAGTGACAAGTGAAAAGTAAGAAGGAGGAAGAAACATGAAATTTTTTATCGACACAGCAAAGGTTGAGGACATTAAGAAAGCGAATGACATGGGAGTTATCTGCGGGGTAACGACGAATCCGTCCCTGATCGCGAAAGAAGGACGGGTATTTGAGGAAGTAATCGCAGAGATCGCATCTATCGTGGACGGACCGATCAGCGGAGAAGTAAAAGCGACGACGGTAGACGCCGAGGGTATGATTGCCGAAGGCAGGGAAATCGCAAAGATTCATCCGAACATGGTAGTTAAGATCCCGATGACGGTAGAAGGGCTGAAAGCGTGCAAGCAGCTTTCGGCAGAAGGGATCAAAACGAATGTGACCTTGATCTTTACTGCAAACCAGGCGCTTCTCGCGGCAAGGGCAGGTGCGACATACGTGTCACCGTTCCTGGGACGTCTGGACGATATTTCGGTAAGGGGTACTGATCTGATCGCAGAGATTGCACAGATCTTTAAGATTGCGGGAATTAGGACGGAGATCATCGCTGCAAGCGTACGTCACACGATGCACGTAACAGACTGCGCGCTGGCAGGCGCAGATATCGCGACGGTTCCTTATTCCGTTATAGAGCAGATGACAAAGCATCCTTTGACAGACGCGGGAATTGCAAAGTTCCAGGCAGATTATAAAGCGGTATTCGGAGAGTAACATCTGATTCATATTAGGAGGTTTGACATGAACAAATTAGAGTTAATGAAAACGGCGAATGAGATTCGCAAGGGCATTGTCACGGCAGTACACAGTGCCAAGTCCGGGCACCCGGGCGGATCTTTATCCGCAGCAGATATCTATACCTATCTGTTCTTTGAAGAGATGAATATAGATCCGGCAGATCCGAAGAAAGCTGATCGCGACCGTTTTGTATTGTCTAAGGGACACACGGCGCCGGGATATTATTCTACATTGGCGCACAGAGGATTCTTTCCGGTAGAAGACCTTACTACCTTGCGTAAGGTGGGAGCTTATCTGCAGGGACATCCGGATATGAAGCATATTCCGGGTGTGGATATGTCCAGCGGTTCTCTCGGACAGGGAATTTCCGCGGCGGTAGGTATGGCGGTCTCCGCAAAGATATTCGGAGACGACTACAGAGTATACACCCTGCTTGGAGACGGCGAGATTCAGGAAGGACAGGTATGGGAGGCTTCTATGCTTGCGGCCCACAGGAAACTGGACAACCTGGTTGTGATTGTCGATAATAATAATCTTCAGATTGACGGACCGATTACAGAGGTTAATTCACCATATCCGATCGATAAGAAGTTTGAGTCATTTAATTTCCACGTAATTAATATTAACGGAAATGATTTTGACGAGATTGACGCGGCGTTCAAAGAGGCGAGAGAGACGAAGGGACAGCCGACGGCAATTATCGCGAAGACGATCAAGGGAAAAGACGTATCCTTTATGGAGAATCAGGCGTCCTGGCACGGAGCCGCCCCGAATGACGAGCAGTATGCGGTTGCAATGGCAGATTTAGAGAAAGTAGGTGAAGCATTATGTCAGATGTAAAGAAGATCGCAACAAGAGAGAGTTACGGCAATGCTTTGGCCGAATTAGGAAAAGAGCATAAAGATGTCGTTGTACTGGACGCCGACCTGGCGGCTGCAACGAAGACCGGGGTATTCAAGAAAGCGTTCCCGGAGCGTCATATTGACTGTGGAATCGCGGAATGCAATATGATGGGCGTCGCGGCAGGTATCGCTACGACAGGGAAGGTTCCTTTTGCAAGTTCCTTTGCCATGTTCGCGGCAGGACGCGCGTTCGAGCAGGTGCGTAATTCCATCGGATATCCTAAATTGAACGTTAAGATCGGCGCGACTCATGCCGGTATATCCGTAGGAGAAGACGGCGCGACACATCAGTGTAATGAAGATATCGCCCTGATGAGGACGATTCCGGGAATGGTTGTAATCAATCCTTCCGACGATGTGGAAGCAAAAGCGGCTGTAAAAGCGGCTTACGAGCATGTAGGGCCGGTATATCTTCGCTTTGGAAGACTTGCGGTTCCGGTGATCAATGATAATGAAGATTATAAGTTTGAGCTTGGAAAAGCCATCACCTTGAGAGAAGGTACGGACGTAACGATCATCGCTTCCGGACTTCCTGTATCAGAGTCTCTGGCGGCGGCCGAGAAACTGGCGGCCGACGGTATCCAGGCGGAAGTGATCAATATCCATACGATCAAACCTCTGGATGAAGAGGCAGTGATCAAAGCGGCCGAGAAAACCGGCAAGATCGTCACGGTAGAAGAGCATTCGGTTATAGGCGGGCTTGGAAGCGCGGTCTGCGACGTTGTTGCGCAGAAAGCTCCCGCAAAGGTTTTGAAGATCGGCGTCAACGACGTCTTCGGCGAGTCCGGACCTGCCGTACAACTGATCAAAAAGTACGGTCTGGATGCAGACAGCATCTACGAGAAAGTAAAAGCTTTCCTGTAGACAAAGAAATATTACAAATCCCTGACCTGTACAGGGAAAGAACCATACAGGTAAAAATATAATTAAAAAGACATGCGGCGTAAGACCTGGCAAGAAATCTCTGGCTGGTCTTACGCCGCATCTGCTTATTTGAACGACATCCCAACCGAACGAGTTGAAAAGTTTCTATCCATATGGTTGCATATCTGTTTCCAGTACACAGGCGGTTCTTCCCCCAGGCAGACATGAGAGGGCGTTTTTAGCGGAGGTGAGATCCACGGCTTACGGAGACTTAGGAACGAAGGCTCTCCTGAGTTCCTTAGTCGCAGTTAGCCGTTAGCTCACCGGAGCGTTGCCCAGTCTGCCTGGGGGAAGAACCGCCCCGAACCGCCGTCCTTCAAACGCAATCAACCGTCCCCTTTGTGACCTTTCCGGACAAGGATTGTAATCTATATGAAACAACCCGTCGAAACCCGCAGTAATGTGCCGTAAATTTCCTGGGACAGGCTTCAGCAATTGATAAAATACGCAGAAATCATATGCTATCATTATCAAAAATATACAAGATGAGGTGAGTGTATATGGAAAGACAATTTCCGAAGAATGTAAGACAAATAGGGAACGTAAGTGATGAACCCAAGATATACATAGAAGATTATGTAGATATCTACCTGAATCAACTGAGGCAGCAGGCGGAGGAGACGGTTATCGGGGTGGCTCTTGTCGGGGAGATACTGACTTTAGACGGACAAGATGTGGTTTGTATCTTTGGGGCGATGCAGATGAAGTCGGTTGAGATAGAAGGTACGGAGATTGTCATAAAAGAAGAGACGTTCAAGGAAATAGAGGAAGAACGGAAGAGTTTCTTTGGTTCCGGAGAGACAGTAGGGTGGTGCCTGATTGAAAACGGGCAGCCTATGGGACGGCTCAAGGAAGTTATAAGGATACATACCCTGAAGTTTCCGAGGGAACATACGATATTTATCTGGAAAAATGTTTTGGATAAGGAGGAGGATTTTTATTCTTATAAATATGGAGACTTGATGAAGATGGGCGGTCACTATATTTATTATGAAAAAAACCCCTCAATGCAGAATTATATGATCAGCACACGTAAAAAGAATGGCGTTACACCCTGTGAAATGGTTGAGGATCGAGCTGCAAAGGATTTTCGTAGTACCGTAAGAACAAGGATGGAAGAAAAAGATCAGCAGAATTCCAGGCTTGTGTATGTGACAAGCGCGCTGCTTGTTGTAGTGGTACTGGCAATTGGTATCTCAACCGTTAATAATTTTGACAAGATGGAAGCCGTTCAGGATTCTTTGGAGACGCTCTCGCAGTCGGTAAATAATACGCCGAGTCAGACAGAGAGTATCAGCGAGAGTGAAGCGGTAGTCGAAGCGGGCGGCGAAATGGGGAGTCAGAGAACGGAAGGAGAAGGAGATTCGGGCGGGACAGTCCCGGATGTCTCTACGGTTCAGGAGCAGTTAGGAGACGAGGAGTATTATATAGTACAGAAAGGAGATACTCTTGATAGTATCAGTTTAAAAATATATGGGGATACGAGCCATGTTAAGGCAATTTGTAAGATGAACGGTTTGTCTGACGGAAACTTCATCTATATAGGAGAAAAATTACTACTACCATGAAGAAAAATATGATACAATAATGAAATAAAATGACGAAAGAACAGCGGTGACGAAGAGACGGATGAAATATCGGAGAAGAAAGGAGCTTCATGTTGTCAGAGAACAGGAGGATCCGACAGATAAGATTGTAAGAGAGATATTAGATGAATTAAATAGTGAAAACGGCGCACAGGAGCCGGGGAGAGAGCCGCGGCGGAAGAAACCGGCGAAGCGGCGCGCCGCCCTGGGAGTTATATTATTGGCGGCGGCAGCGGTGGGAGTGTATCTTCTTGTCAGTCTGCAGACATACAGCCGTGTGAGGGTGACGGAAGTCTATGAGAATAAGGGCGCGGCAAATAACAGCTACGAAGAATTTGCGGAAGGGCTGTTGAAGTACAGCAGAGACGGGATTTCTTATTTGAGTCAGAAAGGGGAAGAGAAGTGGAATTATCCTTATCAGATTAAAAGTCCCATTATAGAAGCAGGAAAAGAGTCGGCGGTCCTTGCGGATAAGGGCGGTAATAGTATAATGATTATCCAAAAGGACGGGGTGAAGGGAGAGATACAGACTTCTATGCCGATTGAAAAGATCGCCGTATCAGAGCAGGGGATTGTCGGGACGATATTAAAAAGCGGTCTTACGATGGAAATCGTGTGCTATGATATGGCCGGAAATATCCTGGTCAGGCATAAGACGTCTCCTGCAGGCATGGGGCATCCGCTGGATGTTGCCTTGTCGGAAGACGGACAGGTTATGCAGGTGTTGTATGTGTATACCCAGGACGGGGAACTGGTGTCCAGGGTCAGTTATTATAATTTTGGAGAGAGAGGCGAGAAAGAGACAGATAATCAGGTGAACCTCAAGGAGTACAAGGAGACGCTCATGGCTTCCGGGTTCTTCCTGAATCCATCAACTTCCGTGGCCGTAGGGGACGATCGTATTGTGATGTACCGGGGTGAAGAAGTGCCGGAAGAGATGTGTCAGATTAAGCTTGACAAAGAGATCAGGAGTGTATTCCATAATGAGAGATATGTAGGGCTGATCCTCAGGAACGAGGGAAAAGGCGGATATGAACTCCGATTGTATAATACCGGAGGAAAGATGGTGATGTCTCAGGATTTCAAGGGTGAGTACAGCAACGTAAAGCTGTGCGGCGGACAGGTGATTTTGTATGACGGTAAGAAATGCTGCATATTTATGCGGAACGGTATACAGAAATTTGCCGGAGAGACCGATAATAATATTATGGAAATATTTCCTATAGCAGGTGTCAATAAATACATAGTGATGAGTGCAAACGGAATGGAGAAGATCCGTCTTGTAAAATAAGGAGAACATATGAACTGGTTGTTGATTGTTGTGATTATTATTTTTCTGGTAAGCATTATAGTAGGAGCATACAGAGGGGCGATCAAGATTGCTGTTTCTTTGTTGACGGCGCTGATTACATATATGATCGTCTTCTTTGCTACACCATATGTTACGAAAGCAATTACAGAATTCACCCCGTTGGATGACGCAATTAAAGATCAGGTGAGCAGCACGATTACGAATGCCGCGATTTCACAGTTTGCGAATGCCGCGGAGAGCGAGAACAGTATGACGGAAGAAAACGTCAGACGGGTATTGAAAGCCGCGGGGATCACAGAAGATACGCTTGCGGAGTATGATATTACAATAGAAGATATTGTGAGCGGGAACGTAAGCAAAGAGGATCTTGCAAAATGCGGCGTATCAGGGAGTATTCTGGACGGACTGAAATCCGGTAACCGCCAGGCGGCGCAGGGAGCCCTGGAGGATACGGAGATTCCGAGAGATGTACAGATAGCGGCAATCAGGAGCGCGGATATTCCGGAGGTGTTCAAGAGTTTATTGCTTACCAATAATAATGAGGAGATCTACAAACAATTGGGCGTAGAGACATTCGCGCAGTATGTGGGGAGTTATCTGGCAAAATTGATTATCCATATTGTGGCGTTTTTGTGTACGTTTTTGTTGGTGACGATCATAATCCGGGCGATTGTGCTTGCGCTGGATATCGTGGCAGATCTCCCGGGCGTAGGAGCGATCAACCATTTGATGGGGGCGGTGATCGGCATTGCAGGCGCGTTAATCGTTGTGTGGACAGCTTATCTTCTTGTTACCTTGTTATTCGCGACTGCAGTGGGAAAAGAATTGTTCCGGATGATAGAGGCAAGTGATTTTCTGAGTACACTGTATGAATACAATCCGGTTATGGCATTGGCTACAATTTTTAAATAATAAAAAAATAATACATAAAACAGAATTGAACGGGCATAATAGCCATGTAACCAAAGAGTACTTCTTGATTTTCCGGGAAGTATTCAAAATAGATTTAGGAGGAATTGACATGGCTAAGAATTATAACTCATCTAACAAGAATGCATCAAATCAGAATGCGTCCAACCAGAATTCAAGCAACAAAAATGCATCCAACACAACTTCAAAGAATAAGAACTCCAATAGTTCTAATTCTAACAGCTCCAATTCAGGAACATCCAGCTCTAACAGTTCTGACTATAGCGACAATTACTAGGCGGGTTTTATCCGGCGCTTGGAAAGAGGCCGGGAAGATCCAGACGATAGAGAGTGTGGAAAGAGAAACCGCTGCATGGGAAAAATGTCTCATGCGGCGGTTTTTTGTATTAAAAATATGAGTTGACAACAGCAGGGGAAAGCAAGTAAGATGGAGAAGTGGACAGATAAGAATAACGATTATAACTCGGAGAAACTTTTATGGATAGGATAGAATTAATCGCGCCCTGTCATTTTGGACTGGAGGCAGTGTTAAAAAGAGAGATTCTGGAGCTTGGATATGAAATTGCGGAGGTGGAGGACGGAAGAGTTACGTTCTACGGGGATGCCGCCGCAGTATGTTATGCTAATGTCTTTCTTCGGACGGCGGAGAGAATCCTGTGGAAAGTGGGAAGCTTCAAAGCGGAGACGTTTGAAGAATTGTTTGAAAAGACCCGGAGTCTGCCGTGGGAAGATTATATTCCAAAAGACGGGAAATTCTGGGTGGCGAAGGCTGCATCGGTAAAAAGTAAGCTGTTCAGTCCGTCGGACATACAATCTGTCATGAAAAAAGCGATGGTCAGGCGTCTGCAGGAGCGTTATCGCGTGGAGTGGTTTCCGGAGGAGGGGGCGCCGTATCCGGTCAGGGTTTTTTTAATGAAGGATATGGTTACTGTTGGAATTGATACATCCGGAGTGTCGCTTCATAAACGGGGATATCGGGAGGTATCGGGAAAAGCGCCTATTACAGAGACGCTGGCGGCGGCGCTGATCTTGCTGACTCCGTGGAAGAAGGATCGGATACTGGTGGACCCCTTCTGCGGAAGCGGGACATTTCCCATTGAAGCGGCTATGATGGCGGCCAATATTGCGCCTGGAATGAACCGGTCATTCACGGCAGAGGCGTGGACGAATCTGATCCGCAAGAAATTGTGGTACGATGCGGTAAATGAAGCAAATGACCTGATGAAGGATAATATTGACGTGGATATTCAGGGTTACGATATCGACAAGACGGTGGTCAGGATTGCAAGAAAGAACGCGGAAGAAGCAGGGGTGGGACATCTGATTCATTTTCAGGAAAGGGATGTCAGCAAACTGAGCCATCCGAAGAAATATGGATTTATCATTACAAATCCGCCTTACGGTGAGCGGCTTGAGGACAAGGCGGCTCTGCCGCAGCTCTATCAGGCGTTCGGCAGAAGTTTTCGGGAACTGGATTCCTGGTCGGCCTATATGATCACGTCATATGAAGAGGCGGAGAAATATTTCGGCCGGAAAGCAGATAAGAACCGGAAGATATATAACGGAATGCTGAGGACCTATTTCTATCAGTTCCAGGGGCCGAAACCGCCGAAGCGGGCGAAGGAATCCGGTCTAGGAAGACTGTAAACAGAACATTTGCAGATCTGTGGGTCAGGATGTTCCGGTGAAAAGAAAGGTTGGAGTGAAGATGGATAAGATTATATTTGCGACAGGAAATGAACATAAAATGGAAGAGGTCAGGATGATTCTTAAGGATCTCGGGGCCGAAATACTGTCACAGAAGGATACGGGGATTACGTCAGACGCCGTGGAGGACGGAACGACTTTTGAGGAGAACGCTCTCATCAAGGCGGTTGCGACCGCGAAAGCGGCGAGGGAGGTACCGGAGTATAGAGATGTGGTTGTCCTGGCGGATGATTCAGGGCTGGAGATTGATTATCTGAATAAGGAACCCGGAATCTATTCGGCGCGCTATATGGGGGAGGACACATCTTATGATATCAAAAACCAGACGTTGATCGACCGTCTGGAAGGTGTGGAGGATCAGCGCCGGACAGCGAGATTCGTGTGCGCCATCGCGGCGGCATTTCCGGATGGGAGCACGGAAGTGGTCAGAGGTACGATGGAAGGTATAATAGGATATGAGATCATCGGGGAAAATGGATTTGGCTATGACCCCATCTTCTATCTCCCGGAATATGGGTGTACCAGCGCGCAGCTTGCGCCTGAGAAGAAGAATGAGCTGAGTCACCGGGGAGAGGGACTGAGGAAGATGCGGGCAATATTGGAGAAGAGATATAGATGAGCTTTTATTCCCGCGGGCAGCGGGCTGTGCGGGCATGTTTGCATGCACATTCGGCGGCTGCCGCGAGGTCTTTGGCTATTATTTGTGCCGCCGGCCGAAGGCGGCGGAATGGAGATTTTTATGAGAGTACTGATTGTAAGCGATACCCACAAGTCACACCGGAATTTGGAGAAGGTGTTGGAAAAAGCGCGTCCGGTAGATATGCTGATCCATTTGGGAGATACAGAAGGAGGGGAATACTACATTGCTGAACTGGCGGGCTGTCCGGTGCATATAGTGAGGGGAAATAATGATTTCTTTTCAGATCTTCCGCGGGAAGAAGAATTTGAGCTGGAAGGGCATCATGTGTTTATTACACATGGCCATTACTATTATGTAGCTATGAATGAAGAGCGGCTGAAGGAAGAAGCGAGAGCGAGGGGAGCGGATATCGTAATGTATGGGCATACCCACAGACCGGCGCTGACACAGGAAGAAGATCTGATTACCTTGAATCCGGGGAGTGTGGCATACCCCCGCCAGCAGGGACGCAGACCCAGCTATATGGTAATGGAACTGGAATCAGGGGGAAAGGTTGAGATATCACAGGAATGGTTATAAGGGCGGCGGGACTGTTATGAAAAACAGCTTATTTGCCAGCCATCTGCTTTTCCTGCTGTTCGATCAGGTGAAAAATAAAAAAATCAAATAAAATGTAAATAAAAAGAAAAAAGTGTTGACAAGCAGAAGACATTCTTATATAATGATTCTTGCGTCGTGGGGTGGTTAGACAGGACGTGAGATAAATAGATTGACGGGGTGTGGCTCAGCTTGGCTAGAGCGCCTGGTTTGGGACCAGGAGGTCGCAGGTTCAAATCCTGTCACCCCGATGATTCTGCGGGTGTAGTTCAATGGTAGAACACTAGCCTTCCAAGCTAGATACGTGGGTTCGATTCCCATCACCCGCTTTCTTAAAGCCTTAAGAGAGACGGGACAAAGGTTTTAGGAGAGGTGTATGAGTCTGTAGCTCAGCTGGATAGAGCAACGGCCTTCTAAGCCGTAGGTCGAGGGTTCGAATCCCCCCAGGCTCGTTGGAACCACAGAAAATTGAATAAGGTGATACTTAGTTGGACGCAAATAGTTCGATAAGTAGTATATATGGTGGGTATGGTGCAGTTGGTTAGCGCGCCAGATTGTGGTTCTGGATATCATGGGTTCGAGTCCCATTACCCACCCTTTTTTCTTTTATTGGGCTATCGCCAAGCGGTAAGGCACAGGACTTTGACTCCTGCATTCGTTGGTTCGAATCCAACTAGCCCAGTTTTATTATGGGCGTGTAGCTCAGGTGGTAGAGCACTTGACTTTTAATCAAGTTGTCCGGGGTTCGAATCCCCGCACGCTCAGTCGGTAGAGAATCCCCGCAAGCCGTTTGTAAAGACAGGCATTGAGGGGTTTTTTATAGGAAACAGATTTTTGATAAACATAGCTGCAAGCGGATGTGGCGGAATTGGCAGACGCGCCAGACTTAGGATCTGGTGGGCTTCCCGTGCAGGTTCAAGTCCTGTCATCCGCATTGAAGGAGAATCCCGGTAACAGTTCAGATACCCCTTTAATTACTTTTCTTAAAAGTGCTGAATTTTTCCAATGAACTATAATTCCTAAATGTGGATAATTCAAAAAAATGTGTTACAGATTTTTTTACTGTAGAGGGATCACCTATCTACAGCGTTTTTTTTGATGTATTATCGTTCGGATTTCTAAAATACAAAAGTATGTTTTCCACATTACTCCCTTTATTTCTCAAAATTCAGCAGTTACTTTCCACAGTCAAAATGACGAAGCCTTTTCTTTGTGATATTCGTATTTTTTTCAAAACTTTGGTATAATCTTTTTATCAAAGTTTTGGAAAGGGGGTTTTCGAATGGGTGGTAACTACGGGAAAAGCGTCTACAATCAGCTCGTGGATGTTATGGCTCGCTTAGATGTTATGGAAGCGGAGCATAAAAGTGACCGCAAAGAAATCGCAAGTCTGAATGCAGAAGTAAAAAATCTTCAAAAAGAAAACTCTCGCCTGAAAACAGAATTAGACACGGTGAAAGCTGAGAACACAGCACTTCGCGAAGAAAATGACTCTTTGCGTAAAGAGAACCAGCTTCTTAGGGACGATAACGAACGTATGAAGAGAACTCTGAACAATAATAGTATAAATTCTAGCCAGCCCCCTTCCTCAGACCCGCCTGGCAAAGCCCCTAACACCTATAACAGCAGGAAACCGACAAAAAAGAAGGCCGGAGCTCAGCCTGGCCATAAGGGAGCGCATATTTCCAAAGCAGAGGTGGAGAAAAAGATTCAGGAAGGACGTATGGAACACCGGGTAGAAGAAATCGGAACCCCAGGTAATAGTTATGTTACAAGATATCGTCTTGACTTGGAAGTGCATACAGTTGCCACAGAAATCCGGATTTATGCGGATGAAAATGGGAAATTTGAGATTCCAAAAGAATATCGGGCAGATGTCTCTTATGGTGAAAATATCAAAGCGATCGCAGCATTTTTATACAGTGAAGGAGTGGTATCCAATGACAGGATCTGTCTCTTTCTCAACTCGCTGTCCCAAGATACACTTGGCATTTCAACTGGTAGTATTTATAGGTTTTGCAGAAGCTTTTCGGAGGACTGTTCGAAGCTTCGTCCAATCCTCGAAGAAAACTTATTAAACTCAGAAGTCGTATGTACAGATGCAACAACCATAACCACAAACGGGAAGCAGACCTATATTAGAAATTTGAGCACAAGTGAGTGTGTGCTTTATTACGGTTGTGAAAAAAAGGATTTGGATGCATTAGGAAAGCTCCGGGTTTTAAAGGAATATGCGGGAACTCTAATTCATGATCATGAGACGAGCATGTATCACTTCGGGACTCGTCACGGAGAATGTGATGTGCATCTGGGGAGGTATCTTCAAAAGAATACAGAAGAGACCGGTCATCCATGGAGCCATCACATGGACCAGTTTCTAAAGGGGATGGACCATGCCCGGAATGAGAGGATCCGCAGTGGAGATACAGCATTTACAGATGAGCAGTTGGCGCGGTATGAAAGCCGGTATGAAGAACTGATTGGTGAGGGAAGGGAAGCGAATCAGACAACGAAAGGTCGGAAAGCAAAGAAGGAGGAAAATGCGCTTCTGAACCGATTGGAGAAGTACAAGGCAAACCATCTGCTATTTCTCCATGATTTCAAGGTCCCCTTTAGTAACAATATGTCTGAGAAAGACCTGAGGATCTGTAAAAACCGGGAAAAGATGGCAGGTGGGTTCCGAAACGGGGATGGAAGGCAGATGTATTGTGACATCATCAGTTTTGTGGAAACCGTAAAGCGGAAAAAGAAAAATATTTTTGAGAGTATCAAGGCCCTTATAAATGGCACACCAGTCATTGAATGACTGGTGTATTATCCATGTTTTTATTTAAGGGGTATCTGAACTGTTACGAATCCCGGAACCTCTGAAATGAAGGTTTCCGGGATTTTTCTTTTCTTTTATGCAAAAAAGTGGTATAATGGTTTTCGTACATTGTGTTTTGGTTAAGCATGAGGATGAGAAGATGGTTGATAAGAAGAGAGAAAAAGAGAAGATAAGGTTAAGAGGACAGCTAAAGCTTTATATTCAATGGCCGTCTATCGTAGCGCTGTTGTTGGTAGCGATGAATGTCTGGGTTTATATTATAGACAGAAGAGCAGGGATTCTGATGTGTATCTTCGTGATAATCTACATTATTATGGCAGGTTGGTTATATCTGCGCAGTAAATCCGTGATATTAAAAGACCTGGTTGAATTTGCGGCTCAATATGGGATTGTTCAGAATACATTGCTGAAAGAGCTGACGGTACCCTATGCCATTCTCCTCAATGACGGGAAGGCGATCTGGATGAACGACCTGTTCAAGAAGATACTGGGCGGCAAGCCGAGGCGGGATGTGCCCATCAGCAAATATATCCCGGAGCTGAATCAGAGTATCTTCCCCAAGGAAATAGAAGACACGGTTGAGATGGATGTGTACTATGGGGATAAGGAATACAAGGCAGAACTGCGGCGTGTCTCTGTAGAAGGATTTAACGATACAGGCCTGCTGCTTCAGATGCCTGCGGAGAAGGAGTACTTTATAGCGGTGCATCTTCAGGATGTAACAGAGCTGAACCAATATATCAAGGCAAATGAAGAGCAGCGGTTGATCGCAGGGCTCATTTATATAGATAATTATGATGAAGTGATCAACAGTGTGGAAGAAGTACGCCAATCACTGTTCCTTGCGCTGGTAGACCGGAAGATCAATCAGTATATTGCAAAAGTTGACGGTATTATCAAGAAGATGGAGGCGGATAAGTATTTTGTGGTTCTCCAGAAACAATATTTTAAGCAGTTGGAAGCCGATAAGTTCTCCCTGTTGGAGGATGTTAAGTCTGTCAATATCGGAAACGGTATACCGGCGACTCTGAGTATCGGGCTTGGGCTTAGCAGCGATTCCTATTCCCAGAGTTATAATTACGCCCGGGTGGCGATCGATCTCGCACTTGCCCGGGGCGGCGATCAGGCAGTAATCAAAGTCGGACCGGCTATCACATATTACGGCGGTAAGAGAGAACAGACGGCGAAGAATACAAGAGTTAAAGCAAGGGTAAAGGCAGAGGCGTTCCGCGAATTTATTACGCTGAAGGATGAGATCTTTGTCATGGGGCATAAGCTTACGGACGCGGACGCGTTCGGCGCGGCCATCGGAATCTGCCGGGCTGTGGCTTCGATGGAAAAGAAGGCATATATCGTAATCAATGAAGTGTCGGCGTCGCTCCGTCCGATGTATGAATGTTTTGTCCGGGATTCCGGTTATTCGGACGGCCTGTTTCTTACATCACAGCAGGCAATTGAGATGGCGAATGAGAATTCCATGGTGGTGGTAGTTGATACGAACCGCCCGCAGATGACGGAATGTCAGGAACTACTGTCGAAGACGAAAACGATCGTGGTGCTGGATCATCATCGGCAGAGCAGCGATAATATTGAGAATGCGTTGCTGTCATATATTGAACCGTATGCTTCTTCGGCATGCGAGATGGTAGCGGAAGTGCTGCAGTACATTGTAGATGATATTAAGATACCGCGGATCGAAGCGAGCAGCATGTATGCAGGTATTATGATAGATACGAATAATTTCGTGAACCATACAGGTGTGCGGACCTTCGAGGCGGCGGCGTTCCTGCGCAGATGCGGGGCAGATATCACGATGATCCGTAAACTATTCCGTGACGACATCGGCGCGTACCGCGCCAAAGCAGAGATTATCAGCAGTGCGGAAGTGTACTACGACAAATTTGCGATTGCAAAGGGAACGGATCTGAAGATAGAAAGTCCGACGATTGTAGGGGCTCAGGCTGCAAACGAACTGTTGGATATCAGCAATATCAAAGCCTCTTTTGTATTGACAGAATATAACGGAAGGATCTATGTAAGCGCCAGATCCATAGATGAAGTTAATGTACAGATCATCATGGAGCGTCTTGGCGGCGGCGGACACTTGAATGCTTCGGGAGCCCAATTCGACCATACGGATATGGAAAAGGCGATAGCAAGCCTGAAACAGGTGATTGACGAGATGATAGAAGGAGGAGACATTTAGAGATGAAAGTAATATTGACAGAAGACGTGAAATCCCTTGGAAAGAAGGGAGAGATTGTAGAGGTAAGCGACGGATATGCGAGGAATTTTATCTTAAAGAAGAAGAAAGGTTTGGAAGCGAACAGCAAGAATTTAAATGATTTGAAGCTTAAGAAAGCCAATGAAGATAAGATCGCCCAGGAACAGTATGAGGCAGCCCGGGAGCTTGGAAAGACGATCGAAGCAGGAGAGATTAAGATGTCCATCAAGACGGGCGAAGGTGGCAAGGCTTTTGGGTCCATTGCGTCGAAGGAGATCGCGGCAGAGCTAAAGGAACAGATGGGGCTGGAGGTAGACAAAAAGAAGATCCAGTTGAAAGAGACGATCAAGACAGTAGGAACACACGAGGTTCCGATCAAACTGCATCCGAAAGTTACCGCTACATTGAAGGTAATCGTGACAGAAGAGTCTTAGGAGGAATCAAAGAATGGAGGAGGCAGTCATCAAGAGGGTGATGCCCCATAGTATAGAGGCGGAACGGTCTGTTGTCGGGGCGATGTTGATGGATCGGGATGCGATCATGACATCGGCGGAGATCATCAGCGGAAATGATTTTTACCAGAGCGCCTACGGAGTAATCTTTGACGCCATGGTGGAGCTGTTCAATGAGGGAAAACCCGTAGATCTGGTTACGCTTCAGGACCGTCTGAAAGAGAAAGCGGTTCCGGAAGAGATTGCAAGCCTTGAATTCGCCAAAGATCTGGTGATGTCCGCATTGACGTCGGCGAATGTCAAATACCACGCGCAGATCGTGGCAGATAAGTCCGTGCTCCGCAGACTGATTCGTCTGAACGAAGAGATCGCGAATACTTGTTATGCCGGAAACGAACCGTTGGAAGAGATATTAGAGAAGACAGAGAAGTCGGTATTCGAGCTTTTGGAAAAACGGAATACGGGTGAATTCGTACCTATCAAGCAGGTGGTTCTGAATGCGCTGGAGCGAATCGAGAAAGCCTCCAAGAGCAAGGGGGTAGTGACGGGCATTCCGACAGGGTTCATTGATTTAGATTATAAACTGTCGGGGCTGCAGCCGTCAGATCTTGTGCTGATTGCAGCCAGACCTTCTATGGGAAAGACGGCGTTCGTCCTGAATATTGCCCAGTATATCGCGTTTAAGAAGGAAAAGAGCGTTGCCATATTCAGCCTTGAGATGTCGAAGGAGCAGCTTGTAAACCGTCTCTTTTCTCTGGAAGCCCAGGTAGATGCCCAGAAGATCCGGACGGGAGATATGAAGGATTCCGACTGGGAGAAATTAATCGAAGGAGCCGGAATTATCGGCAAATCCCGATTGATTATAGACGATACTCCGGGAATCTCCATATCAGAGCTGCGTTCCAAATGCAGGAAATATAAGCTGGAACAAGGGATGGATGTTATCATCATAGATTATCTTCAGTTGATGACGGGCAGTGTGGGAAGAAGCCAGGAGTCCAGACAGCAGGAGATATCGGAGATATCCCGTTCTTTGAAGGGGCTGGCGCGGGAGCTTAACGTGCCGGTGGTTGCGTTGTCGCAGTTGAGCCGAGCGGTAGAAGGACGCCCGGATAAGAGGCCGATGCTATCTGATCTGCGTGAATCCGGAGCAATCGAGCAGGATGCGGACGTTGTCATGTTTATTTACCGTGACGAATATTATAATAAAGATTCTGAATTTAAGAAACAGGCGGAGATCATTATCGCGAAACAAAGAAACGGTCCCGTAGGGACCGTTAATTTGGCTTGGTTGGGTGAATACACGAAGTTCGCCAACCTAAGCAGGCAGAAATAATTTTTTTAATCTTTCGACCGGACCGGCTTCTGCCGCGCTTTTCCGAAAGGATTGCTGCTGGCGGATAAGCTGGTCTAATTTTTTGAATTCTTCTTCTTGCCGGCGTTCTTTGGCGTCCAGAAGGAAAGACATCTCTTTGGTGAACATAGAAAGCAGGACGGCGTTGTTATTCTCCAGCATCCGTTTCATATGTAATTGATCGCGGGTTCTCCGGATATCGGGAATCAGCGCTTTTAATTCGGCGAAGGGTACGCCCTGCTCGTACAGTTCTTTGATGCAGTTGAAAAGCCTGACATCATCTTTTGTTTCTTGTTTTAATTGATCTAATGCGTTACTGCCCATGTTTTGATACCCCCTTATTAAGAATGATGTCCCCTGGTTTTCCAGGGATATTAGTTTGCCACTGCATAATTTTTTTAGAAATGCAATAGTAACCAAGCCTGTCCCGGTCTGTTTGAAAGATGATACCGGGGCTGTCTGTATCGTAACACAAGAGTTCTGCGAAACAAGTAAAAAGCTGTCAGTAAAAAATAAAAAAGCAATGTTCGTTTTATCATAAACAAACATTGCCTTTTTATATGAATTAAGAATCATATTAGCCCTGGGAGATTGCTCCTGTAGGACACTGAGCTGCGCAAGCTCCGCAGTCAACACAAGCGTCAGCATCGATCTCAAAATGATCTGCACCCTGAGAAATAGCTCCAACTGGACATTCAGCTTCGCAAGCTCCGCAGCTTACACATTCTTCACTGATTACGTGTGCCATAGTATGTACCCTCCTTTTTAGAATAATAGACAGAATCCTTGTCTACACATATCATAATACAAAAGAGGAAAATATACAAGGGCGATATGATAAAAAGCTTGCAGTTCTGAATGGTTATAAAAAATTAAGAATTTTTTTAACATTTTTTCGAGGATATGGTGTATAGTGATGTTTGTTAAAAAAAATGTTATTACTGCAGGGAGTGAAGTCAGATGAAAAAGAGATATCGTATTGCACTCATCATTTTGTGTATGATTATGTGTATATGCGGGTGTTCGTCAGGCGCGGATACGAACCGGGAGAAGGAACCGGAAGAGACAGATACAGAGAAAGAAGAGAAGAGAGAAGAAAAGAAAGAAAAAACATATCAGAAGAAGCTGGACATGATAGAACCTTCCGCATACGATAACGTAATGGGGCTGAAGCTTAAGAAAGGGACATCGATCTCCGTGATCGGAAAGGCGGAAGACGTCTCATATTGGGATGAGGTAAAAAGAGGAGCGGAACAGGCCGTAAAAGATATCAATGAGAATCTGGGATATGAAGGCAAGGATCAGGTTAAGATGACTTACAGCGCGCCTGCCACACCGGATGATGTAGATGAACAGGTGAATATTCTGGATGAAGAACTGGCGAGGTATCCGGAGGCGGTGGCAATCGCGATTGTAGATGTGAAGTCGTGCGAGGTTCAGTTTGATCTTGCGGCGGAGAGCGATATTCCGGTTGTGGCTTTTGATTCGGGAAGTGATTATCAGGGGTTGATGGCGAGCGTGTCGACAGATAACCGGACCTCGGCGCAGGAGGCGGCACAGAGACTTGCGGGGTTGATGGATGAGAAGGGAGAAGTGATTCTTTTTATCCAGGATTCCAAATCCCAGTCGGCGAACGACAGAGAGAACGCGTTTAAAGAAGAGATCGCGAATAATTATCCGGAGATATCGGTCGTCGAGACATATCATATGGATCAGATGTCCGTTATGCAGGAGAGGATAGCGGCAGAGCGAAATGGCAAACCCTGGAATGAGGACGAAGGCCAGGAAGCCGGGCCGGGTGAAGCAGGATCGGAACAGCCGGGAACAAGCGAGGCAGGAGAGTCGGAACAGGGACAGAACGAAGCAGGAACAGCGGAACAGGGACAGTCCGGAGATGATGGTAATGATTCGCCGGAACAGGGACAGCCTGGAGAGGAAGACCAGGAAGAAGTTACGGCAGATATGATTTCCGAGGAAGATGTAATGGATTATATTCTTGAGAAGCATCCCGATGCCGGGGGAATCTATGCGGCGAACGGGGACGCGGTGCGGCTTGCCCTGGAAACGCTTGAGAGGAACAAAAAGAAGGCTCATATCGTCGGGTATGACGCGAACGAGAATGAGCTGGAGGCATTAAAGGAAGGGAAGATAGACGCCCTAGTTCTGCAGAATCCCTTTGGGATGGGGTATGCCGCTGTCATAGCTTCCGCAAGGGCGGCGCTTTCTATGGGAAACGAGGCTGTCGTTGATACGGGGTACACCTGGCTTACAAAGAAGAATCTGGAAGATGAGAATATTCAAAAATTGTTGTATTGATGAAAGGACTGTTGTGAAAGCAGACCGGAATAAAAGTGCCGCCCGGCCATTTAATATAATGGCCGGGCGGCAACTGTTTTGTCCTGATTTGTCTTTCTTGTGCTTTATAGAGAGCCTGATACAGCTGTATTAATCATCTAATCATCGGGATCATTGTTTTTCTCAGGAGGCGTCTCAGGCAGATATAGATGGACAAGCTCGATGCGGTTCTTATCTAACCGGTCAACGACCATGTGTATGCCCTCGTCCGTATCAATGGAATCGCCGGCTTCCGGCAGGCGGTCGAGACGTTCGATGATGAACCCTCCGAGGGAATCATATTCGTCTGAATTCAGATCAAGCTCCAGACGGCTGTTGAGTTCGTCCAGATTGATGGAGCCTTCGACGATATATTCCCGTTCGTCGATCTCCTGTATAAAATCTTCCTCATTTTCATCGTATTCGTCATGTATCTCACCGACGATCTCTTCAAGGATATCCTCCAGAGTGATCAATCCGGCTGTCTCGCCGTACTCGTCAAGGACAATGGCTATATTAAACGAGGCCTGGCGCATCTCCACAAGAAGTTCAGAGATACTCTTATATTCATAGGTAAAATAAGCTTCCCGCAGAAAATCCCGGATATGAAATTCCTTCGTGCTGTCATATAACAGCAAGTCTTTCATATTAATAGTACCAACCACATTGTCTGTAGTGTCTTCGAATATCGGCAGGCGGGTATATTTATCCTCCCGGAAAATGGCAAGCAGTTCATCATAGGTGCTGTTGACGTCTGCGAATGTCACATGGACACGCGGAACCATGACATCCTTGGCTCTGGCGTCACCTAAATCGAACACGTTATTTATCATTTCTCTCTCGCCGGATTCAATAACTCCGTCTTCGTGGCTTACATCGACGATGGTACGGAGCTCATTCTCCGTCATGGCAGTGTTCTTTGCGTTAGGATCTACCCGTAGAAGGAACAGTATGCCGATGGAAAGACCGTTGACCACAAAGATCACGGGCGTCATCAACTTCATGAATATACTGATCACAGGCGCATAAATCAAAGCCATCTTTTCGGAGTGTATGGTTGCCATCGTCTTGGGCGTGATCTCTCCGAATAAAAGGATCAGAAGAGTCAGGATACCGCTTGCGATCGCGACCATGGAACCGCCGAAGCTGTAGGCGAGCGAGGTGGTCAGTGATGCGGCGGACAGATTGACGATATTGTTGCCGATCAATATGGCGCTTAACATCTTTCCGGAATCGTCCGTGATGGCAAGAACCGTCTCGGCCCGCCGGTTCCCGTCCTCCGCCAGGGTGCGGATCCGTATCTTGTTAACAGTAGTTAATGCTGTCTCTGCAGATGAGAAAAATGCGGATAACAACAGTAAAATAAAAAGTATAATGAGTTGCGTGGCGTCACTCGAGTCCAATTGATAAGTTCACTCCTTCTTAAATGAAATTCTTGAATAAAATAATAATATTTATTTTTCCTGAAATTAATATACCGCATTCGCAGGTATTTTGCAAGAGTACATTGAATTTCCGGAATATGGGTGTTACAATTTATTTAAAGCATCATACAAAAAAAGGCAGGTATATTATGGAGACAGGAATATATAATAGATTATTGGAGATTGTACGTGAAGATCAGGTGAAAATAAATGAGCCGATGAAAGACCATACGACATTCCGGGTGGGAGGGCCGGCAGATTTCTTCGTGACGCCGGAGTCGGCGGATGAAGTGAAAGCCCTTGTGGGTATGTGTAAGGAGGAAGGGACGGACTGCCACATCATAGGAAACGGGAGCAATCTTCTGGCAGCCGACCGCGGAGTCAGAGGCGTAGTGGTTCAGATCGGCAGGGCGATGAACAGGATTGAATGCGAAGGAGGGAGGATCACGGCGCAGGCAGGCGCGCTGCTGTCGTCGGTTGCGGCGCAGGCACTGGAGGAAGGACTGACCGGATTCGAATTCGCGGCAGGGATACCCGGATCGCTGGGCGGCGCGTGTGTGATGAATGCGGGAGCTTACGGCGGTGAGATGAAGGACGTGCTGGAGGAAGTTACGGTGCTGACACCGGCGGGAGAGATCCTTGTCCTTGCGGCAGAGGAACTGGAGCTTGGGTATAGAATCAGTGTCATCGCGAGAAAGGGATATATCGCTTTGGAGGCGGTCATTCGCCTTAAGAAGGGTGCAAGGGATGAGATCAAAGCGAAGATGGAGGATCTGAAAGAAAGGCGTGTGAGCAAACAGCCGCTGGAATACCCAAGCGCAGGAAGCACGTTCAAGAGGCCGGAAGGGTATTTCGCGGGAAAGCTGATTCAGGATGCGGGGCTTCGCGGGTTTGCGGTGGGCGGAGCGCAGGTGTCAGAGAAACACTGCGGTTTTGTGATCAACCGGGGAGGAGCGACGGCGGCCGACGTTGCGGAATTGATGCGCCGGGTTGTCGACAAGGTGGAAGAACAATTTGGAGTGAGGCTTGAGCCGGAAGTAAAGAGACTGGGAGAATTCTAAGATGAGATGTGTGATTGTGACAGGAATGTCGGGAGCAGGAAAGAGTACGGCGCTTAAGATGTTGGAGGATGTGGGGTATTTTTGTGTGGACAATCTGCCGGTGCCTTTGATCCCAAAGATGGCGGATCTGCTGCGCGTCCCGGGAAGTGAACTGAATAAGGCGGCTCTGGGAGTGGACATACGGAGCGGGGAAAGCCTGGCGGAGATGGCGGAGGTGCTTAAGGAGCTGGATTTGGCCGGGATGAAGTACGAGATACTGTTCCTGGAATCCTCGGATAACGTTCTGATCAAAAGGTACAAGGAGACACGGCGTTTTCACCCGCTGGCAGGGAATGACGGGCGCGTTGACCAGGGGATCAGGAAAGAGCGGGAACGGATTGAATTTCTCAGAGAGAAGGCGGATTATCTGGTAGATACAAGCCATATGCTCACGAGGGAGTTAAAGACCCAGTTGAATAAGATATTCGTACGGAATAAGGAATATAAGAATTTATACATATCGGTGCTTTCTTTTGGATTCAAGTATGGAATCCCGGCGGACGCAGACCTGGTATTTGACGTGCGTTTCCTGCCCAATCCGTATTATATAGAAGAACTGCGGCCCAAGAGCGGCAATGACCAGGAGGTCAGGGATTATGTTATGGGAAACAGGAAAGCGGAAGAATTCCTGTATAAGATGACGGATCTGGTGGAATTTCTGATTCCGAATTATGTGCAGGAGGGGAAGACGCAGCTTGTGATAGCCATCGGGTGTACCGGGGGAAAACATCGCTCGGTCACGCTGGCGAACGAATTATTTGAAGCCCTTAACCGTGACGAGGACTATGGAATCCGGATAGAACACAGGGATATCGGAAAAGACGCGGTCACAAAAGCAAGATAGGAGTATACAGATGTCATTTTCGGGCATGATAAAGGAGGAATTGTCGGCGCATTATTCGAAAGCAAGGCATTGCCGGCTTGCGGAATTGGAGGCGCTGATCCGTATGTCAGGGACGTTCGGGGAAGATAGAAAAGGTGTTGCCAGCGTGAGGTTTCATACGGAAAATTTTACAGTTGCAAGAAAATGCTTTACATTATTGCAAAAAACATTTAATATAGATACATGTATCGCAATTCGTAGGAATATGTCAAAGGGGAGCTGCGGCTACAATATTTATGCCAAGGGAGAAGAGCTGCTGGCAGTAAAGAACGCGCTGGTACAGGCGGTCTGCTGTAAGAGGGCGTATATCCGGGGGGCGTTTATCGCGGCCGGTTCCATGAGCAATCCGAGCAAATCCTATCATTTTGAGATCGTCTGTAATAGGTTAGAAGAAGCGGAATATCTTAAAAGTATGATGAATGCATTTGATTTGGATGCCAAGATCATTGAGAGAAAGAAGGCCTA
Organism: Lachnospiraceae bacterium; assembly: GCA_910574285.1. GTDB lineage: Bacteria > Bacillota > Clostridia > Lachnospirales > Lachnospiraceae > Sporofaciens. Next base: position 2,202 of record CAJTAL010000014.1, on the reverse strand, counting down.
CGTGGTATATCTGAAGGAAGGAGCCCAGATCGTAGATGTTTTGAATGTCATGGAAGCCCATGTGGCGCTTCTGGAATTTGAAAACATCAGGATTATGAAGGAGATGCGTAATTCTGTGAACCGAAAGGTGAACTGCGAGACGGCGAACATTAACAAGACAGTGTCTGCGGCTGTCAGGCAGATGGAAGACATTAAGTATATACGCGATACGGTTGGTTTTGACAGGTTGCCTGAGGGATTGAAAGACGTCGCCCTTACGCGTCTTGCATATCCGGATGCATCTTTAAAAGAGTTGGGAGGACTCCTGGAGACGCCAGTGGGGAAATCCGGAGTGAATCACCGTCTCAGAAAGTTGAGTGAGATAGCAGTTAAGTTAAGGGAATAGCAAGGAGGAACAATTTTTTATGACAAAGAAACCTGTTACGATTCAAAACAATATGGATATGGAAGATCGTCCTATTGCACACCTGGTTCAGGAAGCAAGCCAGTACGCAAGCCAGGTATTTATTGAGATTGATAACAAGAAGATCAATGCGAAGAGTATCATGGGGATGATGAGCCTGAAGCTGCAGAAAGGTGAGAGTATCACGGTTGTGGCGGAAGGGCATGACGAGAATGAGGCAGTGGCGGGAATCGAAGATTTCCTGGTTGCTAATTCTTAATGGTACATGATCGGGAGTATCCATTCTTGCGGATACCATCTTGTGCGGAAAGACTGCAGGACGCAGATTTTCGGTATGGATGTGATTGAGAGGAGCCCGAATGAGTATACATAGCAGGTAACTGACAGAGGGCATGAGAATGCCCTCTGTCGTGTTATATGAGACATGCGAAAGGGGAAGTGAGTCTATGAAGAGAATGTTGTTTGTGTATAATCCGCGTGCAGGGAAGGGACTTTTGAAGCCCCAGTTATCGGATATTATCGATATTTTCGTGAAAGCGGATTACGAGGTAGTGGTATACCCTACGCAGGCGTACCGGGATGCCTATAAGAAGATACGTGAATTTGACGCCAACAGATATGACCTGATTGTCTGCAGCGGGGGAGACGGTACGATTGACGAAGTGGTGACGGGGATGATGCAGAGGAGAACCCGGATACCGCTGGGATATATTCCCACAGGGACTACGAATGATTTTGCCAACAGCCTCCACATACCCAAGGGAATCCTGAAAGCGGCCGACAATGCGGTGAACGGGATTGTATTTCCCTGCGACGTGGGAAAATTTAACGATGATGTCTTCGTGTATGTCGCGGCGTTTGGTATATTTACGGACGTATCCTATGAGACAAAACAGGAAGTGAAGAATATCCTGGGTCATCTGGCGTATGTCTTGGAAGGAACGAAAAGACTCTTCAATGTGCCGTCCTACAGGATCAAAGTGACTCATGACGGGGAAGAGGTGGAGGATGAATTTATTCTCGGAATGGTGACCAATTCCCGCTCCGTAGGGGGATTCCGCAACATGATCGGAAAAAATGTTGTGTTTGACGACGGCCAGTTCGAGGTGACGCTGATCAAGAAGCCGAAGAATCCCATTGCGCTGCAGGAGATTATCGCCGCGCTGCTGATTGAACAGGTAGACACGAAGCATATGTATACCTTCAAGACAGGGCATATCACGTTCGAGTCCCTGGAGGAGATTCCGTGGACGCTGGACGGGGAGTTCGGCGGCGAGCACGACGAGGTTGTAATAGATAATCTGAGGCAGCAGTTAGAGATCATGGTGCCCCGGGAACATGTGGCGGCGCTCGGGGAACTGCCGGGAGATGCGGGGGAGAAACCAGAGAAGCTTACCGATATGATAAAAGGTGTTCTGGATAAGAATATGCCGGATAAGAAGTTAGGGTTGTTTCATGAAGAAAAATAAATAAGCGGCAGAACATAGGACTTATCGAGGGTAAAAGCTGTTATACAGAATAGCTTCTTACCCTTGACTTTTTGCTGTTGTAGAGGTATAATATCTATAAGTATAGGTGTAATATACCTATATGTTGAAATCAGGAAAAACATGATGTTTGAAAGGAGGATATTATGCCAAAAACAGGGGAACCACAGTCAAGAGAAAGGGGGAGAAATATTATCTATACAAGCGAACATCAAGGCGGGTTCCCGGAAAGAAATATCCCCAGCCTGTAGATACTTATATTGGAGTAATCACTCCAGAAGGAGTACTAAAATCAGATAAGAAGAAAGTAAC